>NZ_LFKY01000003.1:6468-670989 GCF_028128965.1 Bradyrhizobium sp. CCBAU 25338
CGTCGCGCAATGCGCGCCTCGCCCGCGATCTCGACACTCGTGCGCCAGAGCGCGTCGTGAGGTCGATCTGGTCTGCCACATCCTCGAGCTGCTCCTGGAATCTCGCCGTGATGACCAGCAAGTCCTGCGATAGATCCACAAGCGTTTCATAATCCATTGGGTAATTCTCCGTTAGTTACTGACGCAGATTGGTTGGCGAGTGTGGTCTGTTCGGAGTCGCACTCTGGGTTCCCCGGGGGCGAGCTCGTGTCCCCGGTTCAGCTCACCACTGGGTTGGTAAGGTGACAATCGCCTGAGCGCTGGATCCAGGCTGGAAGGTGCCGTGCAAACAGCAATACTTCAACTACCTTATCTCGTAGGCTTATTCGCTCGGTTAGGGATAGATAATTGCGAGGTACTTACGATGGCGCTCTAATCACGGCATGCCCGCCTCCGGCGGCCAGCGCTCGCGATCGAGCCGCGGTTCGTCACCGCGCGCGCACTGAAGCCGATGGCCGGCCGTTCAAGATCACGTTCGGCGAGATGCGCGAGATGGGATTGCGCCGCATTCTAGTCCACTGCCATTGCGGTGATCACATCGCTCTGAGCGCCGATCGCTCGCCAGACGATATTCGCTTGTGTGATGTCAGCCCCTCGGGGCGGCAACAGGGGAGCTGAAGTCAGGCCGGATTTCGAGAGGTACGCATCCGAAGGGGGCCGTCTTGCGTGACGGATGGTAATTCGCGAAGCGTGTGACCTTAAGTCTAGCTTTAAGGTCGTCAGGCGATGCGGGTCGAGGTTTTGGGCGGGCGGAAGCGGCGGCGGCGCTGGTCGCAGGACAACAAGGCGCGGATTGTCGAGACGTTAGCGCCGGGCGCGAAGGTGACTGAGGTTGCGCGTCGCAACGGAGTAGCGGCCAGCCTGGTGTTTACTTGGCATCGACAAGCACGGACGTCGGAACAAGTTGTACCATCTTTTACGCCGGTGCAGATCGCCGCCGTGGCGGATCGGCTGAGGAAACTCCGAAGCTTTTGCCTGCGGTTGAGGGCGGAGTTCGCTCCGTGGCAGCCGCGCGTACTGGATTGATAGAGATCGATCTCGGCAACCGATGGTGCATCTGGGGGGATGCGCACGTCGATCCGAAGGCGCTGGCGCAGGTCCTCGATTGCTTGGATGCCGATGATTGCTATACTGGGGAATGTGCGAATGTGGCTCGCGACAGGCTACACGGATATGCGCAGAAGCTTTCCGTCGCGAACACTCCAAGCGCAGGAGGTGCTGCACAAAGACCCGCTCAGCGGTCATCTGTTCGTCTTCCGCGGTCGCCGCAGCGACCTTGTGAAGGCGATCTGGAACGATGGCTAGGGAGCCTGCTTGTTCACAAAAATACTCGAGAGAGGGAAGCTCATCTAGCCATCGGTTGCCGGTTATAGCGCGACAATCGGGATGAGAACGCGCGTATTGCCTCACATATCGATGCTCCCGGGCGCGATTGGTTGCCTCATTTATTTTGCTCCTGGCCTGAGTTGAGGAGGAGGCCGGGTGCGGAGATGGCGGGGTTTCGGAGCGTCCGGCCTCCCTCCGCAGGCACCTCGCACGTCATTGGGGCGTTGTCACCTCATACCCTGGCGGCATTTTCTCACTTGAAGCGAACAGAGCGCATTCGCTTGCTCGCTGCGCCAGGATTTCCGCCGATGTTGAAGGGTTCGAAGCTTGATCCGGATAGGCTCCAGGATACTCCACCTGCAGGCGCGAGAGCAGTTCGCTGCCACTCCGCCAAGGCTCGGCTTCAAACCATTTTCGCAAATCTGGCGTTGCCCGGATGAGCGGGTCGGGACGACGCCGGCCTCTTCTCGCCTTCACGAGTAGCCGATCCGTTGGTCGCATGGCTCCGTCCTTCCAAGCTGTGCGTAGACTTGCCAGGAAACGATCGATCGAGTGCGATGCCGCAGCAGGGCTGCCGATTGGTTGGGTATCCGCGAGGGCCGCGAGGCGTTCCTGCCCGTCGCGAATGTCGCGCAACAACGCGACCGGATCGAGAACGGCATAGATTTCTTGAGATGATGGCGGACAGCATCAGGCGTGCGGGCGTCTGCTGCCAGGTGTTGGTGAGGCGTTGCTGACGCGCGGTATGTCTTGCGTACACGAGCACCGTCGCAAGACGTTCACGAACAGCCGCGCTGATCGATACAGTTCGGCCAGCAGCTCGGCCGCTTCCAGGCCTTCGAACCTACGATAGCCGACCATCCTGCGCACGACGGCGCCGTTCTTTTGCTCGACGAACGCCTGGTTATTCTTCCGGTAGGGACGACAACGCGGGGAGACAATGTCGGCCGCTTCGCAGTAGGCCTTCAGCGTCTCGTTCACGAACACGGTATCATGGAACACTGCGACGCAGGGAATGTGCTGTGTGCCGCCGGCGCTTGCGACCTAATTTTTCTCGGACCTGCACCAATGCGCGATCGATCGTCGCAGCGCTCATCGCCAAAAGTTTGGCACGCATCTCAGGGGCAAGGTCGAGGTGCCCGTGGCGTTCCATCGCCTCGATCAGCGCAGGCATTAACGCCCTCAGTCGCTTCCCGCAGATCCGGTCTTATGCTCCCAAAGCAGCACAAAGCGCGGTGTGTTCTGCTTCATTGTAGATCCGACGTCGCCCCCGTCGGCCTTGGCGTGCGTCTTCCTTGTTTCGAAGTAGACGCATCGCATGCTTGCGATGGGATCCGGTGATGTCGACGAACTCGTCCAATATCCGTGCCTTCTTCGCGATCCGAACGCCGGTAGCGCACGCCTGCCGCCGCCGTCATGAGGTTGCGGGCGCGGGCCATCAGATCGACCGGTCTTTGCAGACGCACACCTTCAACGTCGTTACCCGACAGCATATCAGTGAGCCGTTCGATGGCCCAATGAGCGGCTGCGCTGAAATCCCGAACGTTGAAAAACGATTCTGTTTCGGGAGCGAACGTCTGGCCCGGTACGAAGAGCCTTCATCATGCCCGTACAATCTGTCCATGGTCGTCGCGCCCCTCTAGGCTAATGTTCGCTGTCGCCGGACCCCACGCTTTGCAGCTCGGCAGGTGTTCTCAGTCATCTGTTATTGAGTTGTTGGAACGACGGAAGCATCAGGACCGGCGAGCATTCGGAAAGCCCTGTCATTAGAGGGGCCTAAATAGCCGGGCGCGTTGTTGTACATCGTGGAGCAAACGACGTGCCAGAGCAGTATATCTTTCTAAACAACGCGCACCTCCGAATCGCCGCGTTCCATGTCCGACTCGTCGAACATCCGACAACGGGTGTAATCTAATGGACGTCTGAGTGTATTCAAATCGCGCGTATATGACGCTTCATCAAATGGCGCGTGCGTGAGCCGCCAGTTTTTGCGCAACGTCTCGGCTTGCGCATCAGGAGTTTCCATTCCGTCATGCGCTTCACGATGAACCGGACCGTCTCCGGTCGACCCGCAGTAGCGGATAAGGCCAAGGAAGACATCTGGCTCTGCTCCTGCGTTGCCCTTGCCGATGCACTCCACCTCCGGAGCCTGGAACGAACAATACTTTAAGCAGATGGCCTAATGGCTGAGCTCCGCTCTAGGCCTGCCTCTTAATATCCCGGAGCCGTCACTGCCGACTTCCGTCTTCTGCACGCCTGCTTTGCGACTTGGTGCGATACACGACGATAAGCGCCATTGCTCTCGAATCTCTGAGACTCAGCGGTTGATCAAGTTGACGATGCCATGCGGCTTACTTGAACCGGTGCGCCAATCTCAAAAGTCACTGTTCGAAACAGTTTCAAAAGTCACTTTTTGAAGCAGTTTCAACGTCGTTGACGAGAGGCCGGCGCGCTGACATGAATCCAGAGCAGGATATTGGCTGCTCTTTGGATTGTGGTGTGTGGCGTCACGAGAGGAGGTCTTTGCTCGCGATAAGATGTGTACGCATGAAAGGCCGCCTCACCGATGCTGGGGACTTGCAGGATGAGCGAGGCTGGGGGCACAGCCTCGCCCCAGCGAAGCCTTAGGCCGCCTTGACGTTGATGGTCTTGGCTGCCTTCTTGCGCCTCTTCGGTCTTCGGTAGAACGACATTCAGTACACCGTACTTAAAAGTGGGCTCGATCTTGTCGGAGTTGACGCCGTCCGGTAGGGCGAAGAGGTTTCATCTCGCTTGTCGCCCCTGATACTAAGACCACCATGAGTAAGCTTGACTGCGATATTCTTCTGGTCGAGGTTAGGTAGTTCGACCGTTATCTCGTACGCATTGTCGCTTTTGGTCACGTCGACCGCCGGGGCCGAAAGCTTCTTGCAAAGATCGCGTTTGAGGCGCGCGAGCGAGCGGACTGGCTGGTTCCAAAAGCGGCCACCGAGATCGTCGAAAATCCGATCGATCTCGCTTCTGAATGCCGAAAATGGTTGCCATATCTCGCCCGCGACGGCGGGATCGTTGGTCGAACTTCGCGACAGGTCTTTGGTTTCAGTTGCCGTGATCAATTCTCCATGGAAGTTTGACGCTTTCGGTCGCAAGAGAATTAGTCGTGGCCGCCGGCCGCCAGTTGATTTCGTCCAATAGGTGACGACGTTGCTGACTTCCTGGGCAGTCCGCGACGTGCAGCGCGCCGATAGTCCGTATAAGAATAATCGGCCTGCCAAAAGCTCTTTCACCTCGGAGGGAATAGCGCGCGATTTCACGTCGGCGAATTGCTCACCTTTGCCGCAGATGACGGGCCCGCTTTACATATTATCTGTCACTTTCGTTAAACGATTTCGACCAGAGCCGCTCCGCGAAATCCAGATGGCACTTCATTACGTCCGAGAGAGTTTTGGAATTGGCAAGATTCTTCAGAAGATTGGCCTGAGCGTGCAGAGAGGAAGCAGCCAGCTTTGACCCGTGTTTCAATGCCGCACCGAACAGGTCTGTTGTCTCCGGCTGATGCCCGGGCGGCCCGTTCGGGCTCTGGATCTGACTTCCGTTCGCGTTTCTCGTACTCGGGACTTCTCGCGGGCATTCAACGTCTCCCCGTCTGAACAGGATCGCAGCGCGCTGCGTGGTCTAGATGCGACCAAGAGGCTTCGGAAAGTACCACAACCGGCAACATGGCGAACCTATCTCATTTGGTAGCGCTTGCTCAATCGGGATCGCTTAAGCGGATATGCGCGGGCGAGCTTGGCTGTCTGCTCGGCATTGACAATGAAGACAATTCCTATCGATTAGCTTAGCGTCGCGCTTCCGAGCGCGAGCGTCGCAAACGTCCATGACTAGGTGTCTGGTTCCCGCAAATGAACTCATGCACGATCCATTGTTGCTTTTGCGCTATGGATGTTATGTAACGCGCACGCCTGCAGCAGGATGCGCGATATTTCAATCGATCAGCCTGACCTCGACGGCTCTGTATTTCGAGCGCTGTTTATTGAAACGAATACCGAAAGTCACGCGCGTGCCGGACACCAGATCAGCTCCTGCGCAGTCGCGAAGGTCCGATATGTGCACGAACAAATCCTTGCCGTCGCCATAGTCAGGCCGAATGAACCCCCAGCCCTTTTCAACGCTGTACGACACTACTGTTCCGGTGCGCATGTTTGTTCCAAGGTCTTTGCGGCTCGATATCGCCGCCTACTACTCCGGAGCTGCGGGTGCACTTTCCGTTCCTAACTCGACGGCGACGAGCGCGAGCGAAGATGAGCGCCGCCACTTGAACATCCTGACTCACCTCGCCTCACAGCAAACCGGCGGGGCGGACCAGGCGCTACAAGCGACGAGCCCGCCGGTAACATTACCGCATCTGGAGACCCGGTGATGCTGCCCAGGACCGAGCAAGGGTCGTGCCGAATCGAGAATTGGAGATTCTGCAGGCGCTTCGTGGCGGGCTACAGGGTCAAGGTGTTCGCTTTGGTCTGAAAACTGATGGCCGACGGGGGCACTGTCCGTCCCAGTTGGTCCCGCCGAACTTCGGACTGCAGGCTCACGCTCGCGTGTCCGATCCCGGGGGCACCGACACGTCCGGACCGGCCCGCAAGATCACTGTCATCCTCCACTGTATCTGGGTCGACGGCACATCATTCGACGGGGGCAACATGCCAGCCCGACTTTTTTTGCAGGTTCCTGGCCCGGTCCGCCGGGCTGGCGATGCCCGCTGGGACGGTGGTCGTAATGACCTCGGTCAATCGGCTGGTAGCGGCTCGTCCGCACCCCGTTGCAAACGAGGAGGCACCCGATCCGGACATCATCATGAGGCGCTTACGACCTCGGAAAGGACCATCGGGCAACTGATCACATTGAAACCAGGTGACAGCAAATCAGCTTATTACTACGAGCTCGCTATAGATCCACCAGCCGCGCTCGCCCCGTCTGCGCAACCCCGACCTGCTCCGTCGGGCCGAGCGCGACTACTTTGCCATATGGCTTCAAAAAAAGTTGACAACAACCCGCAATTAAAGAGCCGTTGGCGATAGCCCTCATACTGGGGCGCTCGGCGGCTGTCAGCAGATTGGGACCAATCGCAGTCGCACCGATGACGACGCGGATCTGACGCATCGATTTGCGGACGGCCTTGAGGAAGGCTCGGCTCGCGTTCTCCATTAGATGCCAGCGATCCGCGACCTGCACCGCCTGCGGCAAGGCTTTGGCCGCCGCCTCACAATATTCTCCACCACGGTCTCGGGCGACGATCGCGATCGTGGGATGAGCACGTCAGGCTTGGGCGGTCGTGGGTTCACGATCCGGCAGTAGGGTGACGATCCGGCGTCGTTCCAGATTGCAGATGATGCTGGCGCATCGGTGATTGCGCCGCCAGGCCCAATCATCAATGCCGATAACCCTGAGCGGGCCAGCCAGGGAACGGCGACGGCGTCGGACCACGCGCAGGAGCGTATCTTTACTTACCGGCAACATCAGCTGTTTTGCGAAGGTTGCCGCCGGACGACCGCCAAGCGCCAGACCAAGGTGATGGACGATAGAGCCCAGCCTCGCCGTGCGTCGCGCCGACGGAGCCAGTATCCCTTGCGAAGCGCTCAGCGAATATATAGCACCGCACAGGACGGCGTCGCAGCGGAAGCGACGGGCGATCACCAGGAGCTCCTACGATCCGCCCCAAGAGCGGCAGATCGGTCACGCGTCGTCGATTCCGGCTATCGACACGTCGGGAAACCGTTCTCTACGACGGACATACGCCAACGCTTCTGGATGCTCGGACCGTAATGACAACTTTGTCACCCTCGTAGCACGCGCTCTCTTCAACGAACCCACGCGGCACCAGACTGGAGCGGTGGAGTGCTTGCTGCATGGCGCTGATTTTCCCCAATCAAAGCGCAAGACATCCTCCAAACTGCATCAAAAGTGAGTGGAACGCGTGCTCAAGCCCGCCCGCACCAACATGCACGATGATGAAATTGCTAATCGCTGCCATATTGACGACCTAGCAACATCGGTCGCCAAATTGCCCCGACAACGTGCTGCCCATCACGGCCCAGCGCATTCTCTTGCACGCCCGGCCTGTACGCGATGGCGGCATTCATCCGACCTGCTAAGCACACAGAAATTTCGCTGGCGTATTGAACAGCAGGCAAGCGGGCCTTTTAATCGATCGCATCCCTTCGGACGCGCACCCGTTCTCCAACACGCCGTGCGCGATGGAGGCTCGAAAACTACGCAATCACGAGCTCGACCATCTCCATCTCAGAATCACAGCCTCACGAGGAGGAGCATTCGCATGGGTAGTCGAGCATGTAGCGAAGCTGGACTGGGGTGATTGTCACCACGTCCGCCGCCGACGGCCACAAAAAGCGGCCGCGCTCCAGCCGCTTGGCATAAAGTGACCTGCCCAGTCCTGGCAGGCTCCAAATGTCGGCCGCCTACAAGATCTGGCAGGGGCTTAGCTTAACCAGTTAATGTATATAGCGGAACCTCTGTCCCGCATTTTGCCGCGGGGACACGGGCACGACGGAGGTCACAGATGGTATACAAGAAACTCATCAATCAAAGCGGGCTGACACTTACGGTGTTGCTCATCACGCTCGTCGGCTCCGAGCCGAACCAGTCCGGACCGACCGTCACAGCGGCGCTACCAGTGGGTGACAAGCAGACGATTGAGTACGGTAATGCGCAGAATCCCTTCCTCAATGGCCTCGTGATTTCCTCCTCCTCCGGCGCGTTTTCGACCGGGTCGCAGATCGTGACGACTCGGGGCAGCAGCTGGGATACTGTACTGAACACGCACGATACCCTTGCGGGTGGGCTGAACGTAGTGGGCTCGAACACATAACCCGCCACGGCACCGACGATCCCGCAGTGGCGAACTTGGCCGCTCCTGGATGGCAAGCCAATCCTGGCGGCGTCGCAGCCCCGTCCGGATGAGTGCAGCCGATGGACGGAAACGTAAATCTTGTGACTTCCGCGCCCGTTCAGCGGGATCACCGTGCCGGGTGTTGGATGAGCTACGGCGGAGACGAGCCATGATGCCTTCACTTTGCTTGTCTAGCACGACAAGATGCTTGAAGAAGGGCCCCACGAGTTCATGAAAGGACCGCGTGCGATCATCATGGAATGACGGTATAGCATATGAGTACCAATCTTATGTTGCAGGAGCCGCCCAGCGCGCTGCGGCTGATCACACAGGCGTATACGAGCCTTCTCATTATCGGCTTCGCCCTGCTACCCACTCAGTTCATCGCTTACCTCTATTTCCAGCAAGCTCCCGCGCTGAAGTTTGAAGACCACCTGTTCCACGAATTCGCCATCGCCGTCGCTACCCTCGAGGGGCTGTTCGTCACATATGTGACGTGGCGTTGCTATCAGTCTTCAGGCGAGCCTCTGTTGCGGTGGTTGACGCTTGGTTTTCTGGCCTTCGTGCTGATCTATACGCTGCACGGCGCCTTCACGGGGATGGCACATCGCAACATTTGGCTGTTTCTGCTCTATGGGCCAGCGTCGCGTCTGGCGATGTCGATTTTGCTCTTCGTCGGGCTACTCAGCTACAACCGGCCGTCAGACGGACTTGAGAAGCGCTCGGACACGCGCGCATGGCTGACGTGGATTGGCCTGTTCCTTACGATGGACCTAGCTGTCGCATACGATGGACCTAGCTGTCGCACTGGTCGCCTATTCACCCTATGCTGGGCACCCGGTGGTCCGCCTGTCCATGGAGGGCGGCGCATTGCTCTTCAGTGCGCTGAACGTCGCGGTCTTGCTCATGCGACGGATTCACTCGCCGCTCATGCTTGTTTTCGGCGTTTCTGTCGCATGGTTTGCGCTATCGTCGCTCGCATTCATTTTGGCCGCGCCGTGGAATCATATGTGGTGGCTGGCTCACGCAATCTTTGCTGGCGGATTTTTTTTGCTCAGCTATGGCGTCGTCCAGGCTTTCCGAACAACGCAATCGTTCGCCACCATCTATAGCCAGGAAGAAATGACCGCCCGCCTGGCCAAATCGATGGCCGACACTCAAAAAGGCACTTCAGCAAGTGAAATTGAGCAATCAACGGCTGGAGCGGCTCGCCGCCACTGATCCACTAACCGGTGCCGGGAACCGGCGCCACTTTATCGAGCATATCGGCGCGGAGATCGCACGAGCCAAGAGGACCGGGGCGCCCTTGTCTCTGCTGTCCCTCGATCTAGACCATTTCAAGGATACAAACGACTCACGTGGTCACAGCGTCGGCGATGAGGTCCTGCGCGTATTCGTGCGAAAGTGTCTGGAGGCAATCCGGCCTTACGAATCTGTCGCGCGCGTGGGCGGTGAAGAATTCATGGTACTGCTACCGGGGGCGACGCTCGACGCGGCTGGCGCGGTCGCCGAGCGCCTTCGATCGGCCATCGAACGCACTGCATTCGACGTCGGAGCCGAACCGTCGGTCGGCGTCACCATCAGCGTTGGAGTGTCGGAGTTCAGGCGTGATGGAGACACGCTCGACGGGTTCGTGAACGTCGCCGACCAGCGACTCTATCGCGCAAAATTTGAGGGCCGCAACCGTGTGGTTGTCGCCTAGGATATCGTTCATCGTTCACTCCGTCTCCGGTGCTCTTGACCCGGACGCCCGTTCTCGCTGTTCTCCGAGCCAAAGCCGCCTCTATTAACAACTATTCGGTCATGGTCCATCCATTGCAGTTTGCAGGCAGGTTCGCACCGCAATAGGCTGCGGTCACTAGCTGCCGGGAGCTGTTATGTCGTTGCTTGCTACGACGGCGTCGCGTGACAGCCGTCGTCAAAGTCTTGAAGCGGCATATTCAGGATATAGCTCGTTGCTTCGGTGCGCGAACTTGCCTGTCGCTCGAACACAACGTTTGCGGGAGGCCGCTATCGCGCCCCGATGGCTCATTGCTGCTTTCGAAGCAGCTACTGAAGTTCGGCATCGGCGCAACATCTGGTTCTCAACAAACATGCTGCGGCCAAGAACCTCACTGGGCCACCCCGCGCTGCGGAGTGTTTGAATGAGATGAGAATGTCAACTCCACGATTGCGCGTATTGCACTTCGATTGGCGCAGTTCTGCCACGAGGGACTTCATTGCTCTCTTCGGCGGCGTCGTTCTCACTTCACTTTTAGCGCGTCTCTATGGGCTCAGCCCTCGTTTAGCGCAGCTGGGACAGCGCTATGTGTAGTCGGTACTCGACGACATTATATTCATCGTGTTCGTTGCATTCTTGCTGAGCATTGGGCTCACAATCTTTGGTGTTCGGCGCTACCGAGAACTCGCCGACGGAACTGAAGCACGAACCATCACAGAAAGAGAAGTCCGCGATTTGGCGCGACACGATCCATTGACTGGCCTGCCAAACCGCCGCCTGTTTGATGACGAACTTGATCTGTGCGTTGGCCTCGCCACCGACACGCATCAAGTCGCTGTTCTGATGCTCGGCCTCGACGGCTTAAAGCGAATCAAGGATACGCACGGCCATGCAGCGGTGGACAAGGCACTCTGCGAACTTGCCACTAGGCTTGCCGACATCTTGTGCAAGGACGGCTTCCTGGCGAGGATCGGAGGCGACGAATTCGGGATCGTCCTGCCCAACATTAGCTCCCTCGAGGATCCCGCCAATCTGGCGCGCCGTATCGTGGCGTCTGCCGCCGACAGTTTCGCGATTGAGGCTGGCGCAGCCGAGCTTAGTCTTGGAATTGGCATCGCCATCGCTCCGCTTGATGGCGTCACTCCCCACGAATTGGTTAGGCGCGCAGAACGCGCACTTTATCGCGCGCAAGGCGACGGCAGGTCGCGTGTTCGCTTTTTTGAACCTGACATGGACGTGCATGTCGAGCGGCGCATCAATATTGAGCGTGAGCTTCGGAGCGCTATCGCAACGGATATTATCGAGCCCCATTACCAGCCGGTGGTTTCACTTGTAAGTAATCGCATCGTCGGGTTCGAGGCGCTGCCCCGTTGGGAGAACAAGACATCGGGGCATATTCCGCCTGACGTGTTTATTCCGATTGCAGAGGAAACAGGCCTCATCAACGCTCTTGGAGATCAGCTGTTTCGCCGGGCGTGTCTTGATGCCACTGCGTGGCCAAAGACGTTTTCGCTTGCCTTCAACATTTCGCCTGTTCAGTTGCGGGATTCCGCGCTTGGAGAGCGCATTATATCGCTCCTTGAGCAAACCGGCTTTAGTCCGCGCCGTCTGGAAATTGAAATTACAGAGAGCGCGTTCGTGGAAAGAAACGGGGCTGCGAAGACCGTGATTGACGAACTTCGTCAAGCCGGCGTCCGCATCGCGCTCGATGATTTCGGAACAGGTTATGCTACGCTTAGCCAGCTGCTTTCGTTTCGTCTGACAAGATCAAGATCGATCGCAGCTTCGTGTCGCATCTCCACGACAGCACTGACAGCCGGGTGATCGTTCGTGCTATAATCGGCCTTGCTGAAGGGTTTGGTTTGACGACCACGGCCGGGAGTCGAAGACGAACGCCAGCTCGTCTATCTGGTGTTCAATGGTTGCACAGAAGGACAAGGCTACCTGTTCAGTGGTCCCGTTCCAGCCGCCGGTATCCCCGCGCTGCTCGATCGCGAAGCCAGCCGCGGACCGGTCACTGAAGATGGAGCAAGAAACCCACATGCGTGAGCCGACGCGCTGAGTTCAAGCGTGCTCGGGAGACGCTTGATCAGAATAAAGCGTCTAGAGTTGCCGCGATACATTCGACACATCACCCTGCATTGTTGCTCAGGGCGGGCGCATTCACTTGGACAGGGCGCAGACTCTAAGAGATCACCTTGGCTCGATTACGCGATTGCGGGCGGCGGCCTGTCGTGCATCACTGTTTTGACCGACTCCAGCGTCAACGCACAGGGGCCGCGAACGGCCCTATGCGCTCAGAGTGCGCGAGCGGCCAAGCGCCTGATCTTCGACTACTCCTCTTCGCTCTGGCGGCGTGCAGATGCACGATGAGCTGAATTAACGGCGATCAGATACCCGAAGTCTGGATATTGTCTCGAAGAGCCGTTATCCAAATCCCCTAATGCCCCTCCGACTGAAGCGCCGGAGCTGTCTCCTAACGACTCCTGATTACTCCAGGGAGGGCCGGACGCACACGATCCGAATCACACTTCCACGGACATCCGCGGCTCCCCGTCAGGTGGGAGCCCTCCTGATCAGGCCGTTTATGATCAGCCAAACCTCCCAGGCCGCATTGCTCAGCACCAAACGATCCCCCAAGGCTTCCAAAACGAGACTTAGTCCGATTTGCGACATTACGTTCGAACATGACCTTGACTGTCCGATTTCTGACATGCAGTCGGTCTGGTACACTTCCTTGAAAAATTTTCCCTTACTGATCAAGCTGTCGCAGTTGGCACAGGGTTTGAACAGAGAGGCGCATCCACCGCAGCCGACCACGAAGCGGCGGCTACGCTAACGCTTCTTCGGCTGTGGCCTTTTGACGCAATGACACGAGCTGCCACATGGAGTCGGTCTCAATAGCACGTCACAAAAACTGCCCTCAATGTGGCTCTGCATTGGTCCACCTCGAGTGGCATGAACGCATCGGTGCGCGGGGGGTCCAAGATCTCTGGCGCTGCTGGAACTGCAGGAATGAATTCATGACCGTTTGCACTTCTGACGATACGGATCCTCCTGCCGCTGAGATCACGAAGCTCTTCTTTACCAGCCTGTTAGTCTGATCATGACGCCTGACCCGCTAACACTTGCATCCGAGCGGACTTGGCAATCCAAAGCAAGGCGGAGGGTCGCTTAGGCGAAAACGATTGGGCCGTAGCTGCTCAGTAATACGCTGCGCGACCCTCCCGTCATAAATGCAGTTGGGAGCTATGAGGCTCGTACGTGCAATCGTCGGCTTGGCCCTGTTGGCAGTGGGATTGTACGTTATTATCGGTGAGCACCACGCTGGAACATCGGCGGATGCTACACTCAATGCGCGGCTCTACATCGTTCGCGCCCCGATCGAAGGAAAGGTAACCCTTGCCGTAAAGAGCATCGGCGCGCGCATTAGTCCCGGCGAGCTCATAGCAGAAATCAACGACCAACGCTTCGATACCGCGAGGCTTCTTGAGCTTGACGCGATCGCACGAACCAGCAGATCGAGATCAACCGTCTCGTTAGCCAGCAAGAGGCCTTGTCCGCATCCAGGTCTCGCTTCGATGTTCAATCAACTGATTACCAGCGCGGAAGGGTTCGGCAGATTGAGGCTCGAATTGCCGAAACGAAAGCAGCTCAGGACGCTGCGGCCACACGCCTTCGTCAAGCGGACGCAGAATTCAAGCGAGCAAACGAACTAAGCACGCGTGGTGTACAGACGGCGGCGAATTTGGATCGCGCTCGTGCAACTTATGACGTCGCGCAGCAAGAGCTGGAGAGTACGCAGCAGCGGGTGAAATATTTGGAGACGGAACTTACGTCCGCTCGCGAGGGCGTCTTCATCGGGGAGTCCTATAACGACGCTCCCTCCTCGGCCCAACGTATCCGAGAGCTCGAGCAGCGGTTGGCCGAGCTGAATGTCGACAAGGAGCAGGTGAAAGCACGTATTGTACAGCTCGACCGGCAAGTCGATGCCGAGCGTCTTCGTGTCAATAATTTGAGCTTCGCTACCCTTAATGCCAGCGTCGTTGGTCTGGTCTGGGACATACTAATAGACGATGGCCAATACGCCCGGCGCGGCCAGGATCTCGTCAAGATCGTTGACTGCCGTACCCTGATCGTCACCGCGGGCGTCAGCGAATCTCTCTACGACGGTCTCTCGGTGGGAACGGCCGCGCAATTTCGGTTGTTTCGAGATGATCGTATTTTCAATGGAACCATAACCCGCCTTGGCGGATCCGGTGCGGCCTCGCTCTACACCAATTTTGCTGTGGGTCCAAGTGCGCAACATCTCCAGCGCTTTGATGTCACAGTGACAGTTCCAGACCTTGCAGGAGAGGCAGATCTCGGCTGCGCGATTGGACGTACTGGACGCGTTATCTTCACAGCCGGCCCGATCGCACAATTCCGTCGCTTTATAACGCGGCACGGGCTCTGATGCTTCTGGTGTCGCCACTCGTTGCTGCCTTCGCAGGCGTCGCCCTCATAATTGGGCTTTGGCTTACCGTCTTTCCGTTTCTCAATCCGATGAAGTGGTATTGGCGCGCTCTTCTCCTGGCGACAGCTGCCCTACTGTCTTGGCGTTATATGGCTTGGCGCTTCACCGAAACGTTGGCGCCGCTCGACTGGACTGCGGACGCGCTGTTCAGTTGGGATTCGCCATCCTCGAAGCTCTGACGATGCTTTCTGTCGTAGCGGGCTTTTGCAGAAGGCCGCCGCGCCAGAAGCTAAATCGGAGAAAAAGCCGTGAAGCAAGCCGCTTGCTCGCTACGGCGCTATGGGGGCGCGCTCCGCGAGCGGCTTGCTCCACATCCGCCAAAACAAACAAGGGGTCACTTCTTCATGTCGCTACGGGGTTAAATCCGGACGTCGCTTGACAACCTAAGTAGCTGGTCGGCTTCCGAAGCCTGATGTCAAGCACGGTATCCGACCAGAAAGCCTGATCGAATGAGCAAGGTGGGATCAAAGGTTCAGAGCGGGCGCGGCGCCCTTCGGCGGCCGACCAATTCTGGTAGTTGCCAGCCGGAACTTAGAGCGTAAAATGGCCCGCCATTTTTCTCAGCCGGAGAGCAGCACAATGGGCGCATTACCCCGCATCCAAGTCCTCCGGGATCTTATCGAAAAACAGATTGAAGTCGTCGCGGCGGCTATCTGCGACGGCAAATGCGCGTTGGAGGCCGAGCTGCGTTTAGAGTGGCTTACTCGCGAGCTGGTGATCGAAGAGAGCGGGGAACGCGTCTTCACGCACCAGAGCATAGCTCAACGGCTTTGGGACCAATATAGATGGGCCTCCCGCACGCGCCGTCGCCCCTACACTCTCAAACAACACTAAGAACCTTCTAGGCCGAACAAATCGGTTGGTCGGGCGGGCGAGTCTATTTGGTCGAAGAGACGTGGGAGCCGCGAGTGCCTGAAATCGTGACGCCAATCAGCCGTAAGCGTGCAATAGATTGGCTGAGCGCCAATCCGACCCGCCGTCGTGATGCGGCTGCCGCTGATCGTAAGCGGGCCGAACGCCTTTTGTCTGCGGCCTGATCGATCTGCAAAAGACCGAAGCTGAATACTGGCAGGCTGAGCGCGTTAAGTCGCTCAGTCTGGCCTATCAATTTAGGTAGGCCACGCACGGCGGCTTTCTCGCTAAACCGCACTTCAGCTCCCAGCGGGTAAAGGTTCACGGGAAAGCAGGGTGTGGGTTAGCCTTTATGATCCGAGGGGCTAACTTCACGGGGCAGTGCGGATGCGGCAGGGATAGCGCCTCTATCTAAGCCCCCCAGCCGATAAAGGCGCCGAGTCGCATCCGCGCGGCTTTTGAGCCGACGAGGAAATCATGGCACCAAAGGCTAAGCCTTTAAGGCATTTGCGCGCGCGGGACATTGCTGAAGCGGTCCATTTCGCGACGCGAGTATCCTACAAAAGGTGGCCGACGGGCGTGTGGTTTGAGCTAAGAGATCGGATGGTCAGAACAGCCGACGGGCAATTCTATCTTATCGAAGATCACCCCATTAAGCTTGACGGCCATGAAGTCGCACGGCCTTACAGTCTAGCGAGCGTCTTTGCGTGGCTGCATGATTGCCCACAACAGATTGAGCTTTGAACGGCCCAAGCGGGCCGCTTTTCGTTTGTAAATTTTCCGCGCGGATCTTTGTCAGCTTTTGGAAAGCTAGCCCGAATACTCAGCCATTGAGCTTAGCGGCGCGTGGCAGGGACAGTGCGTGCCCCGGTGTACGCGAGGGGGCTAGAGCGCCGAGTCACGTCACCGCTAATCTCAATTGCAGCGCGGGCGCGGTAGGGACAACGCCCGATTCTTATCCTGACCTGGCGCCGAGCCGTGCCCGCGTTGCTTCCGGTCGCTGAGACTGATCGCCCAAGCGCCTGGCGGCAACCAGTCCTGGTAGTTGCGCCACGGGCTTTCCCGGACGATACTTTCCGCCGTCAGCTTCAGTCGCTTGACGCTGGCCATGTTGAAGTTGGCGGGGCGTGGTAGGGACAGCGCCTCTAATTCCAGCTCGGGCGCGGAGTCACGTTGCCGCTAACTTCTACCATAGGTCCAAATGGACGGTGATCATCAGCGTGACAGACCTTCGCCCGCAGAGCTGAGACGTTCGGAGCGGATACTACGCGCCGATCAGATCGCACCTCGGGGCCTCACTAAGGCCAACGCAGCCGCCTATTGCGGGTGCTCCAAGGACGCGTTCAACACGTGGATTAAGAAGGGCTTGGTACCGGAGGCTATCCCCGGCACTCAGCGTTGGGATCGCAAGGCGATTGATTGGTATCTGGACCGGGCGTCCGGTCTGCCTACCGGGGAGACCGCATCGAGCGATCCGCTCCCAGACTGGCTGACCTCAGAACGGAAGGCTGGCAGATAGGAGCGTACACGTCCAACCTTTTCAAGTGACTCTCGGGAGGCGCTCTATCAAAATTATACTACTGATCAGCCGGATCGCCAATGAACTTTATCCTTGCGACAATTAGGGGCACTCAGGGAGTGAAAGCAAATTGTCCGGTTGAATGCCGTCGGCCTTCGTCTTGATGTACTTGTGCCCGTTGTGGACGGCCACAATCACATCGGCCGTGCGCTTTTCCTCGACATAGAACTCCCATACACCGTTTTCGATTTCTTTGATCGTGTGATCGACGGATTGCTTCCACCTAGACCCGTCCGGGTTTACTCCGCCAACGTTTTTGATTCGCTCGTGAGGGTTCTGCCTGTCAGTCTTGTTGATGCATTGAATTCGTATGCGGCTGGTCACTCGGGTCTCTCCCATCTGCAAGAAAAAAGAGCCTCAGTGTGGACCTCGGCCGTGGGTTAGTGTGCCGACCAATCCCAGTAGGTTGCCTTGCATCCTTCTCGGCGCCGAGTCGCGCCCCCATTGCCAGGCGACCGTGACTGTGATGCGGCAACCAGTTCTGGTAGTTGTGCCACGGCTTTTTGCGGTGGATGTATCCTACCGACAGCCTTCTTCCCTCCCCGAAGCTGGCGGTGGAGTTAGCGGCGCGCGTGGTAGGGACAGCGCTTCTTCTTCTCTCAGATTGAGCGCCGAGCCACGTGGCCGCTAACTCCCAACCATGGGGCCAAAGGATGCATATATTCGAGCGGCACATCACGGCCCTACGGTCGCAAGCGCTTGAGGTGCTTGCAGCCAATCAGGCCCGGGCGGCCGATCAGTCTTTGAGCCTGGCAGATCGCCAAGTCGCGACATTTGATGCCGAGGAGGCTCGGGCAGTGTTAGGCATCCTCGACAGCGTGAAGCCCAATCTTAGGCCGAACGACGCGCGACGGATCGCTGCACGCATACGCGCGCTTCTAGAGTGGGAGGGTTGAGTGCCGCACGACTCTCTCGGGGACAAAGGCGGTCAGCCCCGGTCTTCGGCGACGGTCTGGTCAACAAGGCCTACTTAAACTCGTGAACATCAGCGGCGAAGGAGTTCGACTAGGCAGCTCTCCGGCAATTCATGTCCTGTAGGGTAGCCAAGGTCATTTCGATGAAACGTCAGCTTTCTTGACCAGCACTTTAACGTACGTATCCATCAAGTACACCGAGCGCCTGGCTGAGGCTGGCGTCGAGCCGTCTGTCAGCAGCGTCGGAGATTCCTATGACAACGCTCTTGCCGAAACCATCAACGGTCTCTACAAGGCCGAGGTGATCCATCGGCGCGGGCCATGGCGCAGCTTCGAGGCCGTCGAGTTCGCCACTCTCGAATGGGTCGACTGGTTCAACAACCGGCGGCTCCTGGAGCCCATCGGAAACATCCCGCCGGCCGAAGCCGAGCAACGCTACTACGCCATGCTGGAACAACCAGCCAAGGCGGCATAACTTAAACCAAATGGCCTCCGGCAAACCCGGGGCCGTTGACTATGATTGCCGGAAAGAGCTTCAGCGAGCCTGCGAACAAACCCCTTCGCCTTTTCCTTGGGGATCGTCGTGACGACGGACATGCGCCCGTGCGACTCTTGCTTGCGGGTGCTCAACTTGGGCGCCGCTCGAGCAGGATAGCGCCGATGAGACGCAACCTTCGCTTGCAGCATCGAGTGCAGGCCGCTTAAACTCTAGCCCCTGAGGAGCCCGACGCTCCTTTCGCCAGCCGCCTAATCAGCCTCAAATCATTTGACAACGGACAACGGTTGCCCCGCTTGTGCGGTGCCATCAACCGGTCGGCCCTCTGCTGAGATGTTTCGTTGTCGTGCAGAACTTCGAGACTACAGACGCGAGCGATCGCCACGACGCGGCGCGAGATTCGCTGATGGTTCATGGATTTTGCTTTTAGCTCTGATGCCGGTAGCGGACTGGCTGCCGGGGTTCAGAAACCGTAATCGTGACCGGCCAATGTGCTTTTGGGGTGCCCTTGGACACGGGCGCACCGTCCCCGCCGAACGGGGCTGTTAGCACGCTGGCCCATTGATGGCCACTGATGCTGTCTTCGGTTTCTGAGACCCAAGCCTATGGTCGCACACAACCTAGACGGTTGCAATGTTAATATTCTACTCTAGGCGCGACGAAACCGCGCGCTTCCGCAAGGCTCGACGCTGAAAGAACTTGGCCTTCCATTTGTAGATGCTGGCGTCGCTGACGCCGTGCTTGCGGCATAGATCGGCGACCGACACGCCGACCTCATGCTCCTTCAAAATCCCGATGATCTGCTCGTCCGAAAAGCGGCTGCGCTTCATGCTCTGGTCCTTGTCATGGGCCAGAGCGAACTTCAAACTGGATTAAGCCCGTGGGGCAAGGTCAACGATACAACCGAGTTCAGCTATCAACGCGAGAAGTCAGAAGCGATCGGCATCACCAAAAGCATAAACAGTGGACGGGATAAGGCAGGTCGCCTCAGATCGCACACGGTTTGCGGCATCCTGATGCATTCGAGCCTCGCGGTTACAATTGAAGGAGTGCCGCTGGGGTTGGCGGCCGTTAAGTTCTGGGCCCGGAAGAAATTCAAGGGGACGGCAGCGCTTAAAAAGAAGATCAATCCGACCTGGATTCCCATCGAGAAAAAGGAAAGCGTCCGGTGGTTGGAAAATCTCAAGCAATCTACACAACTCTTGGGTCATCCGGGACGATGCATCCATATTGGTGATCGCGAAAGTGACATCTACGAGCTTTTCTGCGCAGCACAGGAGATCGGAACTCATTTCCTGATCAGGACCTGCATCGACCAGCTTGGCTGGAGATGGGGATCACACGATCGCCGACGAAATGGACGAGGTCGCCGTCAAAGGCCTCCATCGCATCGAAGTCAGAGACAGCAACGACGATCCCGACCAGGCCATTCTTGAGGTTAGGTATCGCAAGATTCGCGTCCTGCCGCCGATCGGAAAGCAGAAGCGCTATCCCGCTCTGACCTTGACGGTGATCCGTGCCGAAGAGCGCGGGACGCCGAAAAACAGAAAGATCGATGGAAACTGATCACCTACCTGCCTGTTGGTTCCCGCACCGACGCCATTGAGAAGCTGGAATGGTATGGTTTGAGATGGAAGATCGAGGTGTTCCACAAGATCCTCAAATCGGGCTGCAAAGCTGAGGAGTCGAAGCTTAGGACCGCCCAGCGTCTGACCAACCTGATCTCGCTCTTTTGCATCCTGAGTTGGCCGGCCTTCTGGATGACGATGCTCAACCGTTCCGCCCCAGACGCGCCACCAACCCTCGCGTTGACTGTGATCTGCGGCTGGCAAACTGGACCATTTTGGCTAGAGTTCTCGCTGCGTAAATCCCCTCGGCTGGGAGGAGCGACGGACCATGAAGGCCTCAAACGTTTCGGACGCCCAGAAGGCGTTCATCCTGAAACAGGGCAACGACGGGGTTGCGGTGGCGAAGATCTGCCGCAAGGCCGGGATCAGCCAGGCGACCTATTACAACTGGAAGATGAAGTATGACGGTCTGCTGCCAACCGAGATCCGCCGGCTGAAGCAGCTCGAGGAGGAGAACGGCAAGCTGAAGAAGCTGGTCGCGGACCTGTCGCTCGACAAGGAGATGCTGCAGGACGTGATCTGCCGAAATGTATGGTCTGCCCCGCCTGTGCAAGGCTCTTGGGCGATCCGACTTCGACAGTCTGCGTAAATGTATCCGGCCTCTCGCGAGTGGGCTGCGGTTGCAGCCAGGCCATAATGAGATCAGCACGCCGCGTTCCCAGATAGCTAATCGGGCACTGGCCCGTTTTCGGCGAAGGGCTTATAAGAGCGAGGATTGCGCAAACTAAGCGCCTTAGTTCGCGCGGGACGGATAGCTCGCAATCTTGCGAGTGAGCTGCCAAAGCTCGACCCTGTTGGTCTCGGCTGATTGCTGTGCTCGCTGCTTAGCCGCTTCCTCATCCGCGCAAATCAGCCTTACGCAGTGCACTATATTCCCGTCGGGCTCGAACAAGTAGACCATGAACTCCTCGATCGAAGGACTTCCAGTCACGCGCCGGCCGTGACTTCGAAGGTTATTGCTTGGTCTGATGGCGCTGCGTGCATGTCTTTGGGTGTGGTCGTCTTCGCTCATGCTTATTTGATCGCGACACCGGCCGGCGTATTGCCCAGTTGCAACGTTCCCTGCATGGACATCGCTCGGATCTTATTCCCCGCTGGTTGCGCTCGACGATAGCTAGAATCAATTCTTCGGCGGCGATCAGAGCCAGCTCCATTTTTTCCTCAACAATGGTCGACGTATCTCGACCGATACTGTCTAGGTGGTTCAGGGCCATCACTTTGAAACTATGGGCTAGGCGCTCCTCGGTATCGTCGCGTGCATAGTCTATAGTAGTATCCAGGTGAGGGACGATTTCAGCCCGTTGCTCGGTCGGTTTTGGTCCGCCAAGCAACGTTATCGCTCGAATAAAGGACTCCTCAATAGGGATCATATCAGGTTTCCTTTGACTGTGATAGGAAGCAGTGATTCCAGCTCGCACCGTTGGTGAAGATTCAGCGGATTGAAAGGCGCGGAACTTCAAGCGGCTTGCCGCTCCTCTTTAAGAAGTACTAGGCAGAGGGTATCTGTAGATTTCTTCGAATTTTCCGTCGACCACATGCCCCACGGCCGATCGTGAACACCGCGTCATCTAAAGCCACCTTTTCGGCTTTGCCCGTATCGATGTTGAAGTATTCACGGTGACGCCGATCTTGTTGACCTGCGACGAACGCCTTGTTCCCCACGCAGACCAAGGGCACGCCCGCTGCAGAACCTGGCACGGCAGCGCTCGACAGGGCCGGCCTCAGAAGCGCGGTCGGAAAGTGGATAAGTGTTCGGTGTGAGATTCCGCCCTGCTGATGCCACGCGCTTTGGTGTTGCGGGGCGGGCGTGGCGGGAAAGGTCGGCGCCGATCTCATGTGGTCAGCGATTAGCTGGCTGGTGGGGGTATGGGTCGTGGCCATATGTCCACTCGATTCTAAATTGGTGGTTTCCCTTTGAACGAGAACCTGAGCGACATGCCCTGCCGCGGCGTCGACGGCGACGCGGTCGCCTCTTCCTCAGTGGCGTAGGGGCCGGAGTACTCAAAATTGAGCGCAACCTTCCACCGGCCTTTATGGCGCGACACGAAGTATTGAACGCCAGCCATAAAGCTTGCTCCGGCCTCGCCCCTGTGATCGACAGATGGCCTTACTCTGCAAATCTGCCGCGGTCGCCTCAACTACCGAATTTGGTGGGCTCGGAAGGAGCAGCGCCTTGTAGTGATAGGGCTGAACTGTTGCTGTGACCGGGGAGACCAACTGCCGGGCCTTGGTCGCTTCCCTTATTCACGAGCGATCGCGGCTGCAATCGGCGAGATCGAGTGTCGAGAGCGAGATGTCGCCTAGCTGCTAGCCAGTCTTTTCTCTCTCGTTAGAGTCAAAGGCTGGATTGATGACGGATTGGGAGACGATCCACTTTTCCATTATGACCGTGATCCCAAGCTCTTGTTCCGTCTCAGCCCTCGGGAAAACATGCGTTCGATCGTCAAACTCGTCAGGGTCCCTCACGGTAGCAGCACGATTTGAGCCGAACCGCGTTGCCGCGCCCTTTCTATTGCCCCCCTGCACGCCCTGGGGAACGTCATTGGGATCTCCGTTCTTAATTCATAGTCTTTGACTGCAATACTGGGCGATATGATCCGGAAGCGCCGATAGCGGCGCCCGCTTGGCTTCTTCCCGTACTCGCGCTCCCACGTCGAAGTGTCAATCCGCACATCCGTCATGTTCGCTGATCGCCTCAAAGATTACAACCTTGCCCTAGCGACCGTGCTTCAGAGCGTCAATTCCTTCGAGCTGGTCGGGGTTGGGCTCGTCCTTGATGTTCCAACGGATATCGCAAGCCGCCGAATCTTCTCCAATCGAACAAGCGCCTCTTGGAGTAACGAGGCTCGGAATTTGCAAGTCGTCGGCGCGGGGTGGCGCTGCTCAGCCGTCCTTCGGAAATCCCTCCGTTCAATGCAGAAACACCATAGCGGCGGCACGCCTGACAGCTCTTTATTTCCGTCAGCTACAAATTCTTGTAGTTGACCCGCGCGGTGTCCTCCGGGCTGAATCGCGATCAACCCCACAGGAGAGCAAAGCTATGTCTCCACTAGAAGCAATCACGCGTTGGCTGGACTCACAAGATTTGGGCATGCAACTTGAGATCGCCGGTTTCGCGACATTCTTGGTTTTCGGGGATGATGACACTTTCACGCTCGGCGACTCGGAGCAGCTCGAGTCTCTTTACCGATGGTTGAACGAGCCAAGCTTGGCATCGGGCATCGCCGCCGAACGTGCCCTGACCTTTCGAGTGTACTTCGCTTCCTTGGCCGAGGATAGATCGACGGGCGCCGGATGGAAGCGAACCGAAGTGTTGGTGCGGAGAATTCTGAAAGACGCTACGCGAGACGGGAGGTTTGCCGCTGCCCGCAAGGCGCAAAGGATGCTTGAGCTCTTGCCCGCCCGAAAAGAGAGCTGGAATCAGGTCGTGAGATCCTGGAATGAATTGGCCGCGACGTATCTAACACACGAGGCTCTCAGTAGTTGGAGCGCCGCCGAGAAGCTCCGAGGCCTGAGGGCGATTTCAAGCACCAGCGTTCCTGTTGCTGGGCTTGGGTCGCCTCATCGAGGCGCTGCTTAATTCTGGTAAAGCCGCAATTCCCCTGTGCTGCGGGGCGAGCGTCTGCATGCACCTGTCGGATCCATGGCGGCCACGCTAGCCGCTTAAAAGCATGACAGCGCATTGAAACTGACCGTCAGGGCCACCGGAGGATATCTCCACCCGACCGGCGGCCCACTTGCGATGCTGTAGCACAAGAGCCGAAACCGGCATCTCAATGGCAGGCACGGCTTCGCGCTTTTCTTCGAACATATGCCAATGCCAGCGGGCCTAACACATCGAGATGAACGAAAGTCTCCGGATAGGCTATATCGTTTCGGTAGCTTCATTGCTCGAGAGCCGCTCAGGCCGATGTTCAGGGCCGTAAAAGGTGGTACGTCCGCCTGCCTTCGGCGCAGACGTGGCTGCTGCTCGACATGATGTCGCGGCGGCGTCAGTGCCGCTGCGAACGAAAACCGACAAATATCGGACAAAATCCGCAATTGGTGACGAAAAGTCCGGATTGGCTATATAATATGAGATCGTTGGATGGGGGAGCCCGATGTCGATCTATAACCCTTTGAGAGACAAGCTGGTCGCAAACAGCTCTGCCTCGCTCAAGATGACCTTTGCCGACATCGAGATGCTTATCGGTCGCTCCCTCCCGAAATCAGCGTATGAATATGATGCGTGGTGGGCCAACGAAGACCCCGTCAAAACAAATCACAGTCACAGCCTTGCGTGGACAGTTCCGGGGTATCAAGCCGAACCAAATCGATTGCAGCGGACAGTAACATTTCGGCGCAGGGGGTAGCATTTTCCGCAAAAGCGAATGCCTTGAACCTGGTTCGCTAATTCGACAATCGAGGATGCGTCGTGAATGAAAATGATCACGCGACACGACTAAGCCCGTATCGACAAGACATGATATTTCTTATCGCAGTAGCCTCTCCCTCCGTTGGCAGCAAGCAAGGGGCGGCCGGGCGCCGATACGCGTGCCGAGCTCGATCTTGGCGTCCCTCATCTCCGCCAGCAGGGCCACGGGATCGAGCGTGCGATAGCTCTCGAAGGCGCCGTTCGTTTGACGCCTTTGCTCAGCTTCGGATGCGCGAGAGCGCACTCAGGGATCATCGCCGCTTCGAGTTTGGGACGGAGCGGATCGGCGACCTTGCCGAACTGCGCCGTTGCAGCTTCTGCATCGAACTCGGTGACGATGAAGGCGAAGACGACACGGCGCCCGGTCTTCCAGCAACCGGCTCACGTGGCTGTTGGAGATGGGTGCCGTAGTCGGCCGCTCCGAGCGCGGTCGTTCAATCCCGAACTCGGCTGGGAGTTCTGTGAGAGCTCCTGGAATAGCCAGTTCTCGGGATGTCGCTCGGCCCGTTTCGCGGCTCAAATTTTATGTATCGACGAGGGTACAGCCCGTGATCGAGAAGGCCAGCCGCAGCAAGAAATTCTGGACTCTTAACTCGATGCGGCGCCGCCGAGCCTTATCGCTGGCCCCTACACACGCCTCCGTCTTACTGCGGATGCATCGTCCGCCCGGAACGAAGTGGAGGAATGCGGCTCGTCCGTCGAAGCTTCGCCGTAAGCGGGAACACTTGCATCCAATGGCCGACGAACGGTCGATACGGCCGGAACGAGGACACGCGGAGCAGCTGCAATCAGGAAACTGACTCGCTGTCGAGGCTGACTCTTGTCATGCTGATGTGCTCGAAGGGCGCGCAGGAGGGGTAACCGCGATTAGACATTTTCGGGTCATGCCACTTAATCAACAGTCGGCGGACAGCATCCGCGACCGACCCGACATGCACTTTGCCCATCGACCGGCCGCTCAGGCGGCGCTTGCGACCCCGTCAACTACCAACCCTTGCAGTTGATGGAGGTGGCGGAAACGTGCCAATCGTCGTCAATACCCCGCCGGGGGCGTCGAATTCGAAACTGGGGTTCAGAAGAATGAAAAAATTGCTGGCGGGCACGGTAGCCCTCATCGCGCTGGCCGCGCCTGCCGCAGCCGCTGATCTGGCTGCGCGCTCCTACGTCAAAGCGCCTCCGGTGGTCATTCCGATCTATGATTGGAGCGGCTTCTACGTCGGCATCAATGGCGGTGGCGGCTCTGCGCATCAGTGCTGGGACGTGGTCAACGCCGGCGGCGTGGTCGTCGCTCCGCCCGTTGGCATGGGGTGCCATCATGCGACGGGAAGCACGGTCGGCGGTCAAATCGGCTACCGCTGGCAAATAGCGAACTCGGTGTTCGGTCTGGAGGCGCAGGGCAATTGGGCCGATTTCAAGGGCTCCAACGCGAACCTTGCTTTCGCAGGCGTCCGGGATGACTCCACGCTTGATGCATTCGGCCTGTTCACGGGCCAAGTCGGCTATGCCTGGAATAACGTGCTGCTCTATGTAAGAGGTGGGGCTGCAGTCGTCCGTGACAAATACCGGGTCTCCGATTTTGCGACCGGGCTCACTATCGACAACGGCAGCGAAACTCGTTGGGGCGGCACGGTAGGGGCGGGCCTTGAATTTGGCTTTGCTCCGAACTGGTCCATCGGCGTTGAATACGACCACCTGTTCATGGGGCGTCGGGATGTGGATTTCTTTTTTTCACCCGGACTCGTGGGTGTTCCGGTGGGCACTTTTGCAGGGACTGCCCGTATCGGTCAGGACGTCGATATCGGCTTGGTCCGTGTGAACTACCGGTGGGGTGGCGTGATCGCCACGACCTATTGATCGATCTTCGCCAAAATGGCGCGGGTTCGCACCAATATCTGAGCCGCATCGCGGCATAGAAACCTTGGCAACAGGGACTCGCATCAATGGCGCTATCGGCTTCTTGTCGGTACATCGGCTCGAGCTGGTTAGGCGTGGTTCAAAGGAATCTGGCTGATCTGGTTATGACGCAGCGCCACGGCGAAGATCGCGGCGAACTCAAGCGTGCTGCCGTGGTCGAACGCCAGCCGCTTAGTGGCTGGCTGCGCCGATTTCCCGGCCCCGTGCCTCCACCTGCATCACCGTCGGCTTTCCGGCCGTCGGAGAATGATGAGGCAAAAAATAGTTTTGTCGACCGTCGTAGTTAACCCGGCCCTCGCTTAGGGAGACACAGGTCATCGATTACAATCGTTCCGGTCGGCCGCACTGGCCACCTCGGACGAAAGGCCGACGAGCGGTCGAAGCGGCGCTCGTGCGAGGGTGGGACATAACGTCGACGACGTGATGGCTTGCGTCATCGTCGCTGCCGATCTCTGCGCCCGATCAGCCTGCCGAACCCCCGCTGGCGCGGATCAATTGGGAGCGCCTCGGAGAGCGGATGCAAAATCTCCAGAGGTGGATCGGCAGCGCTGAAGCGGAACTCTTGTGCTAGGACAGAAACGCGGCTGTCATCCGAGCCGCATTGCCAGCGTCTGCTCGTAGTAGATCACCTCCGCGAAGCCACGGCCGAGGAAGACCGTCAGTGGGTCGGCGACGAAATCAAGCGCGAAGGGGGATGAAGAACAAATCGGTTTGCCTGATCCGACCGGGCTGCAATGAAGATGCCCCCCTTTGACAGGGTTGCCCTCTTTACAACTTCCGATTGCGTGATAGTAATCCCCTCTAGCCCTACGAGGGGGGCGGCCGTGGCGATCATCGAGAACATTCGTCTGCTCAAGGGCGTAGCCGTGTTGCGCTGATTTACTTCATGAGACCCACCTCACCGACCTGCGGAAATACTGTAAACCCTAGCCGCCATCAGCAATGGAGCGCATGTACCGGCTTAACCCAACAAACCATCTGTGTGTCCGGTTTTGTCGCGCTGCAATCAAGACGCCACGATGAGGAGGTCCGGTTCTATGCCTTTGTCATGCTGGCGGGTGACGGCGACGACTACCGGCGCCTGCCGCTGTCAATGCCGCTAGCATGAATAAAATGGGCTAGATACGGCCGAAAGTCGCCCACACCCCGTCTTCGCCGTCCCAGCTGCCGCGGCTCGCCGCCTTGGAGTACTCCGTGGCGCGCTGCTCGAAGAAATTGGCGTGCTCGACGCCATTGAGAATCTCGACGAGCCACGGCAGCGGATGCGCCTTGAGCTGGGTGAACCCGCCCTCCTTCGCCTCGAAGAAGCCGAAGACCGGGGCAATCCGGAGTTGGGCCAGTCGCCAGTCGGCGACGTAGCGGACGTAGGCGTGGATATGCTCAGGCAGCATGCCCTCGATCTTGCCAAGGCCGAAGGCGAGCTCGACGAAGTTCTCCTCCAGCTTCACCATGGTCTTGGCTACGTCGACAATGTCGTCGCGGACGGGGCGCGTCACCGCGCCGGTTTCGCGGTGCCATTCGTGAAATAGCTTGATGATGCCCTCGCAGTGGAGACTCTCGTCGCGCACTGACCAGCTTACGATCTGTCCCATGCCGTTCATCTTGTTGTGGCGTGGGAAGTTCAGCAGCATGGCGAAGCTGGCGAACAAGGCCATGCCTTCGGTGAAGGCGCCGAACATCGCCAGGGTACGGGCGACATCCGCCACGCTGTCGACGCCGAACTCGTGCATGTAGTCCGCCTTGGCGCGCATCTGCGCATAGCCGCGGAATGCCTCGAACTCGGTCTTAGGCATACCGAGCGTCTTGAGCAGCAGGGCATAGGCGTCGATATGAACCGTCTCCATGTTAGTGAAAGCGGCCATCATCATCTGGACGGTGAGTGGCTGGAAGAGCGGAATGTACCGCTTGAAATAGTTGTCGCCGACCTCGATGTCCGACTGAGTGAAGAAACGGAAGATCTGGGTGAGCAGCGCGCGCTCGCTGTCGGTGACGCGGTCCGAAGCCCAGTCGTTGAGGTCGGCGCCGAGCGGCACCTCCTCGCCCATCCAGTGGGTCTGCTGCTGGCGCTTCCAGAACTCGTAAGCCCAGGCATAGCGATCGACGTCGTAGCTGCCGGTCGAGTCAAGGAGGCCGACGCGTCCCTTGCCGATCAACGTGCGCGGATCGGCGCGCGATAGATCGATCACTGACATGCGAGGCACTCCTCATAGTCGGTGCGCTGCCGCGCCGGCTGCTGCGTCGGCGTTGCATCCCCGGCAATCTTGCCGGCGAACGCCGCGCGCGAGATCGACTTTGATCGACAGTAGTAGAGGCTCTTCACCCCACGCTTCCACGCCGTCCAGTGCAGCATGTGGAGGTCCCACTTATCGACGTCGGCCGGCAGATAGAGGTTGATCGACTGGCTCTGGCAAATCAACGCGGCGCGGTCGGCGGCAAGCTCGACGATCCAGCGCTGGTCGATCTCGAAGGCGGTGCGAAAGATCGCTTTCTCGTGCTCCGACAGGACGTCGAGATGGGCGACCGATCCGTCGTGCGCGATGATCGACTCCCAGGTCGCCGAGGTGTCGGCGCCTTTCGCGGCCAGCACCTTAGCGAGGTGCGGATTGCGCACCGAGATGGCGCCGGATAGCGTCTTGTGGGTGTAGATGTTGGCCGGGATCGGCTCAGTGCAGGCGCTGGTGCCGCCGCAGATGATGCTGATCGAGGCGGTCGGCGCGATTGCGATCTTGTGGCTGAAGCGCGCCATCACGCCGCGTTCCAGGGCATCCGGGCACGGGCCACGCTCGCGAGCGAGCGCCACGGATGCCGCATCGGCTTCGCGACGAAGTTTTCGGAACATGTTCAGATTGAATGACTTGGCCAGGGTACCCTGCATTGGAATGCCCTTGGCCTGGAGAAACGAGTGGAAGCCCATGACGCCGAGGCCAACGGAGCGCTCGCGCAGGGCGGCGTAGCGGGCACGCTTCATTCCGTCCGGCGCCACCGTGATGAAGTGCGTGAGCACGTTGTCTAGGAAGCGCATGACGTCCTCGATGAAGCCGGGCTCCTCATTCCACTGGTCCCAGGTCTCGAGGTTGAGCGACGACAGGCAGCACACCGCGGTGCGCTCCTCGCCGCGATGATCGATGCCGGTCGACAGGGTAATCTCGCTGCACAGGTTGGAGGTCGAGACCTTGAGGCCGAGCTCGCGCTGGTGCTTGGGGAGCGCACGGTTCACGGTGTCGATGAACAAGAGATAAGGCTCGCCGGTCTGCAGCCGGTTCTCAAGGATGCGTTGCCACAGCTGGCGGGCATCGATCTCGCGGACGACCTCGTTAGTCTTCGGGCTGCGCAGAGCGAATGCGGTGCCGGCGCCCACGGCACACATGAACTCGTCGGTGACGTTGATGCCGTGATGTAGGTTGAGGCTCTTGCGGTTGAAGTCACCAGACGCCTTGCGGATCTCGAGGAACTCCTCGATCTCGGGATGGTGGATATCGAGATAGACCGCCGCCGAGCCGCGCCGCAACGAGCCCTGGCTGATCGCCAGCGTGAGGCCGTCCGTGACGTGGATGAACGGGATGATGCCCGAGGTGACGCCGCCCCTCGCCTTCTCGCCGATTGAGCGAACATTACCCCAGTAGGTGCCGATGCCGCCGCCATTGGAAGCAAGCCAGACGTTCTCGTTCCAGGTGCCGACGATGCCTTCGAGCGAGTCCGACACTGAGTTAAGGAAGCACGAGATCGGAAGGCCGCGCGTCGTGCCGCCGTTGGAGAGCACCGGTGTGGCCGGCATGAACCACAGCCGAGACATCGCATCATATAGACGTTGGGCATGCGCAACATTGTCCGCGAAGGCGCAAGACACTCGGGCGAACATGTCCTGGAGGCCTTCGCCGGCGAGCAGATAGCGGTCGGTCAGCGTCAGCCTACCAAACGAGGTCAGCAGGTCGTCGCGCGACCGATCGAGCGAAAGGTCAGACGGAGTTGGCGATCGCGCGGGGGGCCTCGGCAGGGGAGCCGGCAATGCTGGGGGGCTGCACAAGACCTTTGCCTGCGCTGAGGGCTGCCGCACACTCGGCAGCTCAATGAGATGACCATACTGATCGAAATCGTAAGACGCCGACATCGGCAACCCCGTGATATTTGGGGGCTGGGACCGTGCGGACGACTTGCGAGGAGACCCGGCCAATGTCCCCGGCTGCAAGCGACCCACCGGGCACCCCGCCCGAGGACATGGGTTCTGTCGCGGTAGGTTTCCTGGCTCGCGGGTCTTCCCAGCGCTGTCGCGCTAATGCCTCGGAATAGCCGCTGCCGGCACAATGGGTTCCCCTTAACTCCGTGCCACCATATAGGCGAATTGAAAACCACGACGACACCACATATAGAAGCCGTTGCCCAGACTCGTCAAGACGGCACAGTCAAGTTAACCAGTTGGAGCAGCCCCGAGGTCGAGGTTCGAAATTCGCCGAGCGCCTGTCCTGAGAGCCTCACTCAAAAAGCATAGATGTCTCAAGGCCTGGCCAATCGGCGAGTTAGGAGCCTCAGATGGGCGACGAGCGGCCAGGCGAGCTCGGTAGCGGCGGAACCTTCGAAGTCTTTGCAGAGATGCCGACATCTGCCGAGCCACGCAAAGGTGCGCTCGACGACCGAGCGCCTGCGATCGGCCAAGATGTGCTCAAGCCTTTGGAAGTGGCGTCGCAAATTCTCCAACAGGGGAACAGCAACCCTGGACATCCTGAATGTTGGCATCGATCGGTTCGCGGTCCGCGAATTGAGTTGGGCCGGATCGGGTTTCGGTAGCCATACGCGTCTCGCCATTCATCGCTTTCTGTGGCCCTTAGATCAAAAATTGTCTGGAGCCCGACCGCAATCGATGCAGCCGCCCGTGGCAATGTCCCACGCTTAGTGGATTTGACCCCGCCAGCTCTCACATCAGACGTGCCAACTTTGCCGAAGAGGCGATTCGTATGCTTTTCGCAGGCCGGGCGAGCCGCCTCACGTGCTCAGTTGTCTGGCCGCGAACATAAGCCGTCCTGACCGAACGCGGTCATGTCAGGTTATTGGCAATCAATCCTAACGGGATGAGCTATGCTTGAGTCTGGGTGACGAGCCGATCCGGCGGCGCGGCCTTGCTGGGTGGGAATGAAGCCGTTCGCAACATTGGCGTGAGCGGCGGCGAAGAACCGTGTTGTATCTCACCAACGACCTTGAAGCCGTGACGTTGGTAAAAGGGAATGTTTTCAGGGTTCGAGCTTTCGAGGTAGGCAACAATGCCGTCCTCATCGCATCGTTGAAGGGCGTAGTTCATCAGCAACGTGCCAAGCCCTTTTCCGACCCAGTTCGGATCGACGGCAATGAGTGGCAGATACCAATGTGGCTCGTGGGGACGATGTTCGGCCATTCTCCGCCGCAAGTGTGCCATATCCTCGGTAATCTCCGGGCGCAGGGATAGCGCCATGATTGCATCCAATGCCTCCTCATCTTGCTGCACGTTGGGAGGCAGCCACAGGGCCGCGCCACGAATCTCTCCCGCGACGTAGGCTGTGCCATGTGCAAATGCTCGGCCCCCACAGGCGTCAATGAACTGAGGCATGCTCCTAAGGTATTGCCCTGGGTCAGGCCAACTCCAACGCATCAACGGATCCGCGGCAAAGCCGAGCACAATGGTCCAGACAGTGCTTGCACGAATGTTTGCGTTCGCAGATCTGATATCTGATTCCTCTGTCATGATGCCGTTTTCGGGGCTCTGTTTTGGCATTGGCCTTCCAAGGAGGAGCATGGCATCGACGCGTCTGACGGTGAGCGGAATGGATGCACCGACGGGGACCCGCCGGGTGCATTTGGTTTCCCTTCCGAGATCTCCGCCTGTCTCAGACGGCTGACGTTGACGGCCACTTCGGACGAAGGCTCCTTGGTCGGCAATGCTTGGATCTACATATTCCTGGCGAGCTTCTGCGCTTCCACGCCCTATCTGGAACCCGCCCCGCCCTTCCCAAAGGAAGCTCCGACGTTCTCAAGGTCGACACGGTTCGGCAGCCTGCAACCGTCCGCGAAGGGAATGACATGAGGACGCCTTTGAGATTGCAAGTGCGAAGAAGTCAGGGCATGGCGAACATCGGGCGATGGCTGCCTGAACCGGGCTCCGGCACGAGCAAACAGCTAGCCAAGTGTCGCGCGTCGAGGTCCAGACTAGGCAGGGAATCATCACCTCGTCTCGTATTGAGCGGTTCTCGTAAGTTTCTTGGTCAAAACACATGCTAAGTGCGAAACCTCCATTGCCAACGTCGTGTCCGCGGTCACCGGCAGAGAGAGCTTTCGTCTGCGAGACTCATATGCGTAGTACAGCGGCTTTCCAATTATCGCATGCTGTCCGCGCTCCTTGATGTTCTTGTGTCCAACAACTCTCGGCGCATCATCGCCGCGATTCGCGATTGTCGGATCAAGGCAACGCGACTGGATACCACGACGCTGCCGCCGTCGACCTACTAAACAACGCAACTTGGGATCGCGCGAGAGCTTTCGTGCCTTGATTGATCGTCAGGCGTGTCGATCGCTCGCACAACGGCGTTAGCTCTATCGAGCGAAAACGTTGCTGTCGTGCCGTCGTCGAACTTGACGCCCAGGTCAGTTGTATCCGCCGCGATCCTTGCCATAGTGGGAAAGACAGCAGGCTGGCGTAGTTGCGCGAGTAATTCTCGTAAAAGAGGTTTTTGGCCACAAGCGTTGATGGCTTCATAGGTCTTGTTCCAACTCACTCCCTGATCGGAACGGTTTGGAAGATTTCTTGGCGCTGGTATGCTTGCCACACCAGGTCCGAGATCCACGTGGTGAGTCATGTTGTTTCGTTCTGTCTTGGAAAACTGTAGTCGGGGCAGCATATCAGAAGGCAATGTAGCGAAGACCTCCCCAGAATGGGTAGGGATCTATCCGCCCTTGATGCTGAGTTGGCCCGGGTTCAACCTTGAGCATAGTCTGTCGAACGCCATCCGGAACTGCCCCCTTTTCGTCATGAAGAACTGCCCCACCATCGGACGTTTGATGGTCGCTTCCGCCGGTGACGGGACGGAGGGAGGCGGAGCCGACCGGACGGCCGTCACCGGCGGTCGGCGGTTTGATGAGCTCTTGGCGCGGAGTCGGTAGCTGTCGCCGCGGATCGTCAGCACGTGGCTGTGGTGCAGGAGCCGGTCGAGGATCGCGGTGGCTACCACGGGATCGGCAAACACGGTGCCCCATTCGGCAACGCTGCGGTTCGACGTGATCAGCATGGCGCCGGTTTCGTAACGGCGACTGACCAGCCGGAAGAACAGATGCGCAGCGTCGGGTTCAGGGGCAGGTAGTCGAGTTCGTCGACGATTAGTAGCTTTGGCTTCGACAGCGCGAGCACTTTTTCGTCCAGATGCCGCTCGCCGTGCGCCTTGGCGAGGCCCGCGACCAGCGTCTTTGCCGTGGTGAACTGCACCGTGTACCCGGCCAGGATCGCCTCTCGCCCGAGAGCAATCGACAGGTGCGTCTTGCCGACGCCTGGCGGACCAGCGTCATAATGCCGGGTGTCTGGGATCTGAGCTGGAGATCCTTTACCCGTTCCATCCGCGATGCGGAGCGTCAGTCGTCATTGTCTCCTGCAAGCGGCTTGGGGGTGAGACGCATTTTGTTATCAGACAACCTGACGCCACCTTAACGCTGCTGCCGGCATGGATGGCGGCTCCCGCCGCCGCTTCCTTCCATCTCAAAGCTGATCCGCAGCTTCCGGTGGATCGTCTACTGGAGGCGCGTCTTCTTGTCGAGGCGCTCTTAGCCTCCTCTTCCAGGGAATCGTCCAACTCGCGAGGAGGCCGTCATGGCGGACGCATCACGTCGTCAGGGGGATCTGCTTGAGAGCCATCCGACATACAGCAGCATTCCAATCGAAGCCCAACAGCAAATGCTCGAGCTGTTAAAGGAGATTCTGAGCGAAGCGCTCACCGACAGCGCAGTCGAGGCACATGACGTGAAACCGGGAGGACGGCGGTGAGCAATATCACGCCTGAGCACCTTGCTCGCCGGGCCGTCGTCTACGTTCACCAGTCGACGGCAGACCAGGTCATCAACAACCGCGAGAGCGAGCGCCGCTAGTACGGCTTGGCCGACCTTGCCCGGCAGCTGGGCTGGAGCGAGGTGGCCGTAATCGACGACGAACTCGGTCGCTCTGGTGGCGGCACCGCGCGTCCCGGTTTCGAGAAGCTGCTCGCCGCCATTTGCGAAGGGCAAGTTGGCGCTGTGGTCTCGAGTGAGGCCTCTCGGCTGGCGCGCAACGGCAGGGATTGGCATACGCTCCTGGAGTTCTACGGGCTCGTTGGAACACTGATCGTCGATGAGGATGGCGTCGACGATCCTCGCCATCCCAACGATCGCCTTCTGCTGGCATGAAAGGCACGCTGAGCGAGATGGAGCTGTCTATCGTTCGGCAACGCTCGCTTGAAGCCTTGGAGCAGAAGGCACGCAGGGGTGAGCTTTTCCTCAACGTCGCCATCGGCTATCTCAAGGTCTCCAACGATCGGATCGACAAGGACCCTGATCGGCGCATTCAGGAGGCGCTCGCACTCGTGTTCACCAAGTTTGCCGAGATGCAGACACCGCGCCAGGTCCACCTCTGCTTACGGCAGGAGCGAATCACTTTGCCCGGGGGGCGGCCATGGCCCCGAGGGCCGCCACGTCGAATGGAAGTTGCCAGTGTACAATACGATCTACCACATCCTGACCAATCCCGCCTATGCTGGCGCCTATGTCTTCGGGCGCTCGGGCAGTCGGGTGACGATCGAGGCCGGCCGCAAGAGGATCGTGCGGGGCTTCCGGCGCGAGCGCAACGACTGGGAGGTTTTGATCAAGGACCACCATGAGGGCTACATTACGTGGGCGGAGTTCGAGAAGAATCAGGGCCTGATCACCGACAACGCCAACGGAAAAAGCTTCATGAGTCGAGGCTCGGTTCGCAGCGGCGAAGGCCTGCTCGCGGGTTCTTCGTTGCGGCCACTGCGGCCGCAAACTTCACGTTACCTACAGCGGTACGCACAGTACTGTCGGGCGGTATCATTGCCGCGGTAGCCAGATCAACCATGGTGGAGACCCGTGCATCTCATTAGGCGGTCTGCGCGCGGATCGCGCGATCAGCGCGGAGGTCATCGCGCGGCTGCAGCCGCTGGGTATACAGGCGGCGCTGGCGGCCATGGAAGCGCGCGGCCGTGAACACGCCGACAAGCTGCGTCAGCTCGAGTTGACTCTGGAGCAGGCACGCTACGAGGCAACTCGCGCTCGTCGGCGATACGAGGCTGTCGATTCGGACAATCGTCTTGTTGCCGGCGAGCTGGAGCGGCGCTGGAACGAACGCCTGGTCGCTGTCCGCGAGCTTGAGGGCGAGCGCGACACGTTGTTGGCTACGCCGGAGATGACGTTGAGCGACATCGATCGCGATCGGTTACTTGCGCTTGATTCCGAACTCAAGAGAGCTTGGGAAAGTCCGGGTGCAACAGCTGCGACGCGCAACAGGATCGTAGCTTCGTATTCGGCAAGAGGACGTAACAACGAGGCAGTGGTGAAGGCGCCGGCACTGTCGGTGTCGCGCTTGCTGGTTGGCAGACCGCGCCATCGCGACAGGCAACCCCGTCGAGGTGGGCGAACTCGACGATCCGCGGCCGGCGATCCTCCGATTGCTTGTGACTGCAACCTCGCGCATGCCATGGCGGATGCGCACCTCGCCAGCCGCGACCGTCACGGTGTACCTCGTCACACGCAAAGCGAGTGATCGGCGCCACGCCCGTCGTGCCGTGGATACGTACGTTCGCCACCCCGCCCTCCCACTCGGCGAGATGCGTCTCGAATGCCTCGCAGCTCGCGAAGGAATGCCCCGCGATCACGTTCTTCTTCACGTAGCGGACGCCATTCTCCGTCTTGCCCTTTGTGCGCGCCCGATACGGTGCGCAGGCGCGAGGACGGAAGCCCCAATGCTTCGCGAACGTGATGAGCTTGTCGTTAAACTGAACCGACCGGCTCATCTGCCGTGGCGCACCACGAGCGCGCGTGGATTGTCCTTCAGCACTTCCTCCGGCACGCCATCGAAGGTCGTGAATGGCTCTCGAGCCCAGCGAACCAGTGCTCTTGCTTTTCGGCGCGGGTCGCCACGAACACAAATGCTTTGACCTTCGCCCCGCCGATATCGACCAGACGCTCGCCGAAGTCGATCTGTAGCTGCCGCCCCGGGGGCGTCTCGAACCGGGTCGTCGCCAGCGCTTCGGCCTTCAGTGCCTGGCGGTAGGGTTGCACGGCGCGTCGCAGCGTTCGCCGGCTGACCGCCAAGCCGTTTTCGGCCAACAGGTCGTGACGGACCGCATCCGCATTGCCGCGATGTCGAATGAACCTCTCGCGCAGCCAGCCTTCAAGGCCATGACCCGCTTCGCCCGCTCAGGCGACTTGAACGGCTACACCCACCCGCGCCACGTAGTCCTTCACCGTCTGCAGCCCAGCTGGCGCGCAATCCGCTTTAGACCTCACCCACACACCCTCAGATGCAACATCTCCGCCACGTCATCTGGCGTATTCATCACCTGCCCCCGTGGATTACTCCACGACAAGCCTTTGATTCGTTCCTCGTTCATTCGCTCTCTCCTCGGCTATCCAAGGAGGGGGCAATTCCTCGTGACGTCGAGGGCCGCATTGCCTGGCTAAAAATGTTACCGGACAACTTCCCTGTCGTGTCTGGGGCGGAGCTGCCGAATCAGATCGGTGGCGGCTATGGCAGGGAAGATCAGCATGCGCGCAAAGCGCGAGATCACATCAGCGCTGGCCGAGCGTTATCGGGCAAGCGGGCGGCTCGAGAAGGGACGGATCCTAGACGAGCTGTGCGCCGTTGCGGGATGGCATCGCAAGCACGCGATCCGAGCGCTGTCAGCGGACGGGGCATCGGGGTCGGCCGTGCCGCGGCGGCGGGGCCGGACCTACGGAGCTTCCATTCGTATGGCACTGATTGTGCTATGGGACTCGTCTGACCGGCTCTGCAGTAAGCGGCTCGTCGCGATGATCCCGTTCTTGCTTCCGGCTCTTGAACGGCACGGCAGATTGAAGCTTTCTGCTGATGAGCGGTCTAAGGTTTTGAGGGTGAGCGCGGCGACGATCGATCGCCTGCTGAGCGACGTAAGGATCGCAGCAGCCGGAGGACGCCGACGGCGGGCGGGCTTTTCCAGTGCCGTACGGCGGCAAGTCCCGGTGCGTACATTCAATGACTGGGGATCACCTCCGCCGGGGTACTGCGAAGCGGATCTGGTTGCGCACGGCGGCATGTCCGTATCCGGGGCCTTCATTCAGACGCTAACAATGGTGGATGTCGCAACGGGGTGGACCGAATGCTTTCCGCTTGTTGTGCGTGAAGCAGCGCTTGTGGTCGAGGCCCTCGAGCGCGCCCAGAACCTATTTCCCTGGCCCGTTTGCGGGCTCGATTTTGACAACGACAGCGCCTTCATGAACGACACGGTCGTCTCGTGGTGCCGTTCTCACGATGTCGAAGTCACTCGTTCCAGGGCCTACAAGAAGAACGATCAAGCGTTCGTTGAACAGAAGAATGGAGCTATCGTTCGACGTCTGGTGGGCTACGGGCGCTTTGAAGGCATTGATGCCGCTCGCTCATTAGCTCGCCTGTTTGCCGCGGCACGGCTGCACATCAATTTCTTCCAGCCCTCGTTTAAGCTGAAGGAGAAGCACCGCGAAGGTGCCAAGGTGATCAAGCGTTATCTTCCTCCCGCTACACCGTACGAAAGAGCATTGGTCCACCCGCATCTCAACGAGGCATTCAAACGTCGGCTGCGTGAGATTTACCGCACGCTTGATCCGGTGGCATTGCTGGCACAGATGAGGGACGCTCAAAATGAGCTGGGCAAGCGTGTTGATCAGCGGGCCGGAAAGCCAGCCATGACCGTCGCGCCGGTGCAAAGCGACTTGACCGCCTTTGCCCGAGAGCTCGGCGACGGTTGGAAGCAGGGTGAGCAGCGCGGCATTCATCGGCGCCGCTATGTGCGGCGCAAACCTGCGCCACGTCGGCCATCGATGCTCGACCCATACATTCCCATGATCGAGGAATGGCTCGCCGCGGCTCCGCACTTGTCCGCCGTCGATCTCCTCTCCCGGCTGGCAGCGCATGCGCCGGGTCAGTTCAGTGGCCATCAGCGGCGTACGGTGCAGCGGTTGGTGAAGAATTGGCGATCAAAGGTCGCTCGACAGCTCATCAGCAGCACCGAAACCATACTATCGTTCCAAGCTTCCCTCGCTGTCTAAATCCCACGTGTTGCTTTGCCGAATCACCGCAAGCCGCTCTCTCGCTACGGCGCTCTGGAGGGCGCGCTTCGCGAGCGGCTTGCTCGGACCCGCGGGGTCCAATTCGCGCGACAGCTGGGGCGCTCGGTAACATTGTCATCTGAGGCAATATGAGGGGGCAGTTTTCCATGGCGCGCGCGACAGCGAGCCGACTTTGTCTTATCAGTCTGGCTCTGGCCTTTGGCAGAGCCAGAAAGCCAAACAAGCTCGGCCGAAGCTGTCTCGATGGGAGAACTCCAGCCATCTTGGGACGTCAAACACCACGCACCATGTTCGATGCGGAGCGCGTTTTCGTGCGATCGCCGTCGCTACTGTCGATCAGGTTGGCAGCAGCCATGTGCACTCCACGACAACATACTCCGGAATGCTGTCCAGCGAGGACTTGCCGACGGCCCGAATTTGACGCGTTTGAATGCCAACGGGCGATCGAAGCGCTTACCCCTTCTGGGAGTAAAGAGTCGGAATTCGGTGGAGGAACTCGCCCGGACCTGAACAGCGAAAATCAATGGGGCCGCGAGACGATGCAGTCCCGCGGCCTCGCCACCGGAATTTAGTGAAAAGACAGTTTAAGTATAAAATCCCTCAGCCGGTGTTCTTTCAGTAGAACACCGTGTTCCCGTGTTCCCGTGCTCCAACACTTGCCAATCCGGGCGGCTACGGGGAAACGCGTGCAACCGCAGACCAATGCGGCCGCGAGATCGATGAAAGAAGCCGGTAAAATTGACGGTTCGCCTGTCCTATTCGCCTGTCATAACGGGTGCCAAGCGTCGAAAGAGTGTATCAGCGAGCAGAAGCAGCGCTCGATGCTATGCGCTGTTTGTAGTCGTCGGCGTCGCGCGTAATGGTGATCCTGCAGGTGCCGTTTGAGCGCATCATTGCTGTTGCGCTGATTGCGCGATGTTCGTGCATAACTGCCGGTTGCCGAGGCCCGCTTCAGCGTACGGCTTCCGTTCGCTTAAACCATTTCCTCGGTAAGCCAATGTAGTAGCCGCGCATGCGAAGCTCTGCCTCTCATCTCTTGATGTGTTTCGCAAGCGGAACACACCACCGACACGATTGATTATTGCCTCACGCATCTCACGCGCATCGCGTGACGGAGACTTCGCGACGAACGACCTAGTGCTGACGCCAGAGGCCGCCACGCCAGCGGCCGGATCGGTACTCGCGGCTCGTTGCTGGGAAGTCCGGCCTTCAGACGGGCGTGTCGTAGGTGATGGGATAACGCTCTGGAAACGGCCCTCCTGCGTAGTCAATCTCCGCGGCGGGACGGACGCCCCGGATTTGCAGGATGCGGCGAACGATTTCCGGAACTTGGATGCGGCTGATCTGGTCGCCGAGGCAGGTGTGCATCCCGTAGCCCAGATGCATGTAGACCGACTCCGGCCGGTCGATCGCGAAGTTGGACGGCGCCGGCAGTTGCAAGCCATCGCGCATCGCCGACCGGGTCGAGATCAGCACCGTGCTGCCGGCCTTGATTGTCGTCGCGCGCAGCGAGCCCTTGGCTATCCGGTAATCGGTCCGGCAGTGGCGCACCACGAACGGATTGATCGGGTTGAAGCGCAGCGCTTCCCAGCAATAGCGATACATCAGATGGTCGTTGTTGCTGCTGGCGACGTCGATGGCCTCCTTCAGGATCCTCGGGCGCTTGAACAACTCGTCGAGCAGCTGCACGATGGCCGCCGATGTGGTCTCAATCCCGCCGACCAGTGTGCCCATCATATTGGTAATAATGCGTTCGTCGGCGAAGCCGATCGAATCGTCAAAATGGCTATTCAGCAGGCGGCTGAACACGTCCTCGAGCGGCGCCCCATTTTTCAGCTGCTCGCGCCGCTGCGGGAGCAGTTGTGTCAGATAGGCGCGCATCTCCTGCCCAGCGTCAATGTTGTCCTGGTGCACCTTCGGATCTTTGTCCAGGTTGTGAAACATGTCATATTGCGTCGCGCGCGACCAGCGGAACATCGAGGCCAGATCGGGGCCGGGAAAGCCGAAATATTCTCGGGTCAGCTGAATGGGCACCAGGCGCGACAACGTGCTGACCACGTCGATCTGGTTCTGGGTATAGATCTGCTTTTCGACAGACGCATTGGCGAGGCTGCGCACCTTCTGGCGAATTGCCGGCAGATCCTCCATGCGCATGAAGGCGCGCATGATACCCTTGTCGCGCTGGTTTATTTCGGTGCAGTCGCGGCCGAGCATGAAGGGGCCGACCGAAGGGTCCATCATCGGCGCATAGGTGACGTTGAAGATGTCGGGGCGGCTCAGCGCTTCCTGCACGTCGGGGAAGCGGGTGATGAACACCGGCCCCGCGGCGCCCAACGCCAGGTTGGGCCTGACGCGCCGGATGAATGCGAACAATGCATCCGGATGTTTGGCGATCATCCATTTCAGGAACTTCGCCGCCGGCCCCTGTTTCTGTTCCGCCATTGCTGCCGCACCCTAACTCAAGAAAAGCTTCGCCTGGTCGGTCGATCCGGGCTTTCGTCCACCTTTCCCCCTGCGGGAGCGAGATGGTCTTCGCTACTGCTCCAGTTGGAGCTGACCCAATCAATTTCAGATCGACTTGAGGAACTCGATGATTGCGTTGCGCTCCTCCGGAGACAGCGCAGGGCCAATGACGCCCTCATGCTTCTCGTTCGAGAATTCGTGGCCGGTATTGCGATTGGCGGGCCTCGACGTATCGATGATGAAGTAGCCCTTGCTGTCGTAGGTCCTGCCTTCAGGAGCGACCGTCCGTGTCACGATACCGACGCGGACAGGATCGAAGCTGGGCTCACCGAGCAGGAAGACTTGTGGGCGCTCCGCAACCGGGCTGAGCAGATCGTAGATCGTCGGCACCGAGCCGTTGTGCAGGAACGGGGCAGTCGCCCATACGCCGTTCAGCGGACGCGCCTTATAGCCGAAACCTGCCGCGAGACAGTTCGGCCGATCGCCTTCGATCTCCGCTTGGACCGTCCCGGTCGACCGAAGCCATTCGTCGATGCCGGATTGGACCACGGCGCCGAGCGCAAGCGCGTAGAGTTGCATCGCATGGTCCGAGAGGTGGATCGTATCCAGCGTGTTGTCAGCCTTCCGTTGGCAGACATCGATGTCGAGGCCGAGTCCTGGGCTGCTCTGGCCCGCCCTGGCCAGTTCGCTGCCGGCGGTGTCCACGGTGCGATTGCGCAGCACGTCGCCCTGGGCCGGATCGGTGCCGATATGGCTTTGCTTGATGATCTTGACGTTGAGTACGGATTCCCTCGTCTGCTTCTCCTGCCCATCGCGACCGCGCCAGCGGATAGGGCCGAAGTTCTTCCAGAACTCCGCGTCCGGGGCCTTGCCGTGCACGATGTCCGGCGTCAGCGCTGGAAGATGGCAGCCGCTGCAATGTTTGTCGTAGAGTTGGGCTCCCACGGCGGCCTTGGCTTTGTCGATCGCAGGAAAGCTGTCGGGCCAGGCTGGCGCATTCAGTCCGGTGAAGGCTTTCGCCACCAGCGGCTGGTCCTTTCCAGCGAGCTGTTGTTCGATCCAGTGCAGATTATCGAAGGGGATGCTGCTGGCAAAACGTCCCCCCTTGGGCGGGGCGGTGAGGTTGAGCTCCGCCGAAACCCCCATCGCCTCGCCGGCATTGCGCACCAATGGCTGCATAATCGAGCCGTCGTACTGCACCCAATCGAACCATGACGATGTCCAGATGTGCGGGTAGCTGACAGGGGCGTTGAGGTTGACGTAGTTGCCGTAGCGCTTGGGGTCGAGTGCGAACACCTGGTTGCCGATGCGATTGAGCGCATCGAGGCGGGTAAACCCTTCCGTGACGTCGATCCCAGCGGGCTGATCGATCAGAGCACCAAGTATTCCATCGAGCTCCTTGGACAGTTGGACGCGTGTAAGATCGCTGTACTCGGTTCCTAAAACGCGCTTCGCGAACCGCCCGAAGCGACCGTCGAAGAAGGGTAGCTTTGCCGACAAAGCGGTCTGTGCGAGCGCAGCGCGGAGCGCATTTGTCAATTGACCGAGATCGGTCACGGCGGGGCCGCCTTCAATGACATAGCGCTTCTCTTTGAAGATCAGTTGGCCGGTATGGCACGCGGCACAGGTCAATCCAACGGCAGTCTCCTTACGCGAAAGCCCGCGGATCGACTGAAACGGCGAATATGCAAAGCCGATCGGCAAACCGTACTCATTGTTCTCGCTTTCGGCAGACTCTATGAATCCAAACCGCAGTAAATAGCGGTTGTCAGAAAACCGTTCTCGTTTGAAAAAGGGGATAGCGAAAGGCGAGTTCAGCGGCGCTTCCAGGGCGAGAAACCATGACAGCGGGATCGGTAAGGTCTGCGTGCCCTGGGCTTTATGATGGAATCGATCGGCGTCTTCGGCGTTCCAGCCCTGATCGAGCGAAACCTGCTCGCTCGCGGAAACCGGTTCAGGGAGACCAGGCGGCGTCAGAGCTTCGATTGTCGCGCCAAGCTGGGAGCTGGTCATGACTGCGATCAAAGCAATGATCACGATGATCGCCAGAAGAGCAAGAAAGCGTCGCCACCAAAGGCGCCGAATTGCGCTGGCAACTGTCGACATGGCTCCCCCGTGTCAGCGAACGGCCTCCAGCAGAGAGCCGTGCAAACAGTAATACTACAACTACATGATCTTGTAGGCTTACCCCCGCTGTTGACGTCCTTGAGACGCGATCACTATTCTTTCTGACGTCACAATCGGTGGTCTGTGGAATGGGCGAACTTGACCGCATAACAAGAACATCTAGAGCGTTCGGACGAGCTCTTGTTCGAGCCGCCATCCCATCCTCGCGATCGAATTTGCAGTGACGTTGGGTCCGCTGTGGGAGATCGGGGGCTGTAATCCGCGGGAACGCGAGCGAACGGAATCGGCCGGGCGCCTGAGGGCAATAGGCTCGCACTCGGAGATCAGGCCTCCGTAGGGCGCAATGACCATGAGCATACATCCGGCCACGCCGATCACGATGATGCAGACGGCGAATTCGAGCCAAGCAACGCGGCTACCATTTAACGGCTTCGTTTTGCAAGCACGATGACGGCGTGGCTGACCTGAATTAGCAGCATCGGCGTCAGGCTGTAGCCCGCGACAATGCTCCACATCGTGAGCGTCGGTGGCAGACGTGGAAGACCTCTGTCATCGGCGGCCAGTAGAGAGGGACTGCGAGCAGAGGGCCGTACAGGCCGAGCGCAGCCAGACCCATGGATTGCGCGTGAACTCGTTGAAAACGGTACCGGAGCGGCTGCTGCGCATGGCGACGACGCGCCAGAGTTGTGCGAATGCGACGGCGAGGAATGTGGTGGTGACTATGGCCTCGCCCGTCCAGCCGGGCCGAAACCGCCAGTGTCCCCGCGGTTCTCGCGCTTACGAAGGAAGGCCTCATATCCCTCCGGGTCAACCTCCTTCAGGCGGTTCAGCGCGCGCTTAGCTTCCAGATCGGCGGACTTGCTATGACGCTGTTTGATCTTTTTACTTTTGCTTCCATCTCTGCGAGCTGTCCCGTTGCTGTTGGTACACTCTCGGGTATTGTCTCGAGCTTCGCGCTTGGTCGCGTCTCTTCGAGGCCTTCGACGCACCGATTGGGATGACGAGATGCTGCGGCTCGAATTGAACGACCTTCTCGAAGGTGGGTTTGAGCCCCGCTCGACGATCTGCACGAGGCCGTCCAGGCGCTGCTCGACCATCCGCGGCGGCGGCGGCGGCGGCTCCGGCGGCCTGCTGCCCGCAGGGCTGATCCAAGCGACCAAGTTTGCATCGTCGCTGTTGAAATGGTTGAAGTCGAGTCGACGTCAGCATCGTCACCTCCGGAGACGTCGGCGTCGCGGCACCGGAAGCTCTGGCAGTATTCCGAGAACGGCACGATCCCCGGCACCGACGACACCTAGCAAGGGATCGACTGCATGGCCCATCCTTCCGCGCAAACGCTCGGGTACCCACGCTAGTAGCCGTGTGCGAGCAGTAACGCCGTCGTGGTCTAGCTGCTGTTGTTAGTTGGTAAACTCACCGCCGTTTGTCGTGCTGGTGATTGCAACGCCGTTAACGCATGTTGTCAACAGCCGTTAACGTAAGCGGATCAACTTTCCGGACACGATGCAACCGCAGGCATAAATACACGTTCGTCTGCCTATTTTATAAGGCAGGCCGATCGTCGCAGCCAAAAACCTTTCCGAACATCGAATAGCGGCGAACAAGCGTAAACATCGACACGCACTGCTTTTGGCGACAATCAAAACGACCATCGACTCGTGCTCGTGACGATGACGAACGATGGTCAATCAAGCCACATCGGCATGGGATTCTGAGGAGGTGTCGCTTCTGCAATGCATGTGGAGCGCGGGCCACTCGGGGTCTGCGAGGGGTGGCGATGCGTATCTCGCAACGCCATCATCGGCAAGGTCAAGCGCATGAGAGCTCGCCGAGGCCAAGCAACGCAACAGGGACAAACGACGGCAAAGTCAGCAGCAGTCGCTATCGACTTTGATCCGGCGCTCGTGCAGGAGATGCTCGCCAAGATCGATGGCTATCACGCCGATCTCGCATCCGAACGCGGTTCGTCGATGGCGCGGTGTCGCAACATCCGCGATGTCGATCAGCAACGTCTACAAGGAAGTCAAAGCGCGGAGCTCATCGGCAACCCAACCATCGGCCGTCGCCCCGCGCGAGGGCAAGCGCCTCGAACACCCGCGGCAGCCGCTGACAGAGCACGGAGCGGTTGTCGCGGCAGGCCTTGTGGCCCAAGGCGCAAGCAATCCAGCTCTTGCCGACGCCGGTCGGGCCGATGATGAGCAGGTTCTGATGCCGGTCGATCCACTCGCCGGCGACGAGCTTTTGGAACAGCGGCTTGTCGAGCCCGCGCGGCGCCTTCATGTCGATAGTCGATCCAGTCCCAATTGATCTTGCCGGCGTGCTGAACCAGTTCGTGCTCCATGTTGATGACCTGCTTGAGCCTGGCCCGGAACAGATCACCTTCGTCCGTCGCCTTCGGCTTCTTCGGTCGCATCGGCTCCTCCCGATACGAGCGCCGAATCATGCCGTGCGATTCGAGGGAATCTCAAACTGCAAATTGCAGGTTCCGAGCTACCGCACTGTCAAAGCCTGCAATCACAAAATCGCCGCAGCCGAAAAACAACGACTCCAGATCAGCCCCTTACCTGTTCTTCACGGACGACTAAGGAGGCACGGATGAATCGCTCCATGAGTCAAAAACCAGGCGCACGCTTTACCGAGAAGCAGGGCCATTATCTGGCGTTCATCTATACCTATTCGCACATGTCCGGACGGCCACCCGCCGAATCCTGCATCCCCAGAAGCATCGAAGTCCTTGTGCCGCCAGAAAACTTGCCGATCCTAAGCTGGCCGGTATCAAACCATCAAGATCACTGTGACGAGCCACTAGCTAGTTTCGCCCTCACCTCGTGGCAAGAGGTTAATCGGATGCGTGTGGCGAGAATAACATCAAGCCGAAAGAACACCGAATTCAGAGTACGCCTAAAGGTTGCCTGGAAGATCGGCGCGAACGTTTGATCCGCGCCTTGGCGAGTCCGAGCCGTCACGGCGCAGGACAGCGCTTCTCTATCCGAGCGAAGCCGCAGCGTCCGCTGCCTTAATCAACTCAGGTGATATTTATTGAGTAGTTCGCCAAGCTCAGTCGCTTCAATCTTTTTTAGAATGAGCTCGCGCAGGAACGCAGGTCCCGGGATCTCAATTTCATTGCCGTCGCGCAGTCTACCCATTGCTGCAAGCAGCTTGCGAATATCATAGGTCGAGTTGAATACCTCGGGCACGCCACGTTCAATCTTGAGGAGGATATACACGGCTTCCATCGCGGTCCGAACGGAGTATTCCGTCGTGAAGATACAATCCCGTTCACCCGACTCCGCGAACTGGCCGATGAAGGCGAAATTGACCGCATCTTTCGGCACAACATCTGGCCGGTCGCCCGCCTGCCGCGGCATGAAGAAGGAAGTGACGTAGGGCATCATCACCGGGACCGTCTTGGCGGCCCCAGCGGCGAGTTCCGGTATACTCGCAACCGGCACACCGAGGTGATAAAGCCATTCTTGCGTGATTTCCTCGCCCGTACAATCTTGCATCGGTTTCCTCACGTAGTCGCCGGCTTTATCGACGAATAGCGAATAGAGCCAGACGACGACTTGATCGCTGGGCTGGCGCTTGAAATGCGGCTGGCGATTTGTGGTCCAACTGAGCAACCAGCTCGAATCTTTCACCGTAACGATGCCTCCTGTGACAACCCTGCCGCTGAACGGATCGCGTTTGGCGATCTTGCGGATGTATGCTGGAATGCGTTTGTCCAGGGTCGTGATCGTCGCCGATTCCCATTTGCTTGCAGGAATATTGCCGCAAAAGACATTTGGGCGTCCAAAGGCCGCATCTTTGGCCGCAATACGCCGCCACAGATCCCAGGCGGGCGCCGGTCCTTCGTTGAGCCTGGCGGCCGTGTGATGGTCCCCCATGTCCGAGTTTTCGGTCAGCGACCCGATCGTCATGAAAACAAGATCGTCGGCGCCAATAATGAGACTGCCCTCAATGCCATTCTCCAGCCAGCGGATGGCTGTGGCTTGCTTGCGGCCACGCTTTATGTCGAAATCGATATCGGTGACTACGACCCCGTAGCGAAAGTTGACGCCTTGCGCCAACAGCCATTTGGATAACGGCAGAACGAGCGATTCATATTGATTGTATTTGGTAAACTTCAGCGTACTGAAATCCGGCAGGCCGCCGATATGGTGGATGAATCGATGCAGATAAAGTTTCATCTCGAGGGCTGAATGCCATTCTTCAAAGGCGAACATGGTCCGCCAATAGAGCCAGAAATTGCTGTTGAAGAAATCTCTCCCGAACACTTCGTCGATGCGCTTGGTCTCCATCTGCTTACGAGTGGCAAGAAAAAGGGCAATCAGCTCTTTCTGGGCCTGTTCGCTCAGTGTGAAGAGGCCATCGGTATGGGCATCCTGCCCCTGCTTCACCGTCGCCCGCCGTAGTGTGTAGTTCGGATCATCCTTGTTCAGCCAGTAAAACTCATCGAGCACGCTGGCGCCTTCAAGTTCGAGCGATGGGATCGAACGAAACAGATCCCAGAGACACTCGAAATGATCCTCCATCTCTCTACCACCTCGAATCACGAATCCCCTTTCCGGATCCTGACAACCGTCCAACGCGCCCCCCGGAACCGTCTGTCGTTCGAGGATGGTGATACGGTCGCCACGCATCTGCCCGTCGCGGATCAAGAAGGCCGCGCCGGAGAGCGCAGCCAACCCCGAACCAACGAACCATGCTGTCTTGCTATCCACGCCGGCGGGTTTGCGGGGCCGAGCAAAAGCTTCGTAATTTCCACTGGTGTAATACATCGCGACATTCCATCTCGTTTGATGTGACAATCCGTCCGCTGATAGTCAGAAGATGTTTTCGACCGCCTGACACTTCTGCGGGACGCCGATCGTCAGACCGCCATCGACGACGATTTCGGAGCCGGTAAGATAAGAGGACTCGTCGCTAAGCAGGAACAAGACTGCCTGTGACACTTCCTGCGGCTCGGCTGGCCGCCCGAGCGGAATTGGAAAACCGGAAAGATCGATGTTCTCTGTCATCCGAGTGTTGATGAAGCCCGGATGGATAGAGTTTATGCGAACGCCGGACGCGGCGGCCTCCAAGGCAGCGGACTTCGTTATGCCCCGCACGCCGAACTTGGAAGCAACATAGGCGTGAAGCCCAGCACTACCCCTCAGCCCCTCAACCGACGAGATGTTGACGATCGAGCCTCCGCCCGCGCGGCGCATGGCAGGTAGGGCAGTCTGCATTCCCAAGAATACACCGGTGAGATTGACAGCCAGGGTCTTCTCCCACTGCTCGAGCGGGAACCGCTCGATGGGAGCCATACTCGCGATGCCTGCATTGTTGACGAGGCCGTGCAGCGCGCCGAACTTGCCCTCCGCAGCTGCGATCGCCTGGGACCATTCCCCTGGCTGGGCGACGTCTTGACGCACATAGATCGCGGATGGGCCAAGTTCGGCCGCGAAAGTCGCTCCTTCATTGTCAAGAATATCGGTGATCACGACTTTCGCGCCCTCGGCTACCAGCAGGCGCGCATGAGCGGCCCCCATCCCTCGAGCCCCGCCGGTTACCAAAATGACTTTTTCGCTCACACGTCCCATAACTCTTGGTTCCCTCGATCAGTGGCGGTGCAGGGGTTTTCAGCATCAAAAAGGATGACGGGCGTGTTGATCAAAATGGTTGAGAACGAGCATTGAAAGTCGGGCAAGCCAAGAGTTGCGGTCTGCACCACGCCCCGGACTCTTGGCGATCTGCCCTCTGCTACGTATCATCTTTGATTCCTAAAGCCTGTGCGCAGTACCCGTGTAAATTGGCGCTAAAGCACTTCGATAACGATTTCACGTCGCGAACATGCTTCCGCCGCTCAGGCGTTAGCCATCCTTTGGATTGTTGCATTGGCTTTGCCGAACTACCCCACCTTCTAGACGCCGACAATTTGCGACCGAATTTCCTCCGGTTTCGGAGATAGGATCGGTACCCGCGAGCGGAGCGATACCGGTGCCGAACGGTGCTGAGCTCCTTGTGGATCGAAAAGTGGGGCGCAGAACGCATGAGGTTCTCCTAAGTCTTGCGAATTGGAGTATCCATTCCGTGCAATCGCCGCGCCGAGACTCTGATGGGAAGTCAGCCTCACGTGACTCTTGCACAGGCGCTGGAGGTCTTCCGACTCACCACCGAGACGGCGATGTCAGGGCCTGCGTTTTCGACCATGCGAGCGATAATGTTGCGCTGATCTGGTTTAATCGAGACACAATGGCGATAGCCATGCTGTTGCGAAAACTCGTGAGAGAGCCTCATCGACTTTCTGTCCGGATACTTGATCATGTCGGGCTTTCGACATCGCGTCGTCAATCGGACAAGCGAGGAAGGCAACAGAACAATAGTCGAAAGTTGTCGGGTCACTCGTACCCAATTTGATGTCAGCCAATGAGCCGTATAAACCGCACGAGGTGCCTGGCATCGACGTTGCATAACGACTGATAGACAAATAGGAATCACCCACTCGCCTTGACGTCATCATCGGTGAGCACGCTCCGCCGGAATGGATGCACAATCAGGCGCATCCGGCAGCACAGGACAGCTGCCGGCTTCTAGAATGGAGAAGGTCAAGCGTGTCGGATGTTTTCGGATCGTTTAATCCGGCGGATTGAGGTGCAAGGCGCAGAAACGGCACTGCGGCCTCGCGTAGCGAAGATCGCTATCACCGGATCGATGTGCCGTACGGACTACCGAACCCACATCGCTGCCAGCGCAGTACAGTCGCTTCAGGGGCGCTTCAACAACCGGAGAGGCGCGGTGAGATGAATAGCTCAATCTCCAACCGCGCGAATTATTCTGAGATCAAGGAGGATGCGATGCCCGACGTCAAAGGCATTCCGCTTGATGCGCCTCTTTACCATGGGGGCAAAAATCGTGGCACTGCGTTTCTCGGCTGCCAAGCCATAAACCTTATGTTCAGCGTGGGGCACGAGGCGAATTGTTTATTGCCGAAGGAGCTAGCACCTGCAGCAAACCCTGCAATCGCCATTGTGGGGGTCGCGAGCTATCGCTCAAGCACTGTCGGGCCATACTTGGAGTGCTATTCAGGAATTCAAGTTCGTGATCCCGACGGTGAGACTGGCTACTACATCCCTTACATTTACGTGACGGTAAATGATGCAGCTCTCGCCTCGGGACGAGAGGTTCTTGGTGCTCCAAAAAAGCTGGCGCACATTAGACTGATCAGAGAAGGCGGTCTAATTCAGGGTACGCTCGAGCGTCCGAAAGGCAAGCGCCTGCTGACCCTTACCGCTCAACCAGACGAGCGCATGAGCTCGGATTCGCGGCAGATGTATTCTGCGCGGACGAATTTCTACTCGGTTCGGCAGCTGCCGTCCATCATTGAGTCCGGGAAGGGAGAGGTCACGCAACTCGTCAAATGGTGTACGGACCGAACGTTGCGACGCGACGAGCGTGGCGAAGAAGTTCTATTTACTGGACCAACCTCCCTAACTTACGACTCCCCCTCGATTATCGATCCCGTGCACAACTTGACAGTTGGCCAAGCCCTGCTCGGCACATACGAGGAGTATGACGCAAGGCTCGAGGCCATTGATATCCTTTCGGAGGAATCAAACCCGGTAAACAGATGATCGACGAGCTTGAAGAATTCATCCAATCCTAAATTGCTGCCAGGGCTGTCGGTTTGCCAGCTGACGGGCGGTATGTGGGGTTCACCTCCTCCCGGCGACTCATTCTGGAAGATGGTCGACAAGGCCGGCTTCAAGACCCACGTCTACAACAAGAATAGCGGCAATAAGGAGAAGAAGGCCGACGTGGCGATCGCCACAGCCATGATGGATGGGCGTTCAACATCATCGACAAGGACAACGACGATATCCTGCTGGTTGCCTCGTCAGAAGCAGACGAAAGAGCTGCGCCGGACATGTCGGCTACGGGCCGATTTTGTTGCAGAACTACCTTGAGGAGCGGTGCGAACCGTGATTCCGTCGAAGTGAAGCGGCTATCGACGGAGAGAATCGATGATGGGGCGGCGCAAGGGCGAGCAGGGTCATCTGTTCTATGCGTTCGACCTCGAGGCCGTAGTGCCGGACGACCATCAGGTTCGGCAAATTGCGGCAGTTCTCAATCTGTCGTGGGTGCGCGTCGAGCTTGCGCCGCATTACTCCAACACTGGCCGACCATCGGTCGATCCGGAGCTGATGATCCGGATGCTCATCCTTGGCTACGTATTCGCGATCCGCTCGGAGCGCGCACTATGCCGCGAGGTTCAGCTCAATTTCGCCTATCGCTGGTTCTGCGGCCTTGGCATAGAAGACAGGATCCCGGATCACTCGGCATTCACGCGCGCCCGCAACGAGAGATTTCGCGATCATGATGTCTTTCGTCACGTCTTCGAGCGCGTCGTCGCTTCGTGCATCAAGGCTGGCCTTGTCGGCGGCAATGGTTTCGCCGTCGATGCCAGCTTGATCGCGGCGGACGCCAATAAGTGCCGCTCGACGCCGGGCGATAAATGGAGCCACGACATCGACCCGATGGGGGCTAGGCGCGCCGTTCAGGACTATCTCGCCAATCTCGACGATCCAGCATGGGGTGTGCCACCGACGTCGTGCCGAAGTTTGTCGCGCCGTCCGACCCAGCCGCGCAGTGGACTGGCGCACTGCGCAACGCCGCGTTCTTCGCCTACGCCGACAATTACCTCATCGACATCAAGTTCGGTATTATCATGGATGTCGAAGCGTCCCGGGCGATCCGCCAATCCGAGGTTGGCGCATCCCAAACGATGATCGAAAGGACTGAGAAGACGTTCGGCATCAAACCCGACTGGCTCGTCGCGGATACGGCCTACGGCGCGGCCCAAAATCTCCACTTCCTGGTCGATGTGAAGGGGATCGCGCCCCACATCCCGGTGATCGACAAGTCACAGCGCGACGACGGCACGTTCAGCCGCGACGATTTCATCTATGACGAGGCGCGCGATCAATATGTCTGCCGCAGCGGCAAGATCCTGCCGCGCACGCGGACCACGCGGAGATGACGCTATCTCGTATTTCTCGCGCGTCGCCGATTGCCGCGACTGCCCGCTCCAAATCCAAGTGCTGTCCAAACTCGCCGAGCCGGAAGCCGCCACGTGCACGAGGCAGCGCGCGATGTCGCCCGGGCTATCGAAGACACCTGCCTACGATCAGACCCGACGAGATCGCAAGAAGGTTGAGATGCTGTTTGCGCACCTCAAGCGGATCCTGCGGTTCGACCGCCTAAGACTGCGTGGACCGGCCGGCGCGCGGTTCGAATTTACGCTTGCAGCAATAGCTCAGAACCTTCGTCGCTTTGCCAAGCTGGCGCTCCATCCACCCAACACGGCCGCACTATGCGTTGCGTAAGTGCGTCCGTCGCGTTGTTGCGTCAGGCATCAGTGCCCGGCCGTCTCCGCAGCCCATGCCGGGCAGGCGGCCAAGAGATCGCGAGCCCAAATTTTCAGATCTCAGCCCGGCTGAGAGCGTCGATCCTACCGACTTCTGCAACAAAATCGGCCCAAAAGCGCAAACCCGCATTTCTCTGCAGCTCGCTTCGCCCGCCGCAACGTGCTTTCAAGAAAAACGACATAGCAGTTGACTCTTTCTGAATACACTCTCCGATGGCGCGGACTTGATGATGCGCCTAAATGGTTTGCGATGCGCAATACAGCGCGACGCGATATAGCCGCGGGGAGGCAACATGGGGAACACCCTTGTTGTACACGCGAAACGTCTGCCTCAGTCTCAGAAAGCGCGACGGGCGGCGCAGTATGTCCGCATGTCGACGGATTACCAGCAATACTCGATTGAGAATCAGGCAGTGGTCATCGCGACCTACGCCGAACTTCACAAGCTAACCATGGTCCACACCTATCGTGACGAGGGAGAAAGCGGCCTCAGAATCGAAAACCGGGGGGCCTTACCGAACTGGTTGAAGACGTGCAATCGGGACGCGCTGACTTCGCTCATCTGCTTGTCTTCGACGTGAGCCGATGGGGACGCTTTCAGGACGTTGACGAGAGCGCGCACTACGAGTTCATCTGCCGCAAGGCGGGCGTCCAGGTTGCTTATTGCGCGGAGCAATTCGACAATGACGGAAGCCTTCTCGCTAGCATCATGAAGAATATTAAGAGAGTGATGGCAGCTGAGTTCAGTCGGGAACTCTCCGCCAAAGTTTTCGCAGGGGCAGTCCGACTGACGAATCGCGGCGATGATCAGGTCTCGCACGGATTATTACCACCTTTTAGGAGCGTGCCGGGGCCCTCAGATGCCGGCTTTTGCCGGCCGCGTTGCTCAAATGCATAGAGCGCTCCCTACGGGGCGCTCTAAGATCGTCAGTTACGCCTTCGGCAAACTGCCGGCGCGCAAGATGGCTTCGCATCTTGCTCGGACGCTTTGATGCTCGGTGCGCATGTGCATCGAGTAGATTTCCTCAAGCCCAAGGAAGACGTCTTCAACCGCTCCGGAGCCGCGTGCATTTTCGAGATCCTTTTCGACCCGTGCCAAAATCTTCAACTCTTTGGCGCAAGCTCTGTCTGCCTTTTGTTTTGTTACCGTTTTCACTGTCGTTTTCTCCGTCGATCTTTCTGAGATCGAGATAGTCGTCCGGAGCCAGAAATAAGCAACGACAGGCGCTCCCTCGCGCCTTTAGGCTTGCGCCACTGGACATACGCGCGAGGACGCAGGACTCTGAGGAAAACGATTACGCCTGCCGCACGAGGTTTTCTGGACCTCATCGCGACAATAGGAAATGCGATTCGGCCCTGTCAACGTTTAAGTTGTATTGTTTTTTATAACACGTATTGAACCATTAATTATATCGACACGCAAAGGTGCACCGTGTTTGAATCGCGCGATGAAGCGCAGCTCAAACCAAACTCGCAGATGTGGACGGAAAGCGAAGCTTTTCAACTGCTGCGTTGCTCGACGAGCCACGTGAGACATCTGCGGCTCACTCGTCAGCTCGGGTGTTATCCAGGCCGCCCCGGCCTCTCACAAGCCGATCTGGAAGTATACGTCGCGGCAGTGAAGATCATCAGAGTTCGAATGCCCGGAACAGCCAAGGGGTACGCCGTCGTACCGTCGCTTCGGCAAGGTGGCGGACCCACGCGATACGGTCGCCTTCCATTCGATCCGCCTGCCGACAGAGCCAAAGTCAGGCTTCAACATCGGCACCCACCGGAGGGCCGCTGCTTCCGGATCGGCGCTTGGACGTTCTGCGGTATGCTTCATGCGACGGTTAGCCGGGTGGGCACTTTAATCGGCGGCCGTCGCGCGACCGCCAGCTCCTCCCAGGCGGCCTGGACGCGGGCGCGGGCCGCGTCGAATATCTCGGCAGTGCCGCTCCGCGATCCTCCTCTGGCGAGCTGCTAGGCGACGATCGGTCGGGCCGAGGAATAGTGATTGTGGACCGCGGGCAAAGCCTGTAGCACCATGGTAGCGACGCGGCTACGTTGGGACGCATGACGGGCGGGCGCGTACAAGAGGAACTGATTGGCTGCTCCGACTGCGGCGGCAATGTCTCGTTTTCGGCCGTCGCCTGCCCGCACTGCGGCTCGCGTGAGCCAGCCGGTCATTATGTGCAAAGCTCCGAAGAGCAACGCCTACACCCGATCGAAGAGCTGAACGATCAGGCACTGATCGGCATGATTGTCTTGTGTACAGGTATCGGCTTCTTCTACGGCGCGGTGATGATCGGTCCCGGTGGCGCCGCCGGCTATGGCCTAGTCGGCGCTATCATCGGCGCATCGGCCGGTTTCATCATCAATGTCAGCCCCCGGCTGTTTGGATGATCCTGCACCGGTCACGCCGCCGACACAAACACCGGGAAATATCCCGGTGTCACAACCAATGATCGCGGGGAAGCCAATGCCGCCTCTCCTCAATCCAGTTCTCGCCAATCTAGCGCCCTCTGGGTCCGACCTTACCGTGTACGATGAAGAGCACATGACCACGTATTGGCGCCTGCTCGACGCCAATGCCGAGGGCGCTGACTGGCGCGAGGTATCGCGGATCGTCCTTGGTATCGACCCAGACCGCGAGCCCAAGCGGGCCCGGCAGGCATTTGAAACCCATCTTGAGCGCGCGCTCTGGATGGCCAACAGCGGATACCGTCAACTGCGAGGCGGGCCTTCGAAGGCTCCGTAACGGCAGCGAGCGCGGACAGTCTCTCGAGCAAAACGGCCGGCGGAGGTCATCCACCGCCGGCCATCTTACGCTGCCTTGGGCTGGGGGGCTGATTAGGCAGCGATAACCGTGGCTGCAAGCCTGCCGAACGGCGGTTAATAACCCACTAACCGATTCGGGCGGGCTCCGGATCATTCGAAGGCCGCATATGGGCGGACTTGCGTCTTCAGGCGAGCCCCCTTGTAATCGGCATTCAGCGCAGCATGGACCTGGGGCGGCCAAAATGTTCGGATGGGGACGATCAAAGAAGTCGGTTCTGGCCTCTGCCGAAAAGGCTATAGGCGATCTCTTCGAACCTCTGACGCTCCTGTCAGCCCTCGACAGGCTGCTTCCGCTGTACCTCAAGGAAACCGATGAAGGCCGGTTGGTTTACCCTGCCTGCAAGCGTGGACTGGGCGACACCGACGGAATGTGCGTGCCATCTGGGAGCACACGCGGCTCGAAGCCTGCCGCTACGTGATGATGGTGCCGCGGCGCGACGTAGATCTTTTGGTCAGCGCCGTCCGCCAGGCCGAAATGATGGATGCCTTTCTCAGGCAGGCTCCGCACGAAGAAACCGTCGCCGACTTCAAGGGCGTTCCTGTTGTCGATTATCCAGTTGCGATCATGGCGGGCCTGAATTGGCTCGATCATTGCGCCTTCATCGGCGGCGTCGACCCTGACAAGTTCAGCCGAACGAGACGAGACTTTCGACGGCTCGTGGTGCTCGCGCAGCAATGGTGGGCGATCGAAAACGCTGAACCGCGCTGCTATGAGATGCTTGCGAACTGTCAGGTCCCGCCGCTGATGTTCTATCTCATGTGGCAGAGCTTCACGCGCTTGGCCAAGGAGATCGCGATTGCGGCGATATACGGCTCCTCGCTCGATCGCGCCATCGAGCTTGACCGGCAGCATCTTCAAACGACACTCGGTTCGCAGCCCGACAAAATGCAAGCTGCGCTCTCTGCTCTGAGCGAAACCGCAGCCAGATTAAAAGACGCTTCTGATCCAGACGACTTGGGCCGTCGATAATAGCGCCGCGGCTCGCGCGCTTAGATCAAGGGCGAAACGAGCTCGACTGGGCAGTCAAATCTGAGGCGGTGCAGGCGTGATCGGCAAGCCCTTAGTCGCGCTTCAGCTACCAGATATGCCCCATCGCCAGACGAGGATGACGCGCGGCGCAGAAAGCTGGGCCTCAATCTACGTCGCCTTGGGCTTCACGCTTTCAATTGACGGGACGGCGATATCGATGATCCCTCTGTTTCCTTGGAAGCTTGCAGTTGACGTCGTGGTGCGTCGCTCACGGTTCTTCTTTTTCTCAATAGCGGACGGTTTCAGAACAAGCTCTTGGGCTGGAAGGCCAAGTAAGAACAGAAGGCTCGCTAAGTTTGCTCTGGGATTACTTGTGGCTTTGCCGCATATGTGGGCTCGGGCTTGGTGGGTGAGCCACTCCTTCGATCGGCTTCTCGCCTACGGCGGCCTTCGCCGCCGGTAATCTCCAATTTATCGAAACCACGAATTGCTTGGCAGGAGGACGGCTATTTTGAGATCCCGCACTCGTGCTTGGCGACCCAAGTCCTTGGTGTCGGCAGCGAGCTCATCAAGCTGCGCAAATGTTGGCTTAACGCTTGCTGCGGCCTTCTCCCAATGCGACTGGTCATCGGTTGCCAAGGCCGTCCATACATGCATCCGAGTTTCAAATACGCGCTATTCGATGCGCTCGTCTTCGACCACGTGATCTTTTTGGCGGACCACGGTCGCCAACGATCCGCTCGCGCTTCGGGAGGCATGGATCGTGTAGCCGCCAATTGCTGCGGTCATCAGAAGGAGAAATCCGAAACCAACCATCAGCCGACCGGCGATTTTGACATTTGCAAGCACTTGCTATGGCTCTCTGCTAGCGGAAGGTTGCCGTGCTTAGAATGCTCGCGTGCAGCGACCTGATCGCCCGGTGAAAACGTCAGCTATAGACAGGACGATTTCAGTTTGGCGAGTTCGAGGTTGCGCTCAATCAGATCGAGACTGGTTTCAAGGTTGGCCCTAGCTGAAGCGTCGCCAATCTTTTGTATGGCAGCTCGTATCTGACGATGAGTCTGCTCCAGCGTGGCGATGGCATGATCAATCGTGAGCTTGGCGTTCGCTTGAATGGATTTAAGCCGTGGATTTGGATTTGCACATCGACCGGAATCACACGCCATCGGGAACGGCACCACCGGCGTGTCACACTTGCCAAGGACGGTCGTTTCTGCTGCTTCACGAGTGGCCCGCACCGGCGCACTCGGTCGACGAAACTCCACAACATTGGGCATTTCGAACCTCGATCAAAGCGCATCCAAAATCACGCGCGCGCAGTCATGCTGATAGATCCGCGCGCGAATGGAATTACATGAGCAGCAACGCTTGTTGGTTCGGGTTGTAAGGCTGGCCCAGTTAATAAACTTCTATAAATGCGGGTCGTCCGCTTTGCCCGCAACAAACGATCGACGGCATACATCCTGTAACATTTGCGGGATGCAACTTGAAGCACGAAGCTGAATTCCAGCGCCCGGCCATCGAGCCGCGCAGAAAATCCTCAAGGAAGGCGGCATAAACGCACCGAGAAAGGAATACATGATCTCGCGTACACACTACTTGGGTTCGAGCGTCTGATCCGGCCGCAAAACGATCGCACAAAAAAAGTTCGTTGCCGACAGGCCGTCGACGAAGGCTGTACGTCAACCGACAGATTCAGGTTCGAAGTCGGCGACCACTTTCGAAGCAGCCCGAGGGCCTGGCAGTGGATGTTATCGCGTACGTGCTCATCCCTTTCACACTTTCGATAGAGCGGTGCAGACACTTGGAGAGAGCAAATCGCCCAATTGAAGTCGCAAACGGAGTCCGCGAAAGAAGTACCGTGTGCAAGCTTCGCACTGCGGCGGGTCCTCTTTCAGCCCGCGCGACTAAGGCGGGCCGTTGGCGATCGCCCGAGAGGATTTTATGCGCATGTAGCGCCCTGCAAGAGCATGATCTTCTGCCGAGCCGGCTGATAGATTACATCACGTGATACAGAAAATGTCACGAGGCACAGCAGCCCAATCGGCCAAGAATGGTCAGTCCAGGTAACCCCAACCGAGGTTAGCCAATGCAGAAGCCAACACGCTGTCCCCACGTCGACGACGGTGCGCCGTCCGGTGCGCTGCTTACCCGTTACGATGAGGGACATCTCGCCACCTATTCGCGGATGCTGGATGCCGACAGGGAAGGGGCCGATTGGCGCAAGGTGTCACGGATCATCCTGCATATCGATCCCGAACGCGAGCCAGCGCGTGCTAGGCGCGCTTTCGACAGCCATTTGGCCCGCGCGAAGTGGATGACCGAGTATGGTTACAGACAGCTATTGCGTGGCGGTGTTACGGGCCATGAGCTGAGCGACGGCAAGCTGTCGTGACCACAGTTGGTCCGCTGACCACCAATGACGGCCGGGGGTCTTTCTCTATCCACCCGCCCTTCCATCTCCGTGAGGCTGAGCGAGCTGAACTCGGCATTCTCTTAGCCACGACCTGACAGGAAGCGACGGCGCCTATCGGCGGAAGGCGCCGATCGTGTTGCGCCGCGATCCCAAGCGTGAACCAAACGATGCCCACAGAATGCTTGAGCTCAATTCAATAAAACAAGGCAGCCGGACGGCCATTCAAAAATGCGGGGTTATCGCTGATGACTTAACGTGACACCGAGTTTCAACGCCCTTCTGCCGCAACGCGGCCGCGCTCCGCTTCAACAGCTTTGCGATTTCCGATACGGGTGTTCGCGCCCTTGAATTTGCTTGGGGAGTTTGACGTCGGTCGGCGTGTAAGCCTTGCGCTTTAGCCAATTACATCTCGAATAGCGTCAAATTGCGCAGCACGCGGTTTGGTTGATCAAGTGTGAGAGACCGGCAAACAGTGCAACCATTTATGAACGGAATGGACCGCGTCGCCAGCCTCGGCATTGGATTCAGTGAGGACGAGCTTGTCGGCTTAAACGACGAGGCTGCCGTGTTCGCCCTTGCGCACGTTGGCCTTATGGTCCAGCGCCTGTTTGAACGTCATCCAAATCGGCGATCGGTAGCCTTTGGTTACGGCTTCCGGTCACAGCATGTGAACATTGATACCTTGCTACGGGATGCCATTGGCGCCCAGGGGCCGCGCGATATGCCCGCTGTCATTACCGGCATTCCAAGGCTTGATCCAGGGTCGCACGCCGTCTTCGACCTCGCGGACGATTTGGTCGGATGCGTTGACAGATGTCTGCGTCCTTGTCGTTGCCTTTCATGGCTTGAGGGTTGCGGCATGCAACCGACTAGCCGCGCGGCGATGAGCGGGGGTAGCGGTCAGGGTAAAAAAGCAGGGGGGTTGCGACCCCGGATGCTTGGTCCGGGACTACACGGCCCGTGCTTTTTGGCCTTGACAGAGGGCCGCAGGCCCCTCGACCAGTTTCTCGGTTCGGAACATCGCACTTCTCCTTGTGCGGCGAGAACACGGACTTTCATCTAAATGGTAGGCGATAGCCAGTGTTTTAACCGATCGAGGAATGGCAAGCTTCGAGACATGAAGCCTCGTGCGCTACTGGCCTGGAACGTCCGTCGGATCCGCATCAAACGTGGCATGTCGCAGGAACGATTGGCTCGCACGGCGGGGATCGATCGTTCCTACTTGGCCGGTCTTGAGCGCCAATCGAAAAATCCGACGATTGATGTTCTCGATCGCATTTCCGAAGCGCTCGGCGTTCATCCGTCCGATCTCTTTGTTGATCCGTCGAGCTGTGCGAGCATTCTCAAGATTTCGCCCCGGCCTAAGCGGCCGCGTCTGCTTCGCAAGAACGGGTAGCATTCATACGCGACGGGAGAGCAACACAAGCCATCTCGATAACGCGACGCCGGTCGGCAGGATTATGCAGCGCTCAGAATGTTTTCCCATGAGGCACGTCTCTTCGAGAGGCATAGCGCGAAGCCATAATGACTGCACGAAAATATTTTATCTAATCCCTACAGGTTCTTTGGCCGAATCGACGCAAGCCGCTCGCTCGCTACCGCGCCCTGGAGGCCGCGCTTTGCGAGCGGCCCGCTCAGACTCGCGGCAGCTGATTCAGGAGACACTAGGGTGCGCTTCGGTAACATTGTCATCTGAGCCAATATGAGGGGGCAGTTTTCCATGGCGCGCGGCACAATTACGATAACACGCACGATTGTGGTCATACGATTTCTCGAAGTGAGCACGACAGATGTCGGATGCATGCGTGCCTATTCCATCCTTCCTATCTGGCACATAGAAGCGCGCCACGGACTTTCTCCAATTTTGATTTACGGAATCACGACTACGGATGGATGAGATCTGCTGCCCTCTCTCCGATCATAATAGACGTTGCGTTGGTATTCCCAGCGATATGACGAGGAAAGATGGAGGCGTCCGCAACCCACAAATTCTCAGTACCTCTCACTCTGAGAGAAGGCGTGAGAACCGCACGATCGTCTGTTCCCATGCGGCAAGTTCCGACGGGATGAAAGAAGGGGACAGTCGCTTTCCGAATATACGCTTCATCTGCCTGCCGCCCGGCCCCTGGTACGGGTGCGTCCCTGAACTTGACGACATGAGAGCCGAACGGAGGCATAGAGCAGATCTTCCGGACCCAATCCAATCCACGCATAACTCCCTCAAAATCATCAGGATGTTCAAGCAAGCGCGGAAAGATGGCGATTGGAGCGAGAGGATCGTTCGATGTCAGTTCGAGATGACCCGTGCTCTTCGGATAATTGACGTTCACGAGGATGGTCACCAGGTTAGCTCTCGGGGTTTTCAGCCTTCCATTCTCCTTGGTGAGGCCGAACGGGAAGAGGTGAAATTGCAGATCCGGCTCAGCAAGCTCAGGAGACGATCTGAGAAAGGCGAGGACTTGCGCCGTCGGCACGCTCATGAACCCCGACCGTTTGAAGACCCACTCCGCCAAGGCGAGTGCTCCCCTTACCGGATGCGACAGTGCATTCGCGGTCTCTACATCGAGTTCGGCAAGGACATACAGACCCGGGTGCTCCATCAAATTCCGTCCAACCTCAGGACTTTCCACACGGGGAATAATGCCATGTTTTGTGAGATGACGGGGATCACCGACACCGGAAAGCATCAACAAGTGCGGGGAATTGATGGAGCCGGCCGAAAGAATGACACCCTTTCTTGCGACGAAATCGACATCTTGTCCGCGATGCGTGGCGGCAACGCCCCTCGCGCGCGTCTTGTCAAACAGAATGTGGCGAACGATCGTCTCGTCCAAGAACGTCAGATCACTGGCTGATAGCTTTGGCCGTATGAAGGCCTCGAAGGCCGAAAGCCGACGCCCGGCGCGCGTCGATCCTTGGTTCCAGGCAACTCCCTCGTGCGAGGCACCGTTCAAATCCTCATTGAAGGGAATGCCAGCGGCTTGAAAGCTATCGATAAACTTTTGTGAAATGGGGTGACGCCAACGTAAAGCTGAGACCCGTTGAGGTCCGAGCCCTCCGCGAAATTGATTGTCTCTGTCCTCATCCGCCGTCTCCATTTTTCGGAAGTACGGCAACACGTCCTTCCATCCCCATCCTCTGTTGCCCAGCGCCTCCCAAGCGTCATAGTCCCGCGCGGCCCCGCGGATGAAGATCATCCCATTTATGGCAGATGAACCTCCCGGCACCTTGCCACGAGGCCAGTCCTCGACCACGCCGCCCCTGCTCGGATCTGGCTTCGTCTTGTAAGCCCAGTCGTACCGTCTATTCCCGATCGTATAAACGAGGGCACCCGGAACATGAGACAGATTGAGACGCTCCTTCTTCCCGGCTTCCAGCAACAGGACCGATTGTTTTCGCTCAACCAATCGCGCCGCCAGAGGACATCCCGCACTTCCGGATCCTACGACAATGTAGTCAAACTCCATGCTGTTCACTCTCCGAATAGGAGCGCCATTGGATGGCCGCGCAATCCTGCAAAGTCATTGATGGTGCGGGTCTATTTCTGTCAGATGGCAAGCAGCCAATTCATCGCGTCCGCGTGCCGCGAGCGGCGGATCATCAATGGCGCACTTATCGAGCGCGAACGGGCAGCGTGGTCTAAAACTGCAGCCTGCTGGGATGTGGATTGGGTTGGGCGGCTCACCTTCCAGGAGGTAGGTCTCAGCCTTGAAAGGACGTTCCTCAACCGCCGGTACCGCGCTCAAGAGCGCACGGGTATAGGGGTGTCTCGGCTCGATGAAGGTGGTCCGATTGTCAGCCAGTTCCACCAAGCGCCCCAGATAAATCACGGCGATGCGATTGCAGGCTCGCCGCACCATCCCAAGATCGTGTGAGATGTAGATGTAGGTAATTCCGCGTTGGTCCTGAAGCCGCTGAAAAAGGGCGAGCAGCTTGCGCTGCTCGACCTGGTCGAGCGCCGATAGCGTCTCATCAAGAATGAGCAACTCGGGATCGAGAACGAGGGCCCGGGCGATACTCACACGTTGACGCTGCCCGGCGCTCAATCCGACCGGAAGTTTGCCGAACAGGTCGAGAGACAGTCCGACTTCCTGCATGGTCGCCGCAACCCGATCGCGGATCTCGGAACGCGACAACCCTCCATGGACGTAGAGAGGTTCGGCGATGGTTCGCCCGATCGAAAGATGAGGCGGAATGGAGCTAAACGGATCTTGCAGGAGAAGCTGGAATTTCCTTCGGAGCGCCAATAGGCGCTTGGCCTTCATAGACGCGATATCTTCGCCCATGAACAAGATCTGCCCTGAATCCGGGACCTCCAGGCGGCTCAGGAGACGCGAAAGCGTTGACTTCCCGCACCCCGATTCGCCGACGATCGCCAAATTGTCACCTCGTCGAACGTCGAACGAAGCGTCCCGCACCGCGTGCACGAACTGGTTTGCAAACAGCTTGTTTCTATCCCTCGCGGGATAAATCCGGCTGACGTTTCGCACCGACAGAATGACATCATTTGCGGCAGGTGACACCTCATCTGCAACGGCTTCAGTCGAGCTCTGCCATATGCGGGGGATGTCCGCTATCAACTGCTTTGTATAGGCATGTTGCGGAGCCGCGAGCAATTTCTGAACGCTTTGCGTCTCGACGACGCGGCCGCCTGCGAGAACAAGAACCCGGTGCGCGATTTCGTTGATGACCCCGAAAGAAGATGAAACGAACAGAATCGCCGTCTTGAAATCCCGCTGCAACTCGCGCAGGAGCCGAAGGATTTGAGCAGCGACGGTAACGTCAAGAGGTTGCGTAATGTTGTCGGCGACCAGAAGGTCCGGGTTCGTCACGAGCGCATCCACGATCAGGGCGCGTTGCATCATTCCGCCGCTGAACTGGAACGGAAACTCCTCAAATCGCTGTTTCGCGCCGGGCATCTTTACGGCATCGAGCAGGCGTATGACACGTCCCTCTGCCTCGCCGTTGGAGATATCAGGCTCGATGGATTTGAGTTTTTCGACGATTTGCCGGCCAACCGGAAGGGTTGGATCGAGAGCACTGGCGGGATCGGAGCCTATGTAGGCAATCTTGCGCCCACGGAGCGCCTGCATTTTTGCCCGGGGTAGTCTCAGAAGATCGTTGCCGCGATAACTGATAGCGCCCGATTCGATTTCGAGTGGGCTGGTGACCCACCTGACAAGCGCCCGCGACAGCACCGTCTTTCCCGAGCCGCTCTCGCCGATGATGCCGAGCACTTCGTTTTCACCGACACTCAGATTGACGTCGGTGAGCACGGCGCGCGTTCCGCGCGGCCCGAGATCAAGGGTGACGGTCAGATTGCGGACATCAAGAATGTTGACCGGCGATATCATTCGAATCCTAGCAAGATCTTGTTGCGAGATCGCTCGAGAGCTCCTCCCATGATGTTGATGCAACAGAGTGTGATCGCGAGCAGGAGGCCTGGCACCGTGGTGATCCACCAGGCATTCAAAATGTACTTCGTGCCGTCAGCGATGATGGTGCCGAATGTCGGGGTGGGCGGCTGAATGCCGATCCCGATAAAGCCCAGCACAGCCTCGAAAATCATCATGCGGGCAATGTCCAGGATTGCGACAAAGGCGATCGGAGGCAAGATGTTGGGCGCGATATGAACGAGCAGGACCCGCGCGTCTGAGGCGCCGAGAATCTTTATCGCTCGAACATATTCTTTGCGGCGCTCGGACAGGGTCACACTGCGCGCTACGCGAGAATACGCCGGCCAGCCGGCAAGAATCAGAACAAGGATGATGGCCAGCGGAGTGGGACGTGAAACGCCGAGAACTGTGATCGCCAGAATGATCGCGGGAATCGACATCTGCGCGTCTGTGATCCGCATCAAGAGCAAGCCGGCCCATCCGCCGAAATAGCCTGAGATCATGCCAATGGCTGAGCCAAGGATGAACATTCCCGCAACGCTCGTGATGCCGATCAGCAGGGCATTCCGAAGACCGATGAGGGAGCGGGTAAACAGATCACGGCCGAGTTGATCGGTGCCAAACAGATAAGGCCAGCTCGAATGATCCAGCAGTGCCGGTGACAGGAATTTCTTGCTGACATTGAATTGGGTCGGCGACAGATTGAGAATGTAGGGTCCCAGGACAGAAAGGATGATCAGCAGGCAAAACAGGGCAAATCCAATCCTGAACTCAGTTGTTCGCCATGCCTGCACGAAGATGCTGGCCGCGATGCCGCGACCTCGTGTTGCCGCAGGGCTGTCGGTCCTGGCCGAAAGTTCCGTCGATGCTAGTATTGGAGCCTCCTGTCGATCGCCATCGCTGCAAAGTCGACGAGAATATTGAGCATCACCAAGGTCGCACAGGCGAGGATCGCGATGGCCTGGATAACTGGGAAATCCCGTTGGAAGACCGCGTTGATCATCAAAAGGCCAACGCCGGGATAGTTGAAGACGTATTCGACGACGAACAGACCACCAAGCAAAACCCCAATGGCCTGTATCCCGAGTACATTGAGGACGGGGATGCTCGAATTGCGCAGCACGTGCGCGACAATCATTCGGCTGCGCGAGAGACCGCGAATCTCACCCTGCGACACGTATGGCTCGACAAGATTTCCGCTCACCGAGACCGAGACGGACCGAATGAGGGTCGGAGCAAGTTCGATCGCGAGAACAATGGCGGGCAAGATTGCGTAGCTCGGCCCCTGATAGCCGATCGCCGGCAGCCATCCGGCCTTGGCGGAGACGAGAAAGATGAGAACGAGGGCCAGCCATACATTGGGAAGTGAGACCAGGACGGAAGCCAAATGCAGTGCAAGCCGATCCGGCCATCGTCCTGATCTCAAGCCCGCGGCTATGCCGATCGGGAGCGCGATTGCCAAGGCAAACAGGAATGCAAGGCCAGCAAGGAGCAGGCTGAAGGGTAGACTGGTTGTGATGAGGCCCAAAACGGATGCACGGTTGGCGGCATCGAAAGTCGAGCCGCCTCGCGAGCCGCCAGTGCTGCCGCCTTGTGCGCTTCTGACGAAAGAGCTCCCGAAATCCCCCGTCAGGATTTGCGCGACATAGCGGCCGAATTGAACCGGGATTGGATCCCTCAGGCCCATATCTTTGGCGGTCTGCTCTGCGACAGATACTGACGCCATTGGCCCCAGCATCATACGCACAGGGTCGCCGGGAACGACGCGCAGCAGCGTAAAGATGAGCATCGTCACGAGGACGACCAATACCAACCCTTGTGCAAGGCGCCGAGCGAAAAAGTCGAGCGCAAACAGCATGTCGGCTCCTGGCCTCCCAAAGACTTTTGCTGCGGCCCCTTTAGCTCAGGTCCGCCTTGCTCAGGTCAATCGGCCCGTTGGGGAAATAGTATGCCCCCGTCAGATTCCTGGCTGCGGCATGGAAGGTCACGGCGGAAAAGAGCGACAAGCTCGGAACCTTGTTTGCGAGAGTGGGAAACGTCTCATTCTTGAAAATGCTGCGGCGCTCTTCCGGGTTTGTAGCGGCGCGTTCCTTGTCTAGCGCCGCGTCAATTTCCCGGTCGTTGATCCCAGTGATCAGCGCGGCGCTTGAATGCCAGTTCGGTCGAAGCACGAGATCCGGCTCCGGCGATCCGGTCATCCAGCCGACGTCGCACATGTGGCCCTGGCCCTGGCCGTCAGCGCGGCGATAGATCGCCTGCTCCCACGCGGCCGGTTCAAGAACAGTCAGGCGAACATCAAGCCCCTGTTCTGCGAGCATCGCTGTGATCAGCTCGCCATACTCTTTCGTCTTCGGATAGAACCCGATCGAGGTGATATATTCGAGTTGCGGCAGCCCCCTTCCCTTGGGAAACCCTGCCTCGGCGAGAAGCTTCTGGCAGGCATCCGGATCGAACTTGGGATAATCAGGAATGTCCGTGAAGCCGAACTTGGTCGGCGAAATATAGCAGTTAGACGGTGTGGCCGCCTCGCCCATCAGCGACAGGATTTGATCGCGGTCGATGGCGTGGCAAACTGCGCGGCGAATGCGTGCGTCGTTGAAGGGAGGCTTGTTGCACCGGAAGTGCAAATATTTGTTTTCGGTCGTCAGCGCCCTGTGGGTGGTGACTTTCGGGTTGCTTGACAACGAGGCGTATTGCTCGGGCTCCAGCCGTTCGGCAATGTGATATTCGCCGTTCAACAGGCCCAGCGCGCGCGTGTTGGCGTCCGGAACGTAGGCATAGACGATCCGATCGATCTTGGGACGTCCGCCGTAGAATTCATCATTCGCTTCGAGGCTGTTCCTGTCTCCCTGCGTGCCCGCATATTTGAAGGCGTTCGTGCCGTTCGGGCGCTTTTGGAGGAGCGCGGGATCGGCAATATCCTTTGCCGACAGGATTGGAAGGAAGCTCGAAATGAACCAGAAGGCAGACGCGGGGTAGCCGTGTTTTTCGGTCTTCAACCGGACCGTCAGTTTGTCGACGACCTCGACATCAACGCGGCCCGGATAGAGGGCGGATGCCGGGCGCGCCGGATTGGAGGCATACTCCATGGTCGCCTTAACATCTTCAGCACCGAACTCCTTGCCATCGTGGAATTTGACGCCGTCCCGAAGCTTGAACTCCAGGGTGTGCGCATCAATCAGCTTCCAACTGGTGGCGAGGTCCGGGGTCAGCTCTTCAGACTTACCCTCCCGCATTTCGCAGCGTGTCAGATGATTGAATACGAACTTTTCTAACTTCAACTGCCCCAGGGTCGTGTGAGAGGTCGGATCCCAATTGCCGGTGACCGCGCCCATCGACGCCAGCACGAGGGTTTTACTTTGCGCCGCCTTCGCTGGGAGCGGTTTGAGACCCGCTCCGCTAGCCACGGCAACTGCTCCGGCTCCTGCAAGCAACTCTCTCCGTGTTACCATTTCGGGTCCCCTCTTCTTGGGTTAGACGCGCAAACAGCGCGCTTGATGAGCGCTCTCTTCACATAAATTGGTCCAGGACCGCGCTTTCCAGCGCGATGCTGATCTGCTTCATCTCGCCCGCGAGCTGATCAGGCAGGCCTGCGCGAACCTTCGTGCCTTCACGAAGAGCGCAATTGCGCGCAGCAGCGCGGCTAGGTGATGGTCCGCCGACGACGCTGTTGAGACGAATGTAACTATGGCCCATGTCACAACGCCTCCGTCCTTCAGGCAACGCGGTAGCGGTTGATCACACCTGGATCAGGGTCGAGGCCAAGCCCCGGCCCCGTCGGCACGGCAACCTTTCCATTGACCGGAAGCGTAGCACCGCCGTAGATCTCGGCCTCGAAGTCGCAATAGAGCCGCTCGAGCATCGGGACTGATCGCTGCGCCGCATTGAGGTGTATGGTCGCGACCTGGCCGGGGCCGAAGATTGCACAATGCGGCACGAATTCGATTGATTCAGCCTGACAAAGCGATGCGATCTTCACGAGCTCGGAAATACCGCCAGCTTTCGCGACATCAGGCTGCGCAATGTCGATGGCCCCTGCGGCGATCATCGCAACAAAATCATGCAGGCTGCCGGCATTTTCGCCGGCGGCGATGTGGTGCCGCCCGGTTGAACGAATGCGGGCCAGCCCAGCATAGTTCTCTGGTGGCCAGACCGGCTCCTCCAGCCAGTACAGATTGAGAGGCTCGAGAAGCCGATCGTATTTGAGCGCCTCCGCCACCGGCCATGGGCAATTGGTATCCAGCATGACGGCGGCCTGCGCCCCTGCGGCTTCGACGGCGGCGTGGATTTCGTCCTCGGTGATCTCGTGCAACTTGATGTAACGATATCCGCGCTCAATTGCCTGCCGGGTGGCCCTGACGACATCGGCGCAATTGCCGTAGCGCATCAGACTGGCATAGACCTCGACTTCGCTGGCGAATGCACCGCCTAGCAATGCGGTGAGCGGCAGTCCGGAGATCTTGCCGAGGATGTCCCACAGGGCGATGTCGACCGCCGAGACGCCATAGATGATAGGGCCCACGCGGCCAAAATTCTGGAGCCGGAATTCCACATCATACTTGATCTTGCCGATTTCCAGGGCGCTCCTGCCGATCACGAGCGGTAACACGCGCGTCTCGATCATCGCCTTCAGCGACTTGTCCTCGCACCGCGAGAAGGCTTCGCCCCACCCCACGATGCCCTGTTCGGTTTCCAGTCTCACCAACAGCGTGTCGAACTGCAGTTTCGGCGCTCCGCCGAAGCTCCAAGGCGGCACTCCGCCGGATTCGAACGGAATCGATACCAGGATCGCATCCGCCTTTACGATCTTGTGAGAGGCGGCTGACGACGAAAGGCGCTGCAGACCGGCGAAGCTAACGCCCTTGGTTTCGGAAATGCGCAAGCAAGGCCCCGCTCAACTGCCGATTGTCGACAATTAACAAACAGCACGATTTCTCTGGTGTCAATGGCGAATGTTCGCCAATATCTGCCGGGACCTCAGAACGAACATTCCGCGCAAAACGCGGTTGGAGGAAAAATGGCTGCTAAGATCATCTCGGGATTGGTCGAGAAGCGGAGTTTGGACCGTGCGGCTGCCGATGTTATCCGGCAGGCGATCACCAGTGGCGCCTTGACGCCAGGAAAGCGACTGACAGAGACCGAACTGTCCACGGAGCTCAACCTGTCGCGCAGCACGATACGAGCGGCGCTGCAGCGGCTGATGAGCGAGGGCCTGGTGAAGCAGAAGCCTTACTTGGGCTGGGAGGTCGCGAGCTTGTCATCCAATGATGCATGGGAGCTCTACACACTTCGATCCAGCCTGGAGAGCCTTGCCGCGCAGCTCGCTGCCGCCAACCCGAATCGGAGGCAACCGATCGAGGCGGCTTTCGAGGATCTGAAGGCGGCCGCGAAAAGCCGCAACCAGAAGCGGATTACTGATAGTGATCTTGCGCTTCACAAGGCGATCGTCGTCCTTTCCGGGCACAAGCGCCTCGCCGATCACTACGGGTTGGTCGAACAACAGGTTCGGATGTACATGGCTTCTTCGAACGCAATCCTCGAACGGCCCGAGATGGTCATCTCAAACCACCAGAAAATGATCAGCGCGCTGCTCAGGGGCGATGCAGCCGCCTCCGAACGTTACGCCCGCGAGCACAACAAGACCTCAGGCCAGCTTCTCATTCGGCACATACAGGAAAAAGAGACGAAACAGACCAACAAAGCGACTTCGCGCAAGCTCTAGGGAGGTAAGGCATGCGCAGTCAGCGACCGCAAAATTCGCGCAGCCGGCTGGGCCGGATCATTCGTGACATTCGCGGCAGGATCGAGGAGCAGCCGTGTTGGAGGATCGGCAAATACAGCGACAACCCGTTGCCTTCCAGGTTGCAGATGCCTTGCGTTCAGAATCGAGGTCCCCTCCCGTTGATATCGGTTACCAACCCAGTCCCCATGCCGAACGTTGCCGGAATGATCTGCCAGGCGATAAACGGGCCTTGCTGATCGGCCTAAGATCTGCCGAGCGTACGATTGAAAGCCGCGGATCGTCCTCAGCCACCTGCGCACTGTGCTCTTGATTGTCCTCTGAACAACGGACGCAAAAGCGGAAGAGAGAGAGAGGGAGAGGGAGAGAGAGAGAGAGAGAGAGAGAGAGAGAGAGAGAGAGAGAGAGAGAGAACGGAATTTATCAGACGGCGAGTAGCCTGTAGTTGTCTTTTTCTCTCAAGCACCTAAGGATTGAAACAACCTCGGTGCTGGAATACGTATGCCGGCCGAAGTCGGAGGAGCTGACGCAACACAATTTATGGAGGGGCAAGAAAACACTTGGCCCCAAAACTCACCATAGGGCTTTGAGCGTGGCTGTGGAATTTCGAGATCTACGCTGGGCGATCGCTGCGTCCCAGCATCGAAGCATCCGTCAAGCGGCAGAGACGCTTAGAATCAAGCAGTCGACGCTCAGTCGCTGTCTTCGAAATCTCGAACACACGTTGGGCAGCAAACTATTCGAGCGTACCAACGGAGGTACGCGACCAACGATGGAAGGTCGAGAATTCCTCGAGGATGCCCGGCGCATCGTAGGCGAAGCCGAAGCAATGGCCGCTCGCCTCAAGACCCGCTCGCGTCGCGAGAGTGGTCGGTTGACCATCGGGATCCACACCTCCCTGTCAGCCGGCAATCTCCGAGCCACCCTCCTCGAGCACCGGCACCGCTTTCCCGATGCCGATAGACAGTTTGTCGACGGCGCGAGCGAGCATCTCATTTCGGACCTCGCCAGCTCAGCCATCGATGTCGCTGTCGTGGCAGATCCCAATCCGAATTGGAGCGGCAAGTCATTGGTGCTCTGGAGCGAACGTGTTATTGCAGCCCTCCCTGCGAAACATCCTCTGGCAAGTCATGACGTAGTTCACTGGGGCGAACTGCGGCGCGAACCGCTTTTGATGTCACAGCGTGGCCCCGGACCGGAACTCCTCAAGCTTCTCATCAGCAAATTAGGATCTTCCGATCCTTGCAAGCTGCTTCGCCATGATGTGGGGCTCGACCGGCTTCTTTGCATGGTGGGCATGGACTTCGGTATTCTCCTCGCCCTGGAAAGTGCGACTGGCGCGACTTATCCCGGTGTCATCTTCCGGGAGGTGCATGATGCAGAGGGGCCGACGCGGCTAAGCTTCCGCGTCTATTGGCGGCAGTCCAACGGCAATCCATTAGTACGTCCGTTTCTCGACTTGATTCGCGAACGCTATCCAGATCTTTCCGCCGACCCGGGCGGGAGTTGAGCAGCACTTCGCCGGGCCTTCGCAAAGGAGCGGTCGGTCGCCATGAAACGCTCGGTCATCGGCGCGATCAATTTAGGCTCGGCCGGCGTCGTAGCACCTCAGCTGCGCGTCAGAATCTCGGCGTAGCTTTTGAGATCCCTGAAGACCGCCGCGGGCAGCTCGATCGTGGGTTTAACCGGTTTGTCATCTTCAAGCGGTCCTCCAAGCTTGAGCTTCGTCACTGTCTTCCTCCCTTGTACGGCGCGTCGTGGTATTGGCCGTATCCTTTGCAGCCACCCAGGGATGCTGGATCAGTAGTGTTCCGACCTCCAACTCATGGCTGACGGCGGTACTGTTAAAAAAAGCCAGGACGGCAACACCGGCAATCGGCGAAAGCAATGCCCTTGCACTCGCCATTCATCGTGGGTTCGCGCCGAAGCCGCCAACGATTATCCAAACCCATTAAGCGATTATGCCGCCATCGGCGATGGTTCCGTCGCTGACCGGCACGATGTCCAGATGGTCGTCCTTGCGCCGGCTCAGGGCGGCGTCGCTCCTGCTCGCTCCATCCGTCGCATTGGGCTGCGGCGTTGCCATCGGATCGGACCGACGGCAGCGCGCGCAAGCCGCTGCCTCCCGCGCGTTCAGGCCGGCGCACGCTGGCTTCCCCCCGCAGGGTCGCTGCGGTAGCGGCTGGCCGAGGTCTGGTAGTACTGCGCGCGGATGGCCGCCATGGCCTCGATCAACGGTCCCCACGGCGCCGGAAAGCGTTCTTCCGCCATCACCCGGTGCAGCATGCGCGTATGAGGCGCTCGATCACCAGCTCTGTCACTTCCGGCTGGCGTTCTCCAGCTTCGAGCACGCCCATGTCGTGCTCGGCGGCGAAAGCTTCGTCGCTCTGGTCGAGGGCTTGCAGAACGCCCTGTGGGCGCTCGGCGGCGTGCCGCGAGGGCATCGCAGCGATAGCCTGTCAATGTCGTTCCGGAATCCGGCAGCCGACGCGCGGGAGGATCTGACACAGCGCTACGCCGCGCCGCATCAGACATTGTCAGAACTCCGAAGGAACGCTTTCTAAGCTGGACAACAGCTGCCCGTCAGCTCGCCATCAGCTTGTCTGGGTATCCTCGCAGCAGGGCCTAAGCAGCCCGAATTGATGCGTAGAGACTAGCGCAGCACAGAAAGGTGAATCGTCGTGTATGATCGAATCAGTGGCTCATCCACATGCACTAGACAAGCTGACGAACCGAGTCAGTCGGTGGATAGCGGCAGCTTTACGGAAACACTTGCAGATCTCGCGCCTCAGTGGAGCTCACAACCGGGGGAGTTGCCTGACAAGATGGGGACCTGCTGCAGCAAGCCACATACCTCGGATGCAAACGTTCAAACTTCTAGCGCCTCCGACCCCAGTACATCCTCTCCAGAGAGTCCGGCCACCTCCTTGTTTGAATACAGAACGGCCGACCTGCGTGATGCGAATGTGGACGGGATCTGCGTTGGGCTGACTGCGGAGTGGTTCCGCAATCTTAACAACAGCCCATCAACCCGAATGAGTGCGCTCACACCCGGATCGCAAACGCATACCTCAGCGGCTGAACGGCAGCAGCAATATCAAAATCTCAAGGATCAGTTGCGGAGCAGGGGAGCAGGATCTTCTCAGGCCGACCTTCAGGCACAAAATACCATTTTGGAGGACGCAGGCTTGGAACCGGCTGGAGAAGAGAAGAGATTCGCATTCGGCAAGTCTTCGAACGTCAAGCGCATGGTGAACGAAATCAACGAAGATGGATCGAACCATTTGCTCAGCTTGTATTTCGCCGAAGGCGGCGCACACACAGTGGCGACGTCGGCCTCGAATGGAAGGACCACGGTTTTCGACCCTAACTATGGAGAATTTACTGTTCGATCAGATCCGGACCAGATGGCTTCATTGTTACAAAGCCTCGCCAATCGTTACAGGAATCCCAACGGGCAGCATTTGTCGACAATCACGACGCAAAGGATGCAGTGAGTTGGGCCTTCAGGCCGGTGGTGATTGACGCCTTCTGTGGGCGCGGATGCGTCGGCCGGACGGTCGCGGCGTCGGGGACCAAATCTGCGGCGGATAGCCGGCTGCGTGCCGGCTGGCGAGTGTGCCGGCATCGAAAGCGGGGGCGCCGGCCCCCCGCTATCCATGACGGCCGGCACAAATTGCAGTTCTGTTTCGGGTTGATATGCCTACCCGCGGGCCGGCTCGGGCGCCGACCACGTGGCCGGTCGACAGTCTGAAGGTATGGATGGCCAGCGAAGTGGCTGCTTCGGCTCATTATCGTCAACTGGATCACGCCGTAGGGGACGTCCTGTGTACCCTTAGAATCAGGCGATCGGCACGACGAACAGCGCGATCCCATCGCTCGCTCGCCCGCGTCTGCCAGGCAGAGGATTCCAGTCCGCGGCCAAATTGATGGTGTGTTTTCAACATTACGGAGCTTGTCGTTCTGCGCGCTGGCGTTTTGCTCCATGGAACAGAACGCGCTACTGATCAGATCGGATATTCACCAGTATCTCCCCGGAGACGATTTCGGGGTCCCCAAGATGGAGGTCATGCAGACTCGCTTGAACGATCTCCAAGACCTTTTTGTTCGCTGCATTGGCGCTTTCGCGACCCTCGAATATCATCACAGCGATACCGACGCCTTCACCTCCGTCGAGGACATAGTACGATTTGAATCCATGAGATTCCCTTAGGATCTGACCGATGCCGCTTTTCGCGCGGCGGGCGGCATCCGCAACCGAACGAATCTTGGTGTACTTGCGAATGACCATGTACATTGAATCACCACACATCTCATTTCTACCTTACGTATCAAAGCACACTGGACCGGCGCTAGACTAGGTCCTAGTTCCATGAATGAGCATGCGGCTGGGCAAAGCCGCGCGTGATGGATCCCAGAGGATCTCCTATGCCGGAAACGCGTTCTCGTTGGATTGTCCTACGCACAGATGGCGCGTACGATCGCACCGTGCGCGGCAGGCCTATCGCGATCATCTTGCTCGCGCTAAATGAATGAACGAGGAGCGCGAATCTTCTGCGCGCTAAAAGCACACGTTTCCACCAGGACCATCTTTGTACGCCTGCCGACGTTTGGATCGGTCCGATAGATAGAAGGGCGTGTCTCGAGTACAAGCAATGACAATTCGGCTATCCGGATTTTTCGTGTGGACTCGCGGGCGAGTTCACGTTTCTCCGAACTGACGTGCTTAGGCCGGCCGGTCCCGACGGACCGGGCGAGGAGCCCGGGTCGCCAGCGCCGGCCAAGCCGTCGTACCGCGCTTTCGGTGAGGACGTGATAGCGTCGCTTCCGTGGCTCATGGTTGCGAGTTCGGATCTTCGATGGCAATCTCGGAGGCGTAGGCATGGAAGTCCGTTATCTGATCCGCGGCTTCCAGCATTTTTCCCAACGTGGCAGCATCGCCGTAGATCGACAGCCGATCTTCGAAGGCTTGGTCGAGTGCCATTCCGCGCGCTAGCGCCTCGCTTTCGCCAGAGACCGGGTTTCTGCGTCCGAAGAAGGGGCGGAAACCTGCTCGACCTTGAATTCGATGCTGTCGTCTGACGGCGGCGTCTCGGCACGAAGTCGCGTCTCGACATGGCCGCGACGCGCTCGGACACCCGTCCTTGGATGGCTCTCAAAGCCGCTTCGATATGTTGGAGATCGACCCTGTCCTTGCCTCTCGGGCTCTGTTTCGTCAGGCGCAGTCCTTCGAGGTCGAGTACGTTGATCGGACCCCATTGCGTCGAGGTCCTCCGGACGTGCGGTTTGAGTTCATGGTAGGCCAGTCCGCATGCCGCCGGCAAAACGTCGACGACGAACTATCGATCACCCGGATCACGCCCGGGCCGCTCGGCGTACCGGCATCCCTCACCGTGAATTGGTCGTCGGCGATCTCGAAAGGCTCCTTCGCCGCGCCGTCCGGCAGTTCGCTCAAGGCCGCGGTCCAGCGTCGATTGTTTTCCGGGGTCGTGGGACGAGAATATCGACGTCACCGGTCTGGCGCGTCAGTGCGTTGAAGGAAAGCGCATAGCCGCAGATTAGCACGTTGGCAAAATAAGTCGGGTTGTCAACTTTGCCGTTGGTGCGGTAGCGGCGGATCGTGAAGTTGGCATCGAGGGCAAGGCCGGCCGCAGCAGCGCGCGTGCGTCCTTCGGGTCTCCCAGCAGCGCCAGCGCAGGGCATCTACGATCGGTCGCCATTGCGGTATTGGTAGCGCGGGCATGTGACGCTGCTCGGTGACGCCGCCCACCCGATGGTGCAGCATTTCGGGCAAGGTGCCGGGCAAGCCATCGAGGATTTGCTGCTGTTGCCGTGGTCGGCATATCTACACCGGCTTTTTCAACTTCCTATGAAGTTGGGGCTTGGGCTAAGCGCACCCGAAAACAAGGGGACATAATACGGCGTCAAAGAAAAACCCCGGCATTGGTGCCGGGGTTCTGTAATTCTCGTTTCGCGGCTGGATCAGAAGTCCATGCCTCCCATGCCGCCGCCCGGAGGCATGGCCGGGCCGGCTGCGGCCTTCTTCGGCAGCTCGGCGACCATCGCTTCCGTCGTGATCAGCAGCGCCGCCACGGAGGAGGCATTCTGGATAGCGGTGCGCACGACCTTGGTCGGGTCGATGATGCCCTTGGAGACGAGGTTGCCGTACTCGCCGGTCTGCGAGTCGAAGCCGTAGGCGTACTGATCCTTCTCGAGGATCTTGCCGACGATGACCGAACCGTCTTCGCCGGCGTTGATCGCGATCTGGCGGGCCGGCCAGGACAGTGCCTTGCGCACGATCTCGACGCCAGTCTTCTGGTCGTCGTTCTTGGTGCGCAGACCCTTGAGCTGTTCGGAGGCACGGAGAAGAGCGACGCCGCCGCCCGGGACGATGCCTTCCTCGACAGCCGCACGGGTCGCATGCATCGCGTCATCAACGCGATCCTTGCGCTCCTTCACCTCGACCTCGGTCGCGCCGCCGACGCGGATCACCGCCACGCCGCCCGCGAGCTTGGCGAGACGCTCCTGGAGCTTCTCACGGTCGTAGTCCGAGGTGGTCTCCTCGATCTGCGCCTTGATCTGGGCAACGCGAGCCTCGATGTCGGCCTTCTTGCCGGCGCCGTTGACGATCGTGGTGTTCTCCTTGTCGATCATCACCTTCTTGGCGCGACCGAGCATCTGCAGCGTGACGTTCTCGAGCTTGATGCCGAGGTCTTCCGAGATCGCCTGGCCGCCGGTCAGGATCGCGATGTCCTGCAGCATGGCCTTGCGGCGATCGCCGAAGCCCGGAGCCTTGACGGCCGCGACCTTCAGACCACCGCGGAGGCGATTCACGACCAGGGTCGCAAGCGCTTCGCCTTCGACGTCCTCGGCGACGATGACCAGCGGCTTGCCGGTCTGCACCACGGCCTCGAGCAGCGGCAGCAGCTCGTTCAGCGAGGAGAGCTTCTTCTCGTTGATCAGGATGTAGGCGTCGTCCATCTCAACGCGCATCTTGTCGGCGTTGGTGACGAAGTAGGGCGAGATGTAGCCGCGGTCGAACTGCATGCCCTCGACGACGTCGAGCTCGGTCTCGAGCGACCTGGCTTCCTCGACGGTGATGACACCCTCGTTGCCGACCTTCTTCATGGCGTCGGAGAGGAACTTGCCGATCTCGGCATCGCCGTTGGCGGAAATGGTGCCGACTTGGGCGATCTCCTCGTTCGAGGTGACCTTCTTCGAGTTCTTCTGGAGATCCGCGACGACGGCTTCGACCGCGAGGTCGATACCGCGCTTCAGGTCCATCGGGTTCATGCCGGCGGCGACCGACTTGGCGCCTTCGCGCACGATGGCAGCGGCGAGCACGGTCGCGGTGGTGGTGCCGTCGCCGGCCGCGTCAGCGGACTTGGAGGCGACTTCGCGGACCATCTGCGCGCCCATGTTCTCGAACTTGTCGTCGAGCTCGATCTCCTTGGCCACGGTGACGCCGTCCTTGGTGATGCGCGGCGCGCCGAACGACTTCTCGAGCACCACGTTGCGGCCCTTCGGGCCGAGCGTGACCTTCACGGCGTTAGCGAGGATATCGACACCGCGCAGCATGCGGTCGCGGGCGTCGACGCCGAATTTCACTTCTTTGGCTGACATATTGGTTTCCCTGAGTTGTCTTGGTCTCATCTCACCCTTGGCGAGACGCCCGGCAGGCGCTCCTCAGGGGTGAGCGGTGCGAGCGGTTGGTTAGGCGGCCTTCTTCTTCGAAGCGGGAGCTTCGAGCACGCCCATGATGTCGCTTTCCTTCATGATCAACAGGTCCTGGCCGTCGATCTTGACCTCGGTGCCCGACCACTTGCCGAACAGGACACGGTCGCCGACCTGGACGTCGATCGGGGTCAGTTTGCCGCTCTCGTCGCGGCCACCGGGGCCAACGGCGATGACTTCGCCCTGCGAGGGCTTTTCCTTGGCACTATCCGGAATGATGATGCCGCCAGCGGTCTTCTCTTCTGCGTCGATACGCTTGACCACGACGCGGTCGTGAAGCGGACGGAATTTCATGCAGCCCTCCTAAGCATTTGCACGAGTTAGAGATTTTGGAATGCTAGCAATCGATGCCCGTGAGTGCTAGTCACGGGCCGAGCTGAGATAGGATAGGATTTTTGCGGGAGCAAGGGGCTCTGGCAGAAAAATAGGCGCTCAGGACGGTCGCCTGCCATCAGTCTCTATGGCTAACTGGAGACGTGCTCGGCTGAGGTTAGCTGGTATACCTGTCGCACGCCCAATCAAACCGGCAAGTCGCCAGCGCTCGCCCAAAACGTAGTGGCTACGGTCGGCTTACCAACGCGAATAGAGACCACGCCTTCCAGCCCGTCTTGCAGGCATGCTTGAACATATCCTGGCCGTCGATCTCGAAGCTTTCGCTGAATTGGATCGCCGTGCCAGAAATGATCTTACGCAGCAGCGTCTTGCGCTCGAACAACGTCACACTGCGCAGATCGCGACCGTTCAGGTATAGAAGGTCAAAAGCCACCATCACGATCTTCGTCGAGCGGCCTTTGAGTTCATTCTGAAGAACAGAGAAGTCGGTCGTGCCGTCGTCAGCCGGAAGGGCTCCGCTCTTGCCCCTCGATCGACCGCGCCGCCCGACGGCCAGTGGGTGTTTCGAACTCGTGATGGAAATAGTACTCGACCGCTTCCTTGCCGCGTCCTTCAAAGACCTTGCACCCCTGCGAAAGAACCATGCCCCGGTTGCAGATGCGGACGAACTCCATCTGGACTTATCCGTCTCGTCGATCCCATCACCCGGATCTCCCGTGAAGTGCCGACCGACAAAAAGATTTCAACGGCGATGGCATTTCGGATATCCGGATCTCTCGGCCGATCCAGGACCGAGGTGAACAGCATTTCGCCGTACCTTCGCAAAGGCGCGGCCGGTTGCCATGAAACGCTCGATCATCGTCGCGATGAATTTGGCAGGCTCAGCCGGCGTCGTCGTGGCTCCGCTACGCATCAAAATCCGCGTAGCTTTTGAGATCCATGAAGACCGCCGCCGGCAGCCCGATCGTGAGCTTGACGGGCCCTGTCGTCTTGAAGTGGTCGAAGCTTGAGATTCATCCCGGTGTTCCTCCCTTCACCTTTCAACAGGAGTGCGGTATTGCGCGAGTTTCTCACTGTCGCGACTAGGCAGGAACGGCGAACGAAGACGTTGCGTCCAGCATTATCGGCTGACGGACCGACGTAGCCGCGGTGTCGCATAGAATGGCGCCAGTGCTTGCTGTGATCGTCCCACAGTACCGGAAGGCTGAACCTCCGCCGCCGCCGACGCTGGCGCTCCTAATCGCTGAACCTAGCGCTGGCGGCCGAAGCACCCACCGGAAAGCGAACCAGACCCATGCGATGATCTGAAGGACAAGATTGGAGATAAAGGCTGTCTGGTAGGCGATCTCCGGATAATGCCCCGCCTGAGGCGTCCAATGTTCAAGGACGACGCCAGTGGCATATTGCAGGACAAACGCTCCACCGATATGGAGCACGTTCAGCGCAGCATTGGCCCGTCCGGCAAGTTCTTTCGGGAAATAACTAGCCAGGAGCACATAGCTAAGCACTGTAGCTGCGCCGACGGCGGCCACAGCGGCCCACAGGACGTATGATGACAACGGCCATCGCAGGATAATCGCGAGTTGCACGGCAATGAACAGAAGGCCGACGACCGCGAGGAGCGCCTCTGTTCCAATGCCATAGCGACGCAGCCGGTCAGCCAGAACGCCTAGCAGGAGCGCACCCAGGCTGAGCGCGACGGCCATGACAAACAAATGTTGCACCAAAGCAGCGCGATCAAGTCCCTCGACGTCAGTGAACCACTGCGCCGCCCAAAGTCCCTGCAGCGCCCAGGCGGTGCCGACGGAAGTCGCTGATAGCGGCGCCAGACGCCAGAAATGCGGATCGGTATAAATCTTCTTCAAGCTGGCCATGGCTGTTCCACGCAGGACCGGCGTTGCCGATGCACTCTCCGGCACCAAGAGATAGATCATCGCCGAACAGCCGGCCGTGACGACAGCGAACAATGCGAACAGCGTCCTCCACCCCACCCAAGCCAGCAACAGCTGCGCCGGCGAGGTCGCGGTTACCGCTCCCAATGCACCGAGCATGACCATCAGGCCGTTGAGAAACGGAAGACGGTCGTTCGGAAACCAGAGAACGAGGGCTTTCAATCCGGCGGTCAGGCTCGCGGCGACGCCGAGACCGAGTAGCGCCCGGCCTAGAAGCAGCATGAGCAAATTGTCTGACGTAGCAAACAATGCGGCGCCGACCGCAGCAGCAACCAGCAGCACACTCTGGATCAGCCGCGGACCATACCGATCCAGAAGGATGCCGACCGGTATCTGCGCCGCCGCGAAGGTGAGAAAATAGACCGATGTCAGCAAGCCAAGATCACCAGCGTCGAGCCCCAACTCCAATGTCAGGGGAGCGGCGACCAAGGCGTTGATTGTCCTGCGTAATCCAAACTGCAAGGCGGCATATCCGCCCATGCTCAATCCGACCAGGTGTGCGTGTTCGACGACGAGGCCACGCATGACGGCGGCGATATCGTTCACAGCAAGCTCCCAGCCATACAGAGTTGGATCGTCAGGAACGTCGCTGGGGGCATATCCGCGGGCATTGAAGGTGATGCAGCGATAAGCACGAGAAAAGTAGCGAACCTGGGTTTCCCATTCGCGGCTATCTGAGCCGAGCTCGTGCAGGAAAATGATCGGATGACCTTCCCCGGCTTCCTCAAAATAAAGATTCACACCCGCGGCATCGATATATGGCATCTGACTTCACCTGAACGCGTCTACGTGAGCAAAATCCTGGTCTATGACCGGATTTGACTTGATGGGCTTCGGTCCCGGCCACCTCTCGAAGGCAACACTGAACGATCGTCCCTTTGCGTCCGTTCCTTGACCTGCTTCGCGAGCGTTATCCGGATCTTTCCGCCGGCCCTGGCGAGGGTTGAGCAGTATTACGCCGTGCCTTCGCAAAGGCACGGTCGGTTGCCATAAAGCGCTCGATCATCGGCGCGATCAATTTTGCAGGCTCGGTCGCCGTCGTCGCGCCCCCGCTACGCGTCAGAATCTCGGCATAGCTTTTGAGGTCCCTGAAGACCGTCGCCGGCAGTTCGACAGTGAGCTTGACCGGTTTATCGTCTTCGAGTGGTCCAAGCTTGAGCTTCGTCATCGCGCACCTTTTTGCCCATAGGCAGCCAGCACCAGGTCACGCGTGACGATCACGCGGACCGGGAAACCTGGCCGGATGGTCAGCGTCGGCTGAATGTTGAGCTGGCGCTGTACGATCTGCTGGCCGGTCTGGCTGATGCTGTTGGACGCGCCGCTACGGATCGCTTGAACGAGATTGTTCTCGTTCTGACTGGTGCCCGCCTCCGCTCCCACGCTGAGCATGGTCGAGAGAGCGGCAGCCTTGAACAGCATGCCCCAGTGGTTGTCGACCTCGTCCTCGAGGCCGGCATAACCACCTGTGTCGGCGCCGGGCTGGCGCTCCAGCACAATCGAGCTGCCGTCGGGCATGATGATGCGGGTCCAGACCAAGAGGATGCGGGACTGGCCGAACGCGACGGAGCTGTCATATTGGCCGATCAGCTTCGCACCCTGGGGGACCAAAAGATATTTGCCGGACGGGCTGTCATAGAGCGCCTCGGTCACCTGGGCGGTGACTTGGCCAGGCAGATCGGACCGAATGCCCGTGATGAGCGCGGCCGGGATCACGGTGCCGGCCTGCACGACGTAAGGTGAGGCCTTAGCTTCGAGCCGATCAGGACTGACCGTGCGCTTGTCCGTTGCAGCAGTGAGGAAGGCCGTCTTGCGGTCCTGCATGTTCTGGACCAATCCGACATCGACGGGTGGTGTCGCCGTCGGGGACGTCGCGGTTGTGGTCGGCGTATTCGGGATGAGTTGGCCGACGCTCTGTGGTTGCTGAGCAGTTTGAGCGAAAAGGCGGCTGACCCGCGCCGCCTCGATTTCTTGGGATCTGTGCTGCATCTCCGGATCAGACGTCGTGGCCATGGTATTCGGCGCAGCTCCGGCGTTGAGGATCGGCTTGCCGAGATCGCCGGGCAGCGGCGGCCCGAGCGGCGGCGCTTGACGTGGCAGGCCGGTATAGTCCTTCGGCAAGGCGGCGAGGCCTTCGGCCGAAGGCCTGTTCTGGGTGCTGAGCAGCTCTTGGCCGGTCTCCGACTTGTTGCCGGTCTGCAGCGCATAGCCGAGCGCGCCCGCGACCGCGAGGGCGGACAGCGCGCCGAGGCCGATAAGGACCTTGCGCGAGAGCCGCGTGACACGGGGCCGCTCGCCCCGGAGCCGAAGGTCCGGCGGCGCTACAGGCGGGATGTCGCCTTGATGTTCGTGTTCGCCATCTATCGCCATGCGCGCGGCCTTCCGTCGGTGCGGACAATGCGCACGCGCCGCTCGCTGTCCTTGTCGCCAAGACGCAATTCGGCAGCGGCGAACAGGCGGTCGACGATGTAGTAATTGCGGTTCGCGCGGTAGTTCACCAGCTCGGACCCACCGGCTGGACCGATAACGAACAGCGGCGGCATTTCGCCCTGAACGATGCCGCTCGGAAACTCGATGTAGACCTTATTTCCGTCGTCAAAGGCGCGCAGCGGACGCCAGGCCGGATCATCGCCCTCGATCGCGTAGCGGAAGTTGATCGCGGCGAGGTCGACGCCGGCCGCGATGGGGGCTGCGGTTTCAGCCGCCGCATTCTGCCGCCGAAGCGCAATGAGCTGGTCCTCGGGATATTGCCAGGAGACCGAGGCCATGTAGGTCTTCTCCGTCGAGCGCAGCTCGAGGAGGTAGGTCCGCCGGTCGGTGTTGATCACGAGATTGGTGACCAATTCCGGCCGCGTCGGCTTGACCAAGATGTGGATCTTCTTGGTCGCGCCCGCGCCGCTCTCGGTATCGCCGATGATCCAGCGCACAGTGTCACCCGCGGCAACCGGTCCGGAGCCAACGAGTTGCTCGCCCTCCTGGAGGGCGACGTCGGTGATCTGACCGGGCGCCGTATAGACCTGGTAGAGGGCCCCGCCCGAGAACGGATAGACCTGTACCGCGTTGATAAAACCATTGCGGACCGGCTGCACCCGTGCCGCGGCGTTGGCCTGTTTGACGCGTACCTTCGGATCGGCGGCTTCGGGGACGTGTTTGCCCGCGGCGAGCGGTTTCAACTGTCCGGGCAGTGGCAGTGGCTTGGGCAATTCCACGATCTTGACGGGGGACGGCGGATCAGTGGTGAGAGTCGCCGGCTCCGCAGTGTCGTAATTGATATCCGGCGGGATGAAATTGTGTGCGCAGCCGCCGAGTGTCGAGGCGGATATCAGCAAAGCCGCAAAGGCGGATTTACGGAAGTGCGTATTGCTATCTTTCCGGCCTCCGCGAACGATGGAGAAGCGTGAAGCCGGACCGCCGGCTCTCAAGAAAATCGGCGGGCTCATTGTCCCAGCTCCTTTGACCAGTTGATGGCGTTGACGTAGATGCCGAGTGGATTCTTACGCAGCCGATCGGCGTCGGTGGGCGGCTGGATCGCGATGGTGAGGATCGCGGTCCACCGTGTGGTGCCGGCGAGCGCGCCGTCCTGATAGCGGTGCTCGACCCAGGCCACGCGAAAACTGTCGGGCGAGGCGCGGATGACGCTGGAGACGTCGACCGCGACCTGCTGCTTGCCGAGATTGGCGAAGGGATCATTGGCGCGGGCGTAATCGTTGAGCGCCGCCGCGCCCGCCGTCGTCGTGAAATCATAGGCCTGCAGCCAGTTGTGCCGCACGATGATCGGGTCGGCCGGAAGTGAGCGAACGATCTGGATGAAATGGGCGAGATACCAGGCAATCTGCGGGTCGTTCGGCCTGTAGTCGGCGACGGCGGGCGCCACGGCTTGCGCCTCGCCGAGCTTGTCGACCTGCACCACCCAGGGCACGACGGTGCCATGCGTGGATTGCCAGACGAGCCCCCCGGCGAGGCCGGAAGCGAGGATCAACGAACCGAAAGCCATCAGCCGCCAGTTCCTGGCCTGCACGCGGGCGGAGCCGATGCGTTCGTCCCAAACTTGCGCAGCGCGCTGATAGGGCGTTTCGGGTTCGGGTGTACGGCCGTAGCGCACCGACGATCGCCGAAAGACTGACATCAATTATTCTCCTCCCGAGAGGTCGACGGAGTGACCGCCACCGTGGCTGTCGCCTGATTTGAGGGCTTGTGCGGCCGTCTGCGCGCCGTGAATGGCGGCCTGATTGCGCTTGACGCGCCGGGCCCAGGCGGGCGGGCTCGCTGCTTGAGACGCGGCCCCATCATTTGCGGCCTCGCCACTCCCGATGGTTCCCATGGTCGAGGTGCCACCCGTGTTGACGACGCCGGCACGGGCACCGGAGGCGAAGCTCTCCCTCATTGCCCCCGCCGCTTGCGAAGCGGCGCGTCTGACGGGAACTGTCCCGTGACTAGCCGCCGCACGACCTGCGCCACTGAGACCGGCCGCGACGCCGCCGGCGCCAGACCTGCCGACCGGTGCGAGGCTGTAGGCCGTGGACATGCCGCCGGCCATCGACGCACCACCACGTGCGGCGGCCGCAGCACCGGAGCTCGCTGCCATCGCTCCCCTTCCGGCCAAACCGAACGCCGCGCCGCCGACCATCGCCGTACCGGCGACGGCGAGACCGGTGCCGACGGCAGCGCCCGCGCCAAGCTGCGGCGCCCCCGAGACAAGACCGCTGGCGATGCCGGGACCGAAGATGCCGAGGCCGAGCATGGCGAGCGCTGCCAGCACGACTGAGAGCGCCTGCTCGATGGTCGGCTGGCCGCCGGCATAGGCTGTGGTGAATTGAGAGAAGAGCCCAGTGCCGATGCCGACGATCACGGCGAGCACCATGACCTTCACGCCGGAGGCAACGACGTTACCCAGCACCTTCTCCGCGAGAAAGGCGGTCTTGTTGAAGAGCGCAAAGGGAATGAGGATGAAGCCGGCAAGCGTCGTCAGCTTAAACTCGATCAGCGTGACGAACAGCTGCACAGCCAGAATGAAAAAGGCGATCAGCACCAAGAGCCAGGACACCATCAGCACGGCAATCTGGACGAAGTTCGCAAAGAAGCTGGTGAAGCCCATCATCTGGCTTGCTGCGTCCAGCAGGGGCTGCCCAGCGTCGAGCCCAACCTGTGCGAGCCTGCCGGGACGAAGGAAATCCGCGGTCGAGATCGACGAGCCGCCGGCCTTCAGGCCGAGGCCTGCGAAGCTATTGAAGATGATGGATGAGAGCTTGGTGAAGTTGGTGATGATGAAGGCGAAGAAGCCGATGTAGAGGGTCTTCTTCACCAGCCGTTGGAGGATGTCCTCATCTGCGCCCCAGGCCCAGAACAGGCCGGCGAGCGTGATGTCGATGACGATCAATGTCGACGACAGATACGTGACTTCGCCCTTGATCAGGCCGAAACCCGAATCAATGTAGGTCGTGAACGTATTGAGGAAGGTGTCGATAACGCCGACGTTGTTCATGACCTCCCTCCCTGCGGAGCGCTCGTCATCGGCAGTGTGGCCGGCGCGGCCTGCGGCAGAAGTGGCCGCGCCGGCCTGCCGAAGAAGCGCGCGCGGTTCTCCTTCCAAACCGCCTGGCAGTGCGGATCTTCGGCATCCTGGGGTCCAAGCTCAGCGCAGCGGAGCAGCTCGGCCGAAAGGTCATCGGGAGCGGAGACAGAGGGGACGTCGGATACCGGCCGCTCGGCCGGACGCCGATGGATGACATGCAGCGCTGCGAGGAAAATCACAAACACGATGATCATCGCGCCTGCGCGAAGGATGTCCGGGCGCTCCATGACCGGGGCCTCAGTTGCCGCTGAACATGGTGACGTTGCCGGGCCGATAGCCGCTGCGCGTCGAGAAGATCTTGTATTGTTGCTGCCCTTGCGATTCGGTCGCCGTCACGCGCGCCTGCTCCAGCGCGTCCGCCCTCCCCTTTGCGGCAAGAACCGCGACAAGATCGGAAAGTTGCTGGGAGTGCAGAGCAAGAAGCTGGTTGCCGGCCTGAGCAGCCTGCAGGGCGCCGCTTGCGGACTGGCTGGCGGTGACCAACGAGCTCATTGCGCTGGAGTTGGTCGAGATATTGCCGACGACGCCGGCCTGCACCTTCAGCGAGTCTTCGAAAGCGCCCACCGAGGTCTGCCAACGACTTTGAGCCGCGGCAAACATTGTCGCATTGGAGCCAGTGGCCGCCGCTGTGCCGTAGGTGCTGGAGTACGCGGTCTGGATCCGTTCAACGTTGAAGGCGATATTCTGGGCCTGGCTCAGCAGCGACTGGGTCCGTGCGACCTGTGCCTGGAGCTGGGTCAGCGTCGACAACGGCAGGTTGGCCAGGTTCTTTCCCTGGTTCACCAGGCTTTGGGCCTGGTTGTTCAGCATCTGGATCTGATTGTTGATCTGCCGCAGCTCGCGCGCCGCGGTCAGCACGTTCTGGCTGAAGTTGGAGGGGTCGTAGACGATCCACTGCGCGGAGGCCGGCGCCGTCACAAGCGGCGAGATCGACAAGGTGAGCGAGAGAGCGGTCGCAGCAGCCAAGCCAGCGCGCCGCACGTCATGAGTCGTCATGATTGCACCTCCAGGTTTGTCAGGTCAGGGATGAGATCGGCGGCCCAGAGCAGCTCGTGATCCGCGAGCCAGGCGGCCGTGAAGTCGTCGCGGCCGTGCTCGGCGAGCAGCCGTTCGATGGCGGCATGGTCGTCCCTGGAGGACGCAGCGCAGAAGGCGAGCGCGACCGGCCCGAGGCCGAGTTCAAAGAGCCGATTGCCGCGGCGGGACTGGCAGTAGTAGTCCCGCTTCGGCGTCGCCCGCGCGATGATCTCGATCTGGCGATCGTTTAGGCCAAACCGCTGATAGATGGCGGTGATCTGCGGTTCGATCGCGCGCTCGTTCGGCAGAAAGATGCGCGTCGGGCAGCTCTCGATGATTGCGGGTGCGATATTGCTGCCGTCGATGTCGGAGAGCGACTGGGTGGCAAAGACGACGGACGCATTCTTCTTCCGTAGCGTCTTCAGCCATTCCCTGAGCTGTTGCGCAAAGGCAGGATCGTCCAGGACAAGCCACCCCTCGTCGATGATGAGGAGGGTCGGCCGGCCGTCGAGCCGTCCCTCGATGCGATGGAACAGGTAGGTAAGGACGGCAGGCGCAGCACCGGCGCCAATCAAGCCCTCGGTCTCGAACGCCTGCACCGAGGCAAAACCGAGCTGCTCGGCCTCCGCGTCGAGCAGGCGGCCGGAGGAGCCGCCGACGCAATAAGGTTGCAGCGCCTGCTTGAGCGCGGTCGATTGCAGGAGAACCGTGAGGCCGGTGATCGTGCGCTCCTCGACCGGCGAGGACGCCAGCGAGGTCAACGCCGACCAGACGTGCTCCTTCACGGTCGGATCGATGGTGACGCCCTCCTTGGCGAGGATCGCGGTCACCCATTCGGCCGCCCAGGCGCGCTCCGCCGCATCGCCGATGCTTGCGAGCGGTTGAAGCGAGACTGAATCCTCGGCGCTGTTCGACAGGCTGCCGCCGAGGTCGTGCCAGTCGCCACCCATGGCAAGCGCCGCCGTGCGGATCGAGCCGCCGAAATCAAAGGCAAAGATCTGGCTCTTCCGATAGCGGCGGAACTGGATCGCCATCAGCGCCAGCAGCACGGACTTGCCGGCGCCGGTCGGGCCGACGATCAGGGTGTGGCCGACGTCGCCGACATGGAGCGAGAAACGGAACGGCGTCGAGCCTTCCGTCTTGCCGAAGAACAGCGGGGCGCTGCGGAAATGCTCATCGCGGTCTGGCCCGGCCCAGACCGCCGAAAGCGGAATCATGTGGGCCAGGTTCAATGTGGAGAGCGGCGGCTGACGGACATTGGCGTAGGCGTGCCCCGGCAGAGAGCCGAGCCAGGCTTCGAGCGCGTTGACGCCTTCCGGCATGCAGGTGAAGTCGCGACCCTGGATGACCTTCTCGATCAGGCGAAGCTTCTCAGCGGCGAGGCCGGGATCCTCGTCCCAGACGGTGACGGTCGCGGTGACGTAGGCTTGGCCGACGTCGTCAGTGCCTAGTTCCTGCAAAGCGAGGTCGGCATCGACGGCCTTGTTCGCCGCATCGCTGTCGACCAGTGTCGAGGCCTCGTTGGTCATCACCTCCTTGACGATGGCAGCGATCGACTTTCGCTTGGCGAACCACTGTCGGCGAATCTTGGTCAGCAGCTTCACCGCCTCGGTCTTGTCGAGGAGGATCGCGCGCGTTGACCAACGGTACGGGAACGCAAGCCGGTTCAACTCGTCGAGAATTCCGGGATGGGTGGCGGTCGGAAAGCCGACCACCGTGAGCGTGCGAAGGTGGTGGCGGCCAAGGCGCGGCTCGAGGCCGCCGGCGAGCGGCTCGTCCGTGAGCAACGCGTCGAGATGCATCGGCGTCTCGGGGACGCGTACGCGCTGTTGCCGGGTCGAGATGGTCGAATGCAGGTAAGTCAGCGCCTCGCCGTCATCGAGCCACGCCACCTCCGGCATGAACCCTTCGACCAGTTGCAGGACGCGGTTGGTCCGATCGACGAAGCCACGCAGCAGTTCATGAGGATCGACGCCGCTCCGCGCGCGTCCCTCATAGAGCCAGCCCTCGATGCGCGAGGCGTCCTCGGCTGGCGGGAGCCAGACGAAGGTCAGGAAATAGCGGCTCTCGAAATGCGCACCGGCCTCCTCGAAAGCGTCCCGTCGCTCCAGATCGACCAGCGCTGATGCGGCATCGGGAAAAGTATTGTGCGGATAGGTATGGGCAGCGATGCGCTGGGCCTCGACGAAGATCGCCCAGCCTGAGCCGAGACGCCGCAACGCGTTGTTGAGGCGGGCCGTCACGCCGACGAGTTCGGCAGGCGTCGCGCTGTCGAGATCCGGACCACGGAAGCGCGCCGTGCGCTGGAACGCGCCGTCCTTGTTGAGGACGACGCCCTTCTCGACCAAAGCGGCCCAGGGCAGGAAGTCGGCGAGACTGTGGGGCCGGTTGCGATATTCGGCGAGGTTCAGCATGGAGGGCTCACGCGCCGAGGTAGGAGGGATAACGGAGGTGACGTCGAACGACGTCCACGAACTGCGGGTCGCGCTTGGCCGCCGATACCGCTGCGGCATGGCCCACGGCCCAAATCAGCGCTCCGGGAATCCAGAGGTGGAGGCCGAGCGCTATTGCCGCCGCCAACGTGCCGTTGGCGATCGCGACCGTGCGGGGCGCGCCGCCCATCAGGATCGGATCGGTGAGCGCGCGATGCACGGGCGCGAAGAAGCCCGGCACTTCTGGATCGACGATGCCGGCCATCACACCAAGGCCCCGCCGGAGAAGCTGAAGAAGGTCAGGAAGAAGCTCGACGCAGCGAAGGCGATCGACAGGCCGAAGACGATCTGGATCAGCCTGCGGAAACCGCCGGACGTATCGCCGAACGCGAGCGTCAGGCCGGTCACGGTGATGATGATGACCGACATGATCTTGGCGACCGGACCTTGCACCGACTCCAGGATCTGATTGAGCGGCGTCTCCCACGGCATCGAGGAGCCGGAGGCGTAGGCCGCGGGGGCCAACGCGATGGAGATGAAGGCAATCGCCGCGAGGTCGGTGAAGTGGCGACGAGCACGGCGGATCGCGGGAGGGAATTGGATCATACTGGGTCTCCGGAAGCTGAGGATTGGCCGCCCGCCTCGGCGGACTGGACGCGGTAATCGCCGGTGGCGGGATCGAGGCCGGCGACGAGAGCGAGCTCGGCGAGGCGGCGTTCGCTGCCGCGCCCGCGCAGCACCGCGACGAGATCGATGGTCTCGGCGATCAGCGCCTTGGGAACAGTAATGACGGCTTCCTGGATGAGCTGCTCGAGACGGCGAAGCGCACCCAGCGCCGTGCCGGCGTGAATCGTTCCGATCCCACCGGGGTGGCCCGTGCCCCAGGCTTTGAGGAGCTCCAAGGCTTCGCTGCCGCGTACCTCGCCAATCGGAATCCGGTCGGGACGCAGACGCAGGGAGGAGCGAACAAGATCGGATAGCGACGCGACGCCATCCCTGGTGCGCAGCGCGACCAGGTTCGGAGCGCGGCATTGCAGCTCACGCGTATCCTCGATAAGGACCACGCGATCGGTGGTGCCGGCGATCTCGGCCAGAAGTGCGTTCGTCAGCGTAGTCTTGCCGGTCGAGGTACCGCCGGCGACCAGGATGTTCTTCCGGGCGGCGACGGCTTCGCGGAGCCTCCCCGCCTGGCCTGACGTCATGATACCGGCCGCCGCGTAGTCATCCAGGGTGAAGACAGCCACCGCAGGCTTGCGGATCGCAAAGGCCGGCGCAGCAACGACGGGCGGCAAAAGCCCCTCGAACCTCTCCCCCGTCTCGGGAAGCTCGGCCGAGACGCGCGGCTTCTCGGCATGCACCTCAGCGCCGACGTGGTGCGCGACCAGGCGCACGATCCGCTCGCCGTCGGCGGCGGACATCGTTCGTCCGCTATCCTCAAGCCCGCCGGACAGCCGATCGATCCAGAGCCGGCCGTCGGGATTGAGCATCACCTCGACGATCGACGTATCTTCAAGGAAGGTCGTGATCGCGGAACCAAGCGCGGTGCGCAGCATGCGCGCACCACGCGAGAACGCTTCCGAATGGAGTGAAGTGCCCGCCACGATCGTCCCCCGAAAGCCAACCGCGGCAAGCGATCAGCAACGGGATGGATAGAAAAGGCAGGAAATAGGTTAGTTCAACAAGTATTCAGCCGTCGTAGGGACCCGGCGAAGAGCAGAGAAAAAATACTTGCGATATCGAATAGGTGCTGATCGAACCCTGACCTCTGCAATAGCTTGCGTCAATCAGGCCTAGCTAGCCGCGGAGCCTCCGCCTTAGTCGGAAATTCGGCTCCGACGTCTGCTGTTCAGGCTCGACCGGAAGAGAGCGCCGAGTTGTGAAAGCAACCCTGTTGACTCATTGCGGTCATGGCGCCCGGTTCGGTTGGCCAAGTCCTTGAGTCCAAGCTTGATTTGAGTAAGGTTGAAGTAAGTGGTGACAGATGATCTAACAACATCGCATAGTGGGAAGTTCGGATGCTGGACTTCATTAGGGCTGGGATCGAGGACTACTCGACGTGGCTCATTGTTTTCAGATTCATAGGCTTGGCGATCGCCGCGGGCTCTTCGATCTGGGCCACCGTTTCCGAGCTCACCGTCAAGGAGCATGACGGACGCAAACGACTCACGCGGTCGGGCGTCATCGCGATTGGCCTAACCATCAGCGGGTTGGTCGTTAGCATCGTCTTCGAGGATCTGCAGAGGCGGAACGCAGCGCGCGAACAGGCGGCGCGCGTGATCGCCGAGGCACAGCGCACAAACGAGGTCATCCTCGCCACTCAACCCCTGACCAGCGCCGTGGTGCAATTGCAGTTTTCCTCTGCAAACGATTCCCTGCGGAAGGCGGTAATGCAAGGGAAACGCGAGATCAGAAAGAACGCTAACGAGTCGCAGGGCGGTAGCACTCCGATCCCCTTGGACGCCATGGACTACGACTGGGTACTGCTACCCATCGTGTCATTCCTGGCGCACCCCGGAACGGTCACGGTCAAGGCGCCCCCCGAGGGCGTCACGGCCAAGCCCGAATCACGCAAATCCAAGAGCACCCGCCGGAAAAAGCGCAACGACAAGGAAGAGGCAGATGAAGGCGACGACAGGGAAACCGAAAGGGCCTTCCAGCAAGCCGAACACGCGGTGGCAGCAATCGTGCTCATTCCTTTGGACGACGCACAGAACACGGTCCTCTCCTTTGGCAAGCTTTCATCGAAGGTGGAGTTCAAGAAGGACTATAAGATCTCGGCGGGGTTCGCTCCGTTTGAGCCCGATGCCCGAAAGGGATACTCTGTCCCTCGTGCTACCTACAAACTGGCCGCCCCAGGGTCTCAAGCTCCTTCGACCTACGACATCACTTGGAAGCTCGACCCCGGCACTTTGACCGCCTCGATCGATCGACAGAATCCGACGGTGACGCCGACGGGCAGGACTCGCAAGACGCTGCAGATTGCGATCTTCTACGACATGGAGCGCTTGCCGTTCAGCAACTACGATTTCAGCCGCATCTCGATCGATGAGCTATGGACCGAAGGCAAACCGTTCCGCAACGCTATAGAGTTCGGCAAAGAGATTATGGATGCGTCGCTGACGCTCGAGGTGAACGGCGCGCAAGAGCTGCCGCGTCGTTACAGGCTGAAGCGGATGTTCAGCGTGGATGTCGATCAAGATGACATGGGCCCTGGTATGTATAAGTCAGGGTGTACGCTGCTTGAATTCGATTCTATGTGATCGTCGTTTACTCCATACCACTCGGGCTGTTCATGATTGAAGCCAAGGCCGAGACGAAGTGATCGAATGAGGATGCGCTGCATCTGCTCACGACCTTTAGTGGCCCTTCTGCGACGTGGCAGCCGTCACCGAGCAGGTCCGAGTAGAGAGGTGGACCGGAAGTCACCCAGTTAAGAGCAACGTGACCTAAATCCTTTGGGGCGGCACTCCCGAAAATCGAGGACCGTAAACGCGGTCTCTACGCTTGGAAAGCCGATGTTGAAAAGGATGCATCCGCGTGCGTTGTGAAGAGATCGGCTGCGCACTATCGATTCTCACACAGGAACTGCTTGCGATGCATGGTCTCGAATCGACACCGCGGCTGGATCTCCAGCCACGCGGTAAGCGATCCTTGGACGACTAGACGGCTATCCCTCACGTCGGCTCGTCCCCGCGCATATCGTCCGGGATCTCCTGTCGCAGCTTCGGCCCTTGACTGAGCCGTCGCCCGAGCGCTGCGACGAAATTGTCGTAGCGAGCTGCAGCCTGCGCCCGCGCCGCCCTTGCCGCGGGTTCGGGGAGTGGCGGTGTCGTCGTGAGCCAGAAGCGGATGAAGAGAGCGATGGTCTCGACCGAAATTCCAACATCCCGCTCAAGTCGCGCGATCCGGCGGTCGATTTGGTCGAGTCGCTTGGCAATAGCGGCCTCCCGCCGCTCGTCAGCGTCCGGCGACAGAAAGGAAGCAATCGCGGCTTCGGCGATGAGCGACAGCGATTGCTCGCGCCGGGCGGCATAGGCCGACAGCGCCTTCATGACTTCAGGATCGAGATAGACCGACATCTGAGCTTTCTTCTTTGTTCCGCTCATGCCTGCCTCACAAGCCGAGATCGTCGCCGGGATCGAGCGAGGCCTGGCGCGCCACGCCCTGCATCATGTCGCTCATGCGCCTGATCCGCGGGGCGGCTTCATCGAACTCGTCGGCGAGGTCAGACGCGAACTCGTTGTCGACCGACTCCTTCTTGTCCACCATCTCTTGGTCCAGTTCCGGCTGCCGCCGACGGTCGGCAGTCTTGGGATCTTCGTCATCCGCCTGGTCGTCCGTCGGCGCCTGTAATGCCAATGGTCGCGGCGGCAGAGGCCGTGAGCTCCAATCGTCTGGCCGCCTGTTGTTGGCCTTGGTCAGCCTCGGCGGCGCCATGATGCGCTCCTGGAAGCGCGCGTCCTCGTAATAGCGCGCCTTCTTGGCCCGGATCGGATGAAGACCCGACATCATGACGATCTCATCGGATAGCGGCAGCTGCATCATCTCGCCGGGCGTCAGCAGCGGACGGGCGGTCTCTGACCGGGACACCATGAGGTGGCCGAGCCAAGGTGCCAGCCGGCTGCCGGCATAGTTCTTCATTGCCTTCATCTCGGTCGCCATACCGAGGGCATCGCTTACTCGCTTCGCGGTCCGCTCGTCGTTGGTCGCGAAGCTGACCCGGACGTGGCAGTTGTCAAGGATCGAGTTGTTTGACCCGTAGGCCTTCTCGATCTGGTTCAGCGATTGGGCGATCAGGAAGCTCTTGATGCCGTAACCCGCCATAAAGGCCAGCGCGGACTCGAAGAAGTCGAGCCGGCCGAGCGCCGGAAATTCGTCGAGCATCAGGAGGAGCCGGCGCCGTCCGGCCTTGGCTTGTAGATCCTCGGTCAAGCGGCGGCCGATTTGGTTGAGGATCAGGCGGATCAGCGGCTTGGTGCGGTTGATGTCCGACGGCGGCACCACGAGGTACAGCGTAGTCGCTCGCTCTCCTCCGACGATGTCGGTGATCCGCCAGTCGCAGCGGCGCGTCACCTCCGCCACCACCGGGTCTCGGTACAGGCCCAGGAACGACATCGCGGTACTCAAGACACCGGAGCGTTCGTTGCCGGATTTGTTCAGCAGCTCTCGCGCGGCGGAGGCGACGACGGGATGGACGCCGTCCTCACCGAGATGCGGCGTCCGCATCATCGCGGCAAGCGTCGATTCGATCGGCCGCTTCGGATCGGACAGAAAGGCTGCAACGCCGGCGAGCGTCTTGTCTGCCTCTGCGTAGAGGACATGGAGGATGGCGCCGACCAGCAGTGCGTGGCTGGTCTTCTCCCAGTGGTTTCGCTTTTCCAGGCTGCCCTCCGGATCGACGAGGATGTCGGCGATGTTCTGGACGTCGCGCACCTCCCACTCGCCGCGGCGGACCTCCAGCAGCGGATTGTAGGCCGACGACTTCGCGTTCGTCGGATCGAACAGAAGAACGCGGCCGTGACGGGCGCGGAAGCCGCCGGTGAGCTGCCAGTTCTCTCCCTTGATGTCGTGGACGATCGCCGAGCCCGGCCAAGTGAGGAGCGAAGGGATGACGAGGCCGACGCCCTTGCCACTCCGGGTTGGTGCGAAGCACAGAACGTGCTCCGGTCCGTCATGACGAAGATAGGTGCGCTCGAACCGGCCGAGCACGACGCCGTCCGACCCCAGCAATCCGGCCTGCTCGATCTCCTTTGCCTCCGCCCAGCGCGCGGAGCCATAGGTCTCGGCATTCTCTGCCTCGCGGGCGCGCCAGACCGACATACCAATCGCAACGGCTGCCGCGATGATGCCGCCGGATGCTGCGATGAAGGCGCCCTCGGTGAAGATCGAGGGCGCGTAAGCATCGTAGGCGTACCACCACCAGAAGAAGGCCGGCGGGAGATAGACGGGAAAATGGAGCAGCTCGAACCAGGGCTGTCCGAGCTGCGGCTGGAAGCCGAGCCGCCAGGCGGTCCACTCCGTCGCGGCCCAGATCGTCAGCACGACGATCGCCAAGACGGTGATGACCTGCCCCCACAGAATCTTGGTCGCGGACATGGCGGCGGCCCTCTCCTGACGTCGGTGATTGGAAGGATCGCTCACAGGCCGAGCCCCCGGTTGCGCCCAAAACCCCAATCGATGCCGCCATCCGCGCGAGCGACTCCGGAAACATGCCGGCCGAGCTGCTTTTCGAGCGAGGGCGTCCAGGGCACGAGCTGAAAGCCGAGACCATCGTCGATCATGGCGAAGCGGCCGGAAGCGAGTGCGAAGCGCTGCCGATAGGTGCCAGCGACGTACTCGCCAGCGGCCGATGGATTGAACGGCTGGCCGGTCTCGGTGGCGAGCTGCTTGCCGAGATCCTCTAACTCCCGGCGGCGTAGCGTGCCGACGAGATTCTTCGCGAATACCAGCCCATGCGCCTGGCGGTCCGCGAGCCCCTGCTCGATGAGCTGCTCGGCCCGCCGTTGCATGGCGTCGCGAACCTCAGCGCCGAAGCCGCCCTGGCCAAGCGCCACAGGGTCGCGCGCAACGGCCTGCCGGTCGAGCCATGTCGCGCCGCTCGCCGTCACCTGCGCCTCGATCGACAGATCAGAGCGGACGGCCAGCGCCACGCGACGCTGCCCGCGCGCGTCGTCGAACTTGCGCAGCTCGACGATCGAGCCAGGCGCGCTGTCGCCGGCAGCGTCGAGATCGGGGAGCCTGATGTGGTGGGTGCGGCCATCGACGCCATCAACCACGGCATAGGCGGTCGCCTTGAGTTCGTCATCGAGACCGCGATCGACGAGACGTCCGATGACGGGCACGTCCAGGCTTTCGCCTGATAGCACGTAGCTTGAGGTCCCACGCTCGATGCCGCGTTCGGTCAAGCTGTGGTGAATACGCTTGATGATGTCGCCGCGTTCGCCGAGCTCGCGCAAGGTCGTCTCGGTACTCTCATCCATGACCCATTGGCCCGGCCCGATCTGATGAGCGAGGCCAAGGCTCTCCAAGCGTCGCAGCCGGCCCACCTTCAATGCATGGAACTGATCGGGCTGCCCCGCCGGATCGGGAGCAAGGTCGATGATGCCATGCCGGTCTGCATCGCGAACGAGCTGGCGGTCGAGCTGTGTCCAGCGTTCGGCTTCGACCTGACGCTCGAGCGAGCGGCGGATGTCGAGATCGGAGCGCAGTCCGAGCTCTTGTGTGACCAGGTCCTGGGCGCGGGACCGCATCCCCACCTTGATGTAGTCGCGGGAGATGACGAGGTCCTGGGCGTCTTCGGCGACGCCGCGCACGATGATGTGGACGTGGGGGTGCTGGGTGTTCCAGTGATCGACGCCAACCCAGTCGAGCTTGGTGCCAAGATCTTTCTCCATCTGACCGACCAACTCGCGGGTGAAGCCTTTGAGGTCGGCCAAATCGGGCGCGTCTTCGGGCGAGACGATGAAGCGGAAATGGTGGCGGTCATCCTGACATCGCTCGGCGAAGGCTTTGGGATCGGCATCCTCCGTGTCCGGGCCGAACAGGTGGGCCTTCTCCCCGCCCCGAGTGACGCCCTCCCGCCGGAGATAACCGAGATGCGCGGCGAGCGGCGCCGATTTCCCTCTATGCCGGACAACGCGCGTCTTGATCGTCACCAGGCGCGAGCGGCCGGTGAGCAGACGGTTTGCCCGCACGCTGGCGAGGCGGCCGCGGCCGAAGCGCGAATGACGGCGGCTCACGAGATGGCCGGCCCGCGAAATGCCTCCGCCGGCGCGCTGAGCGGCCGCAAGCGCCTGGGCGATGAACGGCTTGGCGCGTTGGGCCCTGGAAGAGCGGATGCGGCCTGGCCGGGGCTGAAATTCGTTCTCTTCAGCCATTGCCAGCCTCGGCAATGTGCGAAATGCAGAATCCGTGCAATGAGTTGATAGTGGGGCGCACGTTGCGTGCCGACGCCACACATTGCCGGATCAGCAAAAAAGGAAAGCAACAACAACCGACCGACCGAGCCGCACATTGCGGCCTTTTATCTCGCCATCGTCCGGTCGGTACTTGCGGAAGTCCCAACTGTTTGCGAGCGTTTGCGATAGCGATCGTTACCCGAAGGGCCGAGACACCCCTAGGGTGGCTCGGTGAGGAGCGAAGCGACGAGTAGAGCGCGGGCCGAAGGCATCGCCCGCATGACCGTGTTGCAGCGTTTCGAATGCAAACCGAATGTCCGTCACGGGGCGCCAGCGAACCTGGAAACTGACGGCTGATATCACGAGCTGCCCGATGTGCAGCCGCCGCAACAAGAGTGCGTGCAGACGTACCGCGATCCGCGCATTGACGTTGAAGATGCCGTGCAGTCATTGCGATCGCCCCGTGGCCGAGAGCGCGACGAACAGGCCCTCCGACTGGGGCGCTATCGCAGAGAGATCGTGCACGGGAACGGCAGCCGATCTGTCGAGCACTGGCCGACCGAATGCTGCCTGGGCGGCGGACGACGGACCGTCAACGTGGCCGAAAAACAGCGGCGCCCGCGTCCAGGATGAACGAGAAGCGGCCGCGAGGAGAAGAGGCCCTGGTGCCCCCTCCGCATCGACAGAAGGGACGATGGCCGCGACATAGGCTGTCGTCTCGGCGGGCAGTGGACGGTGTCTATCGCGAAACTCCTCGTAGCGGCCCGGACCTGCATTATAGGCCGCGAGAAAGCCCGGCGAGCCGTAGCGGTCGTGCAGTTCGCGAAGGAAGGCGGCGCCGGCGAGGATGTTGTCACGGGGATCGAAGGGATCGCGCCCGAGACCATAGCGCGCGCGCATGTCCGCCCAGGTCTTGGGCATGAGTTGCATCAGGCCGAGTGCGCCTTTGGGTGAGACGGCACGCCGATCGCCATTGCTCTCGACCCGCATGACGGCTCGTATCCATGCAGCCGGAATGCCAAAGCGCTGCGCGGCCTCTGCCACATGAGATGCGTAGTGATCGCTCGCCGGTTGACTTCGTGCCGGTGCTCTCTGCCCGGACACTGCTGCCGTTGGCCCGCCAATCACCAGCAGGCCGGTAAGGAGGAGAACGGCAAGGCTCGCCCTGTCTCCGCCATCATGGCGAGGCGTCTTGCTGCCTACCGGCGGTGCGCACGGACCACCGGTTTGACCGCCGCTGTGCGCGGCGGCCGGCCGACGCTTGCGCGGACCGGAGGGACGAGACGGCTTTGCCGCGAGCAAACGGATGGAGCTTCGATACGCCTTGTCGGTAGCACGCGTGACGGGACCCTGCATGCAATCAGTCCCGCTCGGCGCGTTGGGGCAGACGATTCCAGTTCAGCGTCCAGGCCGATTTGTCCTCGCCCGACTGGAAGAGATTGGCGCGGATCGGCCGCGGCAGCGCCGGGTCGTCGATGACGAGCGAAACGTATTCGCCGGCCTTCTCGCCGGTACGCTTCCAGCCTGCCCCGATCTCCGGGCCGTCGGCATCGCCGAGGCGGATGCGGTAGTCCGGCGCGTTCTCGGCATCCGAGGATTCGGCCGGGACGAGGGTGAGAATCCGCTCGAAGAACAGCGTCTCAACGCGTCCGGTGAAGCCGGACTTATCGCGGGTGAACTGGCCGATTTGTGCCATGGGAAAGCTCCTGGTTGGCGGGTTGAGAGGCGAGTCAATGGGTGGCGGCGCGCCAGACGAAACGGCCGTCGCCGGCCTCATTGGTCCAAAGCGGGACTGCGCGCGCGACGATCGAAGTAACGGGAAGCGCGCCGAAATAGCGGCCGTCCAGGCTGTCCGGGACGTTCGGGTTCATGAGAAATACCTCGCCCGGCTCGAGGGTATGGCAACCGCTCCAACACGGCAGCGGACGGCCGCGATGATCGTGGTCGTGTGCGGCGCCGACATCGACATGATCGACGGAAACGGTGTCGCCTGACCGGCAAACAGTCTGCCCGGGCAGCGCCATCACACGCTTCAGCAGCGGCACACCCTTGGGAAGAAAGCCGCCATCGGCAAGGAAGCTCGCGATCGGCTCCGGCAGCCGTACCGCGACCAGTTCGAGGGCGTGCAGTTCTTCAACCGGATGCAGCACGTAGAGTCCTATCGGCGTGCTCGCGGTAGCGTTCCAGATCAGCCGCGGCGCAGGATGAATGAGGGCCAGGGCGCCAGCGACCAGCGCCGCAAGGTAGGTCAACATGAGATAGCCGAAGGGGGTCATGGCGTGACGCTCCGGCGCTTGAGCCAGGCGACATGCTGCTCGCGCGTGTAGGCGCGCGGCACATGGTCGGCAGCGAGACGGTTGTGGAGATGCCGCCAGTATTCGGGCGCAGCGTCAGCCGGGTCGATGGAGAGCGCCTCAATGGCGTCGATTGCTTGCAACACGCGCTCGACCTTCGGCCAGCTATCAACGCGCAGCAGGATTTCGCCGCCGGGGCGGACAAATGGTAGCGTCTGATAGCGCTGCCCGGCCTCCACCGCGCGCACGATGTCCATGCGCGATACAACGGTGCCGTAGTCATTCGACGCCCAACGCACAAAACCGAAGACGCTGCCAGGCGTAAAGCTCGATACACTGCGGCGGCGGTCAAGGATCTTTTCCTCCGCGCGACGGCCGAAGCGGAGCCAGTGCTCGACCCGCTTCTCGATCCAGGTCAGCTCGACCTGGGTGAGCGCGATACCGCGTCGATGCGAGGTCGGCACGGCACGCGGCGGCAAGGCCTCGTTGTCATTCATGACGGCTCTCCGGCGTCAGTGGGGAACTCTCGCGCCAGCACTTCGCGCAGCATGTCGGCAACGGTCACGCCGCGCTGGAACGCGGCGACCTTGATACGGCCGCGCAGCGCCGGCGTGACGTCGATGGTCAGGCGCGCGGTGAATGCGGCTACGTCATTCACGCTGCGTGGCGGTACATCGCTGGCCTTGATCCAACTTTCGGCATCGCCGGGACGCGAGGCGAAGCCGCGTTTGGTGGAGCGCTCGCTCATGGCGCGAACCTCGCAACTTCTGCCGCGAGCGCGGCGATCTCGCGGGCAATGATCGTGCGCGCACCGCAGCGGTTGAGCACAAAGCGAGCGGCAAGCTGCGGCCGGTAGATGCGCGCCTCGCGCAGCAGAGCGAGCGTCTCGGCCGAGGCCCAGCCGTCAAAAGGCGAGGGCTGCACGGGGATGAGCACCAGATCAGCTGCCAGCAGCGCCGAACGCATCAATCCAGCGACGCGCGGCGGTCCGTCAATGACGACATGATCGGCGGTGCGTGCGATCTCCGGCGCCTCGCGGTGGAGGGTATCGCGCGCGAGGCCAACGACGCCGAACAGCCGTGCGACGTTCTCCCGCGCGCGCTGCTGCGACCAATCCAATGCCGAGCCCTGGGGATCGGCATCAATCAGCGTCACGCTCTTTCCGCGCAGCGCCCACTCACCGGCAAGATGCAGGGCGAGCGTGGTCTTGCCGACACCGCCCTTCTGGTTGAGCACGGCGACGATCATCGCTTGCCTCCCGTCTTGCGACCTGGAAGCGGCAGAGATGGTTGGGCTGGGTCCTTGGTTGGTGGCTCAGCGCGAGCGTCGTCTTCATCCGCAGGACGTACGGGCCCACTACAACAGTTAGATTCTAAGTTAGACTCTAAGTTAAGGCCGGGAATCGCGGTTTCCGGCCAAAGCGTTAGTTGCGGTTCACGCGTGCGAAGTCCCGATAGGGCTGCGTGCGGAATCCCGATATGGTTTGCGTGCGAAGTCCCGAGCGCTTCCACAGCGCCGTCCACAGGGGCAGTGGATAGTTCGGCCGGAACAATGCGCAGCAATTCGCGACGCGCTTCACGCTCGATGCGCAAGCGGTAGCCGGGAAGCGGCTGACGCGCGGCGATGCGCCGGATCTGCAGCGCAAAATCAGAGACACGCACCAGACTGCCCGACTTCGCATAGAGGTGTGCGACCTCGAACCGCCATCCTCTTGGCTGGCGGCCGGCATGCTTACGCGCGACGCGATAGAGCCAGCGCTCGATCCCGCCGGTCAGGCTGAAATAGGCCGGATCAATCGTGAGAACGAGCGAGCGATCGATGACGCCGCGATAGAACCAGTCGGGGAGGACAAATTCCATGCCTTCCACGCGGCCGTCGCGCCGCGCGCATTCTTCCCATTCGTTGATCCAGGAGAACTGGTGGCGCCGCCAATGCTCGCCCTGCCGGATACTGGTGCGGATCACGGTCGCCTGCAGGCGCGTCAATGCTCCCTTCAAGAGCTTGTAGTCGCGGGCCCCGGTCTGCCGGCCGACGGCGGTCAGAAGCTGGTAAGGTGTGAAGCGCAGGAAACGTGAAGTCTTCAGGCCAACGTTCTCAGCCTCGACAATCTGGCTGGCCGCCCAAATCAGCACGTCGGCATCCCAAATGGTCGCCATCCCGTGCTCGGGAACCGCATAAACCTCGACGCAGATGTCGCCTGCCTCATAAAGGATCGGCGTCGTGCGCTTGGCCTTGGCGAGCGAAAAGAATGGGCGCTCCATCAGGTCGCGCTGATCGCGCGGACTGGCATCGCCGGTAGCGACAACGAACGGGTCGAGCTTGCTTCGCTCGCTGGGTGTGATGAGGCGACGCGACGACATGGTGGGCGTTGCCTCAGCGATGCGCGTTGCTGGCGGCGCGGGCCTCGAGATAGCGAGGATCCGACGTGGAGCTGCAGGCGGCCTGATCGGCCCAGGCTTCGAGATCGCCGATGGCGTAGACAACGCGGCCGCCGAGCTTGCGAAAGGTCGGGCCATTGCCATGGCAGCGGTATTTTTCGAGCGTGCGCGGCGAGATGCCGAGGAGGCGCGCGGCCTCGGGGGTGCGCACGTAGCGGGTGGCGAGTTGCGCGGGCCTATCGAGCATGGGAGATCTCCGTCTTGCCTCGAAGCGCCGCGGCCAAGTCGCGGCATGTCCGGGCCAAGGTGGCGGAGAGTTCAGGCGTTGGGGGTGGACGAAAATCTACGTGCGTTTGTGTCCCCCACATTCGCAACCGGGCGAAGCCAGGCGTTGCCACGAGGCGCGGATTAACTCATCGGGGCGGATGGCTTGATGTGGCCGATCACAGGCCGCGTAGAAGTTTCAGATAACCACGCTCGACCAAGGCGATCGAATCATGAATGAGGCGGTTCGCCTTACGGCGGGCATGCGAATCCTTCCACTCGACCGAACGACGGTGCGCGTGGTCGGAGGCCAGCACCTTCGCCGCCACGTCTCGCGGGCCGCCACCCAGATCGTGAACGTCGAAGGCGTGAAGAAGCTGTGTCAGTCGCCGTTTCTGAAACGACGTCAGCCGCAGCGCCGCCGGCAGAAGACCAGTGCGCTGGCCAGCAAGGCGGCGGGCCAAGTGCAGCGCCACGTCGGCGCGCAGTTCGCCCATGCTGTCGAGCGGCACAAGCACGGCGGGGTGGCGCATGGCCTGCTCGTCGCGCAACCGGACATGGAGCTCGCCCGAGCCGTCGGAGACAACTAGCTCGCGACCGTCAGCATCCGTCTGCTCAACGGTCGCCAGTCCGAAAGACTTGCGATCAATCGGATGAACGGTCTCAAACTCCGGCGGGGCGGACTGGAGGATCAGTGTTCCCGGTGAAGCCTCGGGCAGCCAAATGGTTGGTTCGAGCCCAACCGGAGAGGCGGGGTCATGGGCGACACCGCAACCTCCATCGACGTGCGAAACTCGTTCTGATGGTTTCGGGATCAGCGCCGTCGCGCGGGATCTGGCGCTCAGTACGGGCGAAGTCGCGGCGGTAGTCAGCGTTGCGGCGAAGGAATTCGAGGGCAAAACCCGGACGCTCAAGGCGATTCAGGCGTTCGATGGTCTCCGGCGAGCGCCAATACTGGGTCGGCATGGTCTGTCTTCTCGTCTCTGTGCCCCATGACACGATCCGAAAAGACAGCACGAGAGACTAGACCCTGAGGTTGCATCACGCGAGATCGCAATTTGCGTGACAGGGGCGCAGTTCACTGCATCCGGGGTTGCAAAAGATCCTGATATCCGGCTTCCGACATCCATCGCGCACGGGCGAGATGGCTGTCATGGACGAGTCTGGCACGATCCGGTTCGCGCGCGGGGTCGAGGCCGAAGATCACACTGACCACCTCACGCCAGTCGGCGCCCTCCTCTTCGGCCATCAACAACCGAACGTAGATTGCAAGATGTTTCTCGTCATAGGCGTTGACGCGATCGGTTATTGGCGGCCAGTCTTGGAATGGCGCGTCGTTCATTGCAATTGCCCCTCAGCATCGATGCAGCGATTAGAATTCATCTAAAGCAAGCTGGGAAATCGTCGCACGCGATTTGTGCCGTGATGCGCAAATCGCATCGCGGCGCTCCCCGGAAGTGGCAAACTCGGCCCAAACCAGACGATATGAATAGCACGGCTGAGCACGAATCGGAACGATCGTTCCTGGAACGATCGTTCCGATGTGAGTTCCCTTATCGCCATGGATCTCAAGGAGGTCATGGCGATCAATTTGCGTCGGATACGCCATAAGAAGGAGATGACGCAGGAAGAGTTGGCCGATGGTGCCGGGCTAAGTGTCCGTTACGTCGGCGCAATTGAACGCGCCGATGTGTCGGCCAGCGTAACCGTGCTCGGCCGAATCGCGGAGGCGCTAGGGGTCGAAGCAACCGATCTGATCAAACGAACGGCGGTTCATCCTCATCGCGCTCGATGATGTGACGAATTTGTGCTCCATCGCAGCCTTGGCACGTTATGAATCAACTCGGCATTCCGTCACGCATAAGTTGATAGGCGACCTAACGTAAATCTGGTCTGTCTCCAGAGACGCATACCTGTCCAGGGATGGAAGGGCGTGCTGAGTGAGATGGAGTGGGCTTTATGACCCTGTACGAGCACTTGCCAGCCGACATCCGCGAAGTCGTGGACGCTTACGTCGGGGACCTCAGGCCCCAACCTTGGCGGATTCGCTTCCTCTTGCTGATTGATCTCCTTCAAGAGAAGTTGGAGAGCGGACCCTCCGCTGAGCATTGGCGTCTACTTCAGCAATGGACTGGCATAGTGACGGCAGTCTTGGAACACTTGCCGCCTGACAGTTCGGTCGGCGAATGTTTGGGGTTGATGAGCATCAGCTTCAACGACCAATGGCGCGCTCAGGCGCTCGGCCAGATCGAGCGCGATCCTACGGTGCTGGATCGCTTGGTCGCAATCTGCCCCGACTGGGGAGACATCGTCGAAACCGTATTGGAGGCCAATCAAAGACGGCCGATCAAGGCGGGGCAGGCTCGCGCTCGCTGATCGGAATCGATCCGGCATGTGCGCCGGCTCGCCAAGCTCTGCACGGCCAGCTCTTGAGCTTAGCGATGCCTCGCCCGGACCAGCCGGGCGAGGCATTGCGGATCGGATCAGTCGCTGTTCCGACGGTTGGGACGAGACCAGATCAAGCTGAAGCCCTCGCCCTCTTCATCGGCGAAGAGGTTCGCGAAGATCGGTGCGGTGAAGCTCGGATCGTCGAGCTTGAGGCCGAGATAGTCGCGGCCCTCGTTGGAGCGCTTGGACCAGGCGGCCCCGATCTCAACCCGGCCGACATAGATCCGGTGGCTTGGGGCGTTGTCACCCGAGCGGCTGGTTTCGGGGACGATGCGGACGTTCCTGGCCTGCAGCGAGAGGGTGACGATTTCGCCGTTGAACTCGTTGTTGCCGGTCTTCTTGAAGGTGCCGATGGTCGCCATGGTAGTTCTCCTTGATCTCTGTTTCCGAGCCCGCACCTTGCGGCCTCGATGGTGATCGACAGGCCGGAGGCGATCGACGGCGCACCCCGAAGGGCCGAAGCGTCAGCGGAGGATGGCAGCCAGGCGACTTTCTTGTATCGCGAGGAATGACGGCGCAGCCGGCAGGGGAAGAAAGTCGATCGGCGCCATTGCGCCATAGGCGGTCGAGGCGTCAGCCGTCCTTCGGCCAGATCAATCCATCGAAGAGGCCGTTTGGTGCGCTCGGTCCGAACAGAGCTGACATCAAGGAGAACGTGGCGATCTGCGAGTCCACTGAAAGAGTTGCCGCAACCGAATGCAATGGTGATGAGCTCTCTTTATTGTAGGTGGACGGATCTCCGCTTCCACGATAGCGCGTCGACAGCACACCACATTCACGAGAGAGGCTGGCCGTATCTGTGATCCGTCGCCGTTTGGTCGATGCGGCATACGAACCGCCACGAAACTGCCACTCTGCGATGATCGGTCGAGGCTCGACGCTTGGGCCGCTCTGAGTGTAGCTCAAGGACAAGAATCGCGAGCACGCTGCATGCCTGATCCGCCCTTTCAATGTGACGTATCGACCGTCGCCAGGCCCTTCCTCGGACGGCGCAGAGGTCACGACATACGAGCCGCGCAGCCCACGGAGGATCTCGTGCAGGACGATGCCCGTTAAGAGCTCGAGGAAGAAGAGAATCAGATGAGCGACAATAGCACCCTCGAAGACAGAACCGTCGAAGCGATACGGCACTATCGCGAGGCCCTCGCCGTGGTCGACGGCCTGGAGCGAAAAGAACGTTCTGCGCATCGAGCGCAGACCAGGATACTGCCTGAATTGGGGCGCGCCTTACGCAGCCAAGACCCGCGGTGTCTTAAGAATAGCATCAAGATCGGCTTGGCAGCTTTCTGGCGGCATGGCGAAGCCGGGGCCAACCTAACCGAGGCGACCGCACGTTTGGATTCAGCCCGCGCGACTTTGGCCGCCCTAGAGCGCCAACTGGGATATCTTCCAAAGGTCTCAAAAGCACGAGATTCAGGCTAGCTCAAAGTCTGCCAGGACGTCGCGCTCCGCCTCATCCTACGCGGAGATTTTCTGCGGCTTGTTCGCCGCTGCGGTTCGTCACCAGCTCGTAGCTGACCTTCGCGCCTTCAACGAGCGAGGTATAGCCGGCCTTCTCTACCGCAGAGATGTGCACGAAAACATCTTTGCCACCATCATCCGGCGCAATGAATCCATAGCCTTTCGTCGGGTTGAACCACTTAACAGGCCCTAACGCCACGTTATTTGCTCCAAAAAGGAAAAACACGTTCACATCTAAATCAATCAACGATCCGGTCGCAAGTCTCCGCGCGAATAGTAGCTTGAAGGGATCCGTTGTCTCGCCCGGTCGCAGGTCTTGCACAGAGGAAATAAAATGCCCGACGTGATGGTCGTACAAGCACCTTGAAATGGGCCGACATTCAAGAACGACGACGCGAAGGTCACATTTTCTTCGAAAACCGCGTGCTAAGTGTTGCCTGGTTGTCGCGGCCGGATGTACGCCGTGGCATCACGGGAGCCCCGGCCTTCATGCCGGGGTTTTTCGTTTTTGGCGCGAGAAGCCCGCCGATTCAAGATGCCTTTTGCGCAGCTGATTTGAGTAGGATCATGACGCGTCGTAGACTGCGACAATTCTGCTTGGATCTGCAGGAACTGTCCGGGACAGAGCGAAAAGCCGAATAGCAGGCCAGACATGGCGCAGAATATTTACGACAATCCCGATTTCTTCGCTGGCTACAGCCAGTTGCCCCGGCAGGTGCATGGACTGGACGGCGCTCCTGAATGGCCCGCGATCCGGGCTATGCTGCCCGATCTGGGCGGGAAACGTGTCGTCGATCTGGGATGTGGCTTCGGCTGGGCCTCGCGCTGGATGCGCGAGCAGGGCGCGGCCTCGGTCCTGGGTCTGGATCTGTCGCAGAACATGATCGAGCGTGCCAAGGCGGACACAGCGGATAGCGCCGTCGAGTATCGCATCGCCGATCTCGACACGCTGGACCTACCTGAGACGGCTTTCGACCTCGCCTACAGCGCACTGACCTTTCACTATGTTCAGGATTTTGGCCGCCTCGTGCGCGTGATCCGCAAGGCGCTGGTTCCTGACGGGCATTTCGTCTTTACAATTGAGCATCCGATCTTCATGGCCGCGGCACATCCGCACTGGATTTCCGATGAGGAGGGCCGCAAAACCTGGCCGGTCAATCGATATTCCGTCGAGGGTGAACGTCGGACGGACTGGTTCGCCAAGGACGTCCTGAAATACCACAGGACGCTTGGCACGACCCTGAACACGCTGATCAGCGCGGGCTTTCAAATTCGGCGGGTCGAGGAGTTTGCCCCGACACGCGAGCAGATCCAGCAGATGCCTCAATTGGCCGAAGAATTGGAGCGTCCCATGATGCTGATAGTGTCTGCGTCCACATCGATTGCCGGTAGTGCTTAGAAGCCGTCGTAATACCCGGTCTGACTAGGTCTTGCCGGGCGTCCAGCACTGATGTCAGCCTCGCGCCACGCGTTGTCTTGCTGGTTCGTCTAAGGCCATCCCGGTGAAGCGAACCAGGGCCGTGATGCTGACGGCAACAGCCCCGACGACCGCGAAAACCATCTGCCACGCGGGTGAAGATATCCCCATCTGGACGATTCCGTGCGTCGCGCTGTAACCGGCGAAGGTAGCAGGCGCGACATAGATGAGGATGATCGAGAGTCGAAGCCAAGTTCGTTGCACCAAGGCGAGCGCGAGTTGGCCAATGCCAATGGTCACACCGCCCGCCATGAGCCCTGCTGCTGCGCCACCGAGCACTCCGGCGCCGGTGTGGAAGGCCCAGGTGCCGATCGTCAGGCCAACGAAGAAGGGCAGTGCGAAGACAGCGAGCGTGAACAGCAGCCAGCAGAAAAAGCCGATGCCAACTAGGATAAGCAGTGGTCCAAAGATGATCATGGTGGTGGTCTCCGTGAGATAAAGGTCTGACGGTCGCGCCTTCCACCACCACCACGGCGCAACCGACAGCATAACCAAAAACGGCGGCGACGGGGAGCGGAAATCCGAAAGAACCTCCGCTCACCCAGCCAGCGATCTGCAGCGCACCTTCGTCATTGGAAGGGATCGAATTCGTAAATCACGTCGGCCGGATCGCCGTCGTATTCGGTGGCCGGCATGACGCCGTATCCGCCCATGCCGGTGCGGAAGATAACGACGCAGACCATGAGGGTGGTGGCGAGATTCCATGCGTTGGCGAAGGCAAGGCTTTGAGACATCTGTCCGGCTCCTGTTCTGAGGCGGGGACCATCCCCTCGCGACAGGCGCCCGATGAATCCGGCCGTAGGCCGCAATCACCGCGCAGGCGAAGACGAAGCGGCGGCACGCTTCAGCGTAAGCCGACCCCTTGCGGGTTGATGGCGTCAGGCCTGCGGCTGGATCAAGGATCAGCGCCGAGCCAGCGGGGCGGTGCCCACCAGACAGTCGCGTGGTTGTCAGGGCTGCGTGGCTCTCGGCTGGAACGTCGTTGCCGTCACGGTGCGGTGGCTGATCGGCTAGAATGGATTGTGAGTCGATGTGCGGTTGGGGGGGCCGACGTGGCGGAGTTCGAAGGGCCGCCACCGTTCGCCGATCGCACCACCATGCTGGACATTGGCCTGTAGGAGCGATGGATGGGAAGTTACTGCGAAATCTATTTCGACCGAACCGAGGTCTGTGGCGCAAAGTCCGTCGTTCCCGATCATTTCTGCGCGCTCTTCCAGGAAAGCGACCGAGCCATCAGGCCGTCGGTCGATGAAGAGGAGGAAAGTTCCAACGTCGTCTACGAGGCGCCCCGAGCGGTCGTCTTGTCCCGCCTGGATCTCTTGGGCTGCACAGCCGCTACGGCACGTGAACGGCTGGAGGCTTGGCTCGTTACAACGCGCGAGATCTGGGAGGAATACTGCGCCGATGGCGGTTGGGCAGAGGAAACGGCTGCCGCACTGCACTCATTCTCTGTCGAGGATTGGTATCGGCGGGCGCCCGATGTGCTCGCGACCATGTACACGCGCGAGGACGCGACGGACGAGATCGATCGCCGGATGCGTGATCGCGACGGCGAGGGCTGGCTTTGGTTCGATGGCTATGGATCCTTGATGAGCCTCCGGGCTTTGTTGGATGCCTGCGTTGGCGTGCGGTACGTCTCTCTCGACATCACGGCGCTGATCGGCGGCGGTTGGATCGAGTCGGGCGCCAGCATTTGCGATGACAAGAGAGCTTCTGCTCCCCTTGATCCCCGTCCGCTAGCAACAGCGGTCATCCTTGCCGAGGGCAGTACGGACATTCGGATATTACAACACTCGCTCATGGCGCTGTTTCCAGAGCGGAAAGATTACTTCTCGTTCTTCAACCATGCTGAGCTGAGCGTGGATGGCGGCGCCGCTTATCTTGTGAAATTTCTCAAGGCATTTGCGGCAGCGCGGGCGCCGTTGCGCCTCGTCGCCGTTTTCGACAACGACACAACTGGACGTCAGGCGTATCGGCAGGCCAGCGCCTTGGGGCTGCCGGACAACATGATCGTGGTCGTGCTCCCGGACACAGAGCTTGCGCGTCAGTATCCGACTTTCGGCCCTCAAGGAGAGCATGTCGTCGACGTCAACGGCAAAGCCGCAAGCATCGAGCTTTACCTCGGCCAAGCGGCTTTGACGAAGGATGGCGCGCTACGGCGGGTACGCTGGAGCGGCTACAATGCCGCCGCCGATGCCTATCAAGGCGAGATCGAGGGAAAAGCCGAGGTAGAGGCTGCATTCCTCCGCGCCGTGGCGAATTGTTCAAATCCGGCCGAGGCACGGATGGAGTTTCCGGAGTTGGCTGAAGTGTGGACCACGATCTTTCGTGCCGTCGAGAAGGCGGGGGAGGAAGCGGAGCGAAAGTTGCACGATCGCGTCGTTCAAGTCGGGCAGTAGAAATTTGCGGCGCTCACGCGCCGCCGAATTTCCAGACCGGGATGCCGAGCTTCTTGGCCTTGTCAGCGAGGTTGTCCTGGATCCCGGTGCCGGGGAAGTGCATCACCCCGATGGGTAGCGTCTCCAGCATCGCATCGTTGCGTTTGAACGGAGCGGCCTTGGCATGCTTCGTCCAGTCAGGCCTGAAGGCGATTTGCGAGACCTTGCGGTTGTCGGCCCATTTGGCGGCGATCAGCTCGGCGCCCTTGGGCGATCCGCCGTGCAGCAGCACCATGTCCGGATGCTTGGCGTGGACCTGATCGAGCTTGGCCCATACTAGCCGGTGATCGTTGAACTCGAGACCGCCGGTCAGCGCGACCTTTGGGCCGAGCGGCAGGAGCACCTGGTTACTCGCGCGCTTCTTTGCGGCGAGGAAATCGCGGCTGTCAATCATCGCGGCGGTCAGATTGCGGTGGTTGACCTTCGACCCGTTGCGCGGCCGCCAACTCGAGTGGGTGTGGCGTTCGAACTCCTCGGCGGCGTGGTCGCGCATCAGCTCGAAGGCGCCTCGTCGCTCGATCAGCGTCTGCCCTTCCGCCGTCAGTCGTTCCAGCTCGACGCATTTGATCTCGCTGCCGTCCTGCTCCCGCTGCGAGCGTTGCTGCGCCAGCTCGTTGTCGTCGAGCTCACGCTCGATCCTGTCGGTGGCGCGATGGAAGACGTTCACCATTGACCAGAGCAAGTCTTCGAGGTCGGGCTCGAGACGGCTATCGGACAGCGCCACCACGAGACCATCGAAGATGTCGGCGACGCTGCCGGCGAGGATGTGCGCTTCGGGAAGCGGCCGCGGATCAGGCTCGTCCTGGAACGCACGGTAGCCATAGAGCTGGAGTTCCTGGAGGACCTGGTCGGTCGGGGATGAGCTGTGGTGCGGCTCGAAATCATCGTCGTGGTCGGTGGTCATTGCGGCTTTCCTCGCCGGGATCGACCGCGCCCATCGCGGCCTTCATGGCGACGAAGGCGGCAGGCCGAACGGACTTGCACCCGCAGCGAAGCGAAGGGCCGAAGCGGAGCGGAGGACCGAAGGGGGCCGACTATTTTGCCTCGCGATGTAAAGGCGGCTCTCCCGCCGACGGAAAATAGTCGCCCACGAGGTTGCCGGTCCGGGCCGCTTGCCGCCCGATCGCCCTCTTAAGAAGGCCGTGGGGCGGTCCTCTCCGGCGCCGAGGGAAGCATGGCCACCGGCCTCGCGGTAACGAAGCGGCCGCGGCACCCCTCCCCGTTCCGGCTATGCCGCCAGCTCTATAAAGCGCGCGACGTCCTGCGCCGCGATCTGCACGCGGCTCGCGGCCCGAAGGGCTTCAAATCCGAGCAGGCGAAGATCCTCGTTGAAGTCGCCGAGCCGTGGCGAGATCACGATTGCTTCGATCCCGACCTCCTGCGCCCGATCGATCAAGGTCGCCATGGCGCCGCTACCTGCGGGATCGTCGTCGCGAGCGATGTAGAGCCGGCGGAGAGTGTCCGGGAAGAGGATGGCGGAGAGATGCGCCGCCGAGAGGGCCGCGACCATCGGCATGGCCGGCAGGACGCTGCGGAGCGACAGCATCGTCTCGATGCCCTCGCCGGCCGCCATGACGTCACCAGCTACGCCAAATCGAACAGCGTGACCAAGCAGGTCGCCCATCGCCCGTTTCGGCGTGTCGATCAACGCCTTGCCGAGCGTCGTCTCGCTGAAGCCTCCGGGGTCAAGCCAGGTGCGATGCGCGCCGGTCAGATGGCCGTTCAGATCGGTGACGGCGGCGATCATTGCCGGCCAGGTCTCGGTCGGGCTGTGGTCATCGGGCCGGTAGTAGCAACGTGGGTGAAAACGCAGACAGCCGGTTTCGTGCAAAGCCGTAATACCGCGATTGCGGAGATACGTTTCTGCCAGTGTGCCTGTGATCGACCGCGACATGCCGAAGAGCCGCCGCGCCGCCTCTGGCGATCCGAGGGGCACGGGCGAATTTCGCGACCGGCGGTGATTTGGCTCGGGCTCCTGTTCTGAACGCGGCAAACTCAGAAAGCGTCGGGCCTCATTGGCGACATCGCGAAAGTTCGTAAAACCGCAGCTCTCGCGGATCACGTCGAGGAGATCGCCATGTTCGGCCGACGCGGCATCAGTCCATTTGCCCGCGGGTCCCTTAATCGATTCCTCGAGCCGCACGAACATCGAGCGACCAGGCGTATTACGGACGTCGCCCACCATCCAGTAGCGGCCCTGGCGCCGCCCATTGGACAAATAATGGCGGCACACCGCCTCCGCGTCACGCGCGAGACGGCGGGCCAGTTCGGATACGTCGTCGCGGGCCATCAGGCGGCCTCCCGCTCATTGACGCGCGCGAGCGGATAGTGGTCGAGCACTTTTGCCAACACCGAGGCACCGGTCTCGTCTGTCGGCACGAACATGCGCAGCTTCCACAAGATGATCTCGCTGAAGAGGCCGTAGGCGCGCAACCGGTCACGCATCGTATCGGTGAAGCCGGACAGCTCGATGCGATGGGCGCCCATCACGCGGACACGACGGAGCTGCAGATCCTCGGCGAGGTTAAGGACGGTGCGCCCCTCCATCAGCGCCGAGAAAGCCTCGTGTGGGGTCAAGCTGCAGGTCGCTGTCGGGCAAGCGTTCGCCGCCCAGGCCGGCGAGACCCTGCGACCGATGATGCGCTCGCCCTCGTCGGTCTGAAGTCGATAGACCCGGGTCGACTCGTTCGGGAGCCGCTTCCAGATGGGCAGCAGCAGACCAGCGACGATGTGGAGGGTGCTCTCGGCGAACTCAGGGATCTCGACGACTTCGGCGTTCCAGGCTGCGGCGAACGTCTCGCGATCTGCAGGCTGCCAGTGGCTTTCGTCCATCACCTTCATCGAAGCATGATGCTGCTCCATGGGGCGGATCAGCCGGACGCGGCGTTCGATCTCGCCGTCATCGAGCATGAAGCTCGGCGCCGGAAACTGCACGGCGGCACGCCCCGAGCGCTCGTTGACCAGCAGCACAGCCCGAGCTTCGGCGAGATAATCGAGTGCATGATCCAGCGTCATTGGACGGTTGCGCCGGCGTTCCGTGATCGTGAGCAGCCGGGTTTCCGCGCCGGTCGCGGGGTGCGTGTAGATCGGGTGCCGATCGGTGACGACGAAGCTGTCAGCCTGCAGAGTCTCCAGGCCGACGTCATAGACGCCGCTGGCAATGGCGCCCTCGACCTTGGCGTTCAGCAACTGCTCGAAGGCCGTGAACAGTAGGCCTTGCAGGTCGATGGTGAGCGCGAGCAGCCGGTTCAGGAACGTCGTGATCGGCGGCAGCTCGTCCTTGATGCCGTTTTCGTCCACGAGAATCAAACCCGTGGCGTCCTCGAAGGTCTGGAGCGAGCAGCCTTCGACCTTCCCGCGCGCGAGCAGCAGGTAGAGCTGGCGCAGCGCATCGCGGGCGTAGTGGCTCTCAAGATTGTCCTCGGGCCGAAACAGGCCTTGGCCGCCGGTCTGGCGCTGGCCGCGCGTGATGGCACCGAGCGTGTCGAGCCGGCGGGCAATGGTCGAGAGGAAGCGCTTCTCCGCCTTGACGTCGGTCGCAATGGGGCGGAACAGAGGTGGCTGCGCCTGGTTGGTGCGGTTGGTTCGACCGAGGCCCTGGATCGCGGCATCGGCCTTCCAACCCGGCTCGAGCAAATAATGGACGCGAAGCCGGCGATTCCGCGCCGAGAGCTCGGCGTGGTAGCTACGGCCCGTGCCGCCAGCCTCCGAGAAGACAAGTACCCGCTTCAAATCATCCATGAACGCAGCGGTCTCTGCGAGATTGGCGGAGGCCGAACGGTTCTCCACGGCAAGGCGGTCACCCCGGCGCACCACGCGCCGCGAACGTCCGGTCACTTCCGCCACGAGGTCCGTGCCAAAACGCTGCACGATCTGGTCGAGCGCGCCGGGAACGGGCGGGAGCGAAGCGAGCCGCTCGATCAACTCATTGCGGCGGGCGACGGCTTCGCGGCTCTCGACCGGCTGGCCGTCACGGAAGACAGGCCGGGATGAGAGATTGCCGTCGCTGTCAGTGAAGGGCTCATAGAGCTGCACAGGGAAGGAATGGGCGAGGTAATGCAGCACGTACTCGCGCGGCGTGATGTCCACGCGCACGTCATTCCATTCCTCAGGTGAAATTTCGGCGAGCCGCCGCTCCATCAGCGCCTCGCCCGTTGACACGATCTGGATCACGGCGGCATGGCCGTCGGCGAGGTCTCGCCCGATGGAGCGGACCAGGGTCGGCGTCTTCATGCTGGTGAGCAGATGGCCGAAGAAGCGCTGCTTGGCGGACTCGAAGGCTGAGCGCGCGGCCGACTTGGCCTGACGGTTGAGCGTGCCGGTCTCGCCGGTGATGTTGGCGGCCTGCATCGCCGCGTCGAGATGATTGTGAATGATGGCGAACGCACCGGCGTAGGCGTCATAGATGCGCCGCTGCTCGTCGGTGAGCTGGTGCTCGACCAGTTCATATTCGACGCCGTCGTAAGAAAGCGAGCGGGCGGTGTAGAGGCCGAGGGAGCGAAGATCGCGGGAGAGCACCTCCATAGCCGCGACGCCGCCCTCCTCGATCGCCTCGACGAATTCAGCCCGGGTGGCGAACGGAAAATCCTCGCCGCCCCAGAGCCCGAGGCGCTGGGCATAGGCCAGATTGTGGACCGTGGTGGCACCAGTCGCTGAGACATAGACGATGCGGGCATTCGGCAGCGCATGCTGAAGGCGCAAGCCCGCACGACCCTGCTGCGAGGGCGCGACATCGCCCCGCTCGCCCTTGCCGCCACCGGCATTCTGCATGGCATGGCTCTCGTCGAAAATGATGACGCCGTCGAAGTCGGAGCCCAACCATTGAACGATCTGCCGGACGCGCGAAAGCTTCTCGCCGCGGTCGTCGGACCGCAGCGTAGCGTAGGTTAAAAATAGGATGCCTTCAGCCAACCGGATCTCGTGCCCTTGCGGGAAGCGCGACAGCGGCGTGACCAAGAGACGCTCCATGCCGAGGGCCGACCAGTCGCGCTGCGCATCCTCGAGCAGCTTGTCGGACTTCGAGATCCAGACCGCCTTGCGCCGGCCCTGCAGCCAGTTGTCCAGAATAATGCCGGCGGACTGGCGGCCCTTGCCGGTGCCGGTCCCGTCGCCGAGCATAAAACCTCGACGGAAGCGGACAGTATTCGGCGCATCATCGGGGGCGGCGGTGACGAGGTCGAAGGTCTCGTCTACGGTCCAGGTGCCGCCGAGATAGTTGGCATGCGCCTCGCCGGCATAGATGACCGTCTCAAGTTGGGCGTCTGAGAGGACGCCGCCGCTGATGAGGCTGGCCGGCAGCCGGGGCCTGTAACTCGGCTTCGGCGGCGCGACCGAGGCCATCGCGGCCGACTGCACAAGCTTCGTCGGGTGCGCCTGCGCGCCGGGGATCCGGATCGATTGGAGACGGTATTCTTCGTAGATGGCGTCGCTGAGGCGTGCCCCCTCGGCCGGCGTCCAATCGAATGTCTCATAGGCGAGGTCGACGCCCTCGGGATCGGCGGCCGGTGCGTTGACCGACTGCGCGGCGGCCCGCGCGAGATAGCCGCGCACGGTGCGAGGTGCCGGCGACGCTGACATGGGACACGGCCCGGTTGATGCGACGCTCAGCCGAGGTGGAACGTGTTCGCCGATCCAGCGGAGCAGCGTCGCGGCATCGGGCGCCATTCCCGGCGATTCCGCGAACGCGTTTGGATCATCGGCCGGCTTCTTGTCGATGACGGTGAGGCGCGTCTCGATCGTGGTGCCGTGCTTGGCGTAGACAGCTCCGGCGATCGCGGCGGTGAACACCACCCGGCCGCGTTCCTGCAGGCGGGCGAAGGCCTCGCGCCAGGCGGAGGCTTCGGGTGAGAAGTTTGCGCCTGATATCGTGACCAGCCGGCCGCCATCGGCAAGACGCGCCAGGGCCGAGGCGATGTGACGGTAGGCAGCGTCGGCCATGCGGCCGGAAACGTTCGCCATCGCCGAGAACGGCGGGTTCATCAGCACGACGCTCGGGACGACGGCCGGATCGAGGTGATCGTCGATCTGGGCTGCGTCGAAGCGCGTGACGGAGCTGGCCGGAAAGAGGGAGGAGAGCAACATGGCTCGCGTCTCGGCCAGTTCGTTCAGCACGAGGGCGCCGCCCGCGATCTCGGCTAGGATGGCGAGCAGGCCGGTGCCAGCGGATGGCTCCAACACTCGATCCGCCGCCGTAATGGCGGCCGCGGTCAACGCGGCCAGGCCGAGCGAGATCGGGGTCGAGAATTGCTGGAAAGTCTCGCTCTCGGCAGAGCGACACGTGTGGGTGGGCAGAAGCTTCGCGATCTTGTCCAAGGCGGAAAGTCGTGAAGCCGGAGAAGCGGCTTTGCGGAACAGCGCCTTTCCGTGTTTGCGCAGGAATATGGCGCTGGCAGCTTCACAGGCATCGTAGGCCGTCTTCCAATCCCATGCGCCTGTCGCATCGGATGCGCCGAAGGCCGCTTCCATCGCGGAGCGTAGGATTGCGGCGTCGATGCGCCGACCATGCTCAAGATGTGGGAGAAGCTGCTGAGCCGCAGCGATGATGACGCTGACGCTTTCGGGAGCGCGCACAGGCGAGATCGGGGCGGCCTCGTCGGCCGCAATCGAGAAAAGGTGGTTCATGAGGGGAGCCTTAGGGAGAGCGGGAACGGGCGAGCCGATCGGCGCTCTCTCTGACCGCGCCGGCTCAAACCCGTTCCGGCCGCCCTCTCCCTCTCAGCATCAAGGCGGTGCCCGACATGAGGAACGGCGCCCCACCGGATGGCGGCGCGCCGCGCACAGAGCATTCGTCAGTATCGAAACTGCCAAGAATGCCAACCTTAGCCGTCGTCAGCCTCGGCGGCGGCTTCTGCGAGGTAGCTCGCGTCGTGCTTGACGACGGTGACGATGTACTGGCTCATGACGCAGCTCCCTCGATCGGATCGTTTTCGCGCGCGAGAATGGTCTCGGCCTTCGCGACGGCGGCGTCCGCCCGCCGGCGCCAAAGCTCGACATCCGCTGAGCCTGCCTCCGGAGCGTGGGTGAGTATCTTGAGCAGACCCAGCAGCACCTCGAAATGGTCGGCCTTGCGCTGGACCTGCTCGTCAAAACGTGAGGGAAACGACAGGAGTCGGCCGAAATAGGCGGCGTCGCGGCCTTCCCATGCACCAGTGACATAGGTATCGCCGGATGCTTCAACGTCCGACTTGCTGTCGTCCCAGCCCTCGTCGGTGATCGCGAGATCGCAGGCTTGGTCGAGCGTTTCGGCTTCGTAAGTTCGCTGCCGATGGATCGGCAGGCGATAGGTCGTCTCGATGGTAAAGAGGGGCACGAGAGCCTCCATAATAATATAGAAGGCCCGGCACGAGCCGGGCTTGGGGCGATTGACGGTGGAGAGACGCGGACGGCGGAAGCCGTCCCGCGTGCTCGAGCTATTCGGCCGCGATCATGTGCGGTTCGGCCGCTTCGTCAGCCGGGGTTTCGTCGTCGTCGCCGGCGAGGAATTCCGGCAGCGCTTCGCCACCGCCCTCGGGCTCCGCGGCGTGGGCGGTCGCAGCCTGGTCGACGTCGGCCATTTGCAGGGGCTCGGGCAGCCAGCCGGTCTCGGCCAGGAGGCGTTCGGCCTCCTTGGCCATGTCGCCCTTCTTCAGATGGTCGATGAGCTGGGCGGCCCGCTCGCCGGCACCCTCGCGTACCGCCTCCAGGATACGACGCTTTGGCACGCGGCCGAGATAGTTCTCGACGGTTGGGCGCCAACCGGATTCCACCATGTCGAGATCGACGGCCCAGGCGATGCGATCAGCGTCCGCGATGCGCTGCTCGACTGTGTGCGGGGTAGCGCCGCCGCCGTAACGGTCGCCCTTCTCGTAGAGCGCGTTGACGCCGAATGAGGCGCAGTGCGCAAAGAGCGCTGCCTGCTCGTCGCCCGTGAGACTAATGAGCCAGTCCCAGAGATCGGCTTTGTCCTTGGGCAGGCGCTCCTCCCAGGTCTTGTGGCGCGCGTCGATCGCCTTGGCCGCCGGCGTGTCCTTCAACCCTTGCGCCTGCACGGGGAAGCTGGCGCTGCGCATAGAGATCTCCATCGCCGTGCCGTAGGAGGAATAGCGGGAGAAGACGTCCAGGCAGAACTTGTGCAGCACCGCCTGGAAAGCGACCGACGGCATAATCGCCAGCTTGTCGCGCAGCGCCAGCGTCCGCTCCGCCGTGAGCTCGGTCAGCAGGCGGTCCGGCAGCGGCTTCACCGCATCGTCATCCTCGTCCTCGGGCTCCGCAACCTTCCCGCCGATGGTGATGATGGCGCGCTGGATAACGGGCGCTGATGGTTCGGCGCCGTCCAGGGCCGCGGCATCGGGTTCGCTGCTCCTGGCCTGCTCTGGTTCGGACGCGGGCACTTCGTCCTCGGGTCGGACGTAGCCGCGATCAATCAAGAGCGTGCCTTCGGCGTCGATGCCGACGAACGCGCCCGCGCGGGCGATGTCGGCCGGCTGATAGATGACGGGTCGATCGTTGAAGACGCCGAGAGCCGTCTCAATTTCGCCGATGCGCTGGTCAACCTCATCGGGAAGCTCATCCGCGCCGTCATGCTCGGCTTCGAGTTTGGCATATTCGGCCTCGAGCGCCTCGATGGTCGCTTGCTCCTCGGCGGTGAGATCGGCGGATACGCCGTCCAGCTCGCGCAAGCCGCGCGTATGACCGTAGGGGAAGTCGATCGCGACCTCGATCCACTTCCAACCTTCGGCGGCGATCGTTTCCGCCTCTGCCTTCAGCTTCTCGGCGACCAGGCGGTCGAGCAGAGCAACGTCCTCGAGCCAACCGCCATCGTCGGACTGGAACAGGTCGCGCAGCAGCACTCCACCAGCGGCCTCATAGGCATCGAGGCCAACAAACACGACCCTCCGGTCGGAGGCACGCACTGTCTTCTCCGTCAACATGCGGCGGATCTGATAGGGCTCCTTCTGCCAGGAGCCGGAGATAGCCTGCCAGACCTGCTCCTGGCGTCCATGATCCGCGGTGACGGTGAAAGCCATCAACTGCTCGAGCGACATGCCGTCCTCGGCATAGATTTCGAGCAGCGCCGGTGAGACCGCGGCCAGGCGCAAGCGCTGCTTCACGACGTTGACCGAGGTGAAGAAGGCAGCGGCGATGTCCTCCTCGGACTGCCCCTTCTCCTGCAAAGCCAGGAATGCCCGGAACTGGTCGAGCGGATGCAGCGGCGCACGCTGAATATTCTCCGCAAGCGAGTCGTCCTCGGCGAGAATGGTGCTTGCCGGATCGCGGACAACACAAGGCACCGGCGCGGTCTTGGCCAGGCGCTTCTGCTTCACGAGCAGCTCCAGCGCACGGTAGCGCCGTCCGCCGGCGGGGATCTCGAACATGCCGGTCTCGGTGCCCTCGGGGTTTAGGACCGGCCGGACGTTGAGGCTCTGGAGCAAAGTACGCCGGGCAATGTCCTCAGCCAGCTCCTCGATGGAGACGCCGGCCTTCACGCGCCGGACGTTTGATTGGCTGAGCACTAGCTTGTTGAAGGGAATGTCGCGCGAGGATGACAGGGTGATCTTCTGAACGGCGTTAGCCATGGGTGATACTCCGCGACGGGCGGCCCAAAGACTCTCTCTGGGCCTCCAACCCGTCACGGAGCGCAGCGCGGCCCTCTTCCTCTCAAGGGCCGCGCCACAAATCCGACGACCAGGAAGGACGGAAAGGCACGAAGCCGGAGACACGCCGTTCCGCATCTCCGGTTTTCCGGGTATCAGGCTGCGCGGTCGAGTAGCTTCTTCGCGCGGGTCTCCAGATCGAGCCGTGCATCCTGATGGGTCTTGCCCCGCGCAACCGCTGTGATGCCTTGCACGAAATCGAACACGCTTTCGGGCTTGCGGCCTTCCTCAGACAGCACTCTTTCGATGATCTTCGCTGTCTCTATCTTCGAGAAGCCGCGCTTGCGCAGGAACTCGCTGCGATCCTCGTCGGTGCGGGCGACGATCATTTCTCGCACCGCCCTGATGCCATTGATGAATGGCATCGGTGAGGAGTTGGCAAAGCTGGCGAGCGCTGGCGCCGCCTCGTGGGCAAAGCGCGAGGCGGCGTATTTGGAGTGGCGGATGGTGATCTCCTCGAAATCCTCGACGCCCCAGAGATTGCGGTTCTGGCAGACGGCGCGGAGATAGAAGCTCGCCATGCCGAGCGTCTTCGCTCCTACCTCGGAATTCCAGCAGTAGAAGCCACGGAAGTAGAGGTCCGGCGAGCCGTGGCGAAGCCGGCCGGCCTCGATCGGGTTAAGGTCGTCGACCAAGAACAGAAAGACGTCCCGGTCGGAGGCGTAGAGCGTCGTCGTATCCTGGGTGATGTCGACGCTCGGGTTATAGACGCCGGTCGACCAGTCGAGCACGCCAGGGATCTTCCAGCGCGTGTCGCCCGTGCCATTGCCGGCGATGCGCTGAACGGCCCGCCACGAGTTCGTGGTCAAATATGCGCCCGTATTCGGGACCCGTAGCGGCGCGAAGCTCGACGCTCGAGCGTCTTGACCTGCTCGGCTCGATGAGAGCTGAGGCCGAACTGCAGGTTGATGCCAGCGAGTGGCGCCGGAAGCTGACGGAGGTAAGTCGCCGGAGCTCCGACCAGACTGGCAAGTTGGCCGAAGCTCCAGTGAGTGGGCGCGATTGGCGCGTCTGATCCGGGCAGCAGCAGAGCCAGGCGCTCGGCATCGTCGCGGCTGGCCTCTACCCGGATCGCCGCGCTCTCGACGGTCCGGGTCCGGCTGCGTTCTGTCCGTCCGCGCACGGAGGCAAGAGGTCAGACAGCGATAGATAGCGCTCGTCCGTCGGCCTCGAGAATCACTCCGACGATACTCGGCCGACGCGCTCGCCGCGGCTCACGTCCACCTTGTAGCCGCCGGCACGGTCGCGGTCAGGGTTCAGAACTTCGATGCTGGTCATCGGACAATCTCCATGACGGGCGCCGGAAGCCTCTCCTCCGATCCTCAACCCGTCACGGCGAAGCCGATCCGTCCTCTCACTCTAATGGGGGCTTTGCGGGGTCTCCCCGCAGAAGGGGTCGGCCGAGACCTCAGGCTCGGGCGCAGGGGAAGGCTTTCCCCTTTTTGGCGGTTTTGCAAAGTTAGCTGTTCAACGGGCCCCCGTCGCGTGTTCTACAGACGGTTGCCTATTCATGCGAGTGTCTGGAGAAAGTAATGGAAATCTACTGCAAGGGAACAGCTCGCATCAGGCACAATATGACCGGCGAAATCTACGAGATCGAAAGCGACGAGCTGGACTGGGATGCAGTGGCTAGCGACGAACGCCAGATGGGGCCGGAAATCCACTATGAGGCAGCCGTCGAGCATCCCAAACTAGGGGAGCTGACCTGGGGCCTTTGGGAGTATCCGGTCGGCCTCGAGAATTATCACGAGACAAACGCCGGGCCTCATGAGGTGATCGAGGATTTTGAGTACGGCCTCGAGCATGCGAACCCGAGCCTGATGAATGGGTCGATTACTCTATCCCCGATAACCCCTTCTCGATCTTCATGAGCTCCTATCACCATACCCGCGATTTGCTCGCGGACTATGGAAGCGATAGTGGGGGCCATTTGGTCAATCGTATGATCTTTTCGCATCAGATCACTGCAATGGAAGCCTTTCTGGCCGACGAGTTGAAAAGCGACATCGAGGCTGATGCAGCTGCCTTTCAGCGCCTAATCGATCAGGATGATGATCTTGCGAAGGAGAAGTTCACGCTCACCGAAATTGCGAAGGACCCCGCGCTCGTCGAGAGAAAAGTTTGGGAGCATCTTCGCTCGATCCAGTATCACAATCTCGCTAGGGACGATGCTCTTTACAACATTGCGCTTGGCATTCGTATCCTGAGCTTGGCCAACGACAAACCGAGCCTCTTCAAGGCGGTGATGCTGCGCTATGACTGTGTCCACCGGAACGGGTTCGACAAAAACGGGAACGAGCTGAAGGTCTTCACCAAGGCGTTCGTTCAGGACACGGCCGACCTGGTCAAGAGCTTCGTCGAAAACATCGAGAACGCGGTGCGAGCGAGACCGGCGGGAGCATCTTAGCGCGTCATGCACCGGACAGATCGACCGGCCCAAGTAGCTGATGTCGATCCCGCCGACAATCCTAAAACACCAGAGCGCGCAACGGCCCGGGTCCCTGGCATTAAGTGCGGTCCGCACAGTGTCGAGCGGCTCGGCATCGACCTAGAATATAATGTCTCACCGGCCCAGTGATGAATCTGGACCGGTGTGGCCGGAGGCGCGCGCTGAGCAATGTCACTTTCGCGTTGGCATCGGCGAAGCCATCCCAGGTACCGTACTCGGCCAGTGTAAAGCCTTGCTGCAAAGTACGCCCACATCGCTTTGGTCTTTGCGGTCGGCCAATTCAGCTGCGCCTCGATGCCGCAACGGCTTTCGAGTCGAACCATCCTCGAAGCTCACCCGTTTGGAAGGTGGCTGCGGTGTCGGTGCCTTCGATGTGATGGTCGCCGATACAACGACGCCGTGCCGTACGTACCGACCAACTCTCAAGGCGCAAAGACGGCTTGCTCGCACTCGCCATCGAGCCTTTCACTTGCGAGACGGCTGCTCCCCTTTCCCCGCGGTCGTTGCCGTAGTTCCACAAACCGAACACCGAGCTTATCCAGCCTCCCCCGTTCGTCGAACGGCACGCCCTCCAGTCGTGGCTGCCGAGTGGCCATAAGAGACTCGATTATCTCGTGGATGAGGCTGTGATGGGTCGGGCACAACCAGCAGAATTCCTGTACTGGCTCCCTCAAGACGTCATCGAATTGAAGCGACAAAGGATAAATATGATGCGCCTCGGTGACACTTTTATACTGAAGACAAACAACACAGGGGCGCCGCGGACCAGGATCAAAGGCCAGGCGGGCCGTCGCGACCTAGATCTGGCGGCGAGCCACCCTCGCCCGTTCGAGCTGCTTCGACTCCTCTACCATACTCGCCGCGATCATCGCGCGCTGACTTGGCGTCAGTATTTCAGTCAAGCGCGCGCGGTATTGCTCGTCGGTTTCGCCTTCGCGGACGGGCACTCGATCGCTCGCATGACGCTTCAGGATTTCGAACCACGGATTCATCCGTCCCTCTCCTTGAACGGCTACGCGATCGCTCTTCTTCGGCCGCGATCCTGCGCAAAGCCGCCTCGAGGGCGGATCTCAGCATCTAGATCGTCGATGACAGCTTTCGACATATTGAAGGTGACATTCGGCATGCCGTAACCGAGATCGTCGATATGGGCCTTGTGCTTGAACCCCATATGGACGGCGGCGGCGATCAACATGCCGTTGGGCACAAAGTCCGGGCCGAGCGGCGTACCTTCGGGATAGGTGCAAGGATAATTCTCGGCAATGTGCTTGAGCCGGTAGCTGCCGGTGCCCGAGCGGATTGTTTTGGTCTCCTTGACCCTCGCCAGCAAGGCCAAAGACCGCAAGAAGGCTTCCACCGCGTTCTCTTCAAGACATTCCTGCCGATGCTCAAGGAATTCCGCATATTGCTGCTGAGGGATCCGCCGGGTGCCATCGGTATTGCGTTGCGGTCGCCCGAACCCGCCTCCATGAATATGCAATCTTGGAAACGTATCGAGGACGCTCCGAATAGCGATCAGCGCGGCAGCCCGGTAGAGATGTACAGGCTCAACCTGAAAGCCATGCTCCCCAAGGTAGCTGACAAAAGCCGCGCCCGTCACCGTCGCGGTCGGCGGTGCGGGTTGCTGCGATGCTGCTCGTAGCGCGGCATAGCTGCGAAAGCCAAGCCCTCGGGCGACTGCCTCCACACGATGAGACGATTTGACTTCCTCAAGGCTTCTGGCGAGGTCGGCTTTGACGTGGTCGACAGCAAAAGGCTTCACAGAAATGCGAAGCACAAACATGTGCATTCTCCTCCAACAGGCTTCGCAGTTCGCCGATTACGCAGCAGCCCACAGGGTGAGATGCAGAATGAGTGCTTGTAATTTCAATAGAGCGTTTGACCCGGCGACAGGTCAGAGGTGCCCAAATCCCCACTTGATCATCGCTGAGTCGTCCGTTCTTTTCAATGAGAAAACCAGCATCATTGATGGCAAGAAAGCCTTGAAAATAGCTGCTCCCTTGCCAAATCACCTCAGCTGCGCCCCGCGCCTAGCCCGCGGTCCACGGTTCGTGCGATCGTGCAGTATTGTTGCGCAAATGTTTTCCTTAAGAGCCTTGCATGGACGAGCCGATTAAAACTCTCGATCTCTCACGGGAGCAGCAAGACACAGCAACGCTCATGCAGCGCTTGCTCGGCAAGCGCATCGCGGATCGCTATGTCGATTTTTGCCGGCTAGCAACCGGGGGCCTGCCGCTTCGCGTGTCAAGGCCCTTGGCTGCCCACGCCTTGCGAGAACTGGAATCGATCCTGCGGCAAACCCTCGACGTTCCAATGGAGGTGGCCGTCCCGCCGACACCGCAAGACATGGAGAGGATCGAAAAGGCCAAGGCGGGATTGCGAGCGATCGGGTACGGCGAGGAAGACTTGCAGCGTGTCGCCAATCAGTTGCGACCACGGCTCAGCCACAAGGAAGAAATTGAAAAGATCGTAACGCGCCTCGGCCTGGCGCCGGACGGCGACATTGCGCACGCCTGGAAATCCATCTCGCAGGCCCATGGCCTGGCTCACGGCGCCCGCGCGCTGCATCAAACAATCGAGGTCGATGACATGTTCCGGGCCGAATGGCAGGCGCCGTTCGACACCGTCGTGCGCGGCCTCATGGTCGCCCTTCAGGGGAAGTACGCAGCGTTCATGCGACGGATCGACCAGTTGGTCGCTATGCCAAATCGGAGTGCAGCGGTCACAAGCTTCTCCAAGGAGATTCCCGGAGCCCTGCCGCTTCTCTGGCATTTTTTTAACAAGCTCGAAACACCCGATTGGCTGCCGCATCTCTCGCAACGCAAGCTGCTCGTAGCGCCGCTTTCGCAAGACGACGAGTCCGGCGGTAATGGCCTCCCCATGCGCCAATGGCCCGCAGGCCGCTACTTGCTTCGCATGGCCAAATCACCCGATCCGGCAGCCCGGATTCTTGTGGCTAGCGCCCTTCGGGCCGTCGCCTCGTCTACCCACCCCGATGTCCAGCTCACGGGTATGGAAATCCTTACGGCGTTGCCAGCCGATGAATCAGCATCCCTTGTCGATCTCGCCGAGGGATGGCTGACGCCCGCAGCCCGCTTCATCATGGCGCAGGGGCCTCACGACCTAATCCGAAATCTCGCGCGGAGTGGCAAAGGACACGCCGCGCTCCGCACGACCCGCGCCGTGTTCCAGCTCTTCTCGGAAAATGAACGGCTTGCCACGCTTTTCAGCCGGCATATGTACGAGCACTTTTTGCCGGATGCGGTCAAGGCGATTGCGCCCCTTTGCAAGGTAGAAGGCGTCGCGCTATTGGCTGATCTTCTCGACCAGGCTCTACATATCGCTGGCAAGGTGTCCGACGACCCGCCGCATGACTATAGCTATTACCTCTCAGGCACGGTGTCGGAGCACGGCACCAAGCACGATGTCATCGACGCGCTGGTTGGCGAAACCGTTCGCGCAGCCAAACTCGCTATCGAGGCCGATCCGACGTGCGCGGGTGATGTTGTATCGCGCATCAAGGGCCATTCATCGCGGCTATTCATGCGGATTGCCTTACACGTACTCTCATTCGCCCCGGAACGCGCGCCCGAGACCGCCCAAGCGCTTCTATCCACCCCGGAGTTGATTGATGCCACATGGTGCCGCATTGAATACGGGCAGCTTGCGCTCAGTTGGTTTCCATCCCTGTCACCGTCCGTTCAACAGGACATCCTCGCTTATGTGGATTCCGTGCCCGGGATGTATCGCGAGCGCTTGAACAAGCGCTTCGAAGAATATGAAAAACGCGCGCCAACCGAGGAAGAACAGCGCGCGCGTGACGCATCCATTGTACGTGACTTGGTATGGCACTGGCGAGACGTCCTGCCCATAGAGCGTCGACAAGCGACCGAAAAGCTCGGCGATCCCGAGGCATGGCGCGCGAAATTTGACGAGCCCGATGCGAGCCCGCTTGCGGCACCAGATTTTTCGTCGCGCCCCATCGAGGAGATTGTCGCTTTTCTCGATACGTGGCGGCCCTCCGCCGGCGAGAGACGGGAGACCGCCACCGCACTGGCACAACAGCTTCGCGACGCGGCCATGGCTAGTCCATTGCGCTATTCAGCCAGGGCCGCGCAATTTTCGGCTCTGCCGCCCATCTATGTGCGCCGCCTTCTCGAAGGCCTCTCGTTAACCTCGAACAACACGAATGAACTGGACTGGACAGGTGTGATCGCCCTCATCGAGGTGGTGGGGCAACCGGGCCGCCAACTGACGGCAAGCGGCATGGAGGGCGACGACCCTGATTGGTCCTGGGCAAGAAAGGCAGCCATGGATCTTCTCGCCTCCGGGCTTCGCCGCGGAGCCGAAGGCGTATCCTTTGCCCATGCAGAGCGTGTCCAGCAGGTAATCCTTGAATCTTACCGAGGAGCGCCGCGCAAGCCGGACACGGATGACTTCGAGGAAAGCTACCGCCGGTTCCCGCATCACGGGGCCCAATCGACGTCACGCGGCGCCGCCGTCGAGCTCTGCGTTCTTTTCATCTACTGGATGAGCAAAGACGATCAAAGTGAGGTGGGCAAGGCCCAGCGCGAAGCGATCGAAAAGCTTCCTGCCATCCGGCAGGTATTCGAAGCGGAATTGGCTGATGGCACGCCCGATGGGCGCATTCCTCGCGCGATCCTCGGCAGTTACCTGAATTGGCTCTATTTCTTTGGCGAAGGCTGGCTCCTCGAACATTTTAACAGACTGTTTCCGGATGACATCTCGCTCCGAGATGCCGCGTGGCACGCGCACCTCAGCGCCGATAGCGGACCGATTAGTGCTTTGGGGCCACGTATGCGCGACTGCTATGCTACCGAAATCAGCCGGTTAAACGATAAGGCGAATGAGCGAGATCAGCAGCACATCGATGACCGCCTCGCAGAATACCTGATAATCATCTATATCAGCGCGGCACTTCCCGATGATGTGTTTGAGCAATTCTGGAACACCGCGCCCACGCGCGCGCTCCAGCACGCTATGTGGTTTCTCGGCGTGGAGCTTGAGCTGCCGGAGAAAAAACTTCCCGATCCATTTCGTGCCCGGGCGGTGTCTAATGGCTTCTGGATCAGACTATCGCCATGTCTGAGGCCGGCTTTGCGCCGAGTGATCCGTACAGCGTCCTCGACCGGCTTGCAAAGATATCGCCCAAGCTCCCGGATCGCGTGGCACAAGCTCTCGCATCCCTCGTGAAATGCAGGCATTTCGATTCTTGGATCTACATGACTCAATCTGCGGACATTCGGACGATCTTTGTGAATGGTCTTGCAACCGGGGCACCGGAAACGGTGGGCATGGTCGCCGAGGCTATCAACTATCTCGCAGCCATAGGCGATAGCAGCTATCTCGACCTTCTACCCAATCCGCCGCTCAGCAAAGGGTGAAGGATGACAATTATCAGGATCTTTGCGGTCGTGTGTGCGGGCCTTGGACTTGCCGCCGCCATTGTCGCAGCGGCCTATTGGTGGAAGGCAAGCCGCGTCAATACATCCCAAGTATCGGCGTCAATCTCCGACGTTCCGGAACAATATATTCTTAGTACGCAGGTTGCATTTCATGAGTCATCGCGCCTCAACAACCGCGCCGCAGTCTGGACGGGGGCTGCCGCAATCCTCAGCGCTATCGCATCTATCCTGGGTGTCTTACTCTAAGTGAAGGGTTCGGTCGGCTGCGCCGAACCATTCTCTCATCCGCCGCCTTTCGGCTTGGAGGCCCGCTTTCGGGATGGCCCAAAGGGATTTTTGCGGCGACCGATTGCGCCAGGGCGCAATGTCCCGAAATACCCGGTACGCTGGTTATACTCCCAGATGGCATGCGTCACGGGCTGATGATTGCGTCGAAGCCAGTCCGGCAACCTTGTCCAGGAACCGCACGATTGGCCGGTGCTGCGGCTTGCGCTTGGTCGACGGGTCGAACATCAGATCGACGAGGATCTGGCCGAACTGAGGCTTCTTTAAAGGACCGCCAGTACGCTGCGTATAAAGCGTTTCCAAGGTAAGCAGCTTGATGTTTTTGCGCGCGGTACGAACGCTGTCCCGGCAAAGCTTGACATCGGCCGCCGAGAAGCGCGCCCTTCCCTCCGCGTAACTTGTCAGCGCTCTTGCCAGCTCGGCGTTGTTAAAGTTGTCCATTTCAAACGAGAGCTTCCAGAGCTTGACGTAGTTTGACCGGGTGGCGCGCCGATCCGGAAAATGGATGGACTGCGCACGCCGCAGGCCCTTGCCGATATTGACCGGCGCAAGTCCTTCATTGTCCAGCAGGACGAAGGCAATGGTTTGATGGTGATGCAGATAGTCAATCAGCCGCCATAACGTGCTGTGCGTGCTGTCCTTGCCTCCGGTCGCGTTCGACACCCCACCGAGGTTCACCAGCTCGATGCCGAAGACATTGGGTGTCGTGGCAAACATTTTGTCGAACAATCGTGGGACCGCCGCATGCTCCGTCGCGCCCTCGACGAACAGCACGACCTGGGGCTTGGGATTGATACCGAAATCGTTCGCAACAAGCTCAAGCGCACGCAGCGGATCGTCTTCTACCACAATGTCCGGCACGCGGTCTATGACCGTCGTGCCGAACTCGCCACGTGGATCGATGCTCTCGCCGAAGGCATCGCGGTAGAACAGCCGAAGCATCTTCGCCATTTCACCGAAAGTCTGGGCTCGCAGCGCATCGTCTTTCAAGCGCTGCCGTTTATCGAGCCTGATGAAGCGTACCAGTCCTTGCCATCTTTCGAGGGGGTCGGTGGTACGGTACAGAAGGAACACGCGCTCATAAAGGCGCCTCAGCTCGTCCTTGCCGAGATCCAATGCAGCGGCCACGGCCGCGGCGTCCCAGTTTCGCGCAAATTGATACCAGTCCCATCTGGGGTGATCCATACCACCCGTAGAAATCATGATGTGGCGTTCGTCCCCTTGCGTCTTTGGATAATAACGATCCGAAATAATCTGACAGAGGGCGCTCAAGTCTCTATCGGGATTTGGCGTTCTGTGTCTCGCAATATTCGTAGCGAACTCCGACAGGTTCGGCTTGAGTTGATCGCCCCAGGCTGGATCGATTGTGCCATCGTCCCTTAAGGCCCATTCGATATGGACGGTGGCCGTCAGCGGACGAAGAAGGTAGTCAAGCTCGAATGCCTGAAATTGCGAGTAGTAAGCCTCATGGCGCCGCGGGTCGGTATCGACGGTCGCTGCGTGGGGCGAACTCCGCGCGCGCGGATCCCACGCGTTGCCATGCTCTATCCAGCTTTGCATGACACGCTGGCTGAAATCGAACCACGCAAGCTCGGTTTGTACATCGCCATCCCAAGCCTCGTCCGGACGCAACTGGCCCAGATCACGGAACAGGGTGCCGCCGTCCAGAAACTCTACCTTATGGACGACATCGATCCGGTGAATGCGTAGCATCGGGAAGAACAAGCCGAGCCGCTCCAGATGACGCAGCCGCTCGGCCTGCACGGGTATGTTCCGGTCGCGGCAAAAGCTGACGAAATCGCGCGAGGTCAAAAGCCGGCAGACATGATAGGCCTCTCGATCAATCATCAGATCCGTAACACGTACCGGCAAAGGCATCGAGAAGCTTTCAATTCAAAGTCAGGGCACCACGCGAAGCTTGGCGAAAGAACCTTTGAATTAGGCCCCCCAAGCATCAATAATCTGCCCCAGCGGAAACGGGGCGTCTTCCTTCGACCACTCATGGAAAGGCGCCGCCGTCTGGCTATAGGGGCTGGGATCGGGCCTATCGAATTGCACTCGTGTGGGGATGTGGAAGGCGCTGCCGAAGACAATCGCTTCGCCTGACGACAATATCGTCACCTGATCGAGCAAGCGCCGGGCTTGCATCGGAATGATGCGACGGAAATGGTCGATGTCGTCCGGATTCTGCAGACGATGGCTGATGAAGTTAGCGCACTGACTGATGATGGTCTGGCTAATCTCGCTCGGACGTTGGCTGGCGATGATGAGCGACAGGCCGAACTTGCGCCCTTCCTTTGCGATACGCTCGAAGGTCAGTCGCGCCAGACGATGACCTCGATCCTCGTCCGCGCGAGCGGGTCGGGCATAGTTATGTGCTTCTTCGAGGACGAGAACCCACGGATGTTTGTAGCGCGACGCAGCAGGCAAGCGTTCCCGCGCCTCCAGCAACACGCGCCCGATGACGGCACATGCATAGGGCAGCACTTCGTTGCTCAGCATCGAAAGATCGAGCACCGACACCTTTGGACCGGTCGTAGCCCCTAATCCGAAACGAGCGAACCAGGCGGACAAACTAGCGATAGCAGTGTCAGCGTCTTCATAGTTGAGGAATGCACGCCACCTTTTGTCATCAAGGCGGGTTTTCAAACGCAGCTTCAGCGTGGTGAGATGGGCGTCCACCCGGAAGGTGTCCTCCTTCGATACGGCGCGGTTGATCAGTGATGGATCGGTCAATGTCGAGCGCGCGATCGGAAGTGGAGAGTCCGCAGTGCGCGCGCCGGCCTCCGCCGTATCACGCCCGCCGACAATCTTAGATCGGATGGCGTCCTTGAGCTTCTCTGCTTCGGCCGCGATCACAGCCTGATTGTTCATGACCTCGGTGTTGTAGTCGTTAGCGGAGCGATGTGAGGTGAACAGTTTATCGAACGCCGCGGTGTCGATGTCGGTGTTTGCGAGATGGCCGGTAACGGCGTCACAATAGGAACCCGCAGCCTTCTTCTTGATCTTGGTAAGTTCGCTGAGAAGTTGATCGAGCGCGCTCATTGCGTTCTGCAGCGAACCGAGACTGGCCGCAGCCGTGGCATTGCCGCCCTTGGCGATCGCCCACCAGTCTTTCAACACGGGTTCCTGTGTCTGTTCCGCCGCGCTCAGCCATGCACAGATCTCCTCCGCGTTCAGGAACCAGAGCGGGAGGCCGAACTCTTTGCCATTGAGATAGATGCGATCCGGCAAGCGTACCGCTGCTTTTGTGGCAGGAAAGGCTTTGGCGTATTCGCCATTGATGTCGAGAATGAAGACATGCGGCTCCTCTGCTGCGCCGTCGAGCGCTTTCATGGCCTTCTGAATGAGGCTCGACACCGAGAATGACTTGCCCGACCCGGTGTTGCCGACGATGGCCAAGGGCCTCGAGAACAGGTCATTGTAGGACGCCCGGACGACGTTACGCGCCTGGCCCGTCGGAAATCCGATCTTCAAGTCGCAGTCAAAGTCCGTCGCATCATAACCCTCCGGCCTGTTGCGACGGGGCGGGATTTCAAAGACGGCGCGCAAGATGTCGGGTGATCCGATTTCTGCCGGTGTATCGAGTGTTGGCAGGATGGATATACCCGGGCTGAAAGACGGGTCATTGTCGGTATGCTCGATGGTACCTAGCAACTGCACGCTGGCGGTCCGGCGTGGCCTCATGAGTTCCAGGTTGAGTTCATCGCCGCTGGTGGGATCGAAGCTCTCGCGTGCCTCAAGATCGGTAATGATACCGATGACGGTTTCGCCCGCCCCCAATGAAAAGGTCAGATACGCGTTGATCGCGATCGCAGCCTGAACCCCATCAAGGGTCGCGCGCAGGGCCGATCTGGTTTCGGGCAGCAATTCCACCTTCACCCGGAAGCCTTGAACCGAGACAATATGGCCGACGAGACGTGGATTATCCATCTTACGCCCCCGGAGCGGGTTCAGCGGGCGTCGCGGACGAAGCTATTTGCTTTTCGAAGCGCCGCAGGCGCAGGAAGTCGTCCAGCCATTGCACGTCGGGCATCACCGAGCGGGCGAAATCATCAAACGTCGCGTGTTTGAACTTGGCAGCAGCAAAGGCGCCATCCGTCGGGCACAAAACGAAGGCGCGCTTGCCGAGATCCTTATAGCGGCGCACCCGCTCGATGACCGGGCTGGCTGGGTTAGGTTCGACCACGAGCATCACCAACGACGGATTCATGAGCGCGTTCTCAATGATGCGACTAACGTGATCATCGCCAAAGCCGTAACCGAGAACGAGCAGGAAGGTCTGGGGGACACCGAGGCGTACCTGAAAGGACCGGAAGAGATGCGCATAGGGCATCGTCAGGGTCTGCGCGAACTTGTTGGCAGTCGGCAGGATACCAACCGATGGCGTTCCGCCGGCCAATTTGACGAGCACGGCCGCCTTCTCATCCGGATTCAAACCTGCATAGGTTCGGAACGGGACGAGGTCGGGATGCCGCGCGCGCATCTCACCGTCCTGCTCGAACCAATGAATGGACCCATGCAGTTTGTAGAAGTGCAGGAACTTGTCGAAGCGCCGCACCCGGCCTTCGGCAACCTCACCCGGATAATAGACGTCGAGCCCATAAACCGATGGATCGAAGCGAGCGGCTGCGCGGCCGGTGAAGCCGTCGAAATATTGGATGCCTAGCAACTCCAGTGCCTGCTCGAATAGCGTGTCGTAATTCAGCGTGAAGAGATGGGTTCGGCCAAGATTGCTGTCACGCGCGACGAGCTTGGACAAAAATGCAAGCTGCGGCGCGATCTCGCTTGCAGACTTCGCTTTGGCAGAGTCAGGCAAAGACAGGGCGCATTCCAAGAAGATCGACATGCGCAGGCGATCAACAAACCATTGGAGGTCATCAAGGCTTGGAGCTGGCGTGCCCGGCCAAGTGACGCCAGAAAATGGTGCGTCCTTTGAGTTACCAACGACGAGGGAATTGGCAACAAATGATAGCCACTGCTCGAACCCCATGGTGGGCTCGTCGAGCAAGTCGGCCAATGAGACGGCATCCCGACGCGCCTTGATGACAGGCCCAACTGAGGCGGGCGCGTCGGAGAGAACCTCGATCGTTTCGAAGACGGCGGTTTCAAGGTTCGCCATGGTTTTACCGCCAGCGGAAACCGACGTGCCTGACCCCGTCAACACAACGAGGTTCTCCATGCGGAGCCATTCGGAGATCAGCGCCTGGAGGCGAATGCGCCCCTGCTTCTGATCAAGCCCAAGCAGGAGGTCGCCAGCATTGCCGTCCTCAGTCAGACCGATGAGCTGATACTCGATGGGTTCAGGCGCCCCTCCCGTCATGCATTTCCCCCTACAAGCCGCCGCGCAATGGATTGATGATCTGAAGCCCGGCAAAGTCATTTTCGTTGTCCGTCACAACCACGCAGTCATTCGCACCGGCGACGGCGGCGATGATCATGTCGAGTCCGCTACGAGGACGACCGGCGGCCTTCCCCTCCGCCATTAACCGCGCCCAAACCAAGCCAGCCCTGTCGTCGAACGACAGGATGCGCCCTGCAAACAGCGCTTGCGGTCCTTCCGGCCCGGCGAACCAGGCGTCGAGCGCGTCGCGCTTCTTGCCGTGCGGCTTTTCCAGAATGCCGCGCCGGATTTCGGCCACTGTCAGTGAGGCAATGAACAAATCCTCATCGCGCTGCTCCCCCATCCAGGCCAATAGTGACTCAGACGGCTTCGGCTTGACGATGTTGCTGATGATGTTGGTGTCGAGAAGATAGCGCGTCACAGATCGGCCTTACGCCCTTCTTCACGGGGGCGCGTCAGGTCGAGATCGGCACCAACGAGCGGCGAGCGACGCAACGCACTCAAGATGCCACCGGCCTTCGGTGGCTCGCCAGAAACGGCCTGTTGCACCGTGCGCCGAAGATCCCCAGCTTCTGGCCCTTCCTCGGTCAACTTACGGGCAAGCGTTCTGATGAGGTCGCGGTCGGTCTCGAGGGCTTGGAGCTCAAACCGCACGATGCCCCGCTTGGTCAGCCGGGATCGGTAATTTTCGATCGCCCTTTTCTGCGCGCTATTGCTCACCGACCGCCTCCATAGTATATCTGGTTATATAGCCGAATCTCGACCTTGCCGCAAGACCGCTAGAGTCTCGTGTTACGTCGGCAGCGGTGAATATGAGGGCGGTGCGTTGTCCGACGTCGGGGTCAAGCAAATTGCATCTCGCAGAGGTGATCACGAGAATGTTTCTCGTGCGCTCGACTTTGCGATTTCCCGATCCGCTACGCTCCGCATTCCGGAACAGCGCACAGCTACGCCACAATGCATTGATCTGACTGGATATTTCTTCTTGCGTTGCGACTGCAACTCGCCATCTTTGTCACGATGCGGAGCGATCCGCGTAGCAGCAAGGACGCCGCGGTGGCGCGACCGAGAGGAACAACTGCAGAAAGGCTTCGCGTGGTCGCCGATGCGGCGCCCGGAGCCTCGGTTGCGTCCGTCACGTCGAGGCCTGATCCGCGCCTCATCAATCTGGTGCGGCTGCTGGCTCGGCAAGCCGCGCGGGATTTCGTTCAAGCCGAGACGGATAGCCGAAAGCGTGACTGTCTCCCGGACTAAGGAGGCGTCATGAAGGTTGCGCTCTACGCCCGCTATTCTTCCGACAACCAGCGTGACGCTTCGATCGAGGACCAGTTGCGGCTTTGCCGCCTGCACGCCGAGAAGCAAGGTTGGACGATCGGCGACAGCTACACCGACCGGGCGATCTCCGGTGCATCGCTGCTTCGCCCCGGCATCCAGGAACTGATCAGCGACGCAACTCGCGGGAAGTTCGCCATTGTGCTGGCGGAGGCGATGGACCGCCTCAGCCGTGATCAAGAGGATATCGCTGGGCTCTTCAAGCGCATGGCCTTCGCCGGCGTGCGGATCGTCACCCTCTCGGAGGGAGACGTCACGCATCTGCACGTCGGCCTGAAGGGCACAATGAATGCCCTGTTCCTGAAAGACCTGGCGGACAAGACGCGGCGAGGTCTGCGCGGCCGCATCGAGGACGGCAAGTCCGGCGGGGGACGATGCTTCGGTTATGACGTCGTCAGGCAGTTCGCTGCCAATGGCGAGCCAATCCGCGGCGATCGCACGATCAATGAGGCCGAAGCGGCTGTCGTCCGCCGCATCTTCACAGATTACCTCTGCGGCAAATCCTCGCGCACGATCGCCTTCGAACTGAACCGCGAGCGTGTGGCCGGACCACAAGGCGCCGAATGGGGACCATCGACCATTCACGGCAATCCAAAGCGCGGCGTTGGCATCCTCAACAACGAACTCTATGTCGGCCGCCTCGTGTGGAACCGGCTTCGCTACCTGAAGGACCCCGATACTGGCAAACGGGTTTCTCGGCTCAACCCCGAACCCGAGTGGGTGATCCTGGACGTCCCCGAATTGCGCATCGTCGATCAGGATACCTGGGACGCTGTCAAGGCGCGTCAGCAGGCACTCGCCTACGAGCCCTCGGCCCCCGGCGAGAACAAGCTCAATGACCGTCGGCGGCCTAGGTATCTCTTCGCCGGCCTGGTGAAATGCGGTTGTTGCGGCGGCGGGTACACGATGATTTCGAAGGACCTGCTCGGCTGCGCGACGGCGCGCAACAAGGGGACGTGCAATAATCGCCGGAACATCCGGCGCGATACGCTGGAGACATCCGTATTGAGCGGCCTCCGGACGCACTTGATGGAGCCCGAATTGTTCAAGGAGTTCTGCGAGGAATTCACCCGTGAAGTGAACCGGCTGCGCATCGAACGTCGAACCGATCAGGATGCTTGGCAGAGCGAGTTGGGAAGAGTCGAAAAGCAGATTCGAGGCATCATCGCCGCGATCAAAGATGGCATGTATCAACCGTCGATGAAGGCTGAGATGGATGCGCTCGAAGCTCGCAAGGCGGAGTTGACCGATCTGCTCGCGAACGCCGAAGACCCCCCGCCGCTCTTGCACCCGAGCATGGCGGAGATCTATCGGCAGCGCATCTCGGCGCTTTATGAAAGCCTGCAGAGCGAAGAGGAGAGATCCGAGGCGGCGGAGGTGTTCCGTACGTTGGTCGACCAGGTGACGCTCGTGCCCGAGGCGGAACAACTCGCCATCGTCCTGCGCGGTGACCTGGCTGCGATCCTGCGATTTGCGGCGGGCAAGAAGAACCCCGACTTCCTCTCGGAGGCCGGGGCTCTGGATGACTTGCTATCGCAAGCATCGGTGGTTGCGGGGATAGGATTTGAACCTATGACCTTCAGGTTATGAGCCTGACGAGCTACCGGGCTGCTCCACCCCGCGTTAAACTGTTGCGCGCCTTCGCGAAAAGGCCGGGGACAGTCGGTTGAGGCCGGCGCTGTTCGCGTGGCTTGCTCTTCCGTCCCAAAGGCTTCCTTGGAAGGCGACCCCGGGGCAGAGCCCATCGGGTGCGGGGCGTATGTATCAAGGCGGGCTGGCTTTGGAAAGGGCTGCGGGAACGTTTTTTTCGACTTTATGACAGGGGGATGGACGAATTTCCGCTCGTTCCGCGCGCTCTTGCCAGAAGTTCCACAAAGGGCCAGCTTGCGGCAACAAGATTCAGGCTGAAACGCCTGGAGGGAGGAACGCCGTGGACAAGTCCCTGACGAACGCCCCGCTGCGGGACCTCGAAGAGGCCTTCCACGCCATGCGCGCACGGTCGCGGGACGAGCCGGCGCCCGACCTCGCCCAGCGGCTGGACCGGCTGGCGCGGCTGCGGGCGGTGGTTGCCGACAACGAGGAGCGCTTCCGGCAGGCGATCTCGGCCGATTTCGGCCACCGCTGCGCGGTCGAGACCACCATCGCCGAGACCATGCTGGTGTTCTCCGAGATCCGGCATGCCACCAAGCACCTCAAGGTCTGGATGACGCCGCAGCGCGTCGCGACCGCGCTGCAATTCCTGCCCGCGCGCAACCGGCTGATGCCGCAGCCGCTCGGCGTCGTCGGCATCATCGCGCCCTGGAACTACCCGCTCCAGCTCACGCTCGCGCCCGCGATCGGCGCGATCGCCGCCGGCAACCGCGTCATCATCAAGCCGAGCGAGCTTGTCCCGCACTTCGCGGCGCTGCTCCAGGAGACGGTCGCGCAGCGGTTCGACGGCGCTGAGGTGCTCGTTACCGGCGTCGAGGACGAGGTCGCCAAGGGTTTTGCGAGCCTGCCGTTCGATCATCTCGTGTTCACCGGCTCGACGCGGGTCGGCCGCCTGGTCGCGGAGGCCGCGGGGCGCAATCTGACGCCTGTCACGCTCGAGCTGGGCGGCAAGTCGCCCGCGATCATCGACGCCTCGGCCGATCTCGACGAGGCCGCCGAGCGCATCGCCTACGGCAAGCTGCTCAATGCCGGGCAGACCTGCATCGCGCCGGACTACGTGCTGGTGCCGGAGCGCTCGTTACAGGCCTTCGCCGAGAAGGTGCGCACGCAGATGCGGAGGATGTTCGGCACCGATCCCTCGAACAAGGACTACACGTCGATCATCTCCGACCGGCACTACGCGCGGCTCGAGGGCCTGGTCGCGGACGCAGCCCAGCACCGCGCAAAAATCCTGCAACCGGCAAAGCCCGACGATCCGAACTGGAAGGCGCATCGCAAATTCCCGCCGACGCTGATCGCTGGTGCGACCGAAACGATGGCGGCGATGCAGGAGGAGATCTTTGGCCCGGTGCTGCCGTTGCTCGGCATTCGCGACCCGGCGGAGGCCATCGCTTTCGTCAACCGGCGCGACCGGCCGCTGGCGCTGTACTGGTTCGGCAAGGACGGCAGCGCGCGCGACGAGGTGCTGGCGCGCACCGTCTCCGGCGGCGTCACCGTCAACGACTGCCTGTTCCACTTCACGCAAGTGAACCAGCCGATGGGCGGCGTCGGCGCCTCCGGCACCGGCGCCTATCACGGCGAATGGGGCTTCAAGACGTTCAGCAAGCTGAAGCCGGTGTTCTATCGCTCCAGGTTCAACCGCCTCGCCGATCTCTATCCGCCCTATGGCGGCAAGATCGCGCGGCTGGAGAAGTTGATGCGGTTCATGTCGTAGGGGACGCGCAAATAGTGTCATTCGGGGGCGCGAAGCGAACCCGGAATCTCGAGATTCCGGGTTCGATGCTCCGCATCGCCCGGAATGACGATAACGGGGGAAACAACATTGACCGACACATTCGATTTCGTCGTCGTGGGCGCGGGCTCGGGCGGCTGCACCGTTGCGGGCCGGCTATCCGAAGATGCGGCGACATCCGTGGCGCTGCTCGATGCCGGCGGGCCTTGCGACAACTGGATCGTGACCACGCCGGGCGCGCTGGTGCTGATGGTCGCCGGCAACGTCAACAACTGGGCATTCAACACCGTGCCGCAGAAGGGGCTGAACGGCCGCATCGGCTATCAGCCGCGCGGCAAGGGTCTCGGCGGCTCCTCGGCGATCAACGCCATGGTCTATATCCGCGGGCACCGCGCCGATTACGACCACTGGGCTTCGCTCGGCAACACCGGCTGGGCCTATGCCGACGTGCTGCCCTATTTCAAGCGGTCGGAGAGCAACGCCGATTTCGACGGCGAATATCACGGCAAGGACGGACCGCTCTTCGTCAACAAATTGCGCTCCGGCAATCCGGTGCAGCAGATCTTCCTGCAGGCGGCGCAGGAGGGGCAATTCCGCATCCGCGAGGATTTCAACACTGACGACCATGAGGGCCTCGGCATCTACCAGGTGACGCAGAGGAACGGCGAGCGCTGGAGCGCGGCGCGGGCCTATGTCCATCCGCACATGGGCAAGCGCGCGAACCTGCGCGTCGTGACCCAGGCGCATGCCACGCGTATCCTGTTCGAGGGCAGGCGCGCGGTCGGCGTCGAATACCGCCAGGGCAAGGATTTGAAGCAGCTTCGCGCGCGGCGTGAGGTGATCCTGGCCGCCGGTGCGTTCCAGTCGCCGCAGCTCCTGATGCTGTCGGGCATCGGCGATGCCGCCGCGCTTCGCGCGCACGACATCGCAAGCGTGCATCATCTGCCGGGCGTCGGACAGAACCTGCAGGACCATCCCGACTTCATCTTCGGCTACATGTCCGACAGTCCCTATTTCTCCGGCATCTCGCTGAAGGGCATGCCGCGGCTGATCCGCGCCATCCTGCAATATCGGCGGGAGCGCCGCGGTCCCCTCACCTCCAATTTCGCCGAATGCGGCGGCTTCCTGAAGACGCGACCCGATCTGGACATTCCCGACATCCAGCTGCATTTCGGCATGGCGATGGTCGACGACCACGGCCGCAAGCGCCATAACGGTACTGGCTTCTCCTGCCATGTCTGCCTGCTCCGGCCGAAGAGCCGCGGCAGCGTTTCGCTCGCCAGCCTTGATGCGATGCAGGCGCCGCTGATCGACCCGAACTTCCTTGGGCACGAGGACGATCTCGAGACCATGGTCGCGGGCTTCAAGACCACGCGCCGCCTGATGGAGACGCCGGCGCTGCGCGCGCTGCAGACCAGGGACATGTTCACCGCGAACGTGCGCAGCGACGACGATATCCGCGCCGTGCTGCGCGAACGCGTCGACACCGTCTATCACCCCGTCGGCACCTGCAAGATGGGGACGGACGCGCTGGCCGTGGTCGATCCGGCGTTGAAGGTGCACGGGCTCGAAGCCCTGCGCGTCGTCGATGCCTCGATCATGCCGACGCTGATCGGCGGCAACACCAATGCGCCGACGATCATGATCGGGGAGAAGGCGGCGGACATGATCAGGGCGGAGATGCGGGCGAGTTGAGCGACGGTGTAGCCCAATTCTCCGCTGTCGTGCTGCGAAGAGCAAACTGCCGCCGCGCTCGCCGCTGTCGTCCCGGACAAGCGTAAGCGCAGATCCGGGACGACAGTGGGGCTCAATTCAGCAGAAAACCACCGTCGACGGTGATGACGCTCCCCGTCATGTAGCGCGAGGCCCTTGACGCCAGCAGCAGGATGGCGCCGTCGAGATCGGACTCGGCGCCGACGCGGCGCTGCGGGATGCGTTTTGCGAGGCGTTCGCCTGCCGGCGTCGACCAGAACGCATGGTTCATTTCGGTGTCGATATAGCCGGGCGCGAGCGCGTTGATGCGGATGTTCTGCCCCGCCAGCTCCAGCGCCATCGCTCTCGTCGCCTGGATGATGCCGGCCTTGGAGATCGCGTAGGGCGAGACCGCCTTGAGCACGCCGGTGCCGAGCACGGAGGCGATGTTGACGATGTTGCCTTCCTGCTTGCGCGCGATCATGCGACGGGCGATTTCGGTCGCGAGGAAATAGGCGCCTTTCAGATTGGCACCGATCACCGCGTCCCAGTCCGCCTCGGTCTGCTCGGTCGCGAGCTTCTCGATGGCGATGCCGGCATTGTTGATCAGCACGGTAACGGGGCCGAGCGCGGCTTCGACGGCGTCGACAGCCCCGGCGATCGAGGCGGTGTCGGTGACATCGAGCGCGACCGCGGCCGCGCGGCCGCCCTTGCCGCGGATCTCCTCCTCGAGGCTCTTCAGCTTGTCGGTCTGCCGCGCGGCGAGCGCAACCGCCGCACCATGCGCCGCCAGCACCCGTGCAAACTGCCGGCCCAGCCCCTGGCTCGCGCCCGTGACGAGGATGGTTTCTTTACTGACGTCGAATAGGTCTGACATGACGATTTCCTTGCCGATTCCTTGGGCGCATCCCGCGAGCTTTGGGGCCATCAATACAGACGATTTTAGCGATCTGAAACCGGAATGATCGGTTCGGCGTTCATTCGTTCCAGAGGCAGGGTTTCGCTCATGAACAGTTTCGATCTCGCCGTGTATGCCGCGCTCGCCGTCGCGGTCGGCTTCGGGTTCAGGACCGGCCTGCTGCGCAGCGCCATGACCATCCTCGCCTATCTTCTCGCCGCGCCGATCGCGGTTGCGCTATTGCCGATGATCGCACCGCAGATTGCCGGCAATGCAAACTCGCCGCTGCTCCAGAACTGGATCTGGTTCTTCGCGATCTTCGTCGTGGTGGGCATGCTGTTCGGGCATATCGGCCGCATCGCGCTGAACGACACCGTCGGCGAGGCGGGCATCGGCGACCGGCTCGGCGGCGCCGCGCTCGGCGCCATCAGGGTCGGCCTCGTCGCCACCACGCTGGTGCTGGTGTTCGACCAGATCGTGCCGGCCAACCGCGAGCCGCCCTTCCTCGCCGGCTCGCATCTGCGGCCGCTGTTCTCGGCCGCCGGCCAGATGGGCTTCAAGTCGCTGCCGCCGGAGGCGGCCTCCGCGATCGACCGCCTCAAGCAGGAGCGGCGCATCTGATCTGGCGCATTTGCATCGCAGCGTGGACGCACATGCATTTTGGTGCGAGCCCGTCCCTTATCAGCGGCGCAACAGTTGGCTAGAGTGCCGCCGTCCAAAACCTGCCTGACATTACGGGAGTGAAACAGTGGATCTTGGGATCAAAGGTCGCCGCGCCATCGTCTGCGCATCCAGCAAAGGCCTCGGGCGCGCCTGCGCCATATCGCTGGCGGACGCCGGCGTTCACGTCACGCTGACCGCGCGCGGCGCCGAAGCCCTGAAGAAAACGGCCGATGAGATCCGCAAGGCCTATCCTGACGTGACGGTCACCGAGATCGTCGGCGACATCACGACATCAGCCGGCCGTGAGGCGGTGCTGAAGGCCTGTCCCGAGCCTGATATCCTGATCAACAATGCCGGCGGCCCGCCGCCCGGCGATTTCCGCAACTGGACCCGCGACGACTGGATCAAGGCGATCGACGCCAACATGCTGACCCCGATCGAGCTGATCAAGGCGACGGTGGACGGCATGATGGCGCGCAAGTTCGGCCGCATCGTCAACATCACCTCGGCCGCGGTGAAGGCGCCGATCGACATCCTCGGCCTCTCCAACGGCGCGCGTGCCGGTCTCACCGGCTTCATCGCCGGCCTGTCGCGCAAGACGGTGATCAACAACGTCACCATCAATGGCCTGTTGCCGGGCCCGTTCGAGACCGACCGGCTCACCGGCACCGCCAAGGCCGAGGCCGACAAGCGCGGTGTCACCCCAGAGCAGATCCTGGCCGAGCGCGCCAAGCTGAACCCCGCCGGACGCTTCGGCCAGCCCGACGAGTTCGGTTATGCCTGCGCCTTCCTGTGCGGCGCCAAGGCAGGCTTCATCACCGGGCAGAACATTCTGCTGGATGGTGGTGCGTTCCCGGGCACGCTGTAAAGCATGATCCGGAAAAGTACGCAGCGGTTTTCCGAAAAGATCATGCTTAAACAACAACCTAAAGCGCGATGACGATTCATCCTAATCGCGTCGCGCTTTAGCCGCGATTGCGAGGCGCTGAAGCTTCCGCATCGTCATGGCCGGGCCTGTCCCGGCCATCCACGATTTGCCGCGAGTTACGAAGAACGTGGATGCCCGGGACAAGCCCGGGCATGACCATCACCGCTGCTTCGTTGGTTCGTCCTCGTCCCGCTCGCTGGGGTCGGAGGAATCGGCGGTGAGGCGCTCGCCGGTCCAGTCGACGCCGAATTCCTCGAGCCCGTTGGCGAGCAGGTCGCCCAGCATCGGCTCGCCGAGCAGATAGTGCACCGTTTCGCGGCGCGGGCTGCGATACTCACCGCGCGCCTCCACGGCGCGGGCGCGCAGATCGTCCCAATCATCGATCGTGCCGTCGCCGCGACCAAGCCAGGTCAGCGCGACGAGATCGACCTGCTCGTCCTCGTTCAACGCGATCATGAAGCTTCCGAGCTCGTTGACGACAGGGTCGGAGCCATCGTCCTCGAGGACATCGACCGAACCGTCGTCGCTCGGGTTCGAGCCGGAATCCGGATCGGAATCCCCCTCCTTGACGTCGAATTCACGCGCCTTCTCGATGATAAAGGCGACCTTCTCAGCGGAAATCGTAAGCTCCGGCATGGCTCTCTCCAGGGTTCCCGCGATAACGCCGCATCGCGTCAGATGATCCATTGCGCTTGACGGCGGAAAACCGCATGTTTCGGCACCAAAAGAAGCTGGGAAGGTGCCGGATGCAGTGGCAGGTGGGCAAGGTCAAAATCACCAAAGTGGTGGAATTGGAGACGGTCGGTTCGACCCGTTTCATCCTGCCGCTCGCGAGCAATGAGGAAATTTGCAAGCTGCCCTGGCTGATCCCGCATTTCGCCACCGAAGAAGGCCGGCTGAAAATGTCGATCCATTCGCTGGTGGTGGAGACGCCCGGCAGGCGCATCGTGGTCGATACCGGCCTCGGCAACGACAAGCAGGGCCGCAACGTCCCGACCTGGAACAACCGCAGCACGCCGTTCCTGGAGACCATGACGGCGGCCGGCTTTGCGCCCGACAGCATCGACACCGTGCTGTGCACGCATCTTCATGTCGATCACGTCGGCTGGAATACGAAACTGTCCGGCGGCAAATGGGTGCCGACCTTCCCGAAGGCGCGCTACGTTTTCGGCAGGACCGAATACGAATACTGGCGCGACCATTCGACCGAGCCGGACAAGCAGGCCGTGTTCGGCGATTCCGTGCAGCCGATCGTCGATGCCGACAGGGCCGATCTGATCCCGAGCGACCACCGTCTCTGCGAGGAGATCAGCATGATCCCGACGCCGGGCCACAGTCCCGGCCATATGAGCATCCTCATCCAGTCGGACGGCGAACAGGCCCTGCTCACCGGCGATGTCGCCCACCACCCCTGCCAGATGGCGCATCTCGGCTGGTCCTCGACCGCCGATTCCGACCAGGCGCAATCGGCCGCAACGCGGGCGGCGCTGTTCGGCCGCTTTGCCGACACGCCGACGCTGGTGATCGGCGGACATTTTTCGGCCGGGCATATCAGGCGGGATGGAGACGCGTTCAGGTTCGTAGCGCTGGGGTGATCTCTGTTCTGGGCGGTTGAATTTCCTGCCGCCCTGTTCCATGAAGCTTTTAACCGATCGGTCCAATCTCCAGGGAGAAACGAGAATGAAGCTTGTTCGTTACGGCGAGAAGGGTGCGGAAAAGCCCGGCCTGATCGACAAATCCGGCCAGTTGCGCGACCTGTCGGCGCATGTGAAGGACCTCACTGGCGAAGCCTATTCACCCGAGTCCCTGAAGAAGCTGGCGGCGCTCGATCCCGCCTCGCTGCCCGCCGTTTCCGGCAAGCCGCGGTTCGGCGCGCCCGTCACCGGCATCTCGAAATTCGTGGCGATCGGCCTCAACTACAGCGACCATGCCAAGGAGACGGGCGCCGATATTCCGAGCGAGCCGATCATCTTCATGAAGGCCAACACCTCGCTGTCGGGCCCGAACGATCCGGTCGAGAAGCCGCGCGGCTCGACCAAGCTCGACTGGGAGGTCGAGATCGCCGCCATCATCGGCACCCGCGCAAAATACGTGTCGGAAGCCGACGCGCTGAACCATGTCGCCGGCTATTGCGTCTGCAACGACGTCTCCGAGCGCGCGTTCCAGATCGAGCGCCTGGGCCAGTGGACCAAGGGCAAGTCGCACGACACGTTCGGCCCGCTTGGGCCATGGCTCGCGACCAAGGACGAGATCAAGGACGTGCAGAACCTGTCGATGTGGCTCGACGTCAATGGCCAGCGGCGCCAGACCGGCTCGACCAAGACCATGATCTTCTCGATGGCCAAGTGCATCTCCTATGTCTCGCAGTTCATGACGCTGCTGCCCGGCGACATCATCACCACCGGCACTCCGCCCGGCGTCGGCCTCGGCATGAAGCCGCCGACCTTCCTCAATGTCGGCGACGTCGTCACGCTCGGCATCGAAGGTCTCGGCGAGCAACGCCAGGAGATCATCGCGGCGTAAGGCGCAATTCTCTCTTCGTCATTCCGGGACGGCGCGTAAGCGCCGGACCCGGAATCTCGAGATTCCGGGTTCGATGCTTCGCATCGCCCCGGAATGACAACAAGGATCCAAAATGAAGCTCACCTTCTCCCCCGCCTCGCCCTTCGCCCGCAAGGTGCGCATCGCCGCCATCGAGCTCGGGCTGATCGACAAGATCGAGTTCGTGCCTGCGGCCGTGACGCCGGGCACGGCCAACGAGGATTATTCGCGCATTACGCCGCTGAAGAAGCTGCCGGTGCTGATCACCAATGACGGCGACGTGATCCTGGATTCCTACGTCATCGTCGAATATCTCAACGAGATGGCCGGCGGCAGCCTGATCCCGGATTACGGTCCGCGGCGCTGGAAGGCCAAGACCAACCATTCGCTGATCAACGGCATGCTCGATTCCATGCTGCTGTGCCGCTACGAGAAGATGGTGCGGCCGCAGGGCCTGCAATGGCAGGCCTGGTCGGACGACCATTGGAACCGGGCCTGGACCGGCATGGCGCGCTTCGAGAACATGCCCGACGTCCTGAACGGTCCGTTCGACATCTCGCAGATCGGCCTCGTTTGCGTGCTCGGCTATGCCGACTTCCGCTTCGCCGATTGCGGCTGGCGCAAGGCCTATCCGAAGCTCGACGCCTTCCACCAGAGGATGCTGGCGCGGCCCTCGGTCAAGATCTCGGTGCCGCCGGCCGCGTAAATCTGCGAGAGTTCTCATGAGCCTGAAGTTCTCAGTCGGCGATCTCACCATCCATCGCATCATCGAGCAGGAGACCTCCTTCGTCCCGGCGCTGGAAATGCTGCCGGGACTGACCGCGGAGGTGCTGGCCGAGAATCGGGCGTGGATGCGGCAGGCCAGAGCGCTGGACGAGCAGGACGTGCTGCTGCTGTGCTTCCAGTCCTACATCGTGAAGACGCCGCACCACACCATCCTGATCGACAGCTGCATCGGCAACGACAAGCCGCGGCCGCAGCGGCCGAAATGGAACATGAAGACAGACGACACCTATCTGCGCGCGCTCAATGCCGCCGGATTCTCGGTCGAAGACATCGACTTCGTGATGTGCACGCATCTGCATGTCGATCATGTCGGCTGGAACACGCGGCTCGAGAACGGCCGCTGGGTGCCGACCTTCCCCAAGGCGCGTTATGTCTTCGCCAAGCAGGAGTTCGATCACTGGTCTGCGCAGAACGCGAAGACGGAGATCCCGCCTTTCGCCGACAGCGTGCTGCCGGTGGTCGAGGCGGGGCGCCACGAGCTCGTCGGCAACGATCATCAGATCGGCGACCATGTCCGCATCCTGCCGACGCCCGGCCACACGCCGGGCCATATCGCCATTACGATGGGTCGCAGCAAGGACGATGCGGTGTTCTCCGGCGACCTCATGCACTCGCCGCTGCAGACGCTCTATCCGGAGCTGTCAATCAAGTTCGATGTCGATCCGGCCAAGGCAGCCACGACGCGCCGCAGCTTCCTCGATCGCTATTGCGACACCGAGACGCTGTGCTGCACCGCGCATTTCCCCTCGCCGTCGGTCGGAAAGATCAAGCGCAAGGGCAGCGGATTCGTTTGCACGGCGGTCTAGCGCAAGCGGTCTTCCTGCTTCCTCCCGTCATGCCCGGGCTTGTCCCGGGCATCCACGCTCTTACAATCCATCGATCACAAGGAACGTGGATGGCCGGGACAAGCCCGGCCATGACGAGGAAACAACATGCCTGATCTGCCCGACATTCCCCTCCCGGCCGGCATCCGCTCACGCACCATCGACGGCATCAACGGCTTGCGCATGCATGTGCTCGAGGCCGGCTTCGAGACCAAGGGGCGACGCTGCATCCTGCTGCTGCACGGCTTTCCGGAGCTGGCGTTCTCCTGGCGCAAGGTGATGCCGGCGCTGGCCGACGCAGGTTATCACGTGATCGCGCCGGACCAGCGCGGCTATGGGCGCACGACGGGATGGAGTGCGGAGTACGACAGCGATCTCGCGCCCTTCTCGCTCTTCAACCTCGTGCGTGACGCGCTCGCCCTGGTGTCGGCGTTCGGCTACAGGCAGGTCGATGTGGTCGGGCATGATTTCGGCAGCCCGGTCGCGGCCTGGTGCGCCTTGATCCGGCCTGACGTGTTTCGTTCGGTGACGATGATGAGCGCGCCGTTCGGCGGACCGCCGCCGCTGCCGTTTGGCACCGTCGACATGCCGGCCAGGCCTGCGGCCGAAGACCCCGTTCATCGCGAGCTTGCCGCGCTGCCGCGGCCGCGAAAACACTATCAATGGTACTACTCGACACGCGAGGCAAACGCCGACATGCACCGCGCGCCACAAGGCGTGCATGATTTCCTGCGCGCCTATTATCATCACAAGAGCGCGGACTGGACCGACAACAAGCCCTATCCGCTGCAATCGTGGTCGGCGCATGAGCTGGCGAAGCTGCCGACCTATTACGTGATGGACCTGAACGAGACCATGGCCGAGACGGTTGCGAAGGAGATGCCGTCGCCGGCCGCGGTCGCCGCCAATCACTGGCTGCCGGACCGCGATCTCGCCTATTACAGCGCCGAATATGGCCGCACCGGATTCCAGGGCGGCCTGCAATGGTATCGCTGCGGCACGTCGGGCGCTTTCAACAACGAGCTGCAATTGTTTGCCGGCCGCAGCATCGACGTGCCCTCCTGCTTCATCTCAGGCAAGCAGGACTGGGGCACCTATCAGCGCCCGGGCGTGTTCGAGACGATGCAGAGAAGCGCATGCACGAAGATGCTCGGCTGCCATCTCGTCGACGGCGCCGGCCATTGGGTCCAGCAGGAGCAGCCGGCCGAGGTCACCCGATTGCTGCTGGACTTCCTCACCAAGACTGGCCCCGCCTGATTTGACCAGGGAACCACGCCGCCTTATATGATTTAGAATGGTTCTAAATTGATGACAGGGCGGCCGTGAAGAATTTTGCCGATCTGACCGAGCGCGAGGTGCTGGCGGTTGCGATCTCCTCCGAGGAGGAGGACAGCCGGATCTACATGACCTTCGCCGAGGATCTGAAGGAACGCTATCCCGACTCCGCGAAGCTGTTCGAGCAGATGGCCGAGGAGGAGCGCGGCCATCGCCACATGCTGCTGGAAACGTACGAGCAGCGCTTCGGCCAGCATTTGCCGCCGATCCGCCGCGAGAACGTCAAGGGCTTCCTGCGCCGCCGCCCGATCTGGCTGACCAAGAACCTGCCGCTCGACACGATCCGGAAGGAAGTCGAGACCATGGAGCTCGAGGCCGAGCGCTTCTACGTCAAGGCCGCCGAGCAGGCCGAGGACGTCAACGTGCGCCGGCTGCTCGGCGACCTCGCCGAAGCCGAGAAGGCTCATGAGCATACGGCCGCGAAACTCACTGACGAGATCCTGAAGCCCGACGTGCGTGCCGAGGAGGACCGCACGCGCCGGCGGATGTTCGTGCTGCAATATGTGCAGCCGGGTCTTGCCGGCCTGATGGACGGATCGGTCTCGACGCTCGCGCCGCTGTTTGCGGCCGCCTTTGCCACGCATCAGAACTGGCAGACGTTTCTGGTCGGTCTCGCCGCCTCGATCGGCGCCGGCATCAGCATGGGATTTGCGGAAGCGCTGTCCGACGACGGCTCACTGACGGGGCGCGGCTCGCCCTGGCTGCGCGGCGTTACCTGTGGCGCGATGACGACGCTCGGCGGGCTCGGCCACACCGCGCCCTATCTGGTACCGGACAGCTGGGCCAACGCGTTCTGGATCGCGACCGCCATCGCCTGTGTCGTCGTGTTCTTCGAATTGTGGGCGATCGCCTTCATCCGCTCACGCTACATGGACACGCCGTTCCTCCAGGCCGCGTTCCAGATCGTGCTCGGCGGCGCCATCGTGCTGGCGGTGGGGATCGTGATCGGGGCGGCGTAGGAGACACACTGTCCCACTGACATATCAATCGCGATCAAACGGCGGTTGCGACGTTCGGCCAAACTGCGCATCATCCTCCAACAACCAGAGCGGGAGAAGCGCCGTGGCGAGGTCGGAATGGAGTTTCAAGAGTGCGGTCGAGCTGTCGGCCGCATTGAGCGCGAAGAAGGTCTCCGCGGTCGAGCTCACGCAGGATGCGATCGCCCGTATCGAGCGCCACGACGGCAAGATCAATGCGATCTGCGTGCGCGATTTCGAGCGCGCCCTCGTTGCGGCGCGCGAGGCGGACGCGGCGCTGGCGCGCGGCGAGCGCAAGCCGCTGCTCGGCCTGCCCGTGACAATCAAGGAATCCTTCAACGTCGCCGGCCTGCCGACCACCTGGGGGTTCGTGCCGCAGAAGGATTTCAAGCCTGTGGAAGACGCGCTGCCTGTGGCCCGTATCAAGCAGGCCGGCGGCGTGATCCTCGGCAAGACCAACGTGCCGGTCGGCCTCGGCGACTGGCAGAGCTACAACGACATCTACGGCACCACGAACAACCCCTATGATCTCGGCCGCACGCCGGGCGGATCGTCCGGGGGATCGTCCGCAGCCCTTGCCGCGGGCTATTGCGCGCTCGCCACCGGCTCCGACATCGGCGGCTCCCTGCGTGTGCCGGCTTTTCATTGCGGCATCTTCGCGCATAAGCCGACTCTCAATCTCTGCCCGGCGCGCGGCGAGACCCCGCCACCGTTTCCCGCCATTCCGCGCGAGGGCGACCTCGCCGTCATCGGACCGATGGCGCGCACGGCAGCAGATCTCTCCCTGCTGCTCGACGTCATGGCCGGACCGGATCCGCTGGATGCCGGTGTCGCCTACAAGCTCGACTTGCCAGCTGCACGGCATCAATCATTGCGGGACTTTCGTGTCCTGGTGATCGACAGCCACCCGCTGCTGCCGACCGACCGGGACGTCCGCAGCGCGATCGACAGGCTCGCAACTGATCTGTCGAAGGCCGGCGTGAGCATCGCGCGCGAGAGCAGCCAGCTCCCGGACTTCGCGGAGACGTCGCGGCTATACATGCGCATGCTCCTGAGCTTTCTCGGCGCATTCTTCCTGCCGGATGAGCTTGCGGATGCGCAGGCCCGGGCGAGCCAGCTTTCGCCGGAGGATCGCAGCCTCGGCGCAGAGCGACTGCGCGGCATCACCGCAAGCCACCGCGCCTGGGTGCTCGACGCAGGCAGCCGCGCCGGCCTGCGGGCGCAATGGCGCGCGCTGTTCAAAAGCTTCGACGCGGTGATCTGCCCGATCATGCCGACGCCGGCCTTTCCGCATGACCATTCGCCGGACCAGAGCCTGCGGCGTATCAGCATCGACGGCAAAGACTATCCCTATTCCGATCAACTTGCCTGGCCGGGCATTGCGACGTTGCCGGGCCTGCCTGCGACGGCCGTTCCGCTCGGTTTGACGAAGGATGGCCTGCCGGTCGGCGTGCAGATCGTCGGCCCGTGGCTCGAGGATCGTACACCGCTGAAGCTCGCCGAGCTGATCGAGCGCGAGTTCGGCGGGTTCGTGCCGCCGAAGATGTTCGAGGATTGAGGCGCGCATGGTGGGCGAGACGATTCGCCCTTGGCACTGATCGAACGTCACGCGATCAGGGCTACGCGCGCGTCGCACTCAGCTATCGAACATGATCACGCTGCGCAGCGTCTTGCCGGCCTTCATGTTGGCAAAGCCCTCGTTGATCTCGCTCAGCTTCAGCTTGGCCGAGATCCAGTCCTCGAGGTGCAGGCGGCCGCGCAGGTAGAAATCGACGAGCCGCGGCATGTCCACACGGAAATGGTTGGAGCCCATCGAGGAGCCCTGGATCTTGCGCTCGCGCAGGAAGTCGAAGCCGTGCAGCTCGATCTTCTGGCCGAACGGAATCATGCCGACGATGGTCGCGGTGCCGCCGGAGGCGAGCATGCCGAACGCCTGCTCGGCGGTCTCCTTGCGGCCGAGCACCTCGAACGAGTGATGCACCCCGCCATTGGTGAGATCGCGGACCTGCTTCACGACGTCACCATCCGCCGGGTTGATGATATCGGTCGCCCCTAACTTGGTCGCGAGCTGAAGCTTGGCCGGATTGGTGTCGATGGCGATGATGCGGCCGGCGCCGGCGATCTGCGCGCCGTTGATCGCGGCCATGCCGACGCCGCCGCAGCCGATCACCGCCACGGTCTCGCCGGCCGTCACCTTCGCCGTGTTCACCACCGCGCCGTAGCCGGTGATGACGCCGCAGCCGATCAGCGCGGCGAGATCGAGCGGCATCTCCTTCCTGATTTTGACGATGGCGTTCTCGTGCACCAGCATCTGCTCGGCGAAGGAGGAGAGGTTCAGGAACTGGTGCAGCTTTTCCGGCTTCGACCATTGCATCCGGTTGGAGACGCCCGGCAGCATCTTCACCGTGGTGTCGGTGCACAGCACGGTGCGGCCCGTGGTGCAGTTGTCGCAGGTGCCACAGAACACGGACAGGCAGGTGACGACGTGGTCGCCCGGCTTGACGTAGGTGACGTCCGAGCCGACCTGCTCGACCACGCCGGCGGATTCGTGCCCGAGCACCGCCGGCAGCGGATGCGGATAGAGACCCTCCATGAAATGCAGGTCGGAGTGGCAGAGGCCCGCGACCGCCGTGCGGATCAGCACCTCGCGCGGGCCGGGCTTCGGCAGGCTGATGTCCTCGATGACGAGCGGCTGGTTGACTTCATGGAGGACGGCGGCCTTCATCGGTGTTTCCTCGTTGTTATGATTGTCGTCGCGTGCAGAGGCTCGACCTTTCCCATCGGGAGAGGTCGGCGCGACGCGTCGGGTGAGGGGTTATGCTCCCTCGTCGGACCTGAGCCCCTCACCCGATTTGCTGCGCAAATCGACCTCTCCCGATGGGAGAGGTGAAGGGGGAGCCTACGCTGCCAGAACCAGTTCGCCAACCTCGCTCATGCTTCCTGCGCGATCGCCGAGCAGCAATGCGGCGATCTTCGCTTGCGCGGCATTTTCCGTCAGCCGGAACGGATCGCTCGGCAACACCCGATGATCGATGACGAGGCGCGACAGCAGCAGGCGGCGCGCATCGCCGCGCATTTCGTGGATGCGATGCGCCTCCCAGGCGAGCGCGACCGCGCTCGCGACATGATAGAGCAGGCTGGTGGCGCGGCGGGCCTCCGCCTCGTTCTCGGACTTGCCCGCGACCTCGCGCGCGAAGCCGACGGCGCGATCGGTGAGACCGCGCAGACGGTCGCGCCAGGCCTGCGGCACGGAGGCGCTGTCGTCGAGCCGGGCGTGCAGATCGGCCGCGAGCGCGGACTCCGCGCCGTGGCGGCCGACCGCGCGCCGCAGCGCATCGATGGCCACGATGTTGCCGGTGCCCTCCCAGACCGAGCCGAGATGGGCATCGCGCAGCAGGCGGGCGGTGGCGAATTCCTCGATATAGCCGATGCCGCCGCGCATCTCGAGCGCATCGCCGCAGACCTTTCGTGCATCGCGCGTGGCGCGGAATTTCAGCGTCGGGGTGAGAATGCGCAGCAGCGCCGCCGCATCCTGGCTGCCGGCTTCGGCGCGATCGAGCGCATCGGCGGTGAGAAAGCTCATCGACAGCGCCTGCTCGACCGGCAGCATGATCTTCAGCATCTGCCGCCGTCCGAGCGGCAGGTCGACGATGCGGCTGCCGAACACCACGCGGTTCGTCGCCACCGTCATCGCGTCATGATAGGCGCGGCGCATCAGCGCAGTGGACTTGACGCCGTTGGAGAGCCGCGACGAGTTGACCATCTCGGCCATCTGCACGAAGCCGCGGTCGAGCTTGCCGACCGCGTAGGCGATCGCGCCTTCGAGCTTGATCTCGCCCGAGGCCATCGAACGCGTGCCGAGCTTGTCCTTGAGGCGCACGATTCGGTAGTTGTTCTGCGAGCCGTCGTCGAGGAAGCGCGGCATCAGGAACAGGCCGACGCCGCGCGTGCCGGGGCCCGCGCCTTCAGGGCGCGCCAGCAGCATCACGACCTTGGCGTCGGCATTCGAGCAGAACCATTTTTCGCCGTAGAGGCGCCAATGGTCGCCCTCCTGCACCGCGCGCGTGGTTAGCGTGCCGACGTCGGAGCCGCCCTCCTTCTCGGTCATGAACTGGCCGCCTTGGGTCAGCTTGCTCATGTCGGTCGAGGTCAAGCCGTCGAGATATTTTGCCTTCAGCGATTCGCTGCCGAAGTTCGCCAGCAGCTTGGCGCAGCCGTCGGTAACGTTGATCGGGCAGCCCATGCCGAATTCGGTCTGGTTGAACAGGAAGGTGAAGGCGTGCTTGGCGACGACGGGATATTTGTCCGGCCAACCCATGATGCCCTTGCGGATCGAGAGCGCGTGGATGCCGAACTCGCCGAATGCAGCGTTCTCCAATTCGCGATAGGCCGGGTGGTATTCGATCCACTGCATGTCGCGGCCGAACTTGTCGCGCTGGTGCAGAACGGGCGTGTGCCGGTCCGCGAGCCGCGCGCACTCGTCGAGATGGCCGCCGGCGAGCTCGCCGAGGCGGTCGAGATGCGGCTCGATATGACGGAACAGCGTGTCCGGCAGATGGATGCGCAGGAGATCGGCCAGCGCCGGATCGGCGCGGTAGAAATTCATGCCTGACGTATCGGGCGCCAGCAGGCCGGATGGTGCGGCCGCGACATTTTGTGGCTGCGCTGTGACCGGCTTGTGCATGATCGTCCTCTTCGTTTCCGTCCGACGGCAATTCTTTGCGCTTGCCGCTTTGGATGATGTCGATCATGCTCCAGTCGCGGACAGCGATAAAGCCGCAAATTGTCAGGGAGGCATGATCGCCGTGGAGGAGCAATTCGCTCTGCGGAACTGTCATCGTCCCGGCTGGTTCTTCGCACAGCCCATGCATAGATCAGCGGCTCCTGCTTCCGAGAGATCACGCCATGGAACATCCGAAATACAAGATCGCCCTCATCGTCGGTGCCGGCGAAGGCCTGAGCGCCTCGCTGGCGCGGCTGCTCTCCGCCCAGGGCATCCGCGTCGCGCTCGCCGCGCGAAAGATCGAGAAGCTCGGCGCGCTCTGCAGCGAGACCGGCGCCAAGGCCTATGCCTGCAACGCCACCGAGCCCGACGAGGTGGAGCGGTTGTTCGGCCTCGTCGAGCGCGAGATCGGAACGCCCGACCTCGTCGTCTACAATGCCAGCGGCCGTACGCGCGGACCTTTCATCGAGCTCGTTCCGGCCGACGTCGCGCAGGCGATTGCGGTCAGCGCCTATGGCGGCTTTCTGGTGGCGCAGCAGGCGGCCAAGCGCATGCTGCCGAACAAGCACGGCGCGATCCTGTTCACCGGCGCCTCCGCCAGCGTCAAGGGCTATGCGCAGTCGGCCCCGTTCGCGATGGGCAAGTTCGCGCTGCGCGGACTCGCGCAGAGCATGGCGCGCGAGCTATCGCCACAGGGCATCCATGTCGCCCATTTCGTCATCGACGGCGGCATCCGCAGCGCGGCGCGAACCGAACCGGCGGACAAGCCGGATTCGATGCTCGACCCCGACGCGATCGCACAGAGTTATTGGAACGTGCTGCAGCAGCCGCGCAGCGCCTGGAGCTGGGAGCTGGAGCTGCGGCCCTGGGTCGAGAAGTTTTGAATTGCGTTTATCATGCCGGGACGGCTCGACGAGCCGAACTATGGTGCGCAATTGCGCACTATAGTTCGATGCTTCGCATCGCCCCGGAATGACAACAAGAACAGGGAGGCGACATGACCACGGAAACCACCATCGACACCGGCACCAGTGAACTCCTCTGCGTCGTCCGCGACCGTGTCGCGATCATCACGCTGAACCGACCGGAGGCGCGCAATGCGCTATCCGATAACCTGACGCCGGCACTGCGCACGATGATCCGGACCTGCGGCGAGGATCCCGGTGTCGGCGCGCTGCTGCTCACCGGCGCAGGCGAAGCGTTCTGCGCCGGCGGCAACGTCAAGGCCATGGGCGCACATCGCGACAAGGCGAAGCTCGACATGTCCTTTGACGACAAGGTTGCCGACCTTCAGGAGCGGCAACGGCTGCTGACCGGCGCGCTGGTGTCGGTGCGCAAGCCGACCATCGCCGCGCTGCCCGGCCCCGCGGTCGGCGCCGGACTTGCCATCGCCATGGCCTGCGATATCCGCATCGCCGCGCAATCCGCCTTCGTTGCGACCGGCTATGCCCGCATCGCGCTCAGCGGCGACTACGGCATCGCCTGGCTGCTCACCCGGCTCGTCGGCACCGCGCGGGCGCGCGAGCTGATGTTCACCGGCGATCGCGTCGATGCCGCGCGTTGCGAAGCCATCGGCCTCGTCAACCGCGTGGTGCCTGATGAAAAGCTGCAAGCCGAGGCCTTCGCGCTGGCCAGATCGCTCGCCGAAGGCCCGCGCCTGGCGCTACGCTACATGAAGGACAATCTCGACGAGGCCGTGCTATTCGACTTCGAAACGGCGCGCGACCACGAGGCTGAACGACTGATCCGCCTGACCACGACAGCGGATCACAAGGAGGCGGTGCAGGCCTTCATCGAGAAGCGCAAGGCGGTGTTCACGGGGAAGTAGGGGCTACGCGCTCCGAGCCATCAGATCATTCCATAAAGTAGGGGCCCTACTCTAAGGAGCGCTGAATGGATTGGTCTGAGGTGGTCCGGAAAGTCGCCATACTGGCGGAGAAGACGGGCTACGTTACGTTCGATCAACTCAACGAACTGATACCGTGCGCCGAGATCGAGCCGAAAGACCTTGAGACCCTGCTCGCCGCCTTAAGCGAGCGTGGTATTTGGATCGCAGAGGAATAGGCCGTCGCTGTCATGAAGTGCAATTGGGCTCGTATTGGAAAAAAAGCCCGGCTCTGGCTCCGCCAGAGCCGGGCTGCAGTGGTGTCAGGCCGAGGCTGAGGGGCTGTCGGCCTGACGGGAAAGGGCGGCGAGGCGCCAGCTTGCGCAGGGAATGTCTCTGGGCGCGACACTGATCTCCTTGTCGAAGCGCACCAGCTTCCAGTCGTCGGGATGGTTGACGAAGGCGAAGCCGGATTTGCGCGCGAGCGAGACCATCGCCTCGTTGGAACGCAGCGTGTCGCCGAACATGTGCTCGGCTCGAAGCGCGGCGGCGCGGCATTCGAGGTTCTTCATCAGCGCGGTGGCAATGCCGTGGCCCTGCCAGCGGTCGTCGACCGACAGGCCGAACTCGAGCGTCGCGGTCTCGGCATGGAAGGCGTAGCGCGCTTCGGCCACGATGGTCTCGAAGCCGTCGACCATCATGGTCGCAACGATCGTGAAGCGCTCGCTCTCGCCGACCTGAAGGAAGTCGTGCAGCAGGCCCTGCGGCAGTTCGCTGATCGCCCCGAAGAAACGGTTGTAGCGGGAACGGGTCGAGAGCGAGCGGACATAGTGCTGGAGCTCGTCGGTGTCGCGCGGCTCGACGAAGCGAACGTTGAGCGCCGTGCCGTCGCGGGTGCGCAGCCTATCCGAATATTGCTTCAGGTCTTCCAGGCGAAGGATGCTCATGACACATGCCGTGAGGAAAAGGGACCGCCGGCGCCCCCACAGTCAGGCGGCGCCGGCCTGGCGGCCAATCAGGCCCGCCAGAAGGGTTTGTCGGCCTCATAGGCGATGTCGGACCAGGACAGCCCGACATCATGGAGGTCGCGGGCGGTCCAGTTGGTCAGCTCACGCCTCGTGCGGTAGCGCTCGTGCCAGACGTGAAGCGTCTCGCCGATCTGCTGGATCAGGCCCGGTGCATGATGATTTGTCATCGAATTGTCGGTCAAAGTAGACATTTTCAGCTCCTGGAGCTAGGTTCACCGCTAATATCTGCTTCCTATCGCGCTGCGACAAACGACAATTTGTACCTCTTCGCATGAAATAACGTCATGTATCCTGTTGCCAAATGACTGCCAGATTGCCGTCCCTGAATGGATTGCGGGCGTTCGAGGCCGCCGCGCGCCATCTCAGCTTTACGCTGGCGGCCAGCGAGCTGAACGTGACCCAGACCGCGATCAGCCATCAGATCCGCAGGCTGGAGGAGGAACTCGGCATCCGCCTGTTCATCCGGCAGAACCGCGCACTGGCGCTGACGCCGGAGGCGCGCGACTACCTCCCGGGCGTCCGAGCCGCCTTCAACGACCTCCGGCTCGCTACCGATCGACTGCTGCGCAAAGAGGACGACAAGGTGCTGACCGTGTCGACGCTGGCCTCGCTCGCGGCAAAATGGCTGCTGCCGCGGCTGACCGATTTCCAGGAGCAGCATCCCGGCATCGACGTGCGCATCACCACCTCGACCAGCCTCGTCGACTTCCAGCGCGACAATGTCGATGCCGCGATTCGCTATGGCCGCGGCCAGTGGCCGGGCGTGCGTGCCGACTGGTTGATGGCGGACGAACTGTTTCCGGTATGCAGTCCGTCACTGCTGCGCGGCGACAAGCCGCTGCGCCGGCCTGAGGATCTGCGCAACCATCCGCTGCTGCACACCTCGAACGCCAACAGCGACGACTGGCGGCTGTGGCTGACCGCGGCGGGCCTGCCGGTCGATATCGCGCGACATCCGGGCATCACCTTCGACATGATTTTCATGACCATCCAGGCGGCCATCGACGGCATCGGCGTGGCGATGGGACGGACCTCCTACGTCCAGGACGACATCGCCAAGGGCCGCCTCGTCGTGCCCTTCAAGATCGCGCTGCCGGCCGATGCCGGGTTCTACCTGGTCGCGCCGGAGGGCCGCCGTGAGGTACCGAAGCTTGCCGCATTCCGGCAATGGATCGTCGCTGCAACGCAAAATAAAGCCTGAAAAATCATCAGCTTCCTCCGGAATACCGGTTGACTCGCTCCGCTCTGCGCGGGAAGGGGTATGACAGATTGTCGCAGCATCAATCTGTCGCCTTGCCGTGAAATGAGTTTCGGCCCGGCCACGTCTTTCCAAGGGGAGCAACGTCATGGCTGGACCAGCCGCCTCAACCAATCCGCCCGCCATCAAGTCGCGTGTCGGCGCGATCCTGCGCGCCACGTCGGGCAACTTCCTCGAGCAGTTCGATTTCTTCCTGTTCGGCTTCTACGCCGCCGCGATCGGCAAGGCGTTCTTCCCCTCGACCAACGAGACCGCCTCACTGCTCAACACTTTCGGCGTGTTCTGGCTCGGCGCCTTGATGCGCCCCGTCGGCGCCATCGTGCTAGGGGCCTACATCGACCGCATCGGCCGCCGCCAGGGCCTGATCGTCACACTCGGCATCATGGCCTTCGGCACCGTCGTCATCGCGTTCTGCCCAAGCTACGCGACCATCGGCATCGCAGCGCCAATCATCGTGCTGATCGGCCGGCTGCTGCAAGGCTTCTCGGCCGGCGTCGAGCTCGGCGGCGTGTCGGTGTATCTCGCGGAGATCTCGACGCCCGGCAATCGCGGCTTCTACACCTCGTTCCAGTCATCGAGCCAGCAGGTCGCGATCTTCGTGGCCTCGATCCTCGGCTACATCCTCTCCGAGGTGATGCCGGCCGACACTGTGGCCGCCTGGGGCTGGCGCATTCCCTTCTTCGTCGGCTGCCTGATCATTCCGCTGATCTTCCTCCTGCGGCGGACGCTGGAGGAGACGCCGGCCTTCCTCGCCATGAAGAAGCACCCGACGGCCAGCGAAGTGTTCGCCTCCGCGCTCGCCAACTGGCGCATCGTCGTCCTCGGCATGATGATCGCGATCCTGACCACGACGACGTTCTACTTCGTCACCGTGTACACGCCGACCTTCGGCAAGAGCGTGCTGAAGCTGTCGACACACGATGCGCTGCTGGTCACGCTGCTCGTCGCGGTGGCCAACTTCGTCTGGAATCCGGTCGGCGGCGCGCTCTCCGATCGCATCGGCCGCAAGCCGGTGCTGATCGCGATCGCCGGCCTGTCGCTGGTGACCGCCTATCCGGCATTGCACTGGCTGGTGGCGGCGCCGACCTTCGGCAAGCTGCTCGCGGTCGAGATGATGTTCTCGTTCTATTTCGGCGTCTACAGCGGCACCATGTTAGGTGCCCTCGTCGAGATCGTGCCGGCGCATGTGCGCACCACCTGCTTCTCGCTGGCGTTTGCGCTTGCCGCCGCCCTGTTCGGCACCTTCACGCCGTTCGCCTCGACCTGGCTGATCGAGCGGACCGGCGACAAGGCCTCGCCCGGCTTCTGGCTGATGTTCGCCGCCCTGCTCGGCATCATCGCGGCCTCGACGGTGTATCGCGGCGGCGGCAAGGTGGCGCCGGCCTATGATGCGGTGCCGGAGCCGGTGGCGGGGCGTTAGGACGGTGTCATTCCGGGGCGCCTCGAAGAGGCGAGCCCGGAATCCATTTCTCCCAGCATTTCTGTCGCACGATGGATTCCGGGCTCGCGCTACGCGCGCCCCGGAATGACGGCGCGGTTGGCTTACAGCTCCACCACCACGTAGTCGCTCTCGATCCTGACCGGGATCGTCTCGGCGACATACGGCCCCTTCACCACGCTCGCCCCCGGCTCGACATGGGCCGGGTAGGCCTTCACGCGGAAGCGGCGGGGGTCGCAGTAGGATTGGCCGGTGCGGATGTCGAACTCCCAGCCGTGCCAGGGACAGCGGATGATCTCGCCGAGTTTCGTGTACTCGATCTCGCCGGGATTGTTCGATTGCGCGAGCCCGATCAGCGGGCCCTCGCACAGCGCCGCGCCCTGATGCGGGCAACGGTTCATCAGGCCGAAATACTCGCCCTTGATGTTGAAGATTGCGATCGGCCGCCCGTCGATCTCCAGAAACTTTCGCGTGCCCGGCGGAAGCTCGTCGACCGGCGCGATGACGTGTCTTGCCATCAGGAAACGCCGTAAAGCTTCTTCGCGTTGCCGAGGTAGAACGCCTCGCGATTGGCTTCGCTGACGCCCGCCGGCAAGACGCGTGAGGGCTCATCGTAATCCCAATGCGGATAATCTGTGGCGAACAAGAGCCGATCCCAGCCGATCCATTTGATGACGTCGAACAGATCCTCGCGCCGCTCCGGATCCTCCATCGGCTGCGTCGTCCACCACACCTGCTCGCGGATATATTCCGACGGCGGCCGCTTCACATGCGGCACCTCGCTCCTGAGCCGCTGCCAGGCCTTGTCGAGCCGCCACGCCAGCGACGGCGCCCAGCCGAAGCCGGCCTCGATCATCACCATCTTCAATTTCGGGAAGCGCTCGAAGACGCCCTCCAGCACGAGGCTCGCCAGCGCCGATTGCTGGCATTGCGAGTGACCCACCATCTCCTCGATGTAGTAGGACGGCCAGCCCGAGGGCGTGATCGGGTTGCCGCCGAAGCCGAAGGCGTGGACGCCGACGGGAAGGCCTGCCTCTTCCGCGGCCTGGTAGATCGGCCAATAGCGGCGCTGGCCGAGCGGCTCGACATTGCGGCTGAGCAGCAGCACCTGCACGAAGTTCTTGTCGCCGGCGCGCTCGCGAATTTCGGCGGCGGCCGACAGCCCGTCCTCGTTGCTGACGACGATCGAGGCCTTCAGCCGCTTGTCCTTGGAGGTCCATTTGTCGATCTGCCAGTCGTTGATCGCCGAGCACAGCGCCGCCGACAGTTCGTGGTTGCGGATGCCCTGTCCGGTGTTGAGCGGATTGAGCACGCCGAGTTGCACGTTGTTGGGATCGAGCAGCTGCTTCTGCATGAACGACAGCGAGGAGCCCTGCGGTCCGCCCTCCGGCGGATAGGCATCGCGGCGCGAGGCGTTGGGCTGGGCCTTCGGATAGGGCGGGCCTTCCATCATGCCCTGATAGGCATGGACGCCGTAAACCTCGAGGTGATGCTGCCAGCGTTTGGCGAGATAGGGATAGAGCTCGGTGCGGGTGGCGCGTGCCGGATGGATGTCGCAGTCCGCGATCGCGGTCTTCACGGTGAGGGGAGCGACGGAATCCGTTCGTTCGCGGAACTGGATGTTCATGGCCTTGCCTCCTTGGGAGGGAGTTCTTTCAGGCGGGGATAGGTAGCATGCGGATTGTCGATCATGATCTTGCGCACGAGATCGGGGGACAGACCTTCGGGCAGCGCGTCCTGGCCGTCGAACTGCCAGTGCGGATAGTCCGTGGAGAATAGGACCAATTCGTCCGACTGCATATGATCAAACAGGCGAATTAATGTCTCTGGTTCCGGCGGCGCATCAAATGGTTGTAACGAGAAGCGGATGTTGCTGCGCACAATCTCCAGGGGCGCGCGATCGACCCAGGGCGTCTCCATTCGCACCCCGCGCCAGAACTTGTGTAGCCGCCAGAGATAGGGCGCGATCCAGGAGACGCCGGACTCCAGCATCACCATTTTCAGCCGCGGATATTTGGCGAACACGCCTTCGACGATCAGGCTGGTGAGCTGGGTCTGGAACGCCTGGGCCTGTCCGACATAGTCCTCGATGTGGTAGGACCCCCATCCCACCGCGGTCGGCGGATTGTGATAGGCGGAACCGGCATGGATGCCGACCGGCAGTTCCAGCCGCTCCGCGGCCTCATAGATCGGCCACAGCGCCCGCTTGCCGAGCGGCGTGTCGCCCATGACCAGCACGAGCACCTGCACGAAGCGCTTGTCCGGCGCGCAGCGCTCGATCTCGGCGACGGCCTTCTCGACGCTTTGCGTCGGGATCACGATCGAGCCACGCAGCCGCGCATCGCGATCGAGCCACTCCTTCGCCAGCCAGTCGTTCAGCGCGCGGCAGAAGGCAGCCTGCATGTCCTCGGAGAACACCATCTGCACGCCGTACAGCGGATTGCAGATGGCATGCTTGAGCTTGAAGGGATCGAGCACATGCCGCTGCATGTCCTCCAGACTCTCGCCGGGCTTGCCGGCCTCGGGACGCCAATCCGGCCGTGCCGTAATCGGCGAGTTCGGCGGATAGGATTGCGAGACGAGGTCGACCATGCCGCGCGTCGTGACCTGATCGCGCCAATAATCGTTCAGGTACGGCAGCAGGCTAGTCAGATGCGGCACGGCCGGATGCACATCGCAGTCCACCCCGCCGGCGATCAGGGACGCCATGACGTCTCCTTCACGTTTCCTCGTCAATTCTTGTCTCGTGCCCCGCATTCAAGCAGGCCTGCCCGCCGCCCGCAACTCAGCCGGGGCCGCCGGCATATGCTAGGAAGGCGCAGCTCGGTTGCGAAGGAATGAGGGGTTTCAGGGATGAAAGAGCTCGTCGGCATTGCGGAACGGGTCGCGGCCCAACTGATCGCGCGCAGACAGACCATCGCGGTTGCGGAATCATCGGCCGGCGGCCTGATCTCGGCCAGCCTGCTCGCGGTGCCCGGCGCCTCCGCCTATTACCTCGGCGGCTCGGTGGTCTACACCCGCGATGCCAGACGGGTGCTGATGGATATTTCGGATGGCGGCATGAAGGGTTTTCGGTCGTCGTCGGAGCCTTACGCGCAGTTGCTGGCCGAGCAGATGCGCAGCCGCTTCAATTGTGATTGGGGCCTGTCCGAGACCGGTGCGGCCGGCCCCACCGGCAACCGCTACGGCGACGCAGCGGGCCATAGCTGCATGGCGGTCGCAGGACCCGCCGCGGAGGTGATGACGCTGGAGACGGGCAGCAGCGACCGGTTTGCGAACATGCAGGTGTTTGCAGCGACAGCACTGAAGTTGTTGCTGAGGAAGCTGGAGGGGTGAGCAGCTGCGCTGTGAGCGAATCGAGACATTCTCACCACCAACACCACTGTCATCGCCCGGCTTGACCGGGCGATCCAGTACGCTGAGACCGTTGTGATTGAATCGATACGCCGCGGCCGACTGGATGCCCCGGTCAGGCCGGGGCATGACAACGGAATATGGAGCCTACCGCCCCAAATGCCGCATGAAAATCCGTACCACATAGCCGTGAAAGCGCGGCGCCTCGTCGTAGAGGTCCGACGCAATGCGTTCGATGGTTTCGCGCAGCGACAAAAATTGTGCCTGGCGCGCGCTGCTCTCGGTGCCCTGCATGCCCGCGAGCTCGTCCATGGCAGCGTCGCTGATCTGGCACTGCACGACCTCGCCATCGTTCAGCATGGTGAAGCGAAAGGCCAGACGTTCGAGATCATGGCCAATGATCTTGTCGCGCGTGAGCGGCATTGCAAGCGTCCCGGTCGGCCCCCCTCGCGGACAATGCGAAAAATTCTCCGGCTTGTCAGCAAGGATGAAAGGGGGGCACCGACCTACTGGAACGCGACTTCGGCGAAACTGCGGAGCTTTCGCGAATGCAGGCGCTCCGATTCCTGCTGCTTGAGCCGCTCCAGCGCCTTCAGGCCGATCTCGAGATGCTGGCCGACACGGCGGCGGTAGAATTCGCTGGCCATGCCGGCGAGCTTGATCTCGCCGTGCAGCGGCTTGTCCGAGACGCAGAGCAGCGTGCCATAGGGGACGCGGAAGCGGTAGCCGTTGGCGGCGATGGCGGCTGATTCCATATCGAGCGCGACCGCGCGCGATTGCGACAGGCGGCGGATCACTTCAGGCCCTGAAATCTCCCAGTTTCGATTGTCGACGCTCGCCACCGTCCCCGTGCGCATCAGGCGCTTCAGCTCGAAACCTTCGAGTCCAGTGACATCCTCGACCGCCTCCTCGAGCGCGACCTGCATCTCCGCGAGGGCGGGAATCGGCACCCACAGCGGCAGCTCGCGGTCGAGCACATGGTCCTCGCGCACATAGCCGTGCGCGAGCACGTAGTCGCCGAGCCGCTGCGTGTTGCGCAGGCCCGCGCAATGGCCGAGCATGAGCCAGGCATGCGGCCGCAGCACGGCCACATGGTCGGTGACGTTGCGCGCATTGGACGGACCGGTGCCGATGTTGATCAGCGTGATGCCGCGATAACCCGGCGCGACCAGATGGAAGGCCGGCATCTGCGGTGTGCGCGCGGGGGCAACGCCCGTCGTCGCGCCGCCGCTGCGCGTGACCACGTTGCCGGGCGCCACGAAAGCGTCGAGGCCCGCCTCGCCGGACTGAAGACGCTGCTGGCAGAGCTGCGCGAAGGCGTCGACATAGAACTGGTAATTGGTGAAGATCACGAAATTCTGGAAATATTCGGAATCGGTGCCGGTGTAGTGATAAAGCCGGCGCAGCGAGTAATCGATGCGGGCGGCGCGGAACAGGGACAGCGGCTTGGGCATCCCCGGCTGCAGCTCGAAGGTGCCGTCGGCGATCGCATCGTCCATCGTCGCGAGATCAGGCACGTCGAACGCATCGCGCAGCGACCGCGTGACGGCGGAGTTCTCGCTGGTCGTGATGGCGGCTTCGATGTTGATGTCGCGGCGATAGGCGAAGTGGATCGGGATCGGTTCGGTGGATTCGCCGATCTCGACCGGCACGCCGTGGTTCTGGATCAGCAATCCAATCTGCTCGGTGAGATAGCTGCGGAACAGATCCGGCCGCGTGACGCTGGTCTCGTGCACGCCGGGGCCTGCGACGAAGCCGTAAGACAGGCGCGAATCCAGCCGCGCATGCGTCGCGGTGGTGATGCGGACAAAGGGATAATAGGCCCGCATCCGCGTCGTGATGGTCTCGCCATTGACATAGGCCTCGAACCGGTCGCGCAGGAATTTCGTGTTACGCTCGTAGATCTCTTCGAGGCGGGTCACGGCCGCGGACGCATCGGAGAAGGATTCGGTGGCGATGGAGGGGGGAGATTGCATTGTTCGACCGCCGGGTTATTGGGGCTTTGACTCGAACTATAGCAAAGAAGGTGGTGCCGTAGGGTGGGCAAAGCGAAGCGTGCCCACCAATATGCTCGTCGGGAGAAAGATGGTGGGCACGGCGCGTTGCGCCTTTGCCCACCCTACGAGACCGAGTATGCCGCACGAGATCCCGGATGCGCGCCAAGCGCGCTCCGGGATGACGCGCTTTCGCGCGTCACTTCTCCCGGAAGGCGCGCATCAGCTGGTCGTGCAGCGGCTTCATCAGATAGGACAGCATGGTGCGGTCGCCGGTCTGGACGAAGGCCTCCACGGGCATGCCGGGAATCAGCTTGACATCGCCGAGCCGGGCGACCTCCTCGGCCGGCATCGAGACGCGGATGGTGTAGTAGCCCTGGCCGGTGCGCTGGTCGGTGGTGACGTCGGGCGACACGCGGCTGACGACGCCGTTGAGCTCCGGCGTGGTGCGCTGGTTGAACGCGGAGAGGCGCAGCAGCGTCTTCTGGCCGATCTGGAGCTTGTCGATATCAACCGGATTGACCTTGGCCTCGACCTGGAGATCGTCGGCCTGCGGAACGATCAGCATCAAGGTATCGCCGGCGGTGACGACGCCACCGACGGTATGCACGGTCGATTGCAGCACCATGCCGTCCTGCGGCGCGCGGATGTCGATGCGGCGGAGCTGGTCTTCGGCGGCGACCTTGCGCTCGATCAGCTCGCCGATCTTGTCGTTGGTCTCGCGCAGGTCCTTGGAGACCTCGCTGACCACGTCCTTGTCGATCTGGATGATCTGGAGCTCGGTCTCGGTGATCTTGCCCTTGGCCTGGGCGCGCGAGGCGATGTACTGCGCGCGCTCGCCGTTGAGACGCGCCGAGTCGCGTTCGAGCTGGGTCAGGCGCGAGATCTGCACCAGGCGCTTTTCGTAGAGCTCGCGCACGCCGGTGAGCTCGTTCTGCACCAGCGCGATCTCCTGGTCCTTGGCCTTCTCCTGGGCGCTGAGACCGGAGATTTCCTCGTTGAGCTGCGTGATGCGCTCGCGCAGCTGCGCCTTCTGCCCGGTGCGGCCGTTGACGCGGACGTCGAACAGCTTGGTTTCGGCCGAGAGCAGCACCTTGACGTCGGGATCGCTGGCGCGCTCGATCAGCGTTTGCGGAAACTCGATGCTGTCGAGACCGCGCTGCTCGGCCTGGAGTCGCGCCGCGCGCGCCTGCGCGGCGTCGAGATTCTTGGTGACGATGGCAAGGTTGGCCTTGGTCACGGTGTCGTCGAGCCGCACCACGATGTCGCCGGCCTTGACCCGATCGCCGTCGCGGGCGCGCACCTCGCCGACCACGCCGCCGGTCGGATGCTGCACCTTCTTGACGTTGGATTCGACCACGATCTGCCCCGGCGCGATCAGCGCGCCGGAGATCAAGACGGTCGACGCCCATCCGCCGAGGCCGACGACCAGCACCACCACGATCGCGAGGCCGAGGACCAGGTGAAACCTGATGGAATCACCTACAGTCTTCTTGGCGGCGGGCTTCGTTCCGCCGATGGCCAACGTGCTCATGACTTGGCCACTCCGCCTTCGCTGACGATCTTGATCGGTGCCGGCGGCGTCGCGCGCGGCTGCAGCACCTGGGCGAGCACCTGCTCCTTGGGACCGAACGCCTGCATGCGGCCGTCGCGCAGCACCAGGATCTGGTCGACTGCCTCGACGCCGATCGGGCGGTGCGCCACCACGACGACGATGGCACCACGTTCGCGCGCGGCACGGATGGCACGGGTCAGCGCCTCGTCGCCTTCGGTGTCGAGATTGGAGTTGGGCTCGTCGAGCACGATCAGGAAGGGCCTGCCGTAGAGCGCGCGCGCCAGCGCCACGCGCTGCGCCTGGCCTGCGGAGAGCGCCGCGCCCTGCTCACCGACTTGCGTGTTGTAGCCCTCGCGCATCTTGATGATCATCTCGTGCACGCCGGCCTCCTTGGCCGCGGCGATGATCGCGTCGGAGGTCGCCTCGGGATCGAAGCGGCTGATGTTCTGCGCGATGGTACCGCCGAACAATTCGACGTCCTGCGGCAGATAGCCGATGTGGCGGCCGAGCATGTCGGACGACCATTGATCGAGCGCCGCGCCGTCGAGCCGCACCTTGCCGCGCACCGGCTGCCAGACCCCGACCAGTGCGCGGATCAATGACGACTTGCCGGAGCCGCTCGGGCCGATCACGCCGAGGCCGTTGCCCGCGGCGAGCGCGAAGGTCACGTCCTGCACGACGAGGCGCTGATCGCCGGGCGGCACCATGGCGACGCCTTCGACCGAGAGGCGGCTGGTGGGCGCCTGCAACTGGGTCGGCATCGCCTGCGCCGGCATCTGCTCCAACAGGCGGGTGAGACGGTGCCAGCTCTGGCGTGCGGCGACGAAGGATTTCCAATGCGCGATTGCGAGATCGACCGGTGCGAGCGCGCGGGCGGCGAGGATCGAGCCGGCGATGATGATGCCGGCCGTCGCCTCCTGGTGGATGACGAGATAGGCGCCGACCGCGAGCACGGCCGATTGCAGCATCATGCGCAGTACCTTTGCGACCGCGCCGAGACCGCCGGCGACGTCGCTCGCACGCTGATTGCCGGCAAGATATTTTTCGTTGGCTTCGCTCCAGCGCTGGTTCATCCGTCCCGCCATGCCCATCGACACCATCACCTCGGCGTTGCGGCGGCTGGCCTGGGCGAGATCGTTGCGCTGGGCGGCGAGCCCCATCGCTTCGCGTGCCGGCTGGCGGGACATGAACTCGGTAACCAGCGTCAGGCCGACCAGGATGATGGCGCCGACCAGCGCGGTTACGCCGATCAGGACGTGGAAGGCGAAGCAGATGGCGAGATAAAGCGGCAGCCAGGGCAGATCGAAGAACGCGCTCGGGCCCATGCCGCCGAGGAAGGAACGGACATTGTCGAGATCGCGCAGCGGCTGGAGGCCCTCGTTGCGGCTGCCGACCAGAAGCGGCAGTCGCACGATGGTGTCGAACACGCGCTTGTTGAGGGCTTCGTCGAGCGACGTACCGATCCGCCCCAGGATGCGGTTGCGAATCATGTCGAGCACGCCCTGCGCCATGTAGAGGAAGCTGGCGAGGATGATGAGGCCGACCAGGGTCGGGATGCTGCGGCTCGGCAGCACCCGGTCGTAGACCTCCAGCATGAAGATCGACCCGGTCAGATAGAGCAGGTTGATCATGCAGCTCATCAAGCCGACGCCGATGAATGCCGTGCGACAAGCGCGCAAGGCGTCACCGAGCTCTGAACGGCGGACGCCAGGGATGGCTGCCATCAGTCTGATCTCTTTCGACTAGGGGGCAAAGCCCCTGATTTCACGGGCAATTCAGGGTACTCGCCCCGGATTAACATCATGTTTGCCCGGCGTCCAACGCAGCCGAGCTCATCCAGAGCCCTGATGAGGCCACATCTACCCCTGATGACCTCCCGCGCAAGTCCGGAATTTCACAGGCTTGCGGCTTTTTCTTGCAGGCTTTCAGCCTCTTCCGGGAAAACGGAGAGGCTGAAAGTTCCGGCCTGCCGAATGCGGGGGCTACAGCGCGATGCGACTGGGATGAATCGTCATCGCTTCAGGTTGTTGTTTAAGCATGATCTTTTCGGAAAGCCGCTACGCACTTGTCCGGATCATGCTTTAGCTCAACTCATCCGAGACTATGACACCACGGTGACCGGCTGCGCCAGCACGCATCTCGCCGCCCTGCCCGGTCCGACCTCGACATTCGCGGGCAATTGCTCCAGGCAGCGCGGCTCTGCGAGCTTGCAGCGGGGAGCGAAGGAGCAGTTGTGCGGCTTCTCCGCCAGCGAGGGCGGGGTGCCGGGAATGGTCTCCAGGCGGGCGCCGCGCTTGGCGCCGTGGATGGTCGAGGCGAGCAGGCCCTTGGCGTAGGGATGCACCGGCGAGCGGACGATGTCGCGAAGCGTGCCCTGCTCCACGATCTGGCCGGCATACATCACCGCAACGCGGTCGCATATCTCGATGGCGACGCCGATGTCGTGGGTGACGAAGATGACGGACATGCCGAACTCGCGCTGCAGCTCGCGCAGCAGCAGCAGGATCTGGATCTGCACGGTGGCATCGAGCGCGGTGGTCGGCTCGTCCGCCAGCAGGATCTTGGGACGGCAGGCGAGCGCGAGCGCGATCATCGCGCGCTGACGCATGCCACCGGACATCTCGTGCGGATAGGCGTCGAGCCGGCGCTTCGCCGAGGGGATGCGCACGACCTCGAGCATTTCGAGCGCCCGCGCCCTGCCCTCCGCGAAACTCTTGCCTTCGTGACGCACGACGCTTTCGGCGATCTGCGCGCCGATGGTGTAGACCGGATCGAGCGCGAGCGCCGGCTCCTGGAAGATCATCGACACGGTCTGGCCGCGAAACGACGACAGCTCCTCGTCGTTCATGGCGAGCACGTCGCGGCCCAGCACGTTGACCGTGCCAGTGATCTGCGTGCGCTTCTTCGGCAGCAGCCGCATCAGCGCACGCAGTGTCACGCTCTTGCCCGAACCGGACTCGCCGAGCAGGCCCAGCACCTCGCTGTTGCCGAGCGAGAGGCTGAGATCGTTCACGGCATAGACCGTGCGCTCGCCGGTGAAGCGGATGTTGAGGCCCGAGATCTCGACGAGCTTTGTCATGACGGCAGTTTCGGCAATCGATCGTGATAGTCGGTGGCGCGCTGGAAGGCCGCGCCGATGGTGAGCAAGGTCGCTTCGTCGAAGGAACGACCGATCAGCTGCATCCCGACCGGCAGGCCGGTCTTCGTGAAGCCGGAGGGCACGGTGAGCGACGGCAGGCCGAGGAAATTCACCGGACGGGTGAACAGCGTGAGCCGCTGCAGCAGCGCCGGCGCGTTCGGGCCGCCGCCGACGTCGCTCTCCTCGATCGTCGGTGCCGGCACCGGCGAGGCCGGTGCGATCACCGCATCGACGCCTGACGTCGCGGCGTTGTGCGCGGCGAGCGCCGGCCCGCGCCAGCGCATGGCCTCGAGATAGGTGATGGCGGGAACGGCGAGGCCGTTCTGGAGCCGCATCAGGACCTGCGCGCCATAATCCTGCGGACGCTCGATCATCCAGCGCTTGTGGAAGGCGGCGGCTTCCGCGGCGAGCACGAGCTGGCTGGCCGAGGACAATTGCCGCTGGTCCGGCAACTCGACCTTGACGATGTCGGCGCCCTCGCGCTTGAGCACTGCGATGGTCTCGTCCAGCACGCGCGCAACCTCGCTGTCGAGATCGTCGACATAGAAGGAGACCGGCACGCCGATCTTGAGGCCCTTCAGCGCGCCTTTGGTCGCGCCGACGTAGTCCGACAGCGGCTCGTGGCTGCAGGTCGAATCGGCGGGATCGGGGCCGGCCATCAGGGCCAGCAACAGCGCGCAATCCTCGGCAGTGCGCGCCAGCGGGCCGACGGTGTCGAGCGATTGCGACAGCGGCATCGCGCCGGCACGGCTGACGCGGCCGACCGTCGTCTTGAGGCCGGTGACGCCGCAGAAATGCGCGGGCATGCGGATCGAGCCGCCGGTATCCGAGCCAAGCGCCGCATAGGTCAGGCGCGCGGCGACCGCGGAGCCGGAGCCGGATGACGACCCGCCGGTGATGTGCGCGACATTCCAGGGATTGCGCACCGGGCCGTAATGGGCGTTATGCCCGGTCGGCCCATAGGCGAATTCAGCCAGATGCAGCGTGCCGAGGCGAACCTGGCCGGCATCCTTCAACCGCTGCAAGGCCGTGGAGGTCACGGTCGGCACGAAGTCGCGGCGGATCAGCGAGCCACAGGTCGCGACGTGGCCCGCGTCGTAGTACATATCCTTGTGCGCGAGCGGCACGCCGTGCAGCGGACCACGGACGTTGCCCTTGGCAAGCTCGGCATCGGCTGCATCAGCCGCCTTCAACGCAGCCTCTGCCTCGATCGACATGAAGGCATTGAGGTGCGGCTGCCACTGCGCGATGCGATGCAACAGCGCGCGCGTCACCTCATGCGAGGACAGCTGCTTCGTCGCGATCGCACGCGCGACCCCGGTGAGCGTCATCAATGCGGGTTCGGTGCTCATTTCGACACCTTCTGCGTCTGCGCGAGCACGTAGCCGGCGGGCTCGAGGTCGAACGGCAGCGTGCCGGCGATGGCCGCGAAGCCCTCGAAGGCAGGTCCGATGGCATTGGAGATGCGGGTTGCGATCTCGTCGTCCACAGGCACGCCTGCAACCAGCGCGATCGGCTTGATCTCTTTCGGTGTCGGTCTGGTCATGCGGTCTTCTCCCTGGGCGCGCGGCTATGGCCTGAACCCGGAATCGCCATGTAGCACGCGGCCTCGTGGCCCATTCTATCGAGCGCGGTGAGCTTTGGTGTCGCGTTTGCGCAGAGCGGCTCCGCAAACGGACAACGGGTGTGGAAGCGGCAGCCCGGGGGCGGATCGATCGGATTGGGCGGATCGCCTGATATCGGCGGCGTCTCGGTGCGCTGGTCGGGATCCGACGACGGCATCGCCGCAAGAAGGGCACGCGTATAGGGATGGGCAGGCGCGTCCCAGACCTGGTCGACCGGGCCGAGCTCGACGACCTCGCCGAGATACATCACCAGCACGCGGTCCGAGATGTAGCGGACCACGTTGAGGTCGTGGCTGATGAACAGATAGGTCAGGCCGAACTCGCGCTTGAGATCGGCCAGGAGATTGAGCACCTGCGCCTCGACCGATTTGTCGAGCGCCGAGACGGCTTCGTCCAGGATCACCAGCCGCGGCGACAGCGCCAGTGCCCGCGCGATGTTGACGCGTTGGCGCTGGCCGCCGGAGATCTCGTGCGGATAGCGGTTGGCGAACGTTTCCGGACGCAAGCCGACCTTGCCGAGCAGCTCGCGCGCGAGCGCGCGTGCCGTGGCGTCGGCCATGCCGTGCACCTTGGGGCCGAAGGCGATCGATTCCTCGATGGTGAGGCGCGGATTGAGCGAGGCGTAGGAGTCCTGGAACACCATCTGCATGCCGCGGCGCAATTCGCGCAAGCTCAGCGATTGGCCAATTGTCATGCCGTCATAGATGATGTCACCGTCGTCGCGCGGCATCAGATGCATCAGCAGCCGCGCGGTGGTGGACTTGCCGCAACCGGACTCGCCGACGATGCCGACCGTCTCGCCCTTGGCGACGGTGAACGAGACGTTGTCGACGGCGCGCACGGTACGTTTGGCGGCGAACAGCCCGCCGCGCACCGGGAAATGTTTCGTCAGGCCGTTGACCTGAAGCAGCGGCTGCGCGACGCCGCCGACGTCCTCGACCGGTTCCAGCATGGCGACAGAGGCATTCTCGCTCATGGCAGCCGCCCTACACTTTTCCCGATCCCGGCGGGGCAACCCCATATGGCTGGTACTAGAGCCTCCACGCCGTCATGGCCGGGCTTGTCCCGGCCATCCACGCCTTGCCACGCGGAACGAAGAACGTGGATGCCCGGGACAAGCCCGGGCATGACGACCTTCCGTGCGGCGCCATTGTGCTTCTGCATCATCATTCGTCAGTTCCTGATGTCCATGGCGCTGCGCAGGCCGTCCGAAAGCAGGTTGAAGCAGATCGAGACCGCGAAGATCATCGCGCCCGGCAACGCTGCGACCCAGGGATTGACGTAGATCGCGGTTCGCAGCGTGTTCAGCATCAGGCCCCATTCCGGCTCCGGCGGCTTGGTGCCGAGACCGAGGAAGGACAGACCGGCCGCCAGGATCATCGAGACCGAGATCAGGCTCGTGGCATAGACGAAGATCGCACCGAGCACGTTGCCGAGGATGTGCACGCGCATGATGGTGAAGGGCCCGGCGCCGGAGGCACGCGCGGCCTCGACGAAATCCATGTTGCGCACGCCCGTCGTGACGCTCTCGGCGACGCGGGTGATCTGCGGCACGAACACCACCGTCAACGACACGATGGAATTGAGGATGCCGGCCCCGAGCGCGCCGGAGATTGCGATCGCCAGCAGCACGGACGGAAAGGCATAGAACACGTCGACCGTGCGCATGATCGCGGTGTTGAGCTTGCCGCCGACATAGCCGGCAATGATGCCGAGCGAGGTGCCGATGCAGAAGGCGAGAATCACGGGCAGGATGCCGATGACCAGCGACAGCCGGCCGCCGTAGATCAGCCGCGCCAGCATATCGCGGCCGAGCTCGTCGGTGCCGAGCGGATAGCCCGCCGTGCCGATGTGGCGCAGGCGGCGGATCATCGAGCCCTTGTAGGGATCTTCGAGACCCAGCCATGGCGCAAGGACCGCGGAGAGGAAGATCAGCAGCAGCACCAGCGCGCAGGCCATGCTGACCTTGTCGCGCATGATGCGGCGGCCGACGGTCGCCCAATAGCCCCGCGCCTTGGTCGCGGGCGCGACCTGGAGCGCGGCGTCGGCGGTGGCGGACAACGGAAGCTCGCTCATCGGCGGGCTCCCAGTGCGCATTGCTTCAATCGGTGCAAGCCCGGAAGGCAGCGTACCTCTCCCGCTTGCGGGAGAGGTCGGCGCGTGGCGCCGGGTGAGGGCTTCCTCCTCTTGGGGGTTCGCGATTGAGGAGACACCCTCTCCCCGACCCTCCCCCGCAGGCGGGGGAGGGAGCGCACTGCCTTCGCGGCGATAGCTGGGCACGATCCCATCTTCTAGCCCCGCTTGATGCGCGGGTCGATCGCGGCTTGGGCGATGTCGACCAGCAGATTGAGGAACACGAAGAACAGCGCCAGGATCAGGATCGTGCCCTGCAGCAGCGGCAGGTCGCGCTGGAAGATCGCGGAGTTGAGCAGGAAGCCAGATCCCGGCCAGGAGAATACGGTCTCGATCAGGATCGAGCCGCCGAGCATGTAACCGAGCTGAAGACCCATCACGGCAAGCGCAGTGGGCGCGGTGTTCTTGACGACGTGGCGGAACACGCCGCGCTCGTGCAGACCCTTGGCCCGCAAGGCTTCGACGAAGTCCTGCGAGAGAATGTCACCGGTGAGGGCACGCACCGTGCGGGTGACGATGCCCATGGGAATCACCGATGTCGTGATCGCCGGCAGCACGAGATATTTCAGATGCGCCCAGTCCCAGACCCAGGAATTGGAGCCGCTGGGCCCGGCGCCGACTGCGGGCAGCCAGTTGAGCTGAACCGAGAAGATGATGACGAGCAGCATGCCGAGCCAGTAATGCGGCACGGAGACGCCGGCGATGGCAAAGGACGTTGCGACCTTGTCGATCCAGGTCTCGCGAAAATAGCCGGCGATCAAGCCGAGCAGGATGCCCATTGTGAAGCCGATGATGGCCGCGGCAATCGCGAGCGTGACCGTGTTGCCGACCGCGCGCATGACCTCGGCGAGCACCGGGCGGCCCGTCGCGATGGAATTGCCGAGGTCGCCATGCAGCGCGCGCAAGAGCCAGAGGCCGAACTGCACCGGCAGCGGCCGGTCGAAGCCATAGGCGGCGCGAAGCTGTGCGGCGAGCTCCTGCGAGGCATCGGCCGGCAGCACCGCGACGAGCGGATCGCCCGGCGTGATGTGCACGAGCAGGAAGCACACCAGCGCCACGCTGATGACGATCGGGACGACATAGACGATGCGTCGGGCGATATAGGCGAGCACGTTGTTTCTTTCTTCCTTCTCCCCTTGTGGGAGAAGGTGGCGCGCAAGCGCCGGATGAGGGGTTGTTTCCGCGGCTACAGCATTTCAAACGAGAGAGAGCCTCTCCGCGGAGAGAAACCCCTCACCCGGCTTCGCTGTCGCGAAGCCACCCTCTCCCACAGGGGGAGAGGGTGCACTGAGCAAGCTACGACTACTGCTTGATCGACACTGGCGAGAAGTCGATGAACCAGCTCTTCGGCTGCACGACGCCCGTCACCTTCGGGCTCATCGCGCGCGGGCCGACGTCGTGGGCGACGTAGAGGAAGGCAGCGTCGTCGACGGAGGCCGCATGCAGTTCGGCGAGCGCGGCATCACGTGCGGCGGGATCGAAGGTCTGGCGCGCCTTCTTCACCAGCTCGTCGAATTTGGGGTTGTTGATGAAGCCCCAATTGTTCGAGACCGGCGGCGCCATGCCCGATTGCAGGAAGCGTACCAGGGCGAAGAACGGGTCCATCGCCGCATAGGTGACGTTGGTCGCGTTCGAGCCGTTGGCCGAGGGGTCCTTGGCGCCACGGCGCCAGTTGGTGAACAGCGTATTCCACTCGATGACATCGAGCTTCACATCGAAATAGCATTCGGCGAGGGCCTGCTGGAGATATTCGTTCATCGCCAGCGGCTGCATCTGTCCCGAACCCGACGCGGACGTCTGCGTCTTGACCGTCAGCTTCTTGTTGGGACCGAAGCCCGCTTCCTGCATCAGCTTTTGCGCTGCCGCCTTGTCGTACTTGATCTCGAAGGTCGGCTTGCCGCGCCAGGGATGGCCGGGCTCGAAGGTGCCGGTCGCCGGCACCATCAGGCCGGCGAGCAGGCCGTCCCTGAGGCCTTCGCGGTCGATGCAGAGGTTCGCCGCCTTGCGCACGCGGATGTCGTTCCAGGGCGAGCCTTCGACGCGCGAGAATTGCCATGGCCAGACGTGCGGCTGCTCGTTGGCGTAGAGCTTGAAGCCGCGCTGCTTGAGCTCGGGCAGTGCGTCCGGCGCAGGCGCTTCGACCCAGTCGACCTGGCCCGAGAGCAGCGCCGCGGTGCGCGCATTCGCTTCCGGCATCGGCAAGAGCACCATCTTGTCGATCTTGGGCACGCGCGCCTTGTCCCAATAGTTCGCGTTCTTGACCAGCTCGAGCCGTTCGCGCGGCGTGAAGCTCGACATCTTCCACGGGCCGGTGCCCGAGGCGTCCTTGGCGAACGCGGTCCAGGCGGCCTGCGACTTCGCCTTGGCATCGGCGCCTTCGGCCTTGTCGTAGAAGGCCTGCCACTTCGCCGGGCTCGCCATGAACAGGTTGGTGAGGTTGATCGGCAGGAAGCTGTCGGGCTCCTTGGTGGTGAGCTCGACCGTCATGTCGTCGATCTTCTTTGCCGAGGCCAGCGTCGGCATGCGCGAGGCCGTGACGCCGACCTGGCTGGCGTCGAATTGCGGCGCGTCCTGCTTCAGCACCTTCTCGACGTTCCACACGACCGCATCGGCGTTGAACGGCGAGCCGTCATGGAACGTGACGCCGGGGCGCAGCTTGAACACCCACTTGGTCTTGTCGGCATCGTCGACCTTCCACTCGGTGGCAAGACCGGGGATCACCACGCTCGCCTTGTCGGCGGAGGACAGGTCCCAGCCGGTCAACGCGTCGTACATGGTGAGGCCGGTGAAGCGATTGCCTTCAAAGCCCTGATCGGGCTGACCCAGGGTGCGCGGAATATCGGCAGCGGTCATGCCGATGCGCAGCACGGTCTCGGCGCTGACCGCGCGCGGCCATGCGGCCACGCTCCCGAGCGCCAACAGCGCGATCAGCGCCGCGCGGGTCTTGTTCTTCTTGATAAGCATCGCCTCAATCCTTTTCCGGCTTTCGATGATTAATTTTGATGCAGCAGTATGCAATGGCTATGCCAAGGAGAAACTTATTCTGCAGATTGCCCCCGGGACGACAAGTCTTTGTGATGACGCACGGGCGAAATCGGCGCGCTGCCTATTCTGGCATCAAGATTGCAAGTTCGGCCCCAGATCCTCCCTGGAGCTTTGACTTATGCGTATTCGTCTGTCGACCTGTCTCGCCGTGCTTGCGTTGGCAGTTTCCGCAATCTCGGCGCGCGCCGAAACGGTGGTGCGTTACGGCATCTCGATGGCGGACATCCCGCTGACGACAGGCCAGCCCGATCGCGGCGCCGGCGCTTACCAATTCACGGCCTACACGATCTACGATCCCTTGGTCGCCTGGGAGATGGACGTCGCCGATCGCCCCGGCAAGCTGGTGCCGGGGCTCGCCACCGAATGGAAAGTCGACGATGCCGACAAGACCAAGTGGCGCTTTACGCTTCGCAAGGGCGTGAAGTTTCACGACGGCAGCGAGTTCAACGCCGATGCGGTGATCTGGAATCTGGACAAGGTGCTCAACGACAAGGCGCCGCAATTCGACAAGCGGCAGAGCGCGCAGGTGAAGACCCGCCTGCCCTCCGTCGCAAGCTACGCCAAGGTCGACGACTTTACCGTGGAGATCACCACCAAGACGGTCGATTCCTTCTTCCCGTATCAGATGCTGTGGTTCCTGGTGTCGAGCCCGGCACAATATGAAAAGCTCGGCAAGGATTGGGACAAGTTCGCCAGCCAGCCCTCGGGCACCGGCCCTTTCAAGTTGACCAAGCTGGTGCCGCGCGAGCTCGCCGAGCTGACCAAGAACCCTGACTACTGGAACAAGAAGCGGATTCCCAAGGTCGACAAGATCGTGCTGGTGCCGATGCCGGAAGCGTTGACGCGCACCAATGCGCTGCTTGCGGGACAAGTCGACCTGATCGAGACGCCGGCGCCGGATGCCGTCCCGCAGCTGAAAGCGGCCGGCATGAAGCTCGTCGACAACGTCACGCCGCATGTCTGGAACTATCATCTCAGCGTGCTTCCCGGCTCGCCCTGGACCGACATCCGCCTGCGCAAGGCGCTCAACCTTGCGATCGATCGCGAGGCGGTGGTCGGCCTGATGAACGGGCTGGCCAAGCCAGCCAAGGGCCAGGTCGACCCGTCCAGCCCGTGGTTCGGCAAGCCCAGCTTCGAATTGAAGTATGACCTCGCCGCCGCGAAAAAACTGGTCGAGGAGGCCGGCTACTCCAAGGCGAAGCCGCTCAAGACCACCTTCATCATTGCGCAAGGCGGCACCGGCCAGATGCTGTCGCTGCCGATGAACGAATTCCTGCAGCAGAGCTTCAAGGAGATCGGCATCGACATCGATTTCAAGGTCGTCGAGCTCGAGACGCTCTATACGCATTGGCGCAAGGGCGCGGCCGACGAGATGAACGCCGGCATCACCGCCAACAACATCGCCTATGTCACCTCGGACCCGCTCTACGCCATCGTCCGCTTCTTCCATTCCGGGCAGATCGCGCCTGTCGGCGTCAACTGGGGCGGCTACAAGAACCCGAAGGTGGATGCGCTGATCGACGAGGCCAAGCAGACCTTCGATGCCACCAAGCAGGACGAGCTGCTGGCGCAGGCGCATGCGCTGATCGTGGACGATGCCGCACTGGTCTGGGTCGTCCACGACACCAACCCGCACGCGTTGTCGCCGAAGATCAAGCAATTCGTGCAGGCGCAGCACTGGTTCCAGGATCTGACGACGATCGGGGTTGAGTGAGGGGCCGCCCTGCTTCCGCAAACACCACTGTCGTCCCGGGGCGCGACATAGTCGCGAGCCCGGGACCCATGGCCACCGGACTCGGTTTTGCGAAGACTCGTAGTTGCCGATCTCGCGTTACGGCTGCTCCCTGTGGTTATGGGGGACGACACCTTTAGTGTGGCACGAGCGATGCCCTCTCGCTTACAGTCCTACTTCGTCAGCAGCGTATACGCGCCGGTCCAGCCCTCCGGCGGTGGATTGAGCTGGAAATCCTTGATCCTTGCTTCGTAAAGCCGGAACAGCTTCTCGAGCGTGTCGGCATCCTCGCTGCGGCGGCCGCGCTCGATCGCGTCCAGTGCCCCCTGCCAGTTGCGGCTGCGGTAGCAGCCGAGCATCTCGATGGTGACGTTGCGCAGGCGCTGGAACGCGCCCGAATGCATCACGTCTTCACGGCCGGCGATGGCGTAGATCACCTCCGGCTCGGTCTTGCCCTTGACCATGATGAAGTCAAGCTCGAGGATCGCGAACTTCTCCTTGGCCGCGAGCGCGGTCCTGGATCCGACGATGATCGGAAAGCCGTATTCCTTGGTCTGCCCTTCCAGGCGCGAGGCCAGGTTCACGCTGTCGCCGAGCACGGAATAGTTCTTCTTCAGGTCGGAGCCCATGTTGCCGACGACGCCGATACCAGTGTTGAGACCGATGCCGACATTGAGCGGGATGTAGACGTGGCCGCCGTCGGCGGCCTCCTGCTCGCGCTCCTTGTTGACCACGTCGATCTGTTCCAGCATCTGGATCGCGGCCTCGCAGGCATTGACCTCGTGCTGGGGATCGTCGAGCGGCGCGTTCCAGAACGCCATGATGGCGTCGCCCATGTATTTGTCGATGTAGCCCTTGCGCTCGATGATCACGTCGGTCAGCGGCGTCAGGAAGCGGTTCATCAGTGCGATCAGCCCTTGCGGATCGTGCTTGTAGCTCTCGGAAATCGTGGTGAAGCCGCGCACGTCGGAGAACATGATCGTCATCTCGCGCTCCTCGCCGCCGAGCACGAGCTTTTCCGGCGACTGGGCCAACTGCTCGACCAGCACCGGCGACATGTATTGCGCGAACATGCCGCGGATCTGCACGCGCTGGCGCTGCTCGCGCACGAAGCTGGCGAAGATCAGCGTCAGATAGATCGCCGTGGTCGAGAGCAGCGGGTAGGTGAAGTCGATGAGGTAGCGGTACTGCGCGTAGAAGAACCAGGACGTGCCGACCAGGATCGCCGCGAACATCGCACCGGCGAGCACGAGGCGCACGGGACCGAGATTCGGCGTGAAGATGATGACGAGCAATCCGATCACGAGCGCGGCGATCAATTCGACGCCGAGCGCGTAGTTCGGCTGCGAGATTACCGCGCCGCTCAGCAGGCTTTCCAGCACCTGTGCATGGATCTCGACACCCGGCATGGTCGAGGACACCGGCGTGGTCTTGATGTCGTTGAGCCCGACCGCGGAGGTGCCGACCAGCACCAGCTTGCCGGCGATCCTGGCGGGCGGCACGGTGTTGTCGAGGACGTCGGCCGCCGAGACGTAGATCGAAGGATCCTGGCGCGCATAGTGCACCCAGAGCTGGCCGTTCTTGTCGGTCGGAATCTCGACGCCCTTGAGGCGAACGGCCCGCACGCCGGTCTTGTCGGTCCGGATCAGCAGCGTCGGCGTGCCCGTAGCGACGCGCAGGATCTCGAGGCTGAGCGAGGGCATGATGTGGCCCTGGGCGCGCATCACCATCGGCACGCGGCGGATCAGGCCGTCGCGCTCGGTCTTGATGGTGAACAGGCCGCGGCCGGCCGCGACCTTCTCGATGACCGGTACGTTGCGGAGCAGGCCCGGGAATTCGAACAGGAAGCGTTCGGCGCCCTCCTCGCCAACCGTCGCGACGCCGGTGAACGGCAGCGACTTGTCGATCTCAGACGAGATCGCTCGCTGCCCGGTCTCGCCCAGCACCACGCGCGAGCGCTTGATCGCCTCGGCAAGGATCTGGTCGTTGGTCGGCAGCTCGCGCAGCTTGGCGCGGGTGGCATCGTCGAGAGAGCGCATCTGGCCCGCGACCAGATCCGGATTGAGCCGGTCGGGCTCGGAAAACACCACGTCGAAGCCGATCGCCACCGCGCCGTTCTGGGTGAGGTTCTGGATCAGGTCGGCGATCCGCGTGCGCGGCCACGGCCACTGGCCAAGCTTGGCGAGGCTCTTGTCGTCGATGTCGACGATGGTGACCGGCCGCGCCGTCTTGTGGCGCGGATCGATCAGCTGGAACATGTCGAAGGTGCGCAGCCGCAATTCCTGGATCGGCGGCGGATCCCAGAGCCGGGCGCCGGCAAACAGAACCAGCAGCACGAGGCACATCAGCCGCGCAAGGCCGAACTTCCGCGCAAACCACCGCCGCAGGATCTTGAGACGCTTCATGGGGGTTGGATATCACGCTTTGATGGCGAACGGCAGCGCGGATCGGCTTGCAGACGATCGCGGCCCATCGCGCAGCGATCAGGCATGGACGATGAAGTCGCTCGCCTGGACCTGGGCGACACCCTTCAGGAGGATGGTGTCCGTCGCATTGATCGTGATCAGGGTGTCAGCTCCTGAGGCCACCACGTGCTGGTCCAACCAAGCTTGCGTATCGGACGTCGTGACAACGGCCGACAGGTCGATCTTGTCCGTACCGGACGTAAAGTTCAGGATCGTATCGTGGTTCGAATTGGCCGCGAACACGAACTGATCCTGATAGCCGGTCCCGAACAGTACGTCTTTGCTCTGGGTCCCGGCAAAAGTCACCGGCCCTTGTTCGCTCAGATTGAAGATCAGGTTGACCGTATCGCTCGCGCCATGACCGTCGGTGACGGTGATCGCGACCTTGTCCGTCGCAGATGCGCTCTGGCCCGGATCGGTGTATGCCAGCGTCTGGAGGGCCGAATTGAGGTTGGCCAATGTGTCGGAGGTCGATGCGGGGTCCACAGAGGTGCCCGAATCCGCGGTCGCGGCGAGCGTGAAGGTTTCATCGACGGCAGAGTCGGCGTCGCTGACGGAGATACCGTGGACGAAGACCTGGTCGCCTTCCTGCGTGACGCTGATCTCGGCGACGTCGATCACGGGCGCATTGGTCGTGTCATTCGCGCCTGTCACGTCCACCGTGAGCGTTGCCGTGCCGGTCGCACCATGAGCGTCCTTGGTCTGGACGGTGAACGTATCCGTATAAAATCCTTCCGGCAGCGCGTTGATCGCCGTCGCGTTGGGAACGTAACTGTAGCTGCCGTCGGGGTTGACCGTCAGCGAGCCGTACAGTCCTGCAACCGTCGTCACCGCATGGTGATCTGCGTTCAGAACGGCATAGGTCAGCGTCGCCGTCTCGCCGCTGTCGACATCCGTTCCGGACAAATGGCCCGCGAGATTGGCGAAGGTGTCGGCCGCGGCAGTGTCCGTGAGCGGGCCAATGTCGAGATCGGCGAGTGTCGGCGCGTCGTTCGTGCCGGTAATCGTGACGGTGACATCCTGGCTCACCTTGCCGCCATGCTGGTCGTCGAACGTGACGGTATAGACCTGAGTGATGGTCTGGCCCTGCGCCAGCGATTGCAGCACCGCATTGCTGTTGTCGAGCGTGAAATGCCAGCCCAGCGTCGCGCCGTTGTCGTTGTCGGTATTGAACTCGTCAACCGCGCAGTCGATTGAGAAGGTGCCGAGCGGCGTGCCCGCGGCGAAGCCCGGAAGCTGAACGCTTGACGTGGACGATTTGAACACGGCTTCCGCCGTGTGGGTATCGATCAGGTCGAGATCCTGGATCGCCAGCGTACCGTCGATCGACAACGTTGCGCAGGCGTCCTCAGTGACGCTCCCCGTTGCAGCGTCTGCGTCGCTCGTGATGGTCGGCGCGTCATTGGTACCGGTGATGGTGACCGTGACGTCCTTGGTGACCGTCCCCCCGTGATGGTCGTCGACCGTAACGGTATAAACCTGCGTGACGGTCTGGCCTTCGGCCAGCGACTGCAACACCGGATCGTTATTGTCGATCGCAAGGGTCCAGCCGACCGACCCTCGCGAGCTGACGCCGGGACTCTCGCTCACCGCCGTCAGCGTGAACGTGCCGATATGCGAGGTCCCGTCGGTGAAGCCGGGCAAATGCGCGCTCGACGTCGTCGTCTTCAGGACATAACTCGCGGTGTGGGTATCCGTGAGATCAGGGTCGTTGAAGGCGATGGTGCCGTTCGCCGTCAGGGTTGCCGTATCCTCCGTCACCGCGCCGGTCGAGATCGTGTCGTCCTCGATGATCGTCGGTACGTCGTTGGTGCCCTCGACATTGACATCGGCACCATTGATGGAAACCGTGAGCGGCGTGCTGACGATGCCGCCGTGCCCGTCATCGACCTGTACCACGTAATTGAGGATCAGCTTCTCGTCCTCGGCAAGGAAGTCGAAGAGATGGTCGGGAACGCTGTAGGTCCAGGTGGCCGAGCCGTTGTTGCCGTTCCCTGCACCCTGCACCACCGTCAGCGGCACCTTGACGGCTGCGATCGCGGCGAGTTGCTGCGGCGTCAGCGTGGCGGTGATGTCGTTGCCTTCGGCATCGAGATATTTGAACGGCTGGGTCGACGAGAGCTCAGCGCTCACGATCGGCCGGTCCGTCAGATCGACGTCGGTGAAGGTGACGGTGCCCGTGATAGTGTCCAGGGCCTCGTTGCCGGTCCCGACCTTCTCGATGACGTTTCCGCCCGACGTCGCCACGGTCGGCTTGTCGTTCGTCCCCGTGATCGTGATGGTGATCGGGATGAACCTGGACTCGGGGTTCACCACGAAATTGGTATCGACCCGCACCATGTAGGTCAGCGTCAGGGTTTCGCCGGCCGCGAGGAAGTCGAAGACCTTGTCGGGGATCGTGTAGGTCCAGACCGCCGAGCCGTTGTTCTCGTTGGCGGGGTCGGCAACGACGCTGATCTGGATCTGCGTCGCCGCGATGCCCTGCTTCTGGAGCTCGGTGAGCGAGCCGGTAACGTCCTGCTGGCCGGCGCTCTTGTAGACGTAGTTCGGCGCTTCGGCGAGGCTCACCGACACCGTCGGCCGGTCACCGAGGTTTTGATCGACGAATCTGATCAGGCCGGTGATCGTATCGGCATGCGTATCGCCCGTTATGCCCGCGCGCTCAGTCAGCGCGAAGGCCGTCTTTACAATACCGCCGGCGTCGAAGCTTTGCACGATCGGCTGGCCGGGAACACGGGTGGCCTGCTGCGTTGAATTGCTGGGGCCGTCGCGTCCCTGCGGGCTGAGATTGACGAATGTCGCGACTGCGACGGCGCCGGACCCCGACTTGAACGCGAAGTCCAGGCTGATCGGCGTGATCGTGTCGGTGAAGTTCGTGGTCAGCTTGGTGTTGGTGTTGTTGTCGGTGAACTTCAGCGTGAACACGTCCGTGATCAGCTTCTGAATTTCCGGCGACATCAGCGCATTGCCGATCGAGACGTTGCCGCCACTGATCTGGATCATCTGGCCGGCCTGGTTGACCGTCGCGATCGGCAGCAGCGTGATCTTGTCGAACAGGATGTAGGAGCCGGTGGTGCCGTTCGGCTCGACCAGCACCTGGAAGCTCGCCTGCGGCTGCGGATCGCCGCCGCCGGCGGGAACGACGAAGTTGATCTGGGTCAGCACTGCCGTGCCGCGGATGCCCATGGTGGCGACCGGCGTGTCGACCTTCATGTCGCCATGCTTGGCGGTCTCGCCGGCGACGAAGGTGATGGTGCCCGCGACCAGGCTGAGCAGCGAGGAGTTGCTCGACCCGTTGGGGTCGTAGACCATCTCGTTCAGCACCATCCGCGCATTGGAGGACAGGCCGAACACGGTGCCGTCGATGAAGGTGATGCCGAGCGTCGAATCGGCGCCGGTCGAGACCACGTCGCCCTTCTCGACATTGTCGCCGTTGTTCAGGATGACCGAGACGCCGTTGCGAATCGCGGTCGCGCTGCCGGAGAGTTTTGTGACGTGACCGATGACCTGGGCCGCAGCGGCGCCGGGCGCGGCCTGGGCAACCTGGACGTGGCCGGTGAGGGCATTGACGATGTCGCCGGTGAGGTGGGCGCCGTCGGGCGAGGCGATCGCGGCGCGCTTCTCGCCCCTGAAATAATCATGAACCACAAACTCCTGACCTTCGTGGGACAGCACGAGATCGAGGCCGGCGCGCTTGAACTCGCCGTTGAAGATCAGGTTGGGGTCGGGAACAACGAACGCGCCATCAGGCACATGGCCGTGCCCCTTTGCGATGAAGGGCTTGGCCACGAGGGAATCGGCATGGACGTGGCTAGGCGCGGAAACCTGGCCGTCCAAGGACGTCGCGGCGTCAAATTTGCCAGCGTAATTCAACCGGGCACCGCAAAAAGGGTTTAAATTTAAGTAAGTATCAACCGCCTAAGCTTGCTTAGCATTACCAAGTCCTTAGCGAAACCATCTATTGCTTGTGTGATTTCGCGTCACTTGGCCGTAAGAGCCCCGGCAGGCCAGCGCCTTCCCAGAGAAGCTGAAGTAACATTCCAAGCATTCTGAAGTCGAAATGAGCTTAGATGCACGCATTTCCCATCATCCCAAGTCGTTTATTGTAAAACTGGTCGAAGAGATACTTGCGTCATCTTTCTCGCATGATGCCCTGCAACATCCTGCGCCAAATATGGAACTAGATCTGTGACCTAACTAACAGAACCAGTGAAATAGCGCGCTGTTAGCCATAGGACGCAGAATCAGCGACCTCGCAACTCCTGCCTGCAACAGGCTCATATCATGGCAGCGTGCCCTCCTAGGCCTCGGATCGTAAAATTTTAGGCAATTTGGGCAGGCCTGTTTCAGCCTGTCCCACGGTTTTGGGACCCCTGCCGGTCGCGTTAAGCAGAGCAAAACGGCTCGCCTCGCACTATCTCCAGGAAAGCAACGAAGCCCGGCACGTCGAGATCGAGGGGGATCTCGCGAAGCTTGGCAAGGGGATGTCAGATGGAGACCGCTGCTCGCTCGCGCGCCTGGCGCGCAATCCTGATCTTGTGCGGCCTGATCCTGCTCGGATCGGCCGCCGAGCTTCGCGCCGGCACGCTGCTGTCGCCCGGCGCCGGCGTCCTCGTACGCAAATCCGCCGAACCGTTCGGCGTGTTCGCCTTCGCCATCTCATCCGGCGGCCTCCAGCAGAAATGGTCCACGCTGAAGGACAAGCTCGACGACGACATGGTGCAGCTCGCGCTGTGCGACGGCGACCGGGACAATTGCGTCTCGCCCGCGGCCCTGAAGCTGCTCGCCATCGTCGACCAGGCCCGCGCCCGCGATGGCCGTGCGCGCCTCGGCGAGACCAACCGTGCCATCAATCTCGCCATCCACGCCGCCAACGACGGCACCGACGATGTCTGGAGCTCGCCGCTCGCGACCTTCGCGCGCGGCGCCGGCGATTGCGAAGACTATGCCATCGCCAAGCTCGCAGCGCTGCGGCTGGCGGGCATTCCTCCCGAAGACCTCCGCATCCTCGTGGTGCGCGACACCCGCGCCGGCGAGGAGCACGCGATTGCTGCTGCACGGCTCGACGGCCACTGGCTGATGCTCGACAATCGCCGCATGGCGATGGTCGAGGACGACGCTGAGCGGAGCTATCAGCCGCTGTTCGCGCTCTACCAGTCGGCCGTGATGAAATATGTCGACGAGCCGGTGCGAGTCTCGATCGCGGCCGCCGAGGCGCGTTGATCCTTCCTGTAGCCCGGATTCAACCACCACAAACTCGTTTCGCCGCGCGATCCCAGACGCTAGCATGGCACCTTCCATGCGGGGGCGACCGGAATGCGATTCATCGTGCTGTCCGTGCTTGCGTTGCTGGCATTGCCGGCGGCCGCCTCGGCGCAATCCGAACGCTCGATCGCCGACAGGCTGCCGCTGTTTGCCAAGAACAACTGCCAGCAGATTCGCGACCCCGGCAACCAATTATTCTGCGGTGACGCCGAGCTGGCCGCCGCCGCCGAGAAGCTGAGCACGGCGATCGAGGCGCGGCTCGCCCGCCTGCCCGATCGCCTGCCTGCAATCGAGGAGAATGCGATCTGGATCCGACAGCGCAATCTCGGCTGCGGCATCGTCGGCCAGGCAGCCATCCGCCCCGACGATTTCGACCGGGTGAAGGCGTGCCTGCTCAAGGTGACCGAGGAGCGCGCCGCGATCGTGCGCGATCCTGATTTCGACTGCCTCGCGGCCAGCACCGCAGCGGGCGCACTGATCTGCGCGGACCCGTCGCTGGCGCTCGCCGAAACCGAGCTCAACGGCCAGGCGCTCGGCCTGATCGGCAAACTGGACCCGACTGCGGCCCGCTTTGCCTTCGCCGAATATGGAAGGTGGACGCGGGAGCGCGACCGCAAATGCAATCTGGTCGGCAAGGAGAACGTGCCGCTGCAAGAGCTCGAATCCGCGGAGGACTGTCTCGCCGACCATTTGAAGCGCAAGACCGATGAAATCCGCGCGGCGAAGGGGGACCCCAAGAAGGTGTTCGGCCGGCAGGTCGCGGCTCGCTCACCCGACACCGACGCGGTCGATTTCTGCGCCGCGCGCATCCATGCGGCCAATTCCTGCGGCAACTTCCTGCGCATCAATCGCGTCTACGCCATCGACAGCCAGGTGACCGAGCAGGAGGCGCAGGTCACTGGCGAAATCGAGATGGCCGTGCTGGCGCCCTTCACCATGTGCAGCAAGATCGCCTCCACCTGCACCGGCACCTGCTGGGACGCGAGGACGGGGCGTCCGCAGCCGGGAGCCGGCAACAAGGGACGTTCCACCGAGGCCTTCAGCGTCACGCGACGCCTCAGGATCCAGCGGACGTTTGCCTTCGTGAAGGCCGCCGACGGCTGGCGCTGCCGGGAAGACGAGCTGGCTCCGGTGAACTCGGGCACCGCGAGCGGGGGATCATGAACTCCTCTTCCTTCTCCCCTTGCGGGAGAAGGTGGCGCGCGCAGGCGCGCCGGATGAGAGGTTCTCTCCACTCGTAAACCATTCGTGGGGATAGAGACCCCTCACCCGGCTCGCCGCTTTGCGGCGATCCACCCTCTCCCGCAAGGGAGAGGGGGCACCGTCGGAGTCGCGCTAGACTCAATCAAAACATCAGATTGTCCTTCACCAGCACCCAGCGGCCGTTCTTGACCTGCTGGACCTGTGTGATGGTGGTGGCGAGATGGTTGGTCTTCGAGAACACCGTCGGCGGCGAATTGAAGATGTCCTGGAACTTGTCGCCGGACTCCAGAGCGTCGAGCATCTTCTGGCCAGTGAGATCCTTACCAGCCTTGTTGGCATAATGCGCGAACGTCATCACCGCATTGTAGCCGATGATCGCCTGGGTGTTGGCATCGGCGTTAAACATCTTCTTGTAATTGACGAGCCAGTCCTTCACCTTTCCTTTCGCGGTGTCTTCATAGGGAATCTCGAAGTTCGAAGCGGAATACAAGCCTTCCACCACTTCCTTGCCGAGCGCCGGCACTTCGAGCACGTTAACGGGCGTGGCGCCGAGGAAGGTGACGTCCCATCCGAGCTTCTTCGCTTCACTCATCGTGCCGATCGGCTCACGGAGGACCGCGCCGAGCACGACGAGGTCGCAGCCGTCGGACTTCATCTTGGCGACCTGCGCCGAAAAGTCGGAGGCGCCGCGCTTGTAGCTCGTGATCGAGGCCGGCTGCATTTTCATGGCAGCGAGCTGCTGGTTAAAACCATCGAGCACGTTCTTCCCGTACTCGTCGTCCTGATGCATGATGCAGGGCTTCTTGAAATTCTTTGCCTCAATCATGTATTTGAGCGCGGCCCGCGTGCTCTCGACATAGGGCAGGAGGTTGTTGAACTTCAGCCGCTCCTGCGGCTTGGCCGGATCGAACTTGAAGGTGAACTCGGCCGCCGTCAGCGGAAAGAGCTGCAGCACGCCGGCGTCGAGCAAGATATCCTGCGCAGCAAGCACGGTCGGCGATCCCATCGGCCCCACCATCGCGAAGATCTTGTCGCGCTCGATCAATTTCTGCGAAGCCAGCACGGCCTTCTTCGGATCGTAGCCGCTGTCTTCGACCACCAGGCGGATCTTGCGGCCGTTGATGCCGCCGGCGGCGTTGACCTCCTCGACCGCCATCTTCATGCCGTTGGAGACGGGGACGCCCCAGCCCTTGATCGGACCCGACAGGTCCTGATGGGTGCCGATGACGATCTCGGTCGCCGAGATGCCTTCGTTGGTGACCTTGGTTTGCGCTGCGGCCGGCAGACAGGTGAGCACCACGGTGCCCACAGCAAGGCCGAATGCGCTGAACGATTTCGACATTGACGTCTCCTCTCCTAAAGGCCCGTGTTGGACGAAGGGCGAGGGCCACGGCTCCTTCGCTTTCTCGAATCGACTGGCTCGTCACGCCACTGCACGCTCGCGATACATCGCCTCGATCTCGGCGGCGTAGCGCTTGTTCACGAAGCCGCGCTTCAGCTTCATGGTCGGCGTCAGCTCCTCGTCCTCCGGTGTGAGCTGGCGTTCGATCAGATAAAACCTCTTGATGGTCTCGACACGGGCAAAGTTGCCGTTGACCTGTTCGATCTCGCGCCAGATCAGGTCCTGGATTTCCCCCGCCCGGCACAGGCTGGCGTAATTGGTGAAGGGGATGTCGTGATCCTGGGCGAACTTCTCGACGTTCTCCTGGTCGATCATCACGAGGCAGGTGAGATACGGCCGTTTGTCGCCGATCACTACAGCGTCGGAAATGTAGGGCGAGAACTTGAGCTGGTTCTCGATCTCGGACGGGGTGATGTTCTTGCCGCCGGAGGTGATGATGATGTCCTTCATCCGGTCGGTGATGCGGACGAAGCCTTCATTGTCGATGGTGCCGACGTCGCCGGTGTGAAGCCAGCCGCGCGGATCGATGGTCTCGGCCGTCTTCTCCGGCTGGTTCAGATAGCCCATGAACAGGAAGTCGCCCTTGATCAGGATCTCGCCGTCGGGCGACAGCGCGACCTCGCCCCAGGGCACCGCGGTGCCGACCGAGCCGAGCTTGATCCTTTCCGCCGGCATCATGGTGGCGACCCCGCAATTCTCGGTCTGGCCGTAGACCTCGTGCATGTCGATGCCGAGCGCCAGATACCAGCGGATCAGCTCCGGTGCGATCGGCGCCGCGCCGGTGAACGCGATGCGGCAACGATCGAGCCCGATCATGCGGCGAATGTTGCGGAACGCGACCTGGTAGGCGATGCGGTTGGCGATCCGCAGCGACAGCGGCGGCGCCCTGCCCTCGAGCCGGCACTCGACCATGCGGTAGCCGATGCCGATCGCACGCCGATAGACCCATTGCTGCAGCGGCGTCGCATCCTTCAGCGCGATGGTGATGGCGGAATAGAACTTTTCCCAGACGCGCGGTACCGCGAGGAAGACGGTCGGTTGCACCTCGCGCAGATTGTCCGGCACGGTTTCCGGGCTCTCGGCGAAATTCATCACCGAGCCGAGCGCGACCGAGATGTAGTAGCCGCCGATGCGCTCGGCGACATGGCAGAGCGGCAGGAAGATCAGCCGGTCTTCGTCCTCTCGCGCCGGGATGAAGTCGTTGGCATGCCGCATCTGGTGCGTGACGCTGCGGTTGGCGTGCATCGCGCCCTTGGGCTGACCGGTCGTGCCGGACGTATAGACGAGGATCGCGAGATCGCCGGCGCTGCGGCTGTCGATCATCTCCTGCCACAGCGCTTCGCGGCCGACCATGTGGTTGCGGCCGAGCGCGCGAAGCTCGTCGAGCGACAGCACCATGTCATCACAGAAGCCGCTGAGGCCCTCCATGTCGAACACGATGATCTTCTGCAGGGACGGACAGCGTGCGCGGCAGGTGAGAATCTTGTCGAGCTGCTCCTCATCCTCGGCGAAAATCACCTTGGTGCGGGAATCGTTGACGAGATACTCGACCTGGGATGCGGAATCGGTCGGATAGATTCCGGAAGAGACGCCGCCGGCGCACAGGATACCCATGTCGGCATGGACCCATTCGGGGACGGCGTTGGCGACGATGGAGGCGACGTCGCCGGGCATGAAGCCGATCGCGCGAAGCGCGTAGGCGATCTCCTTCGAGATCTCCAGCCATTCGCGCCAGCTCGTCGGCTGCCAGATGCCGAACTTCTTCTCGCGGATCGCCGGCCTGTCGCCCCGCGTCTCGGCGGCGCGCAGGAAGCTCTTCGCGATCGTATCAGCGACCGTCAGCACCGCCGGTCGGGACATGCGCCTCTCCTCCTCCTTGTCGCCAGCCTCCGCTGCCTGCCTTGCCGGCGGTCTATGTTGCGGATGGTAGGCTCATCTTACTGCCAGCTCTTCCTCACCGCCACGTCTTCTTCTTTTTCCAGCGCCGCTCGCCTCGCGCGCCCGCTTCCTTGGCACCAAGGTAGAACTCCTGAATGTCCTGGGAATGCATCAAGCGGTCGCAGCTGTCGTTCATCACGATACGGCCGATCTCCAGCACATAGCCGTAATGTGCCGTCTCCAGCGCCACCTTGGCGTTCTGCTCGACCAAGAGGATCGACATGCCCTGCTCCTCATTGACCCTGCGGATGATGGTGAAGATCTCCTTCACCAGCAGCGGTGACAGACCGAGCGAGGGCTCGTCGAGCAGCAGCAGCGTCGGCCGGTTCATCAGGGCGCGTCCGATCGCGAGCATCTGCTGCTCGCCGCCGGAGAGCTGTCCGGCCGGCTGATTGATGCGTTCCTTCAGCCGCGGGAAATAGCCGTAGACACGCTCCAGATCCTCCGCAACGCCGTCCCGGTCCTTGCGCGGATAGGCGCCCATCATCAGGTTCTCGTGCACGGAGAGGAACGGGAACACCTCGCGCCCCTCCGGCACATGACTGAGACCAAGCCGCACGATCCGGTCGGCCTCCATGCGCTGGATCGGCCTGCCCAGAAACTCGATCGTTCCCTTCTGCGGATCGAGGATGCCCGAGATGGTCTTCAGCACCGTTGTCTTGCCGGCCCCGTTGGCCCCGAGCAGCGTGACGATTCGGCCGCGCGGCACTTCCAGCGAGATGCCCCGGATCGCCATGATCGGCCCGTAATAGCTCTCGACGTTGGAGAGCTTCAGGATGGTGTCCGGGGTCGTGGCGGCATCCATCGGTCAGGCTCCCAGATACGCGGCGACGACGTCGGGGTGCTGCTGCACCTCGGCGGGCGAGCCCATCGCCAGCACCCGGCCGTAGTTCAGCGCGATGACCCGATCGGAGACGCGATTGACCAGCGACATGTCGTGCTCGACCATCAGCACGGTGACGCCGAGCTCGTTCTTCAGGTCGCGGATCCAGAACGACATGTCGCCGGTCTCCTCGACATTGAGGCCGGACGACGGTTCGTCGAGCAGGATCAGTTTGGGCTCCGAGCACAGGGCGCGCGCCAGCTCGATGACCTTGCGCACGCCGTAAGGCAGCCCCGAGATCAGCTTGTCGCGATAGGGTTCGAGATCGAGGAATTCGATGACCTGCTCGACCCGGCGGCGATGCACCTTCTCGTTGGCCCGCACGCTCGGCAGGAACAAGAGCTCCTGCCAGAGCTGCGTGGTCGAATGGCGGTGGCGGCCGACCAGGAGATTCGACAACACGGTCGCATTCTCGAACAGCTCGATGTTCTGGAAGGTGCGGGCGATGCCGAGCCTGGCGATGTCGTAGGGCGGCTGCTCCGTAATGTCCTGGTCCTCGAAGAAGATGCGGCCCGAGGTCGGCCGGTAGATCCGCGAGATCAAGTTGAAGATCGAGCTCTTGCCGGCGCCATTCGGGCCGATGATCGAGAGGATCTCGCCCTTCTCCACCGCGAACGAGACCGCATCGACGGCCTTGAGGCCGCCGAAATGCAGCGACAGGTTCTCGGCGCGGAAATAGCTCATCGATTGCGCTCCGACTTCACATAGATCTTCTGCCGCTTGAAGGTGGCGCGCTTGTAGAGCGGGAACAGTTGGAAGAAGAGCTTGATCTTGAGCCAGCGGCCGTAGAGCCCGAGCGGCTCGAACAGCACGAACAGCACGATGATGATGCCGTAGATCGCGCCCTTCAGGCCGTTGAGCGAGGCGAAGGCCGCGACATTCGACTGGATGTTTCCCGCAGTCGCCGTGCTCGCCCCGAAGGTCGCGGCGATGCCGGCGATGATGCCGGGCATGTCGTCCTTGAGATAGGTCAGGAACGGATCGATCATCACGATGAAGATCGCGCCCAGCACCGCCCCGTGCAGGCTGAAAGTGCCGCCGATCAGGATCACGATGATGAACTCGATCGAGAGCTGGAGCGTGAACATCTCCGGCGAGATGAAGGAGAGCTTGTGCGCGAACAGCACGCCGGCAAAGCCGGTGATCGCCGCCGAGATGGCAAAGGACTTCACCTTGTAGAGCGCGACATTGACGCCCATGCTGCGCGCCGCCGTCTCGCTGTCGCGGATCGCGACGAAGGCACGGCCGGTCGGCGAGCGAAGCAGGTTCAGCGTGCCGACGATGGTCAGCACCAGCACGGCAAGACAGAGGTAATAGAAGGTCGGGCTGTCGCGCGGCACCGCGACGCCGAGCAGCGACAGCGTCTTGACCCGCATGCCCTCGTTGCCGTGGGTCACGCTCTCCCAGCGCGCCAGGATCTCCTCGACGATCAAGGCAAAGGAGATGGTGGCGATGACGAGGTAGATGCCGGTGAGCCGCAGGGCAGGAAAGCCGACCATGGCGCCGATGATGCCGGTCAAGAGCCCGGCGGCGAGGAAGTAGACCGGGAACGGCACGTTGTATGTCTGCAAATAGGCCGCGGTGTAGGCCCCGATCGCGAGGAACGCGGCGTGCCCGAGCGAAGCCTGGCCGGTGAAGCCGGTCAGGATCAAGAGCGCCACGCCGACGATTGCGTAGATGCAGACGAAGACGAGCTGGCTCATCAGATAGCTGGACAGCCCATGCGGTGCGATCAACAGCAGGGCGAGCAGGACGCCGTAGGTGACGATGTAGCCCGAATGCGGAAACAGCCTGATGTCGTCTTCATAATCGGTCTTGAACATGAAGCGCATGGCGTTCAGACCTTCTTGCGGACGTGGAGGCCGAATAGGCCTTCGGGCTTCAGGAGCAGCACCGTCAGCAGCACGACATAGGGCGCGACGTCCTTCCAGCCCTCCGGCAGGTAGAAGCCGGCCATGCTCTCGATCACCCCGATCAGAACGCCGCCGACCACGGCGCCCGGGATCGAGCCGAAGCCGCCGAGCACGGCGGCGGGAAACGCCTTCAGGCCGAGCACGAGGCCGACATTGGAGTGGATGAAGGTGATCGGCGCCAGCAGCACGCCGGCGCAGGTCGCGACCGCCGCGCTGATCGCCCAGACGACCGACACCACGCGCTTGACCGGAATGCCCATATAGTAGGCTGCCAGCATGTTCTCGGAACTGGCGCGCATCGCAGTGCCGAGCATGGTCTTGTTGAAGAACAGCCAGAGCAGCGCGCACAGGATCATCGTCGCCGCGATCACCGAGAGCTTGTCATAGGCGAGCACCAGCGAGCCCATGCGCAGCACGCCCTGGCTGAACGGCGTCTCGATCTTCAGGTCGTCGGTGCCCCAGATCATGCCGGCGACCGAGCGCAGGAAATAGCCCAACCCGATCGTCGCCATGATGATCGAGAACTGCGGATAGCCGAGGATCGGCCGCACCACCACGCGCTCCGCCACCATGCCGAACAGCGCCATCGCAGCCACCGCCCCGGCAAAGCCGATCCAGTAGTTGAGGCCCATCATGCCGATGAAGGTGAAGGCGAAGAAGCCGCCCAGCATCATCAGATCGCCCTGGGCGAAGTTGACGACCTCGGTAGCCTTGTAGACGAGCACGAAGCCGAGCGCGATCAGGCCGTAAACGCAGCCGAGCGCAACACCGCTGACCAGCTGCTGAACAAAATCCAGCATCGACGCGTGTCCTCCCGATGCGACCCGCGGTTCTTCCCGACCGCCTTGCCGCATCTTGTGTCCAGTCGCTACGCAGTCGTTTCGCTGCGTTAGCGCCATTTGTCCCGGCGCCAATTCAGCCTGAACGTCCGCGCGCTGTCAACAAACGGTGACTTGCCTTTGGTCGATCCCGGAGGAGGAATTTGAGGCAAAGCGATTCACCGTGCCGAAATATCTTCGGGTCATGGTCTCGGGCGATGCAAAACCGGATGGTGTGGCCGTCATGAAGCCGGACAACTCGGCGCTGGAAGTCCGAGGGTTAACGAAGCGTTTTGACCGTCCCGCGGTCGACGGCCTCGATCTCACCATTCACGCCGGCGAATTCTATGCGCTGGTCGGCCCCAATGGCGCCGGCAAGACCACCAGCCTGCGCATGGTTGCGGGCCTGCTGCGCCCCGATGCCGGCGCGATCTCGATCTTCGGCGTCGATGCGTTACAGAGGCCCGCCGCCGCCAAGCAGGTGATGGCATGGGTCTCCGACGAGCCCATGATCTACGACAAGCTCACCCCGCTCGAATACCTCGAATTCGTCGCCGGCCTCTGGGGCATCGCCCCCTCGGCTTCGGAACCGATCGCGCAAGAGCTGCTCAGCTCGCTCGGGCTCGCGCCGCACCGGCACGAGCGCTGCGAGGGCTTTTCCAAGGGCATGCGCCAGAAGGTCGCTCTCGCGGGGGCCCTAGTGCACGATCCCCGCCTCATCATCCTCGATGAGCCGCTGACGGGGCTCGATGCCGTCTCCGCACGCCACGTGAAGGACCTGCTCAGCGAGCGCGTCCGCGCCGGCTGCACCGTCATCATGACCACGCATATTCTCGAGGTCGCCGAGCGTATGGCCGACCGCATCGGCGTGATCGCGTCCGGGCGCCTGGTCGCCGAAGGCACGCTGGCGGAGCTGCGTCAACAAAACGGCCATGCCGACACCAGCCTCGAGGATCTCTTCATCACGCTGGTGACGCTTCAGGCCGCAGCATGAGCTCGGCAACGGCGCTGTCCTGGTTTGCGCGCCACGAGCTGCGGCTCGCCTGGCGCGAATGGTTCGCCATGATGACCGGCGGGCGGCGCAAGCGGACGCGCGCAGCCGTCATCGGCCTGCTCTGCTTCGCCGCGCTGCTGCACCTGCCCGCCTGGGCGGTGATCGGCCGTTTCGCCGACCTGCGGCTGCCACTCGACAAATCCTCGCTGATCGTGATTTCGGCGACGATTTTTCTCGCCTGGACCTTGATGCTGTCGCAGGCGATCGAGTCCGTGACGCGGGTGTTCTACGCCCGGGCCGATCTCGACCTGATCATGTCCTCGCCGGCGACACTGACCAATCTGTTCTCGGTCCGCATCGCCGCGATCGCGCTGACCGTCACCGTGCTGGCGCTGCTGTTCTCGACACCCTTCATCGACGTGCTGGTGATCGGCGGTGGCGCGCGCTGGCTTGCCGCCTTCGGCGTCGTTATTGCGATGGGCCTGTCGGCCGCGGCGATCGCGATCGCCGTCACCATTCTCTTGTTCCGCCTGATCGGCCCGGCGCGAACGCGCCTGATCGCCCAGGTCCTCGCCGCGATCATCGGCGCGGGATTCGTGATCGCGCTGCAGGTCGCGGCGATCATGTCCTACGGCACGCTGTCGCGCTTCACCATCCTGACCTCAGGCAGCCTCGTCGCCCACGCGCCCGACATCGGCAGCATCTGGTGGTGGCCGGCGCGGGCAACCATGGGTGACACCGAGGCGCTGCTGCTGCTTCTCGCGTTCGCCCTGGTGCTGCTCGGCAGCGTGATGGCGATCTTTTCGCACCGATTCGCCGACACCGCGATCGATGCAGCGGCATACGGCACGTCCGGCCGCGCCCGCGCGAAGGAGCGCCCGTTCCGCGGCGGATCGCGCCAGCAGGCGCTGCGGCGCAAGGAATTCATGCTCCTGTGGCGCGATCCCTGGCTGATCTCGCAGACGTTGATGCAGCTGCTCTATCTGGTGCCGCCGGCACTTTTGCTCTGGCGCAACTTTGCCGACAGCTCCGCGGCGCTGACGCTGATCACACCCGTCATCGTGATGGCGGCCGGACAGCTTGCCGGCGGGCTCGCCTGGCTGACGATCTCGGGCGAGGACGCTCCCGATCTCGTCGCCACCGCGCCGCTGACGTCGTCCAGCGTCATCCGCGCCAAGATCGAGGTGGTGCTGATCGCGATCGCCGTGATCTTCAGTCCGCTGGTCGTGGCGCTGGCCTTCGCCTCGCCATTCCAGGCGGTAATCAGCGCCGGCGCGATCATGGTCGGTGCGGCCTCGGCGACGGCGATCCAGCTCTGGTTCCGGGTGCAGGCCCGTCGCAGCCAATTCCGCCGCCGCCAGACGTCTTCGCGGCTTGCGACCTTTGCCGAAGCGTTCTCCTCGATCGGCTGGGCCGCGACCGCCGCTCTGCTGCTCGCCCTGCCGCTTGCCGGCCTGATCTGCGGCCTGATCACAGCCAGCCTCGTCGCCGCCACCTGGAGGTTCAGCCCCAGGCGGGCGTGAAGGTGCGACACTGACGCGCTGTTGATCGCTAGCTGTTGGCGGCGCACTACATTGCACGCTAGACTTTCCCCTGGCGTCATTGGGGACAGATCATGTGGCGACTGGTTTCGGCGGCTCTTGCGCTGTTCGGCGTATCCCTCGCACCTGCGCTCGCCCAGCAGCTACCTCAACGCAGCGAATGCCTGGCGATGGCCAACGCGGCGCCCCGCGTGATGCCGGCTGCGTTCCGACAAGCGGCAGCGGCGGCCGAGGTCCAAATCACCTATGCCGGCCATTCCACCTATTTCATCGACACGCCCGCCGGCTTGCGCATCGCGACCGACTATAGCGGCGCATACCAGGTGGGACGGCTGCCCGATGTCGTGACCATGAACCGGGCGCACAGCACGCACTATTCCTTGTATCCAGACAAGCGAATTCCCCATGTGCTGCATGGCTGGGCCGATGACGGCAAGCCGGCGATCGTGTCGGAGCGCATCAGCGATACCTTCATCCGCAACGTCACGACGGACATCCGCCGCTATTTCGGCGACGATGCCGGCAGCGACATGATCCGCGACGGCAATTCCATCTTCATCTTCGAGGCGGCCGGCCTCTGCATCGGCCATCTCGGCCACCTTCACCACAAGCTCGATGACAGCCATTTCGCCCAGATCGGACGGCTCGACATCGTGATGGTGCCGATCGACGGCACCTACACCATGTCGCTGGACGGCATCTCCGAGATCACCAAACGGCTGCGCGCCTCCGTGGTGCTGCCGATGCACCGCTTCGCCACCCCGCTCGACGACTTCATGCGCCGGATCGGCCAGCAGTTCGAGATCGACCGGCGCCTCGAGCGATCGTTCCGGATGTCGCGGGATGCGCTGCCGCCAAAGCCGACCGTGATCATCCTCGACGGGGTCTGAGGCGCAATTTTCTCCAAGCCGGCTGTCGGCCTTTGGTGTTGATCTCCCCGCGACAGGAGATCGACATGACCGGCTTTGCGAGATTGTTGCACGCGGACGGACCGAATCCCGAGCACGCTGCGGCGCTTCGGCTTTACGGCCGCTTCGTCGGCGACTGGGATGCCGAGATCACGGCCCATGGACCCGGCGGAACGAAACACGTAGCGCCCGGCGAGATCCATTTTGGCTGGGTGCTTGAAGGGCGCGCCGTGCAGGACGTCTGGATCATCCCCCGCGCCGCAGGCGGGGCGGCCTTCCCGATCGCCGGAAATTGGTACGGCACGACGCTGCGTGTCTACGACCCCGCCATTTCCGCGTGGCGGATCTCCTGGTTCGATCCCGGCCGCAGCGTGCTCCGCCAGCAGATCGGCCGTCCGCGCGGTGAGGACATCGTGCAGGAAGGCTCGACCGAAGCCGGCGAACTGACGCGGTGGAGCTTTACCGAGATCACGGACGACTCCTTTCACTGGCTCGGCGAATCCAAACCGGCCGCCGCACCCGATTGGCGCCTCGTGGTCGACGTGAGGGCGAAGCGACGCAAGGGCTGACGAAAGCGTCGCCGTGCTCGCGGCGACGGACGCGGTTGCAGAACGCGCGCTGCTGCGTGAAGAGATCAGATGCTAGGCTCCTTCCACAAGAACATAGAGGGAGCGAACGCCGATGGCCGCAAGCGGTCTGCCCGCCAACACGAGCGGGTTATTTGTCGAGCCACGCGAGGACTGGCTCGCGCTGCACCAGGAGGAAATCATCGATCCGGCGCGGCCGATCGTCGATCCCCACCACCATCTCTGGAATCGCGGCCATCGCTATCTGATCGAGGAGATGGCCGCTGACATCGCGTCCGGCCACAACGTCATCGCCACCGTCTATGTCGATTGCCGCTCGATGTATCGCGCTCACGGACCTGAGGCATTCCGGCCCGTCGGCGAAGTCGAGTTCGCCAACGGCGTCGCGGCGATGAGCGCCAGCGGAGCTTACGGCCCGGCCGCGATCTGCGCCGGTATCGTCAGCCACGCCAATCTTCTGCTGGGAGACGCCGCCAAGCCGGTGCTGGAAGCCGAGATCGCGGCGGGCAATGGCCGCTTCCGCGGAATCAGGCATTCCTCGGCCTGGGACGAAGACCCTGTCGTCGCCGGCATGTATGCGAACAGGCCGAAGGGACTGTTGCAGGATCCGAGCTTTCGCAAGGGCTTTGCCTGTCTGGCGCCGCTGAACCTCAGCTTCGATGCCTGGCTGTTCCATCCGCAGATCGGCGAACTGACCGAGCTGGCGCGCGCCTTCCCCGATACCAGGATCGTGCTCGATCATTGCGGCGGCCCAGCCGGCGTCGGTCGCTTTGCGGGCCGGCGCGAAGAGGTGTTTGCGCAGTGGCGCGCGTCGATCCAGGAGATTGCGACGTGCGAGAACGTGGTGGTGAAGCTCGGCGGGCTCGCAATGTGCCTGCTCGGCTACGACTTCCATCTGCGCGAGAGACCGCCGTCATCCGAGCAGCTTGCCGCGGCATGGCGCCCCTTTATCGAGACCTGTATCGAGGCATTCGGCGTGAAGCGAGCGATGTTCGAGAGCAATTTCCCGCCGGACAAGGGCCAGTGCAGCTACCAGGTGATCTTCAACGCGTTCAAGCGTATCGCCTCGCCCTTGAGCGAGGCCGAGAAGACGGCGCTGTTCTCGCAGACCGCGATCGACGTCTACCGGCTCGAGCTGCCGTCATGACGAAAAGAGGGGCCGGGATGTTGATCCCGCCCCCTCTTCATCGTGGCCGCTGGGAAGCGTCCTTGAAACCTTATTGTCCGCTTTAGCCGGCACCCATCAGCGAGGCCGGTTGGCGTTCGCCGGTGGAGGCAAACATCTTCTTCAGCTTGTTGACGACGCGGATCAGGAAGCCGATCATCACCGGATTGGTCTTGCGGCAGAACGCGATCTTCTTGACGTGCCCTTCGACATGCCATTTGGCATGCGCGCCATCACGGAAGAAAATGACATCGCCGGGGCCGTAGCGCTTGGGCGGCATGCCGTCGCTTTCGAGCACGATCGATCCTTCCATGATCATGATCGTCTCGTCGATATCGTAGTACCAGTTGAAGCGCCCCTCGGTGCAGGACCAGATGATCGTCTGGGCGGTGCCGTCGGCGCTGGTCGACAGGACACGCGAACGGGATACCGGATCGCCCTCGATGATCCAGGACGGCTCGATCGGCCGCAGCTCGAGGTCCACATTGCAACTACCGACTTCAATCAATGCGCGCGACATTCTGCTTCCTCGGGAAATGATATTTGGGGCCAGATCCCGGCCCGGACTGTTTCGAAAGATGCCCGGACGCTAGTGTTCCGTTTTTAATTCTTTCTTACGCCGGCTTCGAGAATCAGCCTGAAGCGGCCAGCGCAAACCGGTTAACGTCCCGATTCCCTTGCAAATCCGCCCACATGACCCGGTCCTCTCCCGGGTGCGACAAAATGCGCGAAGGCACTGGAGCGGAGCCCGCCAATGGCTCTACACCCAAGCTCTGGTAGCCGGCTCCGGCTGCGCGCGCGTTGCGTCCGCCGCAGGATGCGCACCAGGGCTCTCGAACTAACCGCGCGGGAATTGCGGCCGGTAGGTGGGCGCAGCGAGAACCTGTCGCCGCCGCGCTCACCTTCTCCCTTCGAAGAGAGTCACGCCGGCTATTTCGCCCATTCGCCCTTGCGGAACACGGGCACCTTGCTGCCGTCGGCCAAAATGCCGTCGATGTCGGTCTCGGCCGAGCCGATCATCCAGTCGATATGGATCAGGCTCTGGTTGCCGCCTTGCGCCGCGATCTGCTGCGGCGTGAGCTGGGCGCCGTTGACGAAGCATTTCGAATAGCACTGGCCGAGCGCGATGTGAGACGCTGCGTTCTCGTCGAACAACGTGTTGTAGAACAACAGGCCGCTCTGCGAGATCGGCGAGGAATGCGGCACCAGCGCCACTTCGCCGAGGCGCCGCGCGCCCTCGTCGGTGTCGAGCACCTTGTTCAGCACCTCCGCGCCGCGCGAGGCTTTTGCGTCGACGATCTTGCCGTCCTCGAAGCGCACGGCGATATTGTCGATCAGCGTGCCCTGATAGGATAGCGGCTTCGAGCTCACGACATGGCCGTAGACGCGACGGCAATGCGGCGTGGTGAAGACCTCTTCGGTCGGGATATTGGCGTTGCAGCTGATGCCGTTCTTGGAGAGCGAGGCGCCGCCTTCCCATTCGTGGCCGTCGGCAAGTCCGATGGTGAGATCGGTGCCGGGACCCGAATATTGCAGCGCGCGAAAGCGCTGGCCGTTGAGCCAGTTGGTGCGCTCGCGCAGGACCGCGTTGTGACTTGCCCAATTGCCCATCGCGTCCTCGCGATCGACGCGGGACGCGGCGAAAATCGCATCCGCGAGCTTGCCGACCGCGACGTCCTCGGGATCATCAGGGAACACCAGCTTCGCCCAGGACGGGCTCGGATAGGCGATGATGTTCCAGTTGGTGTCGAAGTTGACGATCTTCTCCAGCGCGGGCTGATAGGCCATCGAATTCGCCTTGCTCGCGCGCGCCACCTTGGAAGGATCCTCGCCCGACAGCAGCATCGGGTTGTCGCCGACGATGGCGAGGCGTGCGGTGTTGTCCGAGAACGCCCTGGCCATGCCCTCGTAGAGCCAGCCGGCGGCACGATCGAAACTGGCGTCGTGGCCATGGCGGTAGCGCGCCAGCGTCATCTCCTCGTCCGACAGGATCGGCGTCACGAGGCCGGCGCCGGCCTTGTAGGCATGCACGGCGATCCGCCGCACCAGCGGCAGCGCAATCGCGGGCGCCGTCAGAAGCAGATCCTGTCCCGGCCGCAAGCCCAGGCCCACCTTCACCGCCACCTCGGCCAGCCGGTCGAGCTTCGCGGGATCGATGGGAGTGGAGGTGTTGCGTTGATCAGTCATGCCGGGCCCTCTGCCGAAAGTCTCTCGCTCAATCTAAGTCTAGCATCGCAAGACACAAGTGTGCGAGCGTCCTGCAACGCACGAAAGATACGCAGTTTCACGCATTTTGGTTTTCAACGCGTTGCCGATATCAGCACCCGGTCGACCATGGCGGGCGCGAGTCCGAGGTAATTTTTCGGTGAGGTGAGCGCCTCGATTGTGGCGCGATCGATGCGGCTCGATATCCGCGAATCTGCGGACAGCGCATCGGCAAGGCTGATTCCCTTCTCGTTGGCCTGACGGCATGCATCATAGACCACGTCATGCGCCTCCTGCCGCCCGATCTGCGGCGCCAGCCCCATCATGACCGCTTCGGCCACAATCAGGCCGCGGCTGATGGCGAGATTGTCGTTCATCTTCGCCTCGTCCACGATGAGACCTGCGAGCGCAAATTTCGCCTGGTGCAGCGCGCCAGCGGTCAGCACGAAGCTTTCGGGGATGGCCATCCATTCGGCGTGCCAGGGACCCGTGGCGCGCTCGAAATCCTGCACCATGGCGTCGAGCATCAGGCCTGCGTGCTGGCGCACCGCCTTGGACGCCGCAAGCATCAGTTCGGAGGAGATCGGGTTGCGCTTCTGCGGCATGGTCGAGGAGGCGCCGCGCCCCTTGACGAAGGGCTCGTAGACCTCGGCGAACTCGGTCGAGGCCATGATCATGATGTCGAGCGCGATCTTGCCGAGCGAACCGGTGACGAGGGCGAGGAAGTTCACAGCTTCGGCGAATCCGTCGCGCGCGACGTGCCAGGTCGAGGCCGGAACGCCGAGCTTCAGCTCGGCACAGAGCGCCGCCTGCACCTCGAATCCCTTGTCGCCAAGCGAGGCCAGCGTGCCGGCCGCGCCGGCGAACTGGCCGACCAGCACGCGCGGCTTCATTTGCGCCAGACGCTCGGCATGGCGATCGAACATCGCGAGCCAGATCGCGGTCTTGTAGCCGAAGGTCACCGGCAGCGCCTGCTGGAGATGGGTTCGGCCCGCCATCGCCGTGTCGCGATGGCGCTTCGAGAGGTCGGCAAGGACCTTGCGCAGCTCGGCGATGTCGCGTTCGACGATCTCAATCGCGGCGCGCAGTTGCAGCACCACAGCGGTGTCCATGATGTCCTGCGTGGTCGCGCCCCAATGCAGGTAGCGGCCGGCCTCGCCACATTGTTTCACGATCTGATGCACCAAGGGGAGGATCGGATAGCCGACGACATCGGTCTCCTGCCTGAGCAGATCGAAATCGAGCGCGGCGACGTCGGTCCGCGCCGCGATCGCCGCGGCCGCCTCTTGCGGGATCACACCGCACTTCGCTTCCGCCTTCGCCAGCGCCACCTCGACCTCGGCATAGCGCGCGACCGTCGCAACGTCGGAGAACACCTCGCGCATCTCAGGCGTGCCGAAGGCGTCGCGAAACAGCAGGGAGTCGAGCACCGTGGTGGAGGCGGGGAAAGCTGGCATGGGCGTTTCTTCGTGGTTGGTGTTCTGTGTGGGCGGCAGCTTACGCAGGCCACGCATTTCGGCAATGGACATTCACCGTTCGCCACATTTACCGCGCCACGACATTGTGACGGCACGTCATCCTGTTAATCCGCCATTTGAAGGTGCGAGGCGTGCGATGCGCGGCAGCGCACGAAGAGCCTCGAAGGATGAGCGACCACGATGCAGCGGCCCTCCATCCTTCGAGGCCTCCGCCGCGCCTTGACGCCTCGGGATGACGGTGTGGAGCGACAAGCATGGTCCCGGCCCGGCGGCGATCCGCCGACCGCAACATTCCAGCTCCGGTTGTATTCCCCTCCGGAGAGGGCATGGCTGCCATCACGCAATCGCGATGAACCAAGCGCCCCCTTCGAAAGACACATGATTTTCGACCCGAATTTCATTTTGTCATTTCGCTTGCCCGATTTCACATGAGGTCTGAGTTTTCGAAGTGCAGTTTCTGTTCCGGGACCACCTTCTGGATACCGACCGGCGCGAGCTGAGCCGCGAGCAGGTTCCCATTGCCGTGGAGCCGCAGGTGTTCGATCTCGTCGTCCACCTCATGCAGAACCGCGACCGGGTGGTCAGCAAGGACGAGTTGATCGACAAGATCTGGCACGGGCGCAGCGTGTCCGAATCCACCCTGACCAGCCGGATCAACGCGGCGCGCAAGGCGATCGGCGACAATGGCGCAAGCCAGACACTGATCCGCACCATCACCCGCAAGGGCTTTCGCTTCGTCGGTGATGTCCAGACACAGCTCGGCGCGGTCGCAACGGAGCCGGTTCGTGTCGCCCAGACCCAGGCAGCCTTCGCGCTGCCCGAGCGGCCCGCGATCGCCGTGCTGCCCTTCACCAATATGAGCGGCGAGGCCGGGCAGGATTATTTCTCCGACGGCATCAGCGAGGACATCATCACCGCGCTGTCGAAGCTGCGATGGTTCTTCGTCGTCGCGCGCAATTCCTCCTTCGTCTACAAGGGCCGCGCCGTGCACATCCACGAGGTCGCGCGGGAACTCGGGGTGCGCTACGTGGTCGAAGGCAGCGTGCGGCGGAGCGGCGAGCGGGTGCGCATCTCGGCCCAGCTCAACGACGTCTCGACCGGCAGCCATCTCTGGGCCGAACGCTACGACCGAGAGCTCGCCGACATCTTCGCCGTGCAGGATGAGATCACCGAGGCGATCGTCGCCGCGATCGAGCCGCAGCTCTATGCCGCCGAAAGCTTCCGAGCCCAGCAGAAGCCTCCGGGCAGCCTGGATGCATGGGACCTCGTGATGCGCGCCCTGTCGCATTACTGGCGCATTACCCGCGAGGACAATGCCGCCGCGCAAGGGCTACTGGAACAGGCCGTCGCGATCGATCCCGCCTATGGCAAGGCACTGGGCCTGCTTGCGACCAGCCATATGTTCGGCGCGCATATGGGCTGGGCCGACATGGCCGCGACCTTGCCGCTTGCCGAACGTGCGGCGCTCGCGGCGGTGGAGGCCGATCGCGAGGATGCCTGGGCCCATCACGGCCTCGCTTACACCTATCTGTTCCGCCGCCGCTTCGACGACGCGCTGGCAGAATTCGAATTGGCCCTGAGGCTCAACCCGAATTTCGCGATGGCGCACGCCTTTCACGGCGTGACGCTGTGCTATGCCGGACGATGGCAGGACGGCGATGCCGCCGCCCGTCGCGCGCTGCGGCTGAGCCCGCGCGACCCGCTCGCGGCGATCTATTGCGGGGTTGCGGCCTATGCCCGGTTCGTCGGCCGCGACTATGAGGGAGCCGTCCAGATGGCACGGGAATCGATGCGCCAGCGCGGAGATTTCGTCGGCGCGCACCGCGTGCTGACGGCCGCCGCCGGGATGTCAGGAGATCCGGCGCTTGCGGCGTCCGCCCTGGAAGGCCTGCGCCGCGCCCAGCCCGAGGTCTCGCTTGCCTGGATCACGCGCGAGCTGCCGATGCTGCGGGAAGAGGATCGTGCGCATTATCTCGAAGGCCTGCGGCGCGCGGGCATGAAATGACAGTGGCGCGACGTGACGGCGCACTTTGTCCCTTGCAGCGCGATCCTCGCTCGAGCGCCGAAGCATGATCCGGAAAAGTGTGCGGCGGTTTTCCGAGAGCATCGTGCTCAAACACTGACCCGGAGCGCGATGACGATACATCCTGGTCTCATCGCGCTTTAGTCGTCATCAGGCCCAAACAGCCTGATCTGCGGAAAGCCGCTGCGTGGGCGGCCTGCATAGTCGCGCGCATCGGAATCTTCGCGGACGTTGCGCGCGACGTCATCCCAATCGGTTCGGTCGCGCATGCCGCGCGGTTCGCGCAATTCATAGTGCCGGCGCTCGGCCCAGCGCTCGCGGCGCTCCGCCCGGCGCCGTTCGGTCGCCGCACGCTTCACCTCGGAATCCCTCGCCTTGGCATAGGCATTGTTCGAGGAGGACGACGGCTCGGTCGACGAGGCCTGCTGCTCGGCAGGTCTTGCTGCCTGCGCGGACGCTGCCGGCACCGGCCTGGACGGCTCGACTGCAGCGGCTTGCGAGGGCTGCGGCGCCGGCGATTCAGCATTCGCCTTCGTGATTTGCGTGTCAGGCTTTGCGGCTTCAGGCTTTGCTTCGGCCCCCGCGGGCGCTGCGATCATCGCGCCGAAGGCCTGCGAGCCGGTGAGATAGCTCACGCGCTCGGACGGCCCGTTCGCGGTCGCCGGCGTGGCAGCCTCCGTGCGCTGCGCCAGCTTGCTGGTGTCCGGGCCCTGCTTGGATGCGACCGGATGCATGATGTTGCCGGCAACGATACCGCCGCCGAGACCAATGGCGATGGCCGCGATGATGGTTCCGGCACCGACAAAATAGGCTGTCGAGGCGCGCATTCATCCACTCCCTCTTTTGGAGCGGGCAACGCGTGGGGATTGCCAGATGTTCCTGATGGCCGCGGCTCCTGAAACAGGAAACCGCGCGGATCAGATTTGCTGCGCGACCTTCTCGAGCCCGATGAGGCGAGCGAGCTTGCGCACTTCTTCCTTCTGGTCGTCACGCAGCTGGAACAACAGCGGCATCGCGGCCGACTTCAACTGCTGCACCTCGTCGCAATTCGGGTCGATCTGCGAACCGGGCGGCGCGTTCGGATTCGACAGCTTGTTCGCCTGGATCTTGCGGGCGACGTTGCGAAGCGCGGTCTCGACCGAGGGCCAGTAATATTCCTGCGACGACGACAGTTTCAGGCGATCCCTGATGCCTGCGATCTGCCCGTCGGACAGCAGCGAATAAGCCTTCTGCGGCTGCGGCTTGGCGACGACCTTCGGCTTGGCCGGAACTTCGACGGTTGGAACCTCCGTCCCGGCGGGCGCCTCGTGCACGCTCGCGTTCGGCATCGCGAAATCGGAGGGCGTCGCGGCGGCGAAGGCCTGACGCAGCGGCTCGGTCAGGACGGGCGCCTGCGAAAGCTTGTCGGCGGCCACCTGGACCGGCTCGATCGCGGCCGAGGCCAGCGCAAGCGTCGGGACCAGACGGTCGGCCTTGGCGGCGCGGTTGGTTGCCAGCGGCTTGGGAGGAGGCGTCTGGGCGATCATCTCGGCGCTGACGCTGGGCACGCTGTCGCGGCCGAGAATGGCGGTGGTGGCGGCGCCGAGGACGAGGAAGCAGGTCAGCGCGACGATGGTGATGGCTTTGGACAAACGTCTCTCCGCGTCCGACTTCAAGTCCACGTGATCACTGCCCCAAAAACTGGGCGATAAATAAGGCTTAACCGTGCCAATGCAGCGGCAATCGCGCGGACTGCGGCGACACCGCCCGAAAAGCTCAAGAAAATCAGGCAGCTGCCGCGAGGTCATAGGCATCCTGGATGTCGGCCACGATCTCCGAGGCCTCCCAGACTGCGCGCGGCTCGACCGATTGCAGCGTCACCGTCCAATTGCCGCCGCGGCGGGTGCGGGGGACGCTGACGATGTCGAAACGGACGTTGCGGCACAGCGGGTGGCGCGCCAGGGCATGGGCGACGCGGACGCGGATCTCGTCCATCGTCGCAGCTGACTTGCTGTTGAGAAAATCGAAGTCCATCGCCTGTCCCCTCTCGGTCCTGGTTGGCGGCCGTGAAGGGGATTCTTGGCGGGCGATGGTTAATCTGCCGTTAAATGCGGGCGCGCAGGGGCGCGCTCGATTAACTGTGATCGGGCTGGGAGAACATCGATGTCCCGGCAGGACTGGATCGGCTACCGCCCACCCGCCTTGCGATATTCCGCACGCGTCCGCGCGACGAGATCGTCGACCGCGAGCACCTCCGTCACCCCAGATGCGGAGTGCCCGGCGCTCCAGATGTCGCGCCAGCGCTTCGGCCGGTTCTCGCGCGCGGCGACGTCGATGTCCTTGACGATGTCAATCGCGCCGCGCGCCGGCAGGTCGTCCGGATCAAGTCCGGCGGCGACGATCGACGGCCGCAGCATGCTGGTCTGCAAGCCCGTGAACGCGGTGGTGAGCAGGATGTCGTCGGCGCCGCTCTCGACCAGCATCCGCTTGTAGCGAACGTCCGCCATGCTCTCCCGCGTCGCAATGAACTTCGTGCCCATATAGGCGAGATCGCAGCCGAGCACTTCAGCGGCCCGCAGCGCGTAGCCGTCACTGATGCCGCCCGCCAGCACGATGATGCCGTCGTAGAATGCGCGCACCGCGCGGACGAAGGCGAACGGGTTGAGCCAGCCGGTCTGCCCGCCCGCGCCCGCCGTGAGCAGCACCAGCCCGTCCGCGCCGGCTTCCGCCGCACGCTCGGCGTGGCGGATCGAGGCGACATCCGCCAGCACCAACGCCCCGGCATCATGGAGTGGCCTCAACACCTGCGCGGGCGATCCGACCGAGGTGATGACGATCTCCGGCCCGTGCCGCAGCAGCACGGCGAGATCCTGTGCGAGCCGCGCATTGGAGCGGTGCACGATCAGGTTCGGACAGAGCGGCGCGACCTTGCGCCCGGTTTGATCTTCATGCTGTCGCAGCCGCGTGCCGATCTCGGTGAGCCATGCGTCGAGTTGTTCCGTGTCGCGGCAATTCGCGGTGGGAAAGCTGCCGATCACCCCATTGCGGCAAGACGCGACCATGAGCTCGACGCCCGACACCAGAAACATCGGCGCCGCGATCAGCGGCAGCGCGAGACGATCGCGGAAGCGTTGCAGTCGATCCGATGGCATGCATGCCTCCCTGCGCGGGCTTTGTCGTTCCCTCCCGCAGTCTCTGTGCTAGCGTCATCGGCAACATTGGCACGCCAGTAGCCGGTGACAAAGCAACGAGGAAACATATGTCTGATCCGCTCCACGCATCGCCTCCAGCTTGTGCGCAGACGCTACGGGCGCTATCGCGCTATCCCGACCGCACCGCTTTCGCCTGGCCCGGCGGATCGCTGAGCTATCGTGGTACGATCGACCTGATCGGACGCATCCAGGGCGTGTTCATGCGGCTTGGATTGCAGCCCGGCGCGCGCGTCGCCTTCCTCACCGCGAATCGCGCCGATACCTGGTGCGCCGGCGTCGCCGCGCAATTGGCACGGCTCTGCATCACCTGGCTGCATCCGCTGGGATCGCTGGAGGACCAGCTGTTCCAGCTCGAGGACTCCGAGGCCGAGATGCTGGTGGTCGATGCGGCCGCCTTCCGCGACCGCGGTGGCGAGCTCGCTGCCAAGGCCGGCCGGCTGAAGGCGGTCTTCACCATGGGGCCGGCCGGCTACGGCGTCGATCTGCTGGCCGCCATGGAAAATGCGGGACATGCGAGTCCGCTGTGCCTCGCCGGCCCCGACGATCTCGCCACGCTGAACTACACCGGCGGCACCACCGGCAAATCCAAGGGCGCGCTACGCTATCACCGCGAAAACGCTGGCGCCGCCGGCGCGATCCTCGCCGACTTCGAGATTCCGGAGGCTGCGCGCTATCTCACGGTCGCGCCGATCAGCCATGTCGCCGGCACAAAGGTGCTGCCGACCCTGATGCGCGGCGGCACGGTGCACATGCTGAAGGGATTCGATCCCGGGGCGGTGCTGACGACGATCGCGCGCGAGCGCATCAACTTCACGCTGTTCGTGCCGACCATGATCTATGTGCTGCTCGATCATCCCGCCCTGGAGAAGACCGATTTGTCCTCGCTCGAGCTCGTGCTCTATGGCGCCTCCGCGATGTCGCCGAGCCGGCTGCTCGAGGGTATCGAACGCATCGGGCCGGTGTTCTCGCAGCTTTACGGCCAGACCGAATGCTATCCCGTCTCGGTCCTGCGCAAGGCCGACCACGATCCCAAGAACCCGGAGCTGTTCCTGTCCTGCGGTTTCCCGATCGCAGCGTGCGAGGTCAAGATCCTCGACGACAACGACCAGGAAGTGAAGGCGGGCGAGCCCGGCGAAATCTGCGTGCGTGCCCCGCATGTGATGGCGGAGTACTGGAAGCGGCCGGACGTCACCGCCGAGACGCTGAAGAACGGCTGGGTCCATACCGGCGACATCGCGCGCAGGGACGAGCGCGGCTACATGTTCATCCTCGACCGCAAGAAAGACATGATCGTGTCCGGCGGCTTCAACATCTTCCCGCGCGAGGTCGAGGACGTGCTGTCGCAGCATGCGGATGTGGCGATGGTGGCGGTCGTCGGCATTCCCGACGAGAAGTGGGGCGAGGCCGTCACCGCCATCGTCGTACCGCGCGAGGGGGCAAAGCCCGATCCGGACGAGCTGATCAACCTGGTCAAGACGCGAAAGGGCTCGGCGCATGCCCCGAAGCAGGTTCAGTTCGTCGAGCAATTGCCGATGACCGGCGTCGGCAAGGTCGACAAGAAGGTGCTGCGGGCGGGCTTCTGGAGCGGGCGGGACCGGATGGTGGGATGAGCACCCCGGGATTCTACGGGGGAGTTGTGGCCGGGACACCACAACACGCAACGGAGTTGGGTGGCGGCGAGGTCCACGAATTGCCGGCGAATCAGGGAATCACCTAGACCGTTGATGGGGCTGGGAAGCGGAGTAAGAGATGAGAGTCGCTTCCCTGGAAAGTGCAATCGCCGCGGTCACGTTGATCACGGCGATCATCGTGGTGCTGTGGGAGATCAAGATCTTCTACGGAATGTGAACTGGCAGGATGCCCTGGTCGAGCACGACCTTGCATCCCTTCCGCGGCGGCGGAAGCCTGCCGTTCAATCGGCTCCAAGAGCGACGCTTGCCGTCGCGCTCACCGCTTCTCGATCACCAGGCTCTGCACCGCCCGGCCGAAATAGCCCTGCCGGTCTGCCAGCCGAGACATCGCAAGGCCGGCGCCGTCGGCACCGATCCACGACTCGCCATCGAGCAAGATCCACTCACCGATGGGTTGGCGCGAAAAATTCACGGTGAGATCGGCGTTGATGTAGGTCCAGGCACGGAAGTCGAGCGTTGAGGCAGTGCCGTTGGAGAAGTCGGCGGCGACCACGGCGCGCATCGCCTGCGACACCGCTTCACCGGCGATCAGCGGATGGTCGACGCGAAACCAGATCGCTCCGGCGCCGGCCTGGCCGAAACGGCCGCGCGCGGCGCGCATCGAGACCGATCGCACGAACGGGCTGGTGGCGGCGTGACCGTCCTCGACCAGCGAGTCCTCCGGCGACGGCAGCGTGACCGGCAACTCCTCGACGTCATCGGGCAGGTTCAGCACCTGGCGCCTGACCTTCAGCACGGTGGCTCCGACGACCTGTACGCCGTCCGCGAGCAGCTTGATCCCGCAGAGCTGGATCTTGCGGCCCTCGCGCAAGACTTCAGTCACTATCGTGAGCGGCGCGACCGGCACCGGCCGCATCAGATCGATCGTGACGCGGGCGATGTCCATCGCAACAGGCGTCGGAATGCGTTCGGCCGCCCATGTCACCAGCGAAGCCGGCGCCGAGCCGTGCTGCATGCGCCGGTCCCAGGGGCCGGCCGCATCCGGACTGGTGACGACGCTGTTGCCGTCGACGCGGTAGATGGCGGTCATCGTTTCAATCCGTCTCGGTTGACGTTCCCCGGACGCGTGGGGGCGATGGGTTCCGGCTCTGCGGAGCAATGCTACGCATTGCACCGCGTCCGGGACACGAGAACTACAGCGGCGGATCGATCGCTTCCTCGTACTCCTTCTTGAAGCGCGCGATCAGCTCGGCCGCTGGTACGACCTTGTCGATGCTGCCGATGCCCTGGCCGCTTCCCCAGATCTCCTTCCAGGCCTTCGGCTTGGCGCGCTCGCCGGAGGCGTCGGTGCCGAAATTCATCTTGGAAGGATCGGACGTCGGCAGATTGTCGGGATCCATTCCGGCCGCGAGGATCGAGGGCTTCAGATAATTGCCGTGCACGCCGGTGAAGAGGTTGGAATACACGATATCGTCGGCCGACGATCCCGCGATCATCTCCTTGTAGCGCTCGACCGCATTGGCCTCCTTGGTCGCGATGAAGGCCGAGCCGATATAGGCGAAGTCGGCGCCGAGAATGCGTGCAGCGCGGATGGCCTTGCCGTTGCCGATCGCTCCCGACAGCGCGATCGGACCGTCGAACCATTTTCGCGTTTCGGCAACGAAAGCCAGCGGCGAGATGGTGCCGGCATGGCCGCCGGCGCCGGCTGCGACCAGGATCAGGCCGTCGGCGCCCTTCTCGATCGCCTTGTGGGCGAATTTCTGGTTGATCACGTCGTGGAAGACGATGCCGCCCCAGCCGTGCACGGCCTGGTTCAGCTCCTCGCGCGCGCCGAGCGAGGAGATGATCATCGGCACCTTGTACTTGGCGCAGAGCTGCATGTCGTGGTCGAGCCGGTTGTTCGACTTGTGCACGATCTGGTTGACTGCGAACGGCGCCGACGGCTTGTCAGGATGGGCGCGGTCATACGCCGCGAGCTCTTCGGTGATCCGCGCCAGCCATTCGTCGAGCAGCTCCGGCGGCCGCGCATTCAGCGCCGGAAACGAGCCGACCACACCAGCCTTGCACTGCGCGATCACGAGATCGGGCACCGAGATGATGAAGAGCGGCGAGCCGATCACCGGGATCGACAGGCGCCCTTTGAACAAGGCAGGCATGGACATTGCGAAACGATCCTCTGTTGACGGTCAAATCGACGGTTGGGGTCATACCAACAAGGCAATCTTTCCACTGTCAAGTATTGCGTTTTGACGCCGGAGGCGGATGCGGCTGGCGCAATTCCAATCAGCGGAATTCCTTCTTCGCCTCTCGCATAGGCAGAGGTCGAATCGCGCAGCAATTCGGGTGAGGGGATCAAGTCCCACGAGCGAGCGTAACCCCTCTCCCGGCGCTACGCGCCGACCTCTCCCTATGGGAGAGGTAAACACCGCCAGCGCGGCAAAGAGCTCAACCAATCAAATCCGGGTTGATCAGCCGCTCGAACGAGAACATCTCGTCCCACTTCTCCTGCGTGAGCAGTTTGCGCTCGACCACGACGATCTGGTGCAGCGGCTTGCCGCTCTTGTAACCCTCGCGCGCGATCTCGGCGCATTGCTTGTAGCCGAGCAGCGGCTTCAGCACGGTGACGATACCGAGCGAGTTCAGCACCATGTTGCGGGTGTGCTCCTCGTTGGCGGTGATGCCGACCACGCAATTCTCGCGCAGGCTGTTGACCGCGCGCTCCATGGTGCGGATCGAGAAGAACAGCGCGAACGAGATCACCGGCTCCATCACGTTGAGCTGGAGCTGGCCGGCGGAAGCCGCGAGCGTCACCGTGGTGTCGAGCCCGATGACGAGGAAGCTGGTCTGGTTGACGACCTCGGGGATCACCGGATTGACCTTGCCGGGCATGATCGAGGAGCCCGGCTGCAGCTGCGGCAGATTGATCTCGTTGAAGCCGGCGCGCGGGCCCGAGGCGAGGAGGCGGATGTCGTTGCAGATTTTCGTCAGCTTGCTCGCCGTGCGCTTCAGCACGCCCGAGAGCTGCACATAGGCGCCGGTGTCGGAGGTCGCCTCGACGAGATCGCCGGCAAGCACGAAGTCGACGCCGGTGAGCGCGCCGAGGTGCCGCACGGCGAGCTTGGGATAGCCGACCGCGGCCGTGACGGAGGTGCCGATCGCGGTGGCACCGAGATTGATCTCGCGCAGCAGCGCGCGCGCTTCCGAGATGCGGTCGACCTCCTCGCCGATGGTGGTGCCCCAGCCGCGGAATTCGGCCCCGAGCGACATCGGCACCGCGTCCTGGAGATGCGTGCGGCCCATCTTCAGCACGCGATCGAATTCGCGGCCCTTGGTGAAGAAGGCCTCCTGGAGCTGGCGCAGCGCCATCATGTAGCTCTCGAGCCGCAGGATCAGCGCCAGCCGAAAGGCGGTCGGATAGGTGTCGTTGGTCGACTGGCCGTAATTGACGTGATCGTTGGGACTGACGTGCTGGTAGTCGCCCTTGCTGAAGCCGAGCGCTTCCAGCGCGAGGTTCGCGATCACCTCGTTGGCGTTCATGTTGGTGGAGGTGCCGGCGCCGCCCTGGATGAAGTCGGTGACGAACTGATCCATCATGTCGCCGGCGATGACGCGGTCGCAGCCGAGGATGATGGCGTCCGCAACCTTGGCGTCGATCGCACCGAGATCGCGATTGGCCATGGCGGCAGCCTTCTTGACGTAGCCAAGCGCCTTCACGAAGTAAGGCTCCTGGCTCATCGGAATGCCGGTGATGTGGAAGTTCTCCTTCCCGCGGATGGTCTGGACGCCGTAATAGATGTCGTCGGCGATCTCACGCTGTCCGAGGAAGTCCTGCTCCGTCCGGCTCATGGGCGCTCCTTACTGCTTCCGCGCTGGGCCGTCACGTCAGTTCTGGCACAGCGCGCTGGTCACGAAGGTGTCGGTGCGGCAGTCGTCCGGTTTACGCTGCCTGCCAGGAATGAGAACCTTGGCCGAGCACTTCTCGGCGGAGTCGGCATTCAGGCTCTTGCCTTCCTTGTAGCCCTTGCCCTGGCAGAGCTGGTCGGCGGCCTGCTTGCAGTCGGGCGCGCCGTTTGACGAGATGGGGCAGACCACGCGCCCTGATACCATGGTCGAGGGCGTGGCCAGCCGCGACAGGTCGCTCATGGTCTCGCTCGGGCTTTTGATCGGCGGCAGGATCGAAGGCAGCTTGTCGAACAGCTTGCCCATTTCATTGATCAGCCCGGGATTTTCCTCGCGCGGCGGCGCGGCGGAAGAGGCCGGCGTCGAGGGCGACGGCGCGGCCTGGGCCCCCTGCTGCTGGAGGCCGAGCGATGGCGGTGCAGATTGCGTCCACCCGATGCCGCCGCCACTGAGGAGGAGCAGCAGCGCCGCTGATGTCAGCGTCCCGAGCCGCACCGCCGGATTGCCGGATCGAACCATCATGGCGGCAACCGTAGCCGAAGCCGGTCCTGCGGCAAAGCCGCCATGGCTCCTAAAGCGCGATGCGATTAGGATGAATCGTCATCGCGCTTTACGTTGTTGTTTTAGCATGATCTTTTCGGAAAACCGCTACGCACTCTTCCGGATCATGCTTTAGATCAACTTGACCGCCACCACGAAGCCGAGCACCAGCACGATCGCGCCGATCGCGACCCACAATCCGAGATGCCGTTCGATCCTGACCCGGATCCAGTCGCCGTAGCGGTTGAGCAGGATCGCGACGACGAAGAAGCGTCCGCCACGCGCGACGATCGAGCAGAGGATGAACAGGACGATGTTGTAGCCGGCAAAGCCCGAGGTGATGGTGACGAGCTTGTAGGGGATCGGCGTCAACCCCTTGAGCAGGATGATCACCGCGCCCCATTCCGCATAGGAGGCGCGGAAGGCGTCGACCTTGTCGCCGAGGCCGTAGACCTGGATCAGCCATTGGCCGACCGAGTCGAACAGCAGCGCTCCGATGGCGTAGCCGACGATGCCGCCGAGCACCGAGGTCGCGGTGCAGACCGCCGCATAGAGCCAGGCACGCTGCGGGCGCGCCAGTGACATCGGAATCAGCATCACATCCGGCGGGACCGGAAAGAAGGAGCTTTCGGCGAAGGAGACGACACCCATGATCCAGAGCGCATAGGGCTTGTGGGCGGCGTCGATGCACCAGTCGTAAATACGTTTCAGCATGGCGCCGCGATGAAGCACCATGGGACGGATTTGTCCATGCCGAGATTGAGGCGAATTATGACGTTTCTAGTGGCGCTTGCGGGCGGCACGGCCCTCGAGCGCGACAATTGGCCGCCTGGCCGCAACGCGGGGTGACGCGACTTTGGGCAGTTTCATCGGTGATTTCGGCAGCTTCTCGGCAATGCCGAGCATGTCCTCACGCCGCGTCATCTCCCGCCAGACGTCCTCGGGGCGTACCCCGGCCGAGGCCCACAGCACGGTGAGATTGTAGAGCAGATCGGCACTTTCCCGGATCACGGCCTCGCTATCGCCGTTGACCGCATCGATTACGACTTCGATGGCCTCTTCGGCCAGCTTCTTCGCCATTTTGGAAGGGCCGCGCTGAAACAGCCGGGCGGTGCGCGATGTTGCCGGATCAAGATCTCTGGCCGCGAGCACAGCCAGATATAGCCGCTCAAGCGAATCACTCATGGTACTCAAAACTACTCTAAACCAATGGCAAGCGCGTTAACGCGCGACAACAAAAGCAGAAAACGGGCCGACGCGGCAAGCGCGACGGCCCGTCATGGTCAACCCATGGATGCCGAACTAGTAGCAGTTCTGATAGTAGCCCTGGCCGCAGAACTCGGACGGAGCCGTGCCGCCATAGCGCTGATACTGGTAGTTCGGGCCCGGACCATAATAGGGACCGTAGGCCGGAGCGCTGTAATAGGCCGGACCGCCGTAATAGCCGTAGCCCGGACCGTAGTCATAGGCGTAGGCATTGCGGCTGGCCGCGATGGCGAGACCCGTGCCTATGGCCGCGAAAGCCGCAGCTGCGGCCGCGCCGCCTCCACCGCCATGCCAGTGACGACCGCCCGCATATGACGCGGTCGGGGCAATCGTGGTCAGGGCCAGCACCGCGGTAGTGGCGAGAACGGCCTTTCGGCCCGCAAATCTGGAGAATCGCTCGAACATGTCTTGGGCCCTCCTTTGGGACCTGGAACGGACGCCTGCGGACAGGCTCATGCCTATCAAAACCCGCATAACCTAAGTTAGGTTCCTCAACCCCAACACAAGCTGAACGGGGTTGCGTAACGATGCCGCAACGTCGCTCATCCGCCGTTCATGTTGGCGCGCGCACGGTCGTCGCGGGCCGCGCGCTGCAAGCGTCACGAAACCATAACAATGCGGGACCGGCGCAACCGATGTCAGGATTCAAGACGACCGCATTTCACTGCCTGCTGGCTTTCTCGATCTTGCTTGCGACGCTGATTGCACGCGAGGTCAGCGCGACCGAGACCAACGCGCCCGTTGCGATCCACTTCACCTTCGACCGCCCGCCGGACGCAAGCATGGCGCCGTTTTTCCTTGCGGCGAAGGACGGCAGGTTCGGCGCCGAGCGCCTCAACGTGTCCTTCAACAGCGCAAGCGGATCGCCGGAGGCGCTCGCGCGCGTCGCCAGGGGCGACAGCGAGCTTGCGCTCGTCGACATCAACGAGCTGATCCGCTTTCGCGACAAGGACGACGCGGCGCCGGTCAAGGCGGTGTTCGTGCTGTTCAACAGCGCGCCCTACGCGATCGTCGCGCGCAAGAGCCGCGGCATCCAGCTGTTGGCCGATCTCGACCACAAGGCCGTCGGCGTCACCGACAGCGATCTGTCGATGCGGCTGTGGCCGGCGCTGGCGCGGCAGAACGGAATCAATCCATCGCGCGTCAAATTCCACAAGATCAGCGCGGCGGTACGGGAGCCGATCCTCTCCGCGGGCCAGGTCGATGCGGTCGCCGGCTTCAGCCATCTCTCGGCGGTGAACCTGCGCGACCGCGGCGTGCCCGGAGCCGATCTCGTCGTGCTGCGCTACGCGGACTACGGCTGCGAAGCCTACGGCTTTGCCGTGGTAGTCAATCCCGCCTTTGCCGCAGCAAAGCCGGACGCGGTGAAGGGCTTCGTCCGCGCCTTGATGGCGGGCATCACCGCGACCGTCAGGGAGCCGGGGCGAGCGGCGGAGGAGGCAGCGAGCCGCATCGACGACGGCGACCGCAACCTGGAGCTGGAGCGCCTGCGCACCATCCTCGCCGACCACATCCTGACGGACGAGGTCAGGCGCAACGGCCTCGGCGGCGTCGAGCCGGCGCGGCTGGAGCGCTCGATCGACCAGATCGCGCAGGACTTCAAATTCCGCAAGCGGCCCACCGCGGGTGACATCTTCGATGACCGGTTCCTGCCACCGGTCGCCGGGCGGCTGATCAATTGAGCAAAACTGACAGCTTCCGCTATATCTCCCGCACGATCCCTGCTTAAAATACGGGCTCCGTTACCCACTCGAGTTCGTCGCTCGCATGTCGATCCTCCGTCTCTACACCCGCGTTCTCGAACTGCTCGGCAAGGAAGCGCGGCTGGGCTGGCTGCTCGCGGTCGCCAATCTCCTGCTCGCGGGCACGCAATTCGCCGAGCCTGTGCTGTTCGGCCGTATCGTCGACGTGCTCTCGGGCAAGTCGGTGGCCGGGTCGAACTCGGCCTGGCCGTTCCTGGCTGCCTGGGTCGCGTTCGGGCTGTTCACCATCGCGTGCAGCGCGCTCGTGGCCTTGCAAGCCGACCGGCTCTCGCACCGCCAGCGTCAGGCGGTGCTGACCAGCTATTTCGAGCACATCCTGCAACTGCCGTTGACCTTCCATTCCGGCACCCATTCCGGCCGGCTGATGAAGGTGATGCTTAACGGCACGGACGCGCTGTGGCGGCTCTGGCTCGGCTTCTTCCGCGAGCATTTTGCCGCGATCCTCTCGGTCGTGGTGCTGCTGCCGCTGTCGCTCTACCTGAACTGGCGGCTGGCGATTCTGCTGTTCGTGCTCTGCATCGTCTTCACCGCGCTGACCACCTTCGTGGTGCGCAGGACCTTCGGCATGCAGATGGCGGTCGAGGAGCACTACAGCGAGCTCTCCGCGCGCGCCTCCGACGCGCTCGGCAACGTCGCGCTGGTGCAGAGTTTCGTGCGCGTCGAATCCGAGGTGAAGGGGCTGCGCTCCGTCGCCGACGAGCTGCTGGCCGCGCAGATGCCGGTGCTGTCGTGGTGGGCGCTGGTCACCGTGATCACACGCGCCTCCACGACCATCACGGTGCTCGCGATCTTCACCTTCGGCATCGCCCTGCACGACCAGGGGCTCACCTCGGTCGGCGACATCGTGATGTTCGTGAGCTTCGCGACGCTTTTGATCCAGAAGCTCGAGCAGGTCGTGAGCTTCATCAACAACGTGTTCATGGAAGCCCCGCGCCTGCGCGAGTTCTTCAATGTGCTCGACGCCGTGCCCGCGGTGCACGACCGGCCCGACGCAATCGATGCCGGCCGGCTGTCGGGCCTCGTCGAGTTCAACGACGTCACGTTCTCCTATGACGGCAAGCGGCCTGCGATCGAGGACCTCACCTTCACCGCCCTGCCCGGCCAGACCATTGCGCTGGTCGGCCCGACCGGCGCCGGCAAGTCGACTGCGATTGCGCTGTTGCATCGCGCCTTCGATCCGCAGTCCGGCGTCATCAAGATCGACGGCATGGACGTGCGCGGCGTCACGCTGACCTCGCTGCGGCGAAACATCGGCGTGGTGTTCCAGGAAGCGCTGCTGTTCAACCGCTCGATCGCCGATAATTTGCGCGTCGGCAAGCCGGACGCGACCGAGGCCGAGATGCGCAAGGCGGCGGAGCGCGCGCAGGCGCTCGAGTTCATCGAGCGCAGCGGTGGCTTCGAGACCAATGCCGGCGAACGCGGCCGCATGCTCTCCGGCGGCGAGCGCCAACGCCTGTCCATCGCCCGTGCGCTGCTGAAGGATCCGCCGATCCTGATCCTGGACGAGGCGACCAGCGCGCTCGACGCCGTCACCGAGGCCAAGGTGAATGCCGCTCTCGACGAAGTGATGAAGGGCCGCACCACCTTCGTGATCGCCCACCGCCTATCGACCATCCGCAACGCCACGCGGATCCTGGTGTTCGAGAATGGGCGCGTGATCGAAAGCGGAACTTTCGATGAACTCGTGGCCAAAGGCGGCCATTTCGCCGAGCTTGCCAGGGCCCAGTTCATGGTTCAGGAGAACGCACGGGCCAGCGTGACGGCGGCCGAGACTGCCGCGACGGCTGCCAAATCCCCATAGCAAGTCCCCACGGCACCGTCGAAATTCGGCCTATTTCATTGCGGAATACCGCGGCGATCCCCCTATTCTCGACGCACGAGCCGGTATAGGTTTGCGACGCCGCAAGCGGCGGCGCTGGATTTCAGGAACCGACCATCAGATCACGAGAGCCGACCGGAACCGGCGGATCTCCAAGGACCGGAATCGGATAGTGCACGCCCTTCGCCCGCTGCTTCGCAAATCGCTGTTCAACCTGTTCGCTGCGGGCCTCGCATGCGCCGCATTGCTCGCGCCGTGCGCGGCGAGCGCCGAAGCGCTGCTGCTGATCGAGGCCGACAGCGGCAAGGTGCTGCAGGCGGACAACGCGACCATTCCCTGGTATCCGGCCTCCGTCACCAAGATCATGACCGCCTATGTCACGCTGAAGGCGGTCAAGGACGGCAGGCTGACGCTCGACACGCTGCTCACGGTGTCGCCGACGGCGGCCTCGCAGTCGCCCTCGAAGATGGGCTTCCGCCCGGGAACGCAGCTCACCGTCGACAACGCGCTGAAGATGATGATGGTCAAGTCGGCGAACGACATGGCCGTGGTGCTCGCCGAAGGCGTCGGCGGCTCGATCGACGGCTTCTCCGCGATGATGAACGACACCGCGAAGAAGCTCGGCATGACGCAGACGAGCTACGTCAATCCGAACGGCCTGCCCGCCGACGGCCAGATCACGTCCGCGCGCGATCTCGGAATCCTGGCGCGCGCGTTCCTGCGCGACCTGCCGGAATACGAGTACTTCGCACACATCCCGGCGATCCGCTTCGGCAAGCGCGTCACCGGTAATTTCAACAAGCTGATCGGCCGCTATCCTGGCGCCGACGGTTTCAAGACCGGCTTCATCTGCGCCTCCGGGTACAACCTCGTCGCCTCCGCCACGCGCAACGGCCGCCGGCTGATCGCGGTGGTGCTCGGCGCCAGTTCCGGCACCGCGCGCGCAGTGAAGGCGGCGCAGCTGCTGGAGCGCGGCTTCGCTCAAGACAATCTCACCTGGCTGCGCCCCTCGCTCGGCACCGTCGACAATCTCGTGCCGGTCGACGCCTCGCCGCCGAACCTGCGCGACGAGATGTGCGGGCCCCACCGCAAGCGGCCGGCCAGTGACGACGACGATGCGCTGATTGCGGCCAATGGCGGCGCGACCGGATCGGCCTCGGCCACTGGCGGAGAAGCCCAGGTCACCTTCTTCACGGCGGGCCTGCAGCCGCCCCTGATGATGAAGGCTTCCGAGCTGATGGCCTCGGCCCCCGCGGCGGCCGAACCCGTGCTGGTCTATACCGGCCCGACGCGCACCGGCACCGCCCTGATCGCGGCGGTCGCGGCCGATGCCGACCAGCAGGCCGCGTCCAAGCCGCGCGGCAAGAAGTCGCGCGTCGCCAAGAAGCCTGACGCCGCCGACAAGCCCAAGGATGGAAACAAGGACGGACACAAGGACGCAGGCAAGGACACCAAGACGGCGGCGGTGAAGCCGGACGCCAAGTCCGAAGCCAAGTCTGCCGCCAAATCCAGTGCCAAGAGTGACGCCAAGACCGCAGCCAAGCCGGCCGGGTCCAAGCAAGCCGCGACCAAACACGATGCCGTGGCGAAGCCTGCGGCAGGCGGCGATCAGGCGGCCAAGCCCGCCAAGCCCAAGGCCGCGACCAAGCCCGCCGCTGCCGCCAAGCCGGCGAACAACAGTTAACGTTTCCCGGGATTAAACCGCAGCCCGCGCTTCGCACCCGCGGCAGCGCGGTTTGCGACGATTCCAGTAGCTACGCCCCGACCTTTGCCCTAAGCCACGACGGCTTGCCACCAGTTCCGGCAGGCTGGATACTGGCGGCAATGCGGCAAGCCCGTGACACAACGGGCTCTGGTCAATGAGGGGAGTTTTCCATGGAGCGCATCTGGCTCAAGCAATATCCGCCCGGCGTGCCCGCCGATATCGAGCCGACGCAATACGCATCGCTGGTTGACCTTCTGGAGGAGAGCTTCACCAAGTTCGCCGACCGCAAGGCGTTCATCTGCATGGACAAGTCGATCAGCTATCGTGACCTCGACCAGATGTCGGTCGCGTTCGCCGCCTACCTGCAGGGCCGCGGGCTGCAGCGCGGCGCCCGTGTTGCGATCATGATGCCGAACGTACTGCAGTACCCCGTCGCGATCGCCGCCGTGCTGCGCGCCGGATACGCGGTCGTGAACGTCAACCCGCTTTACACCCCGCGCGAGCTCGAGCACCAGCTCAAGGATTCCGGCGCCGAAGCCATCATCGTGCTGGAGAACTTTGCTCACACCGTCGAGCAGGTGATCGCGAAGACGCAGGTGAAGCACGTCATCGTCGCCAGCATGGGCGACCTGCTCGGCTTCAAGGGGATCATCGTCAATCTCGTCGTCCGCCGGGTCAAGAAGATGGTCCCGGCCTGGTCGCTGCCGGGGGCGGTGGCGTTCAACGACGCGCTCTCGGCCGGCCGCGGCATGACGTTCAACAGGCCGAAACTCTCGCCGGGCGACGTCGCGTTCCTGCAATATACCGGCGGCACCACCGGCGTCTCCAAGGGCGCCACGCTGCTCCATCGCAACATCGTCGCCAATGTCCTGCAGAACGACGCCTGGCTCCAGCCGGCGCTCAGCGCGCCGCCACACGTCGACCAGCTCATGATCGTGTGCGCACTGCCGCTCTATCACATCTTCGCCCTGACGGCCTGCTACCTGCTCGCGGTGCGCGCCGGCGGCTGCAATCTCCTGATCCCCAACCCGCGCGACATTCCCGGCTTCATCAAGGAGCTGGCGAAATACCAGGTCAACAGCTTCCCGGCCGTGAACACGCTGTACAACGGGTTGATGCACCATCCCGACTTCAAGAAGCTCGACTTCTCCAAGCTGAAGATCTCCAACGGCGGCGGCATGGCGGTGCAACGCCCTGTGGCCGATCAATGGAAGGCGATCACCGGCTGCTTCATCGCCGAGGGCTACGGCCTGTCGGAGACCTCGCCGACGCTGACCTGCAACCCGGCGACGGCGACGGAGTTCACGGGATCGATCGGCATCCCCGTGCCCTCGACCTGGATCTCGATTCGCGACGACGACGGCAACGAAGTCCCGCTCGGCCAGCCCGGCGAGATCTGCGCCAAGGGCCCGCAGGTGATGTCGGGCTACTGGAACAGGCCGGAAGACACCGCGAAGGTGATGACGGCGGACGGTTATTTCCGCACCGGCGACATCGGCATCATGGACGAGAAGGGCTACACCAAGATCGTCGACCGCAAGAAGGACATGATCCTGGTCTCCGGCTTCAACGTCTATCCGAACGAGGTCGAGGAAGTGATCGCGAGCCATCCGGGCGTGCTCGAATGCGCCGTGATCGGCATCCCCGATTCCAAGTCGGGTGAGGCGGTGAAGGCCTTCGTGGTGAGGAAGGACCCCAACCTCACCGCCGAGGCGGTGATCAAATTCTGTCACGAGCAGCTCACCGGCTACAAGGTGCCCAAGCACATCGAATTCCGTACCGACCTGCCGAAGACCAATGTCGGCAAGATTTTGCGCCGGCAGCTCCGCGACGAGCAAAAGGCCGAAGCGGCGTAAGCCGCTCCTCCGGTTGATGACCGACGTCGACGACATCTCGCCGTCAGGCATTCTCGCCTTCTGGCGCGAGGCCGGCCGCGAGCGCTGGTACGCGCGCGACGAGGCTTTCGACGCGGAAATCGGGCGCCGCTTTCTCATGCTCTGGCACAAGGCGGCCGCCGGGGAGCTGGCGGACTGGGAGACGAGCGACGACGGCGCGCTGGCGCTCGTCATTCTGCTTGATCAGTTTCCGCGCAACATGTTTCGCGGCACGCCCCAAGCCTTTGCCAGCGATGCGCTGGCGCGCGACGTTGCCCGCCGCGCCATCCATCGGAGGACCGATCGCAGGATCGATCCCGCCCTGCTCGAATTCCTCTACATGCCCTTCATGCATTCCGAGCACCTGGCGGACCAGGAGCGCTGCGTCGCGCTGTTCGAGGGCGCCGGTGACGCCGAGAGCCTGAGATACGCCCGGGAGCACGCAGACATCATCCGCCGCTTCGGCCGCTTTCCTCACCGCAACCGCATCCTCGGCCGCGAGACCGCGCCGGAAGAACAGGCTTTCCTGGACGGGGGCGGCTTTGCCGGCTGATGACGTAGCCATGAAGGCCGGGCGGCCTTGCTGCTTCCTCGGCCGGCAATATTGTGCAGTCCCGCCGCACGGTCTAAAACGCAGGACCGATTTCCAGGGAGACTGATGATGGCGATCCAGATTGGCGAAAAGCTACCCGAGGCGAAATTCCGCGTGATGACGGCGGAAGGCCCGCAGGTGAAGACCACCGACGACATCTTCAAGGGCAAGAAGGTGGCGCTGTTCGCGGTGCCCGGCGCCTATACCGGCACCTGCCACAAGATGCATCTGCCGAGCATCTTCCTCAACGCCTATGCCATCAAGGACAAGGGCGTCGACACCATCGCCATCGTCTCCGTCAACGACGCCTTCGTCATGAACGCCTGGAAGCGCGACACCGACCAGCGCGACGAGGCCGTCTTCCTCGCCGACGGCAATGCCGACTTCACCAAGGCGATCGGCATGGAGCTCGACGCCTCCGCCAACGGCCTCGGCATCCGCTCCAAGCGCTATTCGATGCTGGTCGAGGACGGCGTGGTGAAGAAGCTGAACCTCGAGGCAATGCCCGGCAAGGTCGAGGTCTCCGGCGGCGATACGCTGCTCGGGCAGCTGTAAGGCGCCAGCCGCTGTTGGCCACACACGACGCTGTCATGCCCCGCGAAAGCGGGGCATCAAGTACGCCGAGGCTTTGCGGCTGAATCACAAGCGTCTCTGGAATACTGGATCGCCCGGTCAAGGCCGGGCGATGACGGTAGAGGGTTGCGCGACGATGGTGCGCCCTTGCTACTCCCGCACCCGCTGCTGCAACCGCGCCATCGCGATGCCGTCGCGCGCGAGCTGATCGGCGCGCTCGTTCTCCGGGTGCCCGGCGTGGCCCTTGACCCAATGCCAGCGGACCTCGTGCTGCTTCAGCGCGGCATCCAGGCGCTGCCATAGCTCCACATTCTTCACCGGCTTCTTGTCGGCGGTGCGCCAGCCGTTGCGCTTCCAGCCGAAGATCCAGCCCGTGATGCCCTGCCGGACATACTGACTGTCGGTGTAGAGATCGACCGTGCACGGCTTCTTCAGCGCCTCGAGCGCGGAGATCGCCGCCATCAGCTCCATCTGGTTGTTGGTGGTATGTCGCTCGCCTCCGTTCAGCTCCTTTTCCTTGTCGCCGAACTTCAGGATCGCGCCCCAGCCGCCCGGCCCGGGATTTCCCGAGCAGGCGCCGTCGGTGTAGATCGTGACATTGGGAAGCTCGCTCACGCCACCAGCCCCGACGGCGTCAGCCCATAGTCTCGCACGCTCGTCACGCTCTGGTGGAAGCGCAGCTTGCGGAAATATTCGAGGGGATCCTTCGGCCTGACCAGCGCGCCCGGCGGCACGTTGAGCCAGTCGACCAGCCGCGTCAGCAGGAAGCGGATCGCAGCGCCGCGCGCCAACAGTGGCAGCGCCGCCTCTTCCGTCTCGGAGAGCTTGCGCACCCGGCCATAGGCGTTGAGAAAAGCGCGCGCCTTGGTGACGTTGAAGGAATGATCCGGCTCGAAGCACCAGGCGTTGAGACAGATCGCGACGTCATAGGCCAGCATGTCGTTGCAGGCGAAGGTGAAGTCGATGATGCCCGAGAGCTTGTCGCCGAGGAAGAAGACGTTGTCGTTGAAGAGGTCGGCGTGGATCACGCCCTCCGGCAGATTGGTCGGCCAGACGCCGCTCGAGAGATAATCGAGCTCGGCGGCAAGAAAATCGCGCAAGCCCGGCTGCACCTCGTCGGCGCGGCTTGAAGCCGCGTCGAACAGCGGCCGCCAGCCGGAAACCGAGAGCGCATTGGTGCGCTTGATCGCAAAGTTCGCGCCGGCCAGATGCATCTTCGCCAGCCCGTCGCCGACCCCGGCGCAATGGGCCGCATTCGGCTTGCGCGGCCAGATGCCTTCGAGAAAGGTGATGATCGCCGCGGGCCGGCCTGCCAGCTCGCGCAGGGCCTCGCCATCTTTCGCCTTCACAGGCAGCGGACAATTGACGCCGTGCTCGGCCAGATGCGTCATCAGCGCGAGGAAGAACGGCAGATCGTTCTTCGCCACGCGCTTCTCGTAGAGCGTGAGAATGAACGAGCCCTTGCTGGTGTGCAGCAGGAAGTTGGAGTTCTCGACACCCTCGGCGATGCCCTTGTAGGAGAGCAATTCGCCGAGATCGTATTGTTTCAGGAAATCCGCAAGCTCGTCGGCGGCGACGTCGGTGTAGACCGCCATAAAGATCTACTCGGCGGCAGCTTCGGGGCGCACCTGACGCGGCAGCGGGAAGAACTCGTTCTCCTCCGCGGCCGAGACCGTCTCCACGTGCAGCGTGTAGCGCTCGGCGAAGGCGTCCATGATCTCCTCGACGATCACTTCAGGCGCGGAGGCGCCCGCCGTGATGCCGAGACTGGTGATGTTGCCGAACCTGGTCCAGTCGATGTCGGTGGCGCGCTGCGCCAGCACCGCGATCTTGCAGCCCTCGCGCTCGGCGACCTCGCGCAGGCGCTGCGAGTTCGACGAATTCGGCGCACCGACCACGATCAGGGCGTCCACCACCGGCGCCACCTTCTTCACCGCGAGCTGGCGGTTGGTGGTGGCGTAGCAGATGTCTTCCTTGTGCGGGCCGTTGATGTTCGGGAAGCGCTCCTTGAGCAGCGCCACGATCTCCGCGGTATCGTCGATCGACAGCGTGGTCTGGGTCACGAAGGCGAGGTTGTTGGGGTCCTTCGGTGTGATCGTCTTGGCGTCCTCGGCGGTCTCGATCAGGGTCACGGCGCCGGGCGGAAGCTGGCCGAGCGTGCCGACCACTTCGGGATGGTGGGAGTGGCCGATCAGGAAGATCTCGCGGCCGCGCTTGAAGTGGATCGCGGCCTCGCGGTGGACCTTGGTCACCAGCGGGCAGGTCGCATCCAGCGAGAACAGATTGCGGGACTGGGCGTCGGCCGGAACCGACTTCGGCACGCCGTGCGCCGAGAACACCACCGGGGCGGTGGTGTTTTCCGGGATTTCAGCGAGCTCCTCGACGAAGATGGCGCCCTTCTTCTTCAACCCATCGACGACGTACTTGTTGTGCACAATCTCGTGGCGAACATAGACCGGGGCGCCGTACTTATCGAGCGCCCGTTCCACAGTGTCGATCGCCCGGACCACGCCGGCACAGAAGCCGCGGGGAGAACAAAGCACGATCTTGAGGTCTGGTTTGGCTGACATTGAGCGATCTCGGGGCCGAATCGCCCGTTTCGCCTTCTGGCGGGGGCGGTCGATGGATGGAATAGGGGCTTAAAACGGTCGGCTTGAACCCTACAGCGGTTCAAAGGGAATTGGGCCCCCTTTCGGGCGGTGTCAAGGCACTATCTATAGCAGAACCATTGCGTGGCTACCCCCTCCCGGCTTATATAGCGCGAATTCCATGTCATCGCTGATGACCACCGGTTTCGCCTCCAGAGGGGTGGGCGAAGCACAAAGGAGATTTGCCATGAGCAACGCACCTCTGATGCCCAAGGCGACCGCCGTCTGGCTGCTCGACAATACCGCGCTGACCTTCGACCAGGTCGCCGATTTCACCAAGATGCATCCCCTCGAGGTCCGCGCGATCGCGGACGGCGACGCCGCCCAGGGCATCAAGGGCATGGATCCGCTCTCCAACGGCCAGCTGACCCGCGAGGAGATCGAGAAGGGCGAGAAAAACCCGGATTACCGGCTCCGCCTCCAGGAGAGCAAAGTGGTGCTACCGCCCCAGCCCAAGCGCAAAGGACCGCGTTACACCCCCGTCTCGCGCCGCCACGAACGTCCGAGCGCCATCCTTTGGCTGCTGCGCAACCATCCGGAACTCAAGGACGCCCAGATCATGCGCCTGGTCGGCACCACCAAGAGCACGATCGCGAGCGTGCGCGACCGTACCCACTGGAACACATCGGCGCTGACCCCTATCGACCCCGTCACCCTCGGCCTGTGCTCGCAGATCGAGCTCGATTTCGAGGTGCAGCGCGCTGCCAAGGAAAAGCCGATCGACGCAACCTATGGCGGCGCGACCCTGCTGCCGGCCTCCGAGACCACCCGCAAGGACGAGTACGAGCCCGCGGAGAAGTCCAGCGACGATCTCAATGTCGACGCCGTGTTCGCCAAGCTGAAGACGCTCGGCGGAAAGAAGCACGAAGACGAGGAGGAGTAGTTCCTCTCTCGTTCATTCACCATCGAATGCAAACGCGGCGGGAAAACCCGCCGCATTTTTGTTTCGTGTACTCCACCCTCGGTGGGTCGTCCCCGCGAACGCGGGGACCCATAACCCCAGGACGTAGTTTGGCGAAGACTTGTCGTTTGGTACTTCTACCAACAACAATCGATAAATTCCGCGGTATGGGTCCCCGCGTTCGCGGGGACGACAGCGGAATTTGTCGCGACGCCAATGCCCTCTTTTGGCGCGCTCTCAGAACTTATACGTCACACCCGCGCCGACCAGCCACGGATCGATATGCGCGGTGCCGGTGACCGGCAGGCCGGAGACGGTCGCCGAGTAGTTCGGACGCAGCCAGAGCTTCTTGACGTCGACGTTGAGACCCCAGTGCCGGTCGATCATGTAGTCAAAGCCGAACTGGACGGCGCCGCCCCAGGCGTTGCTGACGTGCAGGTTGGTGGTGGTGGCGACGATCGCGGGCGGACCGGCGATTGCAGCCGGCGCATTCGCGGCGGAATTGTTGAAGAACACCGTGTAGTTCACGCCGGCGCCGATATAGGGCTTGAACGCGCCGAAATTGTCGAAGTGATATTGCAGCGTGAGCGTCGGCGGCAGCAGCGTGGTCTTGCCGATCGGCAGGTTCGCCAGCGAGCCAGTGCCGCTGATCGAGTGCCTGGTCACGCCAAGGATCAGCTCGGCCGCGATGTTCTTGGTGAAGAAATAGCTGATGTCGAGCTCGGGGACGACCTGATCGCTGATCGAGAGGCCGGAATTCGGCGAAGAAAGCGAGGGCACGCCCGCCACGTTCACGCTGCTGCCGCCGCCATCAGGCAGCACGCCGAGCGCGCGCAGGCGGATCATCCATGGATTGAACGCCTCTACCGGCGGCGGCGCCTTCTTGTAGACCGGCAAATCGGCAGCCTGCGCCGAGGCAAAGGTGCCCACGAGCATCGCGCCAATCGTGGCGAGCCGCGCCAGGTTTCTCGTCGTTCTATGCATTTCAATCCCCTTCAGCCATCTCTCGCGCATCGTTGCGCGACATCAGCGTCAGAGCAGAAAGGGGACAGTGAAGGATTTGATGCCGATCAAATCAGGCGAAACGCGGTACGATTTGTGTCGCGGCGTTGCAGATGTGTCACGAAAAGCGCGAATGCAAGGCGCGAGGCGCGGCACCATGATGCCGCGCTCACATCAGGGCCGCTCGGGATGGTTCAGCATGTACTCGCCGAGGTCGCGCTGGCGGCGGTCGGCGCGGGCGATGGCGGCATTGCGCTGGACGTCGCGATCCTTACGGCAGGCCACGTATTCCGGCGAGCCCTGCGCATAGCCACGGCTCAGGCAGACCGCGTCATCGTCGTCGCCGCCCATCGCCACCGGCGTCTGGTAGCGCGCGGAGCAGGCGGAGAGCATGAGGCCCGCAAACACAATCGCAAGAAACGACTTCGAATTCATGGCAGCTCTTTCGTCCTCATGGTGAGGAGCCCGCGCAGCCGGCGTCTCGAACCATGAAAGGCCCGGATGCAGCAGCGGGGCCTTTCTTCCTTCGAGACGCGCGCAGGGCGCGCTCCTCCGGATGAGGGTTGAGCGGAAAAATGCGACCTATTCAAGCCCCATCGGGACCGTCACACCCTTCCCTTCAGCGCCTCCCCGATCTCGTCGAGTGCCTTGGGATCCTCGATGGTCGCCGGCATGGTCCAGGATTCGCCGTCGGCGATCTTCTTGATGGTGCCGCGCAGGATCTTTCCGGAACGCGTCTTGGGCAGGCGGCCGACGGTGATGGCGAGCTTGAAGGCGGCGACCGGGCCGAGCTTGTCGCGCACCAATGCGACGATCTCCTTCTCGATCTCGGCCGGCGGGCGCTTCACGCCGGCCTTGAGCACCAGGAAGCCGCAGGGCACCTCGCCCTTGATCGCGTCCTTGACGCCAAGCACGGCGCATTCGGCGACATCAGGATGCGAGGCCAAAATCTCCTCCATGCCGCCGGTGGAAAGCCGATGGCCGGCGACGTTGATGATGTCGTCGGTGCGGCCCATGACGAAGACATAGCCGTCCTCGTCCTTGTAGCCGGCATCGGAGGTTTTGTAATAGCCGGGGAATTCGCTGAGGTAGGCCTCCTTGAAGCGCTCGTCCTGATTCCACAGCGTCGGCAAACAGCCCGGCGGCATCGGCAGCTTGATGACGATCGAGCCCATGGTGTTGGGGGCGACCGGCTTTGCCGCTTCGTCGACGACATCGACCTGGTAGCCCGGCATCGGCACCGTCGGCGAGCCGTGCTTCACGGGCAGCATGCCGAGGCCGACCGGATTGCCGGCGATGCACCAGCCGGTCTCGGTCTGCCACCAATGGTCGATCACGGGCACCTTCAGCTGCTGCTCCGCCCATTCCACCGTCGGCGGATCGGCGCGCTCGCCGGCGAGGAACAGCGTGCGGAATTTGGAGAGGTCGTATTGCCGGATGAATTTTCCTTCCGGATCGTCCTTGCGGATGGCGCGGAATGCGGTCGGAGCGGTGAAGAAGGCCACCGCCTTGTGCTCGGAGATCACGCGCCAGAACGCGCCGGCATCGGGCGTGCCGACCGGCTTGCCCTCGTACATGATCGAGGTCGCGCCATGAAACAGCGGTCCGTAGACGATGTAGCTGTGGCCGACCACCCAGCCGATGTCGGAGCCGCACCACCAGACCTCACCCGGCTTGACGCCATAGAGGTTGAACATCGACCATTTCACCGCGACGAGATGCCCGCCATTGTCGCGCACGACGCCCTTCGGCACGCCGGTCGTGCCCGAGGTGTAGAGGATGTAGAGCGGATCGGTCGCGGCGACAGGCACGCAGGGCGCCTTCTTGCCGTCGTTCATCGCCTTGCGGCGCAGGCTGGCCCAGTCGTAGTCGCGGCTTGGCGTCATCTCGCAGGTGAGCTGCGGACGCTGCAGCACGATACAGGCTTTCGGCTTGCTGCCGGCAAGCCTGATCGCCTCGTCGAGCAGCGGCTTGTAATGGACGATACGGCCGGGCTCGATGCCGCAGCTGGCGGAGAGGATCAGCTTCGGCTGCGCGTCGTCGATGCGGGTGGCGAGCTCTTTCGCCGCGAAGCCGCCGAACACGACGGAGTGCACCGCGCCGATGCGCGCGCAGGCCAGCATCGCGACCACCGCTTCCGGCACCATCGGCATGTAAAGGATGACACGGTCGCCCTTGGCGACCCCGAAGTCCTGCATGACGGCGGCGAGCGCCTGGACCTCGTTCAGCAGTTCGGCATAGGTGAGTTTTGTGACCGAATTGGTCAGCGGCGAATCATGGATCAGCGCGACCTGGTCGGCGCGGCCGCGTTCGACATGGCGGTCGAGCGCGTTGTAGCAGGTGTTGACGACGCCGCCGGCGAACCAGCGGCCGTAGGTTCCTTGCGAGGGATCGAAGATCTTTTTCGGCGGCTCGATCCAGTCGATCTCCTTCGCCGCCTCGGCCCAGAAGCCAGCGGGATCGGCCAGCGAGCGCGCATGGACCTCATGATAACGACTTTTGCCGTCGGCGTTCCCTTGGACGTTCATTCCCGCGCTCCCGTGCCTTTATTCGCCTGCCCTTGACCCTTGTGGCAGGACAGGCGCCCCGCCATGACCAGGATCAATTGCCGGCCTTGTTGTGAAGCTATTTTCGCGGGAACGGGCCGCGGTTCAAGCTCAAAAGGATGGGCCTTTCGGGGAAGACACACCTACCGCCGCGCGGGCGGTGCGCCCCCTCGCCCCGCTTGCGGGGGGCGGGGTCTCCGGAAGGACGGTGGCGGTTCGACTCGAGGAGAGACGACGAGTTCGGAACGCTTCTCAGCTCTCCATCGCGTTCAGCTTCTGCAACCGCTGCTGCATGATCTTCTTCAGATCATAGTCGGGGCGGCCGAAACTGGCGTTGCGCGTGGCGAGGAAATCGCGCTGCGTCCTGCGCAATTCGCCGGCCGAGCGCTTGTTCGCCAGCTTCAGCACGCGCTCGTAGGCCTCGGCGATCTGGCGGTCGAGCACGCCGAGCTGCGGATCGGCACAGATCACCTTCTCGACCTCGCGCTTCGCCGTCGCGCAATCGAACGACGGGCCGTTGCCGGAAGCCGCATTCAGCGGACGCAGCGGCTCGGCACCGAACTTCGCGATCTCGGCGATCATGGCGCGGCGGCCGTTGGCTGCATTCTCGTTGCCCGGATCGAGCTTCAGCGCCGTCTCGTAGTCCGCCAGCGCCTTCTTGCGCTCGCCCATCTTCTTGTAGAGCACGGCACGGTTGTTGTAGGTCTTCGCAAAATTCGGATCGAGCTCGAGCGCGGCGTCATAGTCGCTCAGCGCGGCCCCGAGCTCGCCCTTGAACTGGTAGGAATCGCCGCGGTTGGTCAGGAAGTTGGCGCGCCGCTCACGCCGGATCGCTTCGTCGTAATCGGCGATGGCCTTGTCGTACTCGCCCATCGCGGCATAGGCGAGGCCGCGATTGTCGTAATATTCCGGCACCTTCGGATCGAGCCTGATGGCCGCGGTGTTGTCGGCGACCGAATTGTCGTTCTGGCCGAGCTTCTTCCAGGCCGCGCCGCGGTTGGTATAGGTGCGAGGCCGATTGGGGTCGAGCCGCAAGGCCTGGTCGAAATTCCTGATCGCCTTCTCGTTGTCGCCACCGAGATAATAGGCCACGCCGCGGTCGGACCAGGCCTGCGCATCATCCGGCTTCAGCTTGATCGCCTGGTCGTAATCGGCGAGCGCGCGGTCGAGCCGGCGCTGATTGGTGTAGACCACGCCGCGCGATTCGTAAGCCTCCGCATCCTGGGGATCGAGGTCGATCGCCCTGGTCAAATCCGCCGCAGCGCGGTTGAGATCGCCGCCGGCCTCGCGCAGGAGGTCGCCGCGCAGGCGCCAGGCCTTTGCGTTCCTGCCGTCGAGCGCGATGGCGCGGTCCAGATCGCGCAGCGCCTGCGGTTGCCCTCCAAGGGTTCGCGCATTGGCTTCGGCGCGGACAACGAGGGCCGCGCTGCGATCGGAGGCTGGATTTGCAGTCTTGTCGATGATGGCGCTGCACGCCGGAATCAACTCTGCCGGGGCAACCCTGCTGCCCAGCACGCACTCGGAGCTCGCCGCAGCTGGGGCCGCGAGAACAAGGCTGATCGCTGCGCTGAGGAAAAAGGCGCGAAGCAAGATTTTGGCAGGCGAAAGCGCTTGCGCGGAGGCTTGAGTGCCGCACATGACAGAGGGCTCCGTGACGTCGGGTTCTCATCGTTGTCGCGGCTGGCAGGGGATGGGTTCAAATCGGGCCCGTCCGCGCCGTCATGGCCGGGCCTGTCCTTGGCCTGTCCCTGCCATCGACGTCTTACCCGCGGCACACAGACCGTGGATGCCCGCGCCTTCGCAGCGCCGAAGGGCTTCGGCCCCGCAGGCGGGACAAGCCCGCGCATGACGGCTCCTCGTGAGCCGAAGGCCCGTCAATATCCGTCGACCCCGTTCAACCGTTGCAGGCGCGCTTGCATCGCCTTCTTGAGATCATAGCCCGGCCGGCCGAAACCGGCATTGCGGCGCGCAATGAATTCATCCTGCTCGCGCTGGAGCGCCTTCGCTTCATCCGCATTGCGCGCCGCGCGGATCACGCGGGCGTTCGATGCAAAAATCTCCCGGTCGAGATCGGCGAGCTCGCGATTGCCGCAGATCGCCCTTTCCACCGCGCGGCGCGCTCGCGTGCAATTGAAGCTGGGCTTGCCGGCGACCGCCATCTGCGCGCCGATTCGCTCGAGCTCGCGCGCCATCGCCTTGTGATTGGCCTTGGCCTTCGCGTGGTTCGGATCGATCTTGAGTGCTGCGCCGAAATCCTGCACCGCCTTGGGCTTGTCGCCCTTCTTCAGCCAGAGCTCGCCGCGCGCGTTGAAGATATCGGCGAGGGTCGGATCGAGCAAAAGAGCGCGGCTTTCGTCGGCGATCGCACGGTCGACCTGGTCGTGCCGCGCCAGCAGTGCGCCGCGCGCGATCAGTGCCTTGATCAGATCCTCCTTCGCCGTCTTCTCATTGTCGATCACGGCAGCGCAGGCGGTGGCCGCCTTGTCCACGTCGTCGGCCGCGGTCGCCGCGAGGCAGAGCTCGACATCGACCTGCGTCACCGCAACCGGCTCGCCTCCGGTCGCAGCATTGGCCGCGGCGAGCGAGAGTGCGTAGAGCAGCCCGGCGCCGAACAGGTGAATGAGAGAACGCATGCTCGTTGCAGTTGGAGAGTCTTGTCTTAGGGTCTTGCCTTGGCGCCGTACTATCCATCATACGGCCGGTTTGGTGCTAGCTTGGGGCGCCGCTCAGATCGTCTCGGGGATCATCGTGTCGACATTCGAATGGATCATTGCACTTCTGCTCGGCGCTGTTGCCTTATCGGCGCTGGCGCGGCGGATCAAGGTCCCTTACCCGACCTTTCTCGCCATCGGTGGCGCGCTGATCGCCTTCGTGCCGTCCAGTCCGTCCTGGGCGCTGGAGCCGGACCTGGCCTTGGCCCTTTTTGTCGCACCGGTCCTGCTCGATGCCGCCTTCGACACCTCGCTGCGCGATCTACGGAACAACTGGGTTCCGGTCTCGACCCTGGTGGTCGCCGCAGTCGGCCTGACCACGGCCGCCGTGGCCTATGTCGCACACCGGCTGATGCCCGACATGCCCTGGGCCGCCGCGGTCGCGCTCGGCGCGATCGTGGCGCCGCCGGATGCGGCCGCTGCCGTCGCAATCCTGAGCCAGGTGAAGCTGCCCCACCGCATGGTGAAGGTGCTTGAGGGCGAGAGCCTGCTCAACGACGCCAGCGCGCTTCTGATCTATCGCATCGCCGTCGGCGCGGTCGCCACCCAGCATCTGACATGGAGCCAAGTCGCGCCGACCATGGTGCTGGCCCTCGTCGGCAGCGTCGTCGCAGGTCTCGCCGCAGGCCGCATCATTCCGCTGTTCATGGAGCGGGTGAGGGAAGCGCCGAGCGCCATCATCGTGCAGTTCGCCACCACTTTCCTGGTCTGGATCGCCGCCGAGCATCTCGGCCTCTCCGGCATCCTCACCATCGTGGTCTATGCCATCACGGTCGCACGGACAGCGCCGGCGCGCATGCCGGCGCGGCTGCGGGTGCCGTCCTATGCGGTCTGGGAGACGATGGTGTTCGTGCTCAACGTGCTCGCCTTCATGCTGATCGGCATGCAGATGCGGCCGATCTGGACGCAGCTCGACGCGGACGTGCGCTGGGAATATTGCGTGGCCGCCGCCTGGATCCTGCTCACGGTGATGCTGGTGCGGCTCGCCTGGGTGACGTTCTATCGCACGACCCTGCGCGTGCTGATCGCACACGGGCTCTATCATCCGAAGGATCCGAAGCAGATCGCTTCGCCCAAAGGCGGCCTCATCATCTCCTGGTGCGGCATGCGAGGCCTCGTTACGCTCGCGACCGCCTTTGCCCTGCCGGAAAGTTTTCCCTATCGCGACTTCATCGTCTTCATCGCCTTTGCGGTGGTGCTGGGATCGCTCGTCATCCAGGGCCTGACGCTGCGGCCGCTGATCCTCGCCTTCGACCTCAAGGACGATGATCCCGTCGGCATCGAGGTCGCGCGCGGGCGCGCGGTCGCCTATCGCGCGGCGCTCGATGCGATCGAGAGCGATCCGTCGGAGGAGGCGGAAATCCTGCGGCTCGAATATCGCGCCATCCTGATGCAGGCCGAGACCAATCCGAACGGCGGCATCGCCAATGGCGAATTGCCCGCCGATCCCCTGCGCCGCCGCGCCATCGAGGCCGCGCGCAAAGCGATCTTCGACCTCCGCGCCACCGAGGTGATCGGCGACGACGCGTTTCATCGGCTGGAGGAAGAGCTCGATCGCGCAGAACTGAGCGCAGGCGGATAGATCGACGACGATGGTGGGGTTTGAACCAAACCTCGCCTTCCCAGACTCACTCCAGATGACAACTCTGATCGACGACCGTCGTGTGCGCGCGCGTGATGCGTCGCCTGCACGATATTTTTATCTCCACATGGCCCTGACCTGCGCGGCCACCGCCTTTCTCGGCTTCGCACCGACCTATTGGGTGCCGCTCGCCAACCGGACGCTCTCCGCAAGCCCCGTGATTCACTTTCACGGACTCTTGTTCTTCACCTGGTCGCTCTATTTCGTGCTCCAGACCTGGCTCGCGGCCTCGGGCCGCGTGGTCAATCACCGCTCGCTCGGCATCGCCGGCGTATCGCTCGCGACCGCGATGACGATTTTCGGCTTCCTCGCCTCGGTGCACGTGATGCAGCATTCCGCCGCGCTCGGGCAGAAGGAAGCCGGCATCGGCTTCTCGATCGTGCCGATGAGCGGAATCGCGTTCTTCGCCGTGGTGTTCGTGCTGGCGATCATGAACACGCGCAGACCGGAGGTTCACAAGCGCCTGATGCTGCTGGCGGCGGTCTCGATCCTCGATGCCGCGATCGCGCGCTGGTTCCTGACCTTCCTCGCCCCTCCCGGACCGCCCGGCCCGCCGCCGGTGCCCGTGACGATTGCGCCGGCTGTCGTCGCTTCCCTGCTGCTCGTCGTCGCCATGGTGCGCGACTGGCGCACCGAAGGCCGCGTGCATCCGGTCTACATCTACGGCACGCTCGCGCTGCTGGCGGTGAAGGTGCTGAACTGGCCGGTCAGCGAGAGCGCCGCGTGGCATGCCTTCGCCGGCGGCATCCTGACGCTGGCGCAGTAGGTAGCGACAACCTCCGTTGTCATCCCGGATCGGCGCGCTTAAGGGCGGGCTGGTCCGGGACGACGGTGGAGATTGCACTAAGCCCCCGCCTTGCACGTGATCCCGCCGTCGACCACGAGCTCGATTCCCGTCACGTATTTCGACTCATCCGAGGCCAGGAAAAGCGCGGCGTTGGCGACGTCGAAGGCATCGCCCATATGGCCCATCGGCACCTGCGCATCGCGCGCGCGCCACATCGCTTCCACGTCGCCCTTGGCGTAGCTGGCGGCAAGCCCCGCTGAATGTTCGACCATCGGCGTCTTCATCAGGCCGGGCAGGATCGCGTTGACGCGGACATGATGGCGCGCGAACTCGATCGCCGTGGTGCGCGTCATCTGGTTCATCGCTGCCTTCGAGGTGCCGTAGGTGACGTAGGAAATGCCCATGTGGCGGATCGAGGCGATCGAGGAGATGTTGATGATCGAGCCGCCGCCCTGCTTCACCATGACGGGGATGACATGCTTCATGGCGAGATAGGCGCTCTTGAGGTTGACGCTGAAGACGCGGTCCCAGCTTTCCTCGCTCACCTCGACCACGCTGCCCATCTCGGCGATGCCGACATTGTTGTCGAGCACGTCGATGCGGCCATAGGCCTTCAGGCACGCTGCGACCATCGCCTCGATCTCGCTTGCGCGCGACACGTCGGCGGTGAACGCCGTCGCCTTGCCGCCTTCCTCGATGATGATCTTCGCGGTCTCCTCGGCCGCAGCACCATTGCGATCGACGCAAAACACCTGCGCGCCCTCGCGCGCAAACGTCACCGCGGTTGCCTTGCCATTGCCCCAGCCGGGCCCAATCGAGCCGGCGCCCACCACCATCGCAACCTTGCCCTTGAGCCTATCCATCGTGCGTCTCCCCTTGCTGTTTTGTAGCCCGGATGAGCGCAGCGATATCCGGGCCACCATCCCCGGATATCGCTGCGCTCATCCGGGCTTCGGATCGCTGCAAATCCTCATCGTGGTGACGTTAGCACCGATCGGATGGCCGACAATCTCCGACAACGTCCGGCACTTCCCGTCATGGCACAACCGCCACTCCCCGGCCGCTCCGGAATTACCGAGCACGACCTCGTGCATCGGCGGACGCCGCGGCCGCCATTGAAACCAGCCATCGACGAGCCGCGCCTCGGGCGGCGGCTCCATGCCGGGGCCGGTGCCCTTGACGCGGGCCTGCACCAGCTCGAGGCCGGCGGGCGTGACACGCCAATCTTCCTGCCATTCGACCTTCGCGACCGAATGCGTCCAGGCCAGCGTGAAGGCGGACAGCGCCAGCGCCTTCACGCCTGATGCCGTTGCGAAGCAGAGGCTCACGCCGCCTCGACCGCCGCCGGCGGGCGCTGCCGCCATTGCCACACCACCAGCGCAGCAGCAAGCACGAAGCCCGCCGTGTCGCTGAACGGGAACTCGCCGAGCAGGCAGAACGCGGCGCCGAGCGCGACCAGGCGCTCGATCAGCGTCAGCCGCGTGAACAGGAAGCCGATCGCGACCATGCCGAACAGGCCGATCGCCACCAGCGCCTTGGTGGCGGCCAGCGCCACCGCGCCGTAGAAGCCGAGCTTGGCCGCCATGGGATCGCCGGCCTGCAGCATCAGGGCAGGCGAATAGACGAAGATGAAGGGGATGACGTAACCGGCGAGCGCGATGCGCATCGCCTCCCAGCCGATCTTGTCCGGGTTCTCCTTGGCGATCGGCGCCGCCGCGAGCGCGGCGAGGGCCACCGGCGGGGACAGATCGGCCATGATTCCGTAATAGAACGCGAACATATGGCTCGCGATCAGCGGCACGCCGAGTTTCGCGAGTGCCGGCGCGGCGAGCGCGGCGGTGATGATGTAGGTCGGGATGGTCGGAATGCCCGTGCCGAGCAGGATCGACAGCAGCATGGTCATGACCAGCGCCAGGAACAGGCTTTTCTCGCCAAGACCGATCACCCAGCCGCCGAAGATGGTGCCGACACCGGTCTGCGACATCATGCCGATGATGACGCCGACGATGGCGCAGGCCATGCCGACGGTGATGGCGGACTTCGCACTTTCAGCCAGCGCATTGCGGCATTCGCGCAAGGCTTTGAACCCGCCGCGCACGAACGCCGTGATCACGATCAGCCCGACCACGATGCACGCGACCGGCACGATCTGGAGACCGTCGCGCGACAGCGCGGCAACGACGAGCGCAAGCCCGATCCAGAACACGTAGCGGATCACCATCGACGAGGCACCCGTCGTGATGGCGGTGCCAAGGATCAGCGCCACCGTCAGCGCGAGACCCATGCTGCCGGCATAGAGCGGCGTGAAGCCCTCGAACAGCATGTAGACGAGCGCGGCGAGCGGCAGCACGAGGTACCAGCGCGTCACCAGCGCCTTCCAGGCGCTCGGGATCTCCGAGCGCTTCATGCCGACGAGGCCGTGCTTGCCGGCTTCCAGATGCACCATCCAGAAGGCTGAGGCGAAATAGAGGATCGCAGGAATCGCGGCGGCCTTGACGATCTCGGAATATTGCACGCCCAGCGTCTCCGCCATGATGAAGGCGACCGCGCCCATCACCGGCGGCATGATCTGTCCGCCCATCGACGCCGTCGCCTCGACGCCGGCGGCGAAGGCGCGGCGGTAGCCGAACCTGATCATCAAGGGAATTGTGAACTGGCCGACGGTGACGACATTGGCGACGCCCGAGCCCGAGATCGTGCCCATCATGCCCGAAGCGAACACCGCGACCTTGGCAGGTCCCCCACGCGTGCGGCCGAACAGGCCGAGCGAGACGTCGGTGAAGAGCTGGATCATGCCGGCGCGCTCCAGGAACGAGCCGAACAGGATGAACAGGAAGATGTAGGTCGCCGACACGTAGATCGGCACGCCGTAGAATCCTTCGGTGCCGAACGACAGATGCGTGACGATCTGGTCGAAATCATAGCCGCGATGGTTGAGCGGCGACGGCAGGTACTGGCCGAAAAACCAGTAGAGGAGGCACGCGCCGCACATCAGCGGCAGCGCCGCGCCCATCAGGCGCCGCGTGCCCTCGAAGATCAGCACCGCCAGCAGCGTGCCGACCACGAGATCGAGCCGGGTCGGATCGCCGTCGCGCGCGATCAGGTCCGCGTAGAATATCCATTGGTAAAGGCCGCAGAGGAAGCCGGCACCGCCGATCATCCAGCCGAGTGCACGGCCGAAGCTGCTCTTTGCGGTGAAGTTGGCGATCAGGCCGAAGGTGAGCAGAACGAGGAAGCCGACATGAACGCCGCGGACCACCTGGCTCGGCAGATAATTGAAGGCGGCTACATAGAGCTGGAAGGTCGCGAATGCGATGCCGATCCAGTAGGCGAGCCGTCCCCACCAGCCCGGACCGAAACCTTCCGGGAAGCCATGCTCGAAATTGTCGAATTCGACCTTGATGGGGGCAGCTTCAGTGCCCTCTGCCTTTTCCAGCATCCAATTCGTTCCCAACCATCAGCGCTTATAACATGGGCAGAGCGTCTCCAGACCGTCATGCCCGGGCTTGTCCCGGGCATCCACGATCTTTCTCGCCTAGCCTCAGAACGTGGATGGCCGGGACAAGCCCGGCCATGACGTACGACAGCGAGAGCCGATCTTACTTGATCAGCCCTTTTTCCTTGTAATAGCGGGCCGCGCCGGGGTGCAGCGGAACCGGGCTGCCATTGGCGGCGTTCTCGAGCTTGATCTCCTTGCCGGCCGCGTGCGCGTTGACGAGCTCGGGGAGCGACTCGTAGACCAGCTTGGTCATCTGATAGGCGAGATCGTCCGACACGGCGGAGCTCGTGACCAGATAATTGATCACGGCCGCAGTCGGCACGTCCTTGTCCTGACCGGTATAGGTCTTGGCCGGAATGATCGCCGAGACGAAGGGCGGGCCGATCTTGTCGACGGCTTCCTTCGGCACCGACACCACAGTGATCGGGCTCGAGGTCGACAGGTCCTTCAGCGAGGCGACGCCGAGCCCGGCCGATTGCAGCGTGGCGTTGAGCTGCCGGTTCTTCATGAGATCGACCGATTCGGCGAAGGGCAGATATTCGACCTTGCCGAGATCCTTGTAGCTCATGCCGGCGGCCGCGAGGATCGCGCGCGAGTTCAGCTCCGTGCCGGACTTCGGCGCCCCGACCGACAGGCTCTTGCCCTTGAGGTCGGCCAGAGTCTTGATGCCGCTCTCGGCGGTCGCGACGATCTGGATGTAGTTCGGATAGATTGCGCCGATGGTCCTGAGCTTGTCGAGCTTGGTCTTGAAGCCCGCCTCCTCCTCGCCGTCCCAGGCCGCTTTCAGCGAGTCGCCCAGCGTGAACGCCAGTTCGCCGCGGCCCTGCTGCAGCAGGATCAGGTTCTCGACCGACGCCTTGGTGGCCTGCACCTGCGTCTTCACGTTCGGAATCTTGTCGCCGTAGATCTTTCCGATTGCGACGCCGAGCGGATAGTAGACGCCAGAGGTGCCGCCGGTCAGCACGTTGATGAAGGATTGCGCCTGTGCGCAAGGCGCCGACGCCGCCAGAGCAAGAGCCGCGGCCACGCCAAAAATCGTCCGTTTCATGGTTGTTGTTCTCCCCAAACCGGCCGCGAAATTGGGCCGGATGAGGGGTGCGGGTCAACCCATCCAAAAGGCAAAACAGGACTGCGGCGAACGGCCGATTCGGCTCGATTTCTGGGAACTCGCGGCTGCGGCGAGTTGGCGCAGCGCGAGGCCGGTGCTGCGTCAGATGCGATCGCTGGAGCGGCTTGCTCGGTCACCTCTCCCGTGTTTGGGAGAGGTCGGCGCGTCCGGGCGATGCGCAGCATCGTCCCGCGCGCCGGGTGAGGGTTCTCTCCTCTAGGGGACTATCCCATCGTGGAGACACCCTCTCCCAGCCCTCCCCCGCAAGCGGGGGAGGGAGCGCACCGTCGCTGGCGCTCTACTGGAACGTCATGTCCAGGCACTTCGAGATGTCGGAGCCGAGGCCGGAGGAGATGATGATGCAGCCGCGGATCTTCTGCGCGCCGACGTCGGCGGCCCAGACCGAATATCCGCCGGGACCGAAGAATGAGTTGGTGTTCGGCGGCTCGGTCTCGGTCGCGTCGAAATCATATTTGCCGTCGGTCTCGAAGATACGCGGCTTTTTGGTACAGCCGCCGTCCGTCTGGACGTTGATGACCTCCTTGTTGTCGCGGGTCAGCGCCAGGGAAATCTGGCAGCGGAAATATTCCGAGGTCTTGGTGTTGAAGAGATAGGTGTAGGACTTGCAGGTCGCCGTGTTCAGCTTGCCCGGGGCGAGGCCGCGGCTGCACGAAATGCGCTGATTGTGGCTGAGCTGGTAATCATCGGCCCGGGCCGCTGGCGCCATCGCCGCCAGCGACAATGCAGCAGCCCAGCAAAGCTTGATCACATGGCGCATCCGAATCATCCCTACCAGTAATTTTGTCGAATTGCGTTCTAGACGGAAAGCGGAACATAGTCGCGAGGGGACGAAGGGAAAATCACAAGCTGCTGGGCAAGACGTGATGCGCTGCGGCGCTTTCGCAAATTGACCCGATCATGTCGTTCGTGATTTGTTCAAGCCCGGAATGTCCCGACCGTGGGAGGATGGGATGACGGCATTTTCAACCAAGACATTTGCAATCGCAGCCGCGCTCGGCGCATGCGCAGGGCCCGCATTGGCGCAAACCGGAGCGACGCCCTGGGAGCTCAAGTCGGACACGGGCTATGCCTATGACAGGGATGGCAAGACCTTTTCCTACAAGATGGGCACTAGCAACGCCGGCGAGCTCCTGAAGGGCGCCAAAAAGGTGCCGAAGGGCACACTGTTCTTCATCGGCCAGAACGGCCAGCTCTACATGCGGAGCGGCCCATATCTGGAGGGCGACGGCAAGTTCAAGTTCGGGCCGGACCAGTAACGGCTTGAGCACGCGGCCGACCGCGCTGCCTCGCACGCGGTGACATCGTCCGCCTTGTGCGCAATTGCGCACTGGGGCGGACGATCCAGTATCCCGCAGGCCATTGCGATCGAAGGGTGCGGCGGGGAGAAGAGCTAAAACGCCCCCGCGAGCTCCCGCGCGCCGGCTTTGCTGCTGTTCGAGTCCATCCGCTCGTCGGTCACGGCAAGCAGCTTGGCCACCGTGTTGTGGCGGATCGCGACCGGATTGCGCTCGTAGCCGCCGCGCTGGAAGAAGTTCGAGGTCGGCACCTTCTCGCGCATCGCCTGCGGCATCGTCACCATGTCGAGACCGGTGCCGTCGCCGGTGAGGTTCATCATCTCGAGCTCGGCCGCGGAAAGCGGTCGGGTGTAGCCCTTGGCGCGGGCGAACAGCACCGACGTCAGCAGCTTGTGGGTCTGAAGCATCGGCCCGATGTCGACGTCGAGCACCATCGCATGCATGGCCCAGCCCTGCGGGGTATTGCCGATCTTCTCGTGCTCCGACCAGGTGTCGGGCACCGACTTCGCATGTGCCACCATTTTCTTCAGGACAGTGAGCTTGTGCTCGAGCGCATGCCGCGCCGGCCCCGAGCTCCGCGCCACCTTCTCGGAAAGCGCACGGATGAGTTCATGGCCCTGCTCGGCCAACAGCTCGACGCTGTTGGTGGTCAGCAGCTGGTTGTAGCCCATCGCGGTCGAGATCGCGCGCTTGCCGCCGTGCTCGATGCCCGCCTGCACGTCGTAGCTGCCGGTGCCGCCGGTCTCGAACGAATAGACCCGCACCGCCTGCTCACGCGTCAAGCCGTTGGCCAGTGCGTAGCGCGCGTAGGCGCGCTTGAACTCGAGTTCGCTGGACGGGCGCTGCGGCGTGAACTGGTAGAGCTCATGCGCCGCGCGCAGGAAATCGGCGACCACCGGAATAGGCTTTCGGGGCGGCCGCTCCGGCGTTTCCTCCGGCTCCGGGTTCACCGGGCGCTTCGGCCCGGCATAGAGCGGCGGATGCTCCAGGACGTAATCATCGAGCGTGATCTGCTGCCCGTTGCGCCGCTTGGCGTTGCGCGTCTTCCGCTTCTCGGAGATCTGGCTCCAATAGGCGCCGGCCTCGGCATCGAACGCCGCGCGCGCAGCCTGATATTCCGCGAGCTTGCGGCGATATTCGAGCACGGCCGGCGAGGCACCTTGCGCGAAAAACTGCGACAGCAGCTGGGCGTTGGCGTTGCGAACGGCCGCCGGCAGCGCGTCGCCTTCGGCGCCGCGCGCGGCGGATGAGATCAGGACCAGCGCGAATGGAACCAGCGCCAGCTTGTTTCGAATCGATCGATGCATGCTGCCCTCTTAGCAGGCATCCGGTAACCGTCACGTTAACGCGCCGTTTACCATCACTTCCAGGCAAACACCGGTTGTTCCAAGTCGGTGACGCGGGTGTGCCGCCCCGCCAGCACCTCGCGGAACTGGTAGATCAGCGCCGCCGTGGGCGCGTGGATCAGGCTCATCTGGTGATGGAAGCGGATCACGCGCCGCACGCTTTCGGGGATCGCGACGAAATCGAAAGCGTCCTCGCGCTCGATGGTCGCCAGCGCGATGCGATGCACGGACGCGACCTCCTCCGGGTTCGGCCGGATCGCGGCGCTGCCTGCGGCCCAGACCACGACCGGCGTGATCAGATAGCCGGACCGCGTCGGGTAATCGTCGAGCGTGCCGAGCACATCCGCGTCCGTGAGGCGAAGGCCAAGCTCCTCGTCGAGCTCCCGCAGCGCCGCTTCGACCGGCGTCTCGCCGGGATCGCATCGGCCGCCCGGCAGCGCCCATTGACCGCGATGGGCGCGCAGATGCGACGCGCGCAGCGTGAGCAGCAGCGCAGTGTCGTCGCCCTCGCTCGCGGTCAGCGCGACCGCGACCGCGGCGCGCTTCAGCGTCGCTTGCGCATCATCCTCCTGCAGGCGCGTGAAGGCTGCGCAGGCATCCGCGATATTCCGCCGTGTGGCATCATCGAACGGTCTCATGATGCTTGACTACACCACGTCCGGCCCCGATGAAATGCGCTCGCAAGGCCCGCACAGGAACGGACGACGACATGACCACCAAGGCCGCCGCAAGGCTGAAATCAGACGGCTGGAGCATCCTGGAGACCACGGGTTTCCTCCACCTCGTCGGTCCCTTGTGGGAGCGCAAGGTCGACGGCCATCACGAGTTCGCCCTCGCGACAGAGGACAAGCACCACAACCGCCGCGGCATGGTCCAGGGCGGCGTGATGATGACCTTCGCCGACCGCACCTGCGGCATGACGGCCCGCTATGTCTCTGGCAAGGAATATCTGGCGACGGTGCAGCTCGACACCCACTTCGTCGAGGCCGGCCAGATCGGCGACATCCTGATCTCCCGCCCGCGCGTGGTACGCTCGACCCGCACCCTGATTTTCATGAGCACCGAAGTCAGCGTGGACGATCGTTGCGTCGTGATGGCGAATGGCGTGTTCAAGATATTGAAGGGGCCGGCGTAGGCGAAGCGGTCAGGCTGCCACCGCCCTCTCCGCGTCGTTGCGAGCGCAGCGAAGAAATCCATGACTCTCTCCGCGGACTCAGCTCTGGATTGCTTCGCCGCGCTCGCAATGACGGAACCGGATGGCTATGCTGCGCCCCATCGCAGCGTTGAGGACCCGCCTATGCAATACCGCCAACTCGGCCGCAGCGGCCTGAAAGTGTCGCCGATCTGCCTGGGCACCATGATGTTCGGTGGGCCGACCGATGAAGCCGCATCGAAGCGGATCATCGACAAGGCACACGGCGCCGGCATCAACTTCATCGATACCGCCGATGCCTACTCGAAGGGCGCATCCGAAGAGGTGGTCGGACGCGCGATCGGCAACAACCGTCACGCCTGGGTGCTCGCAACGAAACTCGCAAACCCCATGGGCAACGACCCCAATCGCGGCGGCCTGTCACGACGTTGGGTCTTGCAGGCCGCCGACGAAAGCCTGACGCGGCTCGGCACCGATCACATCGACATCTACTATCTGCACAAGGAAGATCACGCGACACCGCTGGAAGAGACGGTGCGCGCGATGGGTGACCTGATCCGCGCGGGCAAGGTGCGCTATTTCGGCGTCTCCAACTACCGCGCCTGGCGCGTTGCCGAGATCTGCAACATCTGCGACCGGCTCGGCATCGATCGACCCGCGGTGAGCCAGCCTTACTACAACGCCATGAACCGCATGCCGGAGGTCGAACACTTCCCGGCCTGTTCCTATTACGGTCTCGGCATCGTGCCCTATAGCCCCTTGGCGCGCGGCGTGCTCACCGGCAAGTACAAGCCCGATGCCGCCCCCGACAAGGAGACGCGCGCAGGCCGCAACGACACCCGCATGATGCAGACCGAATGGCGGCCGGAATCGCTGCGCCTCGCGCAGGAGATCAAGACGCACGCGGAGAAGAAGGGCATCACCGCCGGCCAGTTCGCGGTCGCCTGGGTGCTGAACTCCGCCTTCGTCTCGTCGGTGATCGCCGGACCCCGCACCGAGGAGCAATGGGACGGCTACATCAGTGCGCTCGATTACTCCTTCACCGCGGAGGACGAGGCCCTGGTCGACCGGCTGGTGACGCCGGGCCATCCCTCGACGCCGGGCTACAACGACCCGGCCTATCCGATCGAAGGCCGCCGCGCGCGGACGGCGTGAGAACGAGAGACGACGATGCCGCTTGAAGACCGCTACGGCCTGCCGCTCTCCACCTCCTCGCATGAGGCAGCAAGCGCCTATCGCGAGGGCATCGACCTCATGCTCGCGGGCTGGACCGGCACGGCGGAGACGCTGGATCGCGCGATCGCGACCGACCCGGATTTCGCACTTCCCCATATCGCCCGCGCCCGCGTGCATGCCTTCTACCAGCAGGGCGATCTCGCGCGGCAGAAGGCGGCGCTCGCGCGCGAGCTGGTGGCGAAGCGCGGCACCGCGCGCGAGCGCTCGCATGTCGAGACGCTGGCGCTCGCGATCGAGGGCCGGCTGCCCGAGGCGATCGCATCGACGCTGAAGCACATCGACGCATGGCCGCGCGACGCCGTGGTACTGTCGCTGCCGCTCGGCGCGTTCGGCCTGTTCGCATTCTCCGGCATGGCCGACCACGATCGCGCCCGGCACGAGCTCTGCGAGCGCGTCGCGCGGCATTATGGTGAGGACTGGTGGTTCCTCACCATGTCCGGCTGGGCGATGACGGAGAATGGCGACGTCGTGCGCGGCCGCGCCGTCACCGAGCGCGGCTTCAATCTGCGCCGGCAGAACGCCCATGCCGCACACGCGGTGCTGCATGCGATGTTCGAGGACGGCTCGATCGATGCAGCCGACCGCCTCGTCGACGAATGGATCCCCACTTACGACCGCGCCGGAATCCTGCACAGCCATATCCGCTGGCACCAGGCGCTCGGCGCGCTCGAGCATGGCGATGCGGCGCGGGCGCTGTCGATCTATGCCGACGTGCTTCAGCCCTCCGCCACGCAGGCGCCGCCGCTCAACGTCGTCACCGACAGCGCCTCGCTGCTCTGGCGCCTGTCGGCCTACGGCCATGCCGTGCCGAAAGCGCTGTGGCGCGAGGCTGATGCTGCCGCGCAAAAGCTGTTTCCGAAGTCGAGCCTGTCCTTTGCCGACGTCCACATGGCGCTGTTCGCGGCCGCCACGCAAAACCGCGAGGCGCTCGCCGCGCGCCTTGGGGCGATCGCGCAGCGGCTCGCTGACGGCAAGCTGCCCGCCGGTCCCGTGGTACCGGCAATCTGCCTCGCGCTCCTGGCTTTCGCCGATGACGATTTCCGGACTTGCGTCCAGATGCTCGCGCCGGTCCTCGGCGAGGTCGTGCGCATCGGCGGCAGCCATGCCCAGCGCGAGCTGATCGAGGACACCTTTATCGTCGCGCTCATGCGCAGCGGTGAGCTGCCCCGCGCCCGCGCCCTGCTGGATGCCCGCCTGCACCGCCGGCCCTCGCTTCGGGATTCGCGCTGGCAGGCGGCGACAGGCTAGCGCCGCCACGAAAAAAACACTGCCCTGATGGCATGTGCCGACCATACGGGTTGGGCAATTTGGGCAAAGCGCCGTCGGGGGTGACGCGGTGGTATTCCAGGCGGGAATTGCGGAGCAAACGGGATCGCAACCAATTTGCGGTTCGATGGTTGTCGGACGGACATTGTCCGCCGCCACGGCCCCCTGGCACACGAGTCCGACGATGCGCCTCTGCCGACCGGTCCTCACCGCCCTGATCATGGTCTTGGCAAGTCCTTGTTTTGCCGAGACTTCTGGACCCATTCCGGTCAACAATCCGCAGCCGCAGCAGAACGCCTTCATCGACCTCCTGGCGCTGATCTCCGGCCACTGCAAGACGTTCAAGGTCGCAGGCCGCACCTATGCTTGCAAGACGGTGGCCTACGCCCATGGCGACAAGGGCCGGGTCAATTTCGCGGTCGCTGTCGACAATCCCTCCGATGACAGCCACGTCGTGTCGTTTTCCGGGGAGAACGGCAAGCGCGCCGACGACAATTCCTACGAGCTGCCGATCGACCGCATGCTGCTGAACTCAAAGGACCGCCCCAGGGTCGACGGCCTGCCGGTGCCGGCCGAGCAGACCTCCACCGGTGTCTGCCGCCAGACCGGCAATTTCGCCGCCAGGAAGGTGAACGACGTCACCTGCTCGGCGACCGACAACCAAGGCCGGAAATACGAGCTCTTGTTCGTCTCCGACGGCACGCCGGTCAGCGTGCGCCGCATCCGCCAGTCGGCGCCGTCGATCCAGGACCCGTTCAAGTAGCCATCACGCAAACGCCTTTTCCAGCGTCGCGAAGATCACGGCGAGCGACTTGTCGTGCCGCGTCACCGGCGGCACCGGGCGATCGATCTTCATGAGCCGATAGACCGCCATCTGCGCCGCACGCACCGAATATTCGACGGTGAACACGACGTCATCGGGGATTTCGACGAACTGGCTGACGAACGCGAGATTGATGGAATTTTCGGGGACCGGCAGCGGCCGGTCGGCCGCCTTGCGCGGCATGAACATGCTGGTGATGTAAGGCATGCGGCAGGGAATGCAGATCGCATCCTCGAACACGGCGGGATCGAAGTTCAGGTGACCGCAGAGCTCCTTCAGGATGTCGGCGCCGCCGCAATCCGACATCGGCTTTGCCACGAAATTGCCGATGCGGTCGGGATGCAGCGCATAGCCCCAGAACACCTGCACGTTCTTCGGCTGGCCCGTGAAATGCGGCTGGTGATAGAGCACGACCGACATCAGCCAGTTGGAGTCCTTGAACGTGACGAGACCGCCGGTGCCGGCCCTGTTGCCAGAGAACGCTTCCATCCGGTCGAAGAACCGTGGATCGCGGCAGGTGACGGTGAAGGACAGCCAGTAGGATTCGGGGATCGAGCTGTTGAACGCGGACGGATTGCCGAATTCGGGACGCCCTTGCGCGATCGTCTCCCACAGTGCCCAGCCCTGGCTGTCGGCCTTGGTCAGGCGCGGCGGCGGCTCGGTCATCGTGCCCAGGCTCGAAGCATCCGTCATCGACCCGTTCTGGAAGAAGACGAGATCGCCGTCGTCGACCCGGACGTTGGCGGTACGGCTGTCGCGGTCGAGCGTGAGCTGGCGCACGCGCATGCGCGCGCCGTCGGCCTCGAACGCCATGTCGGTTACGCGCGTGCCGCGCACGAACTGCACGCCCTGGCGCTTGAGCCAGTCGGCGAGCGGCCGCACGATCGCGTCATACTGATTGTAGACGGTGCGCTTGACGCCGCCGAGCGTCTCGATGCGCGGAAACTCGCTCATGAAGCGGTGCAGATAGCGCTTCAGCTCGACCGCGCTGTGCCAGGGCTGGAAGGCGAAGGTGGTCTGCCACATGTACCAGAAATTGGACTCGAAGAATCCGGGCGACAGCCAGTCGGTGATGCGGCTATTGCCGAGCGTCTCCTCCGAAGCTTCGGTGAGCCGCAGCAGCTCGATCCGGTCGCGCGCGGAGAAGCCCATGTGCGAGACGTCGACCTTGAAGCGGTTGCGGTCGATCAGACGCGCGCGGGAATGCGCCGGGTTCTCTTCGTTGAAGGCGATGGTCTCGTCGCGCACGCTGAGGCCGGGATGTTCGAGCGAGGGAATGCTCGAGAGCAGATCCCAGGTGCATTCGTAATGGTCCGTGGTGAGCATGCGCCCGCCGCGCAGCGAATAGGCGCCGTTCGCGAGCTGCGCGCCGTCGAGGCTGCCGCCGACCAGCGGCAGCGCCTCGTAAATCACGATGTCGCGCCCCGGCAGCTGCGCATCGCGAACGAGGAATGCCGCGCCTGCGAGCGATCCAATGCCGCCGCCGATGAAATAGGCCTTCATGATCTGCCTCGATTGCATTTCGAATGTCGCGGCCACATTGCATCGGGCAGCGGCGGCCGAAGTTGCGCTGGATCAAGGGCGACCGGAGGCGAAATCACGTCGACGTTATCGGCACCGGCTTCTTGGCGTAGATCTGCTCGATCTCGGCGGCGAAGCGGCGCTCGAGCGCGGGACGCTTGTTCTTCAGCGTTGGCGTGAGCAGGCCGCCAGCAATGGTCCACGGATCCAGCGTCCACCATACCGCGCGCGGCGTCGCGTAGGACGGATAGGCCTTCACGGCGGCCGCTATTCTGGCCAGCAGAGCGGCCCGTTCCGCCGCGGCGCCTTGCTTGCCGCTCGCCGCGAGCCTTTCTTTCTCCTGCACCCAGGCTTTTGCGTTCAGCACGACCAACGCGGCGAGGAACGGCCGCTGTTCGCCGATCACCAGTGCCTGCTCGAACAAGGGATCGGCGAGGATGGCGGTCTCCAGATCCACCGGCGCGATCTTCTCGCCGGTCGAAGTGACCAGGATGTCCTTGATGCGGCCGGTGATGGTGATGCGCCCGCTCTCGATGCGGGCCTGATCGCCAGTGTGCAGCCAGCCATCGGCCTGCTTGACCCTGCGCGTCTCCTCCGGCCTGTGCCAGTAGCCGAGCATCACGCTCGGCCCGCGCACGAGCAGTTCGTCGAGCTCGCCGAGCCTGACCTCTATACCGTCCAGGACGCGGCCGACCGAGGACGGATCGTTGTCGTCGGGCGTATTGACGGAAACGACTGGCGAGGTCTCGGTCATGCCGTAGCCCTGAAGGACGTCGAGCCCAAGCGCTAGAAACAGGCGAATGACCGGCTCGGCAATCGGAGCGCCGCCGGAGACCGCAACGCGCAGGCGGCCGCCGAACTGGGCCAGCACCTTGTCGGCGACGAAACGCTTCAGGAGCGGCCAGGCGAGCCGGTCGAACAGCGTCGGCAAGCCCCGCCCCTGCCGCGCATCGAAGCGTCGGCCCCCGACGGCAAGCGCAAGATCGAGCAGCGCGCGTTCTGCGCCGCCGGCCGCCGCGCGATGTTGCATGATGAGGGCGTAGATGCGCTCATAGATGCGCGGCACCGAGACCAGCACCGTCGGCCGTACGATTTTCAGGTCTTCCCCGAGCTGCGAAACCGAGCGCGCATAGGCGACGCAGGCCCCCACCGCGATCGGATAATAATAGCCGCCGGTACGCTCGAAGGTGTGCGAGAGCGGCAGAAAGGACAAGAAGACGTCGTTCGGCACGGCCGCGATGCGCCGCGCGACGGCCTTCACGTTGGCGACGATGTTGCCATGCGACAGCATCACGCCCTTGGGCCGGCCGGTCGTGCCCGAAGTGTAGACGATGGCGGCAAGATCGCCCGGCTCGACCGCGACGTCGGCCAGCGGCGCGCTGGCGCTTCGGGGCTCCGCGAGCCAGCGGTCGAGCGCGACGATAGGAGCATCGGCAGCACTGAGCCCCGCCGCATCCGCGCAGACGATGCGCTTGAGATGGTCGAGCGGCTGGCCAGTGGAGGTGATCGCCTGCCAGCGCGACAACGTATCCACGAACAGCAGTTGCGCACCGGAATCGGCGAGGATGTAGGCGATGCTGTCGGGGTTGTCGACGGCATGCATCGGCACCGGAACGAGCCCGCGCGACAGCGCCGCCTGATCCATCGCGACATGCGGAATGCCGTTCGGCATCAGGATGGCGACGCGCTCGCCGGCCGAAAAGCCCTCAGCCGCCAGCGCCCGCCGCCAGCGTTCGAACTCCGCATCGATTTCCTGCCATGACTGGCTGACCCAGCGTCCGGCAGCGCCGTCAAAATGGCGATAGGCCTCCGCCGCCGGCGTCGCACGGACGCGCCAGCGCAAGAGCTCCGGCAGCGTCGTCACGTCAGCGAGTGACTGCGGTTGACTGATCGGCCCCGGCATGGCGTCCTTTCTTAATCCTATCGATCCCCAACCATTTGGGGCCTCGACACTAGGCCGGCCAGACCGTGCCGCCTTGATCCTCAGCAAGGCGGCCATGCTTCGGAGCGACCCATGACGCGCGACCGCCTGTTTCTGCTGGGTCCCGGCTTCGAGGACCCGACCTTTCCGGGGCGCCGATTCTATTGCTGGCATTGCGCGCTGATCGAGGGCGTGCTGGCCTCGTTTCCGGCGCTCGCCGAGAAGCTCGATGTCGAGCGGATCCCCTGGCCACGACCGCGACAAGCGGTGATCGCGCTGGTCGGCGAGGAGAACCAATCGCTGCCGCTGCTCGTGCTCGCGACTGGGGCGACTTCGCCGCACCAGACCGGCAGCCATCATGGCCGCGCCTTCATCGCCGACAAAGACGCGATCCTCGCCGCGCTTTCCGAGCGTCACGGCTTTCCCGATCCGCATCCATAGAAAGAATTCCCGCAACCCGCGTAGCCGTTCTGATGTCCCGCACGCGGTGCAGCGCGTAGCGCTGCTCCGCAGAGCCGGAGACCCATGCAGCGCAGACGCACCTCGAAACATGGGCCCCGGCTCTGCAACGCGCCGTCGAAGAAACGCTACGCTGCGTCCGGGGCACGGAAACTGTCGCGAAACGAGGGAAGATTGGCATTGCGCTTCCCTGACCGGCTCGCATATTCGCTTCAACGGCCCGCACGAAAGCTCCGATCATGACCGCCTCCCTCCCCGCCCTCATCGTCATCGACGTCCAGCGGGCATTCGACGAATGGGAGGCGGCGGGCAAGCGGCGCAACAATCCGGATGCGGTGACGCGCATCGTCGATCTGCTGAAGGCCTTCAGGGCGAACCGCGCGCCGATCTTCCACATCCGCCACGAAGGCACGAAGCCGGATTCGTCGTTTCTGCCATCGCGTTCCGGCTACGCGGTCAAGGACGAGGCGCGCGAGCAGGACGGCGAGCCGGTGATCGTCAAGCGCGTCAACAGCGCCTTCATCGGCACCGATCTCGAGACGCGCCTGCGCGCAGGCAACATCGCCACGCTCGTCATCTGCGGCGCCACCACAAATCATTGCGTCGACACGACGACGCGGATGGCCGGCAATCTCGGCTTCGATGCGTGCCTGGTGCGCGATGCGACCTGGACGTTCGACCGCATCGGGCCCGACGGCGAGGCGCATTCCGCCGAGGAAATCCACGCAATGACGCTGTCGAATCTCAACGGCGAATTCGCGCGCATCGTCACTACAGACGAGGTGATCGCAACATTCGCGGCGAAGTGATGGCGGCGGCGCGATGAGCGCCGGTGATGCGACAATACATCCCACGACACACGATCATTCGCGTGACGTCGCACATCACGCGCTGCGTCGTTTCGACGCCCGCACTGGCTGGAACGCAGCCGGCACCCATGTGTTGTCATACGACATTCAACTGGAGTGACGACATGAAGTATCTCATTGCCGCGATTGCCCTCGGTGCTGCGGCGTTTGCCGGCGGATCGTCGGCCAACGCGGCGGGCAGCGGAAGCGCCAAGCAGACCGCGCAGGAAAGCCAGTCCACCGACATCAGCGCGCACCGCAGGCACCATCGCTGGCACGGTCACAATCATCATTGGCGGCATCATCACGGCCATTACCGGCCCCATTACAGAAGCTACGGCTACTATCCGCGGCACCAAGGCTATTACGGCGGCGGACCGTACGGCTATTATGGCGGCGGTCCCGGCGTGACGTTCAGCTTCGGCGGCGGACGCTGGTAAGACCAAAGGCCCGCAGAAATGCGGGCCTTTCCGTTATCCCTGCAAGATTCTCTCCGCCGTCTCCAGCCCACTCGCGAGCGCTGCCTCGACCGTGCCCATATCGCGGCCGCGATAGAGCGCTTCACCCGAAAACAGCACGCGCCCGTCGGCACGTGCGAGGATCGCTTGTGCCTCCCGCGTCCGCGGCGTCGCCCACGAATAGGCGCCGCGCGCGAAGCGATCATGCGCCCAGTTGATCGCTGCCGCCGCCACGAGCTCGCGCGCGATGTCATCGCGCGGCAGGCCGAACACGGCGGCGAGCGAGCCGAGCCCGGCATCGACCAGTCCCTGCGGATCGAGGCTTTCCAGCTCCGCCGTGCGCGGGCCGCCGAACCAGCCCGTGAGCACGGGGCGCGGGTCCGGATAGCGCGTCCACCACACCGGGATCGCCTGGTCGGACAAGAGGAAGGTCATGTCCGCGAGATTTTCCTTGCGCTCGTGCCACCATGGCCGCGCGAAGCGCAGCAGGATCTTGATGACGTTACCGAAGCCGATGTCGTCGGCTGCGGCAAGCTTCGCGCGCGCCTCCGCCGGCAGCGCGATCTCGCGCAGCAGCGGCAGCGGCACGGTGAGGATCGCGCGATCACAGGCGTGCACATCACCGCCGGCGCAGCGAACGGTCACCGCGCCGCCCTCCTCCGCGATCGCCGACACGACGCAGCCGAGGCGGATGGTCGCGCCGTGCCTGCGGCAGTCGGCCGCCAGCACATCGATCATGGCGCCGTATCCGCCGTCGATCCGCGCCTGCGGAGCATGTCCGCTATCCATCCATTCCGCGCGCAGCGCCAGCGTGGACGCGCGCTCGGGGTCGGCCGCATCATAACCCTCGACCATCCGTTCGATCGAATGGCGCATCGGCGCATAGTCGTCCCCGGCAAAATGCCGGCGCAGGAAATCGGCGACCACGAGATCGTCCTTCAAGCCCCGCAGCGTGGCTTGAAGCTCTGCCTCATGAAGATCGCGGCGATCCTCGCGCGAGAGCCTCGTCCCGTCAAAGCTCCACTGCTCGCCTTCGATCTCCTGAAGGGCCAGCCCGGCGTCGCGCAGGAGTGCGCGCGTGACCGGCGCCTCGCCATGAACGAATTCAGCGCCGCCATCGGCGGGATAGCCGAACTCCGAGGCCGGCAGCGGATGAATGCGGCCGCCACAGCGCTGGCGTGCCTCCAGGATCGTCACCTTCCGGCCGGCACGCGCCAACTCGCGCGCCGCCATCAGGCCGGCCGCGCCGGCGCCGACAATGACGATGTGCTCGGATGGATCCGACATGCCGCGCTTACCGGCTCGCTGCTTGTGGATCGTTCTTGATCAGATATCGCAGCAGCAGGACGCCGCCGCCGAGCTCGCGCGTGCTCTCCAGCGTCATCGCGGTGATCGGCGCACGCCGGTCGCTGTCCGCCTCTGTCGAGTCGAACACGAAGGGTGCGCCTTTTGCGCCGTCGATTGCCGGGCTGAGAATCAGATTGAATTCGTCGATGAGACCGGCGCGCAGGAACGCGCCGTTGGCGACGCCGCCGCCCTCCACCAGCAGACGCTTCACGCCGAGCTCGCGGGCGAGGATGTCCAGCGTCAGCCCCAGGTCGATCTCGGACTTGCCGGCAAAGATGTAGGACACGCCCTCGCCGCGAAGGCCGGCGAGATACGAATCCGGCACACGCTCGGTCAGCACGACCACGATCGGGTCGCCGCCGATGTCCGAGCGCCCCCAGCCGATCTTGCCCTGTGCATCGAGCACCACGCCATAGGTCTTCGCATCGCGCCGCGCAAACCAGTTCTCGCGCGGGAACGTTGCCTCCGTCGGGGGATAGGGCTTGCCCTTGGCGAACTCCGCCCCGGTGACGCGGCCGATCACCCAGGCATCGCCGCCAAGCTCGTCATGGACCTTCTCGAACCAATCCGTGCCTGCCCCCTTCGGACGCCAGCGGCTCGGATGCGTGCGGCCGTCAAGGCTGGAGTGCATCAGACAGATGACATACGGCTTCATGCAATTCTCCGGATAGCGCTCAGGCGGCGGATCCACCGCCAGCTGCTGCATTCTCTTTGGCGCGATCATTGACGATCACCGCCAGCGGATTGAGCTTTGGCGGCGCGACGAGCTGGAGCGTGTTGGTGTCGCGATGATTGAACGGCGCGCCGCGCACGAACAACTCGGTCTGGATCAGATAGGTCCAGCTGCCGTCATCGTTGAAGTTGATGTCGCAGCGGTAAGCATCGGTGCGGAAGGCCTGTTCCAGGAAGTCGGTCGAGCAGATCCCGTAAGCGGTGTCGCCGCGTTTGGCCGTGACCGCGATTGTCCTGTCATCCGGCCCGGCCTTGCCCGAGGCCAGCAGCACCTGCCCGCGCGGGATCGCCAGCGTCTGCATGATCAGCCCCGTCGCGGGCTCCCACAGCCAATAGCCGACCTGGTCGTGGAAGGTGATGTCTTCCTCGGGCGTGTTGATGTGAATGTGATAGCGCAGACCGTACAGCAGCTGCGGCCCGTTGGCCTGCGGATCGATGGGGTCCATGCGGATGCGCTCGATGAAGGTTCGCCGCTCCGGCCCTTCCGCCTTCGGATTGATGTCGATGCCCTTGTCCGCCTGCCAGGTGCCGGCCAGCCGCCGCAGCGGGCCGAGATTGGCAAGGCCGTCGGGCGACACGTCCTCCGGCTCGGTGAAGATGTCGGCGGGAATGGGGAGCATGGAGGCCTCGCGGGATTGCAGAGGGCCAGCAATATCACAGCCAGGCACGGCGTGAATTCAACTCATGCCCCGACAAGCGCCGGAGGCATTCGAGCCATGCGACGATGCTCGTTGCATCCCGTGCGCCGACGACCCGCGGCGTGGCGCGGCCGCCGGCCCGGAGACTGCCCTCAAGCCGCTTCCGACATTGCTCTCGCGCGCTGCTCGAGCACGCCGATCGTCGACACCAGGTTGTCGCGTCTTGTGCGCAGGTTGAGCGCGAGCAGCGGATAGGTCGGCTGGTTCACGTCGGACACCCTGGCCCGAGCTTCCTCCTCGAGGATGTCGGTGTTCAGGAGCCGAACGCGCCACCACAAATCGGCGATCAATGCATCGAGCCGGAGTTCACCGGCAGCACCAGAACGGGACATTTTCTGCATCACTTGCCTCAACCTGAAACGGCCTACTTGCCGAGACCTTGGCTTGGCTCCTGACTGAGCAAGCGGAGTGCCAGGATGGGGGGATACAGAGCATCCGGTTCGGAACCAACAATTGGGCTTTTCACAGTGATCTGGGGCCTGTTCCCGCTCGTTCTCAGCCTCGGAGATCGCTTGTCGAGGCGCCATGATCGCTGCTATCCGGGCTATAGATGTGCCAATCCGGGCTGAAGCTCGCGTGCCCCGGCGGGGTGAGGCGCGGCTGTCCATTGGTGCGAGCAAAGGGCCGAAGGCAAAGGTGGATTGGGCTGACTTGATCGGGCGCGTCGCCTCTCACGGTGACCGGGCCGCTTTTAAGCGGTTATTCGAGCATTTCGCGCCTCGCATCAAGGGACTGATGCAGAAAGCCGGGTGCAGCCCCGACGAAGCGGAGGAGATCGCCCAAAACACGATGATCGCCGTGTGGCGGAAGGCGAGCCTTTTCGATCCTGCGACAGCGGGCGCGGCGGCCTGGATATTTACGATCGCGCGCAATCTGCGGATCGATTTGTTCCGTCGCAGAGCGCGGGCAGACCGTCTGCATGCCGATCCCGAGCTGTCCGATGCACCAGATCCGGCCGAATCGGCAGATGCCGTCATTTCGCGGGTGCAAGATGCCGCACGGATCGAGTCCGCCATCAAGCAACTCTCGACAGAACAATCCATGGTGGTGAGGCTGTCGTTCATCGAGGAGAGGGCGCACCCTGAAATCGCGAGCCAGCTTGGTATTCCGCTCGGAACGGTCAAGTCGCGGATCAGGCTGGCGATGAACCGGTTGAGAGACATATTGGACGAAGAAGCATGACGATCAGCCACCATCCGCCTGAAGATCTTCTGGCCGATTTCGCGGCTGGCAAGCTGGAAGAGGCCCATCAGCTGGTCGTAGGAGTGCATGTGGCAGGTTGCACGCGGTGCGCCCGCTTTGTGCAGGCCATAGAGCAGCTTGCGGGAGCAGCGCTGGAGGATGTCGAGCCGGTGCCGATCGCGCCAGATGCGTTCGACCGTGTGATGTCACGAATTGACAGCTCTCCGGAAGACGAAGCGGCGCCGCCCCTCTCGTCCGACGCCAATCATGATCTTCCGCCGGCACTGCGAAAGTATCGCATCGGCAAGCGCCGGCGCATCGCGCCGGGTCTAAGCATGCGGCCGATCGAGCTGTCCAGTTCGGGCAAGGCGCGCGCCTTTCTGCTTCGGTCCGCGCCAGGCTCACGCATGCTCGAACACACTCACACCGGCACCGAACTGACCCTCGTGCTCGAGGGCAGCTTCAGTCACGAGGGCGGACGCTTTGGTCCTGGTGATTTCGATTACGGTGATGACGAGATCGAGCATCGTCCCATCGTCGGCGACGAAGGCCCATGCGTCTGCTTGGTCGCGATGACCGGCGACCTGCGCATGAACGGTTTTCTCGGCCGACTGATCGGGCCGTTCGTGCGGCTTTGATTCTCGAGAGTCCTTCCCCTGCAAAGTGATCCGGACCCGTGCCCCGAGCGTTTCGATACAGACGCAAGGGAGACAGGACATGGCCGGTTCAAGCCTGGCGAGTCAGGTGCCGAGCGAGAGGCTGCCCGAATTGCTGGCACGCGTTTCCGCGGGCGAGACACGTGCCTTCGCAGAGCTCCACACGTTGACACGAGATCGGCTGCGCAGGATAGCGCTGGCCGTTGGATCCCCGCCTCACGAGGTCGACGACATCCTCCAGGAAACCTTCCTGAAGATCTGGCGGAAGGCTGACCGGTTCGATCCCGAACGCGCCCCGGCGATGGCCTGGATGGCCGCAATCGTCCGGAATACCGCAATCGATCATCGGCGGACCAGAAGGCAAGCAACTTACGAATTGAACGAAGCGCTTTTGGTTCCGGCGGGAGCCGGCCCGTCATCGAGCGAGGATTTCGACTACGCCAGCGCAGAACCGATTGCGCGCGGGGCGTTGGCTCGTTTGCCGGAAGATCGCCGCAAGCTGGTGGCTCTGGCTTATCTCGAAGGCGAGAGTCGGGCCAGCCTGTCACGACGCTTCGGAGTGCCGGTCGGCACCATCAAGACCTGGCTTCACCGAACCATTCTGGCGGTGCGCAAGGATTGCCTTGCGGCATCGGCCGCGGCCTGAAGCCGGAGAACGCGCATGGCTGCAGAGATCATCGCGTTTCCGGAGCCCGATCGCGGGGACCGGCTCGTCTCTTCGATCGCACGGCTCGAAGCGGTTTTGAGAGATGTCGAACGTGTCGGAGCCGGAGATCCCGGAGCCGGCCTCGATCAGATGCTTGCTGCCATGGAGCGCATGAGCGATCAACTGGTCGATCTCGCCTTCCTCCTGCTCGACGAAGATGCGAAGCTGCAGGCTCAAAGCGCATTCAGATCCTTGTCCGACAAGATCGCCGAAACGAGAGACACGTTCGATCAGCTCGGAGGGCGAAGTTACCCCTAGCTCGGCCTGTCGCGCTTACTCTCCGCTCAGTGTGCCAGCTTCCGAGCGACGAGAAATCCGATCCAGGCACTGACACCGGCGAGAAACGATCCCCAGAAAACATCCGCTAGTGTCAGCCCGGTCGACCAATTCCGCAGGGTCGCCTGATTGGTGAGATCATAGGTCGCATAGCTGAAGCAGCCGAGCATCACGCCGGACGTGAAAGCGCGCAGCGCACTCCCGTCTTGCTGCGCGGGCAGCACGGCGAACCAGATCAAACCGATGGGATACAGCAAGTAGAATGCTGCAGCGGCCGCCAGATTGGGCTCGGCCCGCAACATATCGCCCAGCACCGGCCGGTAAAGCCTTTCAACCATGATCTTCAGCCAGACCATGTCGATCGCAACGAAGGTCAAACCTACCGAAAGATAGGTGAAGAGAAGATTCATGTCCGCGTTCCCGTCCGATTGCATCTGCCCGGCTTGTCGAACCCGGCACCGGATTAACGACCGGCGAGCCACGCCGGATCATATCCGCACACTCACGCCCGCTTGCGTGCAGTCAACACCACCGGCCATCAATGTGCCTGTTTCGGCGGCCACGGGAAGAATGCACTGGTACGTGCCTGATACTCCCGATACCGGTCGCCGCGCGATTGCAGCATCTGCTCCTCGAGCGGGGGTATCCCCGTCACATGCACGAGTATCCAGTACATGATCGCCGGCGCCGCTAGGCTGGCCCACCCCCATGCATATCCGGACGACAACGCGATGATCGGGTAGGCCCACCACCCCAGCCATTCGAAGAAATAGTTCGGATGGCGCGACCAGCGCCAAAGGCCAGCATCGCAGACGAGTCCGGCGTTGGAGGGGCAGAGCTTGAACCGGCGCAATTGCCGGTCCGCCAATGCCTCGCCTGCGACGGCTGCCAGAAGAATGACGGCTCCGGCGTAGTCCTGCAGTCGCAATCCGGGCTCGGGAGCGTGCGCCGCGAGGAAGACGGCGAACGGCAACGGCACTGAGACCAGCGCCTGCGATTGCAGGAAAAGGAACATCCGGCGAGGAGCCGCAGCCCCCCATTGACGCGCATAGTTCGCATATCGTGGATCGTCGATGCCTGCCGCGGCCCGGCGCGCAATGTGCGTCCCTAGGCGCACCGACCAAAGCAGCACGAGGCTCCCGACAAGCACCTGGCGTGCCGACGCCCCGGCATCGAGAGGCCACAGGGCGGCGCCCGCGCCAACGAGGCCGGTCGCGTAGGACCAGATTGCATCCACCCATCCGGAATTTCCGGTGCGCTGCTGAACGACCCAAGCCAGTCCCATCAGGAGACAAAGGGCCAGCGCAATGCCGCCTAATGCCTGAACATGCACCAAAACCATGCCATCACCAGAGTTGACGTCTCCTCGATACGTCCGCTGCAGGAACTGGTTTCGCCTGCGGCGGCGGGCTGGCCGATGATCCGCAAGGTGATCCGCGCCGTCCCGCCGAACGTTTCCCTGCATAACGACCGTTTCAAGTACCGTATTGGCGATATCCAGTTGGGGGCGACAGAGCATGCGTTTGGCCGTGATCGGGACGGGAATTGCCGGCAATGCCGCCGCGTGGCTCCTGTCGAAACGCCATGCGGTGACGTTGTACGAGCGCGAGCTGCGCCCGGGCGGACATAGCCATACCGTTCGCGTCGACTACGATGGCGAGGCCGTTGACGTCGATGTCGGCTTCATCGTGTTCAACGAGGCGAACTATCCGCAATTGACGGCGCTGTTCGCGCGGCTGGGCGTGAGGACCGTCGAGACTTGCATGAGCTTCGCCATGTCCGCCGATCACGGTCGGTTCGAATGGCGGGGTGGCGGCGAGACCTTTCTGCAAACTGTTTGCGGTCTGTTTGCACAACCGCGCAATCTCGGATCGCCATCCTATTTTCGCATGCTGGCCGAGGTCCTGCGCTTCAACAGGCAGAGCGCGGCAGACTTGCGCGCCGGCCGGCTGCACAACCTGACGCTGGGCGAGTATCTGCGCAAGGAATCATTCGGCCCGCGTCTGTTCTCCGATTATCTCGGACCGATGGGGGCGGCCATCTGGTCGTCCTCGTCGGCCGACATTATGTCCTTTCCGGCGGAGAACTTCGTCGCCTTCTTCGACAACCATCGGCTCCTGCATCTGGACCGGCCGCGCTGGCGTACCGTGGACGGGGGCAGCCGGCGCTATGTCGACAAGCTCACCGCTATGTTCAAGGACAACATTCGGCTAGGCTGTGCAGTGACGTCGATCCATCGATCGGAGCATGGCGTGACGGTCCGCGACACTCATGGCGGTGTAGAGACCTACGATGCCGTCGTCATGGCCTGCCATAGCGATCAGGCCCTGGCGGCGCTGCCGGATGCCGACGCCCAGGAAAGGTCCATTCTCGGCGCGATCAGGTATGCCCCGAACACCGTTTATCTGCACCGCGATCGCAATCTCATGCCCAGGCGCCGCCAGGCATGGGCATCCTGGAACTTCCTGCGATGGCCACGACAAACGCCTGTCCAGAACGACGTGGCAGTGACCTATTGGATGAACCGGCTGCAGGGCATAGACGACAGCAAGCCATTGTTCGTCAGTCTCAACCCGCCTTTCGAGCCGGCGGCCCATCTGACATTTGGAAAATTCAGCTTCGCCCATCCGCAATACGACCTGACAGCGTTCGCGGCACAGCGACGGCTCCCCGCAATTCAGGGGCGCCGCCGGACGTGGTTCTGCGGCGCGTGGACCGGCTACGGCTTTCATGAGGACGGCTTGCAGTCAGGCATCTCCGTTGCCGAGGCGCTCGGCGGCGAGGTTCCATGGCGTCGGTCGGCCCCCTTGCTCGTCCAAGCAGCCGAGTAGCACGATGGTCCTAACGAACCCGACGAGAGCGGAAAATGCGATAGCGCCCGCCGCGCTCTACTGGGGAAAAGTGATGCACGCGCGATGGCGGCCCGTGCAGCACAGGTTCAGCTACCGCGTGATGAGCCTGCTGATCGATCTCGATCGCTTGAACGAAGCAAACCGTCAGTCCAGGCTGTTTGGCGTCAATCGAGCAGCACTCTTCAGCTTCCACGAGCGCGATCACGGTGAAGGCAAGAGCCCGTGCCTCGGCCGGCACGTCCGAGGACTGGCAGCGGAGCGTGGCATCGATCTCTCCGGAGGCCGCATTCTCCTTCTCTGTTATCCCCGGGTTTTGGGCTACGTGTTCAACCCGCTTTCGGTCTATTTCTGCTATGGCGCGTCCGGCGATCTCGCGCTGTTGATATACGAGGTCCGCAACACCTTCGGAGAGATGCATTCCTACATCCTGCCCGTGCACGATGCGCGATCAGGCTGTACAGTACGACAAAGCCAGGCGAAGGAGTTTTACGTTTCACCTTTCATGGAAATGGAGACGCAATACCGCTTCAGCATTTCTCCGCCCGAGCAAGATGTGAGGGTCAGAATCCTGCAGACGAGCGAGCAGGGCGCGATGTTTGCGGCAGCGTTCCGCGGACGACGCCACCCTCTGACCAGCCACTCGCTATTGGCGGCGCTGTTCGGTCTGCCCTTCCTGACTTTCAAGGTGATCGCAGCCATCCACTGGGAAGCGATGCGGCTTTGGCTGAAAGGTGCTCCGTACCTGCCCCGTTTGAAACAACGCGAGATTTAAACCATGGACCTCGCAGCCACGCGTCAGGCCGTTCAATTCGATGGTGTCCCATTCCTTGCCCGACTGGCACTGCGCCTTGCATCGCAGATCAGGTACGGCACGGTTCATGTGCGCCTTCCCGACCAGAGAACCGTCACGTTGCGCGGCCGGCTTCCGGGTCCGTCGGCCACCATCGAGCTCAACAACTACAGGTTCGCGCGCAGCCTCGTCATGGGTGGCGACATCGGCATGGCCGAGGCTTACATTCGAGGCGATTGGACCACGCCCGATCTCACCCAGCTTCTCTACGTGTTCTGTCTCAACGAAGAGCTGGTCGACAGTGCCTTTGCCGGGAACATGCTGGTCCGGTTCTGCCGGCGGATGCTTCATCGACTGCGCCGGAACACGAGACAGGGGTCGAGGCACAACATCCATTCGCATTACGATCTTGGAAACGAGTTCTTCGCTGCGTGGCTCGATTCGAGCATGACCTACTCGTCGGCTCTGTTCCCGGCCGAGACGGCCGACCTGCCCGCTGCTCAACATCACAAATACGAACAACTGGCGAAAGCCATCGAATTGCGGCCCGGTCAGAGCGTGCTCGAGATCGGATGCGGTTGGGGCGGCTTTGCCGAGTTTGCCGCGAAGACTTACGGTGCGAGCGTGGTGGCCCTGACCATCAGCAAGGAGCAGCACGAATTTGCTCGTCGACGAATCCACGAAGCTGGGCTCGCCGAAAAGGTCCAGGTCCGGTTGCAGGATTATCGCGACCAGGAAGGCCATTTCGACCGCATCGCCTCCATCGAGATGATCGAGGCCGTCGGCGAGCAATTCTGGCCAGCATACTTCAATCAGCTGAACCGGCGGCTCAAGCCGGGCGGTCTGGCAGGCATCCAGGCCATCACGGTCCGCGACGAGCTCTTTGACAGCTATCGGCAGCGCGTGGACTTCATCCAGAGGTACATCTTTCCGGGAGGGATGCTTCCCTCGACGAATATCCTGCGCTCGCTTGGCGAACGCTTCGAGGTGCCTGTCATTCGCGAGCGTGTGTTTGGACAAGACTATGCAAAGACGATCGCACTCTGGCGCGAGAACTTCGGCAGGGCATGGGGCGACCTGACCTCGCTCGGGTTCGACGAGCCCTTCCGCCGGCTGTGGGAATATTATCTGTGCTATTGCGAGGCAGGGTTCAGGGCCGGAAAGATCGACGTGGGGCAGTTGATATTTGCCCGTCAAAGCTGATGCGTTTCAGACGCCCGTCTGCAAGAGTGCGGTATCTTAGTGCACGATCCAGAGAAAGTGCGCAGCGGTTTTCCGAAAGGATCATCCTCAAACAAACATCCAAAGCGCGATGACGATTCATCCCGGTCTCATCGCGGTTCAGCAGCGCTCGCGGTCTTCGGGCCTCACACCGCATGCGCGAGAACGATTGCGCCGGACAGGATGAGGATCCCGCCTGCCGCATAGCTCAATCTTCGGCCGAACGGCAGCAGCTTCTCGCCGGCGACATAGAGCATGAGGCCGACGATCCAGACCAGGTTCATCACGCCGCCGACAAACAGCAAGGCCATCAGAAACCAACAGCAGCCGACGCAGTAGCTGCCGTGGCGCAGCCCCATGCGGAATGCCCCGCGCGTGCCGGGCCGCCAATGCCGGCTGAGAAACAACAGCGGGCTCTCGCAGTACCGCAGGCAGGCGCGCTTGAGCGGCGTGAACTGGTAAAGCCCCGCGGCTAGCAAGATGACGCCGCCCAGAACCGCGCTGGTGCTTGCCATCGCCATCGACAGGAGGCCGAGGCGTTCAAGTGCCCATTGTGCCAGGACGGCAGCGAGACTGAACCCAGCCCATGTCACGAGGTATCCGGCGAGAAAGATCCAGGCATCGATTGTTGCGCGGGATGCAGTCTCGTCCTTGTGCCGGATCGTCGCATACAACAGGACCGTAGGCCCCGCGCTCGGCGCCATCATCGCGATCATCATCACCCACCACATCGCGAACAGCAGCGCGGCAGAGCGCAGCGTCCACGGCATCGGGGCCATGTCCGGCATCTCGGCCATCATGTCGGTGTCCATGCCGGCGCCGCCCATGAGATAGACCCAGGCGAGCGCCGCCACGACGGCGGTCCCGATCGCGACGATCAAGCGATCGCGGTGGAGCAGATGTTCCAGTATCGCGCGCCCGTGCATAGGTTGGCCCGCCAGCGCAGTGACGAATCGGGGAGCCGGACCTTCATCCTTCGCGACGCGCGTGTCGCGCTCCCGGAAGATGACGAGCTGACACCGAGGTGCGGCCCCGATGTCAGCGCCGCATCACGCCGCGACGCCCTCGGGCGTCTGCACCACATTGGCGAGCGAACTGTGCGTGCCCTGGGTCTCGAACTGGATCGCGCCGGTCGAGCGAATGTTGGCGGACGCAATCTCGGCAGCCCTGTGCTCGAAGCCCTCGGGCATGACCACTTGAACTCGATGTGGAGCACCGGTCACGGGATTCTTGATCGGCTCCACCTCGGTCTCGAGCACCTCGCCGGCGACGAGTTTTGCGACACGACCATCCCTGTCGAAGGAAAATTCGAACGGCGCGAAAATCGGATCGTGAATGGTCGTCACGATCAGGCTGAAGATGTGGAACAGCGTGCCCTCGGCCGAATACTTGCCCGACAGAATATTGAACAGCGCCTGTCGCTGCTCCGGTGTGGCGCGTTCGTCAACGATGGGCTGCATCTTGCCGTTACCTTGATGCAGCGCGCCGGGGAAATCCACCACGACCGCAAAACAAAGGCCATCGAGCTTGACGCCCTCAAAATGCCCCGTCGTGATCCGCATGCCGACCATGCCTTTGCAATAGCCGCGGGTCGGTAGAGCATTGAAATCGCAGGGGCAGCCAAACGCGCAATTGCAATTCTTCATCCATTCGCCTTCGAGACGCCAGTCCGATGCAGCCATGGCACATCTCCCAATGTGAGCGGGGACGCGGCAGTCGTTGACGAATTTGTTCAGCGTTCTTGTCGAGGCAATGCGAAAAGGCGCGAGCGGGATCGAGGTCCGATCAGAAGTCCGGCATCGCAGAAGAGTTGGTGGCGAACTGCCGTCTACCGTCCAATGGCGGGCATCATATCAGCGGCAGCCGGGCCCGTATAGCGAACAAGGGTCGTGGTTCAGCAGCGGTCGCAGCTCGGTGATGTCAGGGAAATGGTGCGCCATTCCGGATAAAATTGCGAACTCGTATATGGTTGAAATTGCATTATAAAATAGCCGATTCAAGATCTCCGCCAAGCCTAACGAGACGATCCGCAGGCTGGCTCGTGCTGGTGCCTGCTGGAACTCCAGCCAAGCGCTTCCACGACTCCCACCCTGGAATTGGCGGCCTCAGCGCGTCGCCACGTCACCTGGCACAGTCCAACCATCCCAAGCCGGCCCAACCAGGACCGTTCCCCGCAAGCGGCGGGTCATCAGCTCTGCTCCAAGATCAGGCATCCGATCATGGCGAAACCAACTTCTTGCGGATCGCATAGCGTACCAGTTCAGCGGTCGACGACATGCCGAGCTTGCGCATTGCCGAGGCGCGATGCGTTTCCACAGTCTTCACACTCAGCTTCAAGATCGCACTTATGGACCTGTTGGTATGTCCCTCCGCAATCAACTGAACCACGTTCTGCTCGCGCGAGGTCAGCAGCCTGGCTGATTGGTTCCGCGCATTGACCTGGTACTCATGGAGCAGCTTTTCGAGCAGAACGCTGGTGAAATAGGGTTTGCCGTCAAGCAGCGCTTCAATCGCCGAAATCAGGTGTTTCCGGGCATCAGACTTGAACAAGAACCCGCGAACGCCTGCCGAGATCGCTTCTGTCAGGAGTTCCTCCGTCTCGTGCATCGTCAGAACCAGCACTTCCGTGCGCAGATGAAGCGACCTGAGCCGACGGCTGACAGCCAAGCCGTTCATGAGGGGCATCGAGTAGTCGATGATCGCGATGTCCGGCCTCGTCTCAAGGGCCAATGCGACGGCCTGCTCGCCGTTGATCGCCTCTCCACACACGATCCAGTTGGAGCGCGTCTCCACGATCGCGCGAAGCCCGGAACGTACGACCTCATGGTCATCCGCAACCAAGATGCGTTTCACGGCGTCGTTCCCGTTTGCCGACTCCGGCCTGTCGGGCAGGCGACGGAGACGACCGGCAGCATTTGCGAGCGATTATACCGATCCCGCCCAATAGGATTATCCCGGATAACCCTGAGGTGTCCCGGCCAAGATACTGACGCGACCGAAGTCCGCCAAAAAAACCATCATGCGTCGACCAGTCCTGCACGAACCGCGTACCGGACCAACCCCGCCGTGGAATTCACATTCAGTTTATGCATTGCAGCCGCCCGATGAGCTTCGGTTGTCTTGAGGCTGAGGTTCAAGATGACGCTAATGTTCTTGTTGCTGTATCCCTCCGCAACCAGCTTGACGACAAGCTGCTCCCGCGGGGTGAGTGGACGATTCTTGCCGTCATCCCCGCCCAGTCGTCTGCTATCGAATTCGTTCGGGCAAACCCCGCTGGAGAATGGCCTGTGCAGCAGAAGCGACTCAACGGCCGCCAACAGCAGCTTGTTGGCGTCCGACTTCGAGAGGAACGCACGGGCACCGGCCTCAAAGGCCTCATGAGCGAGCAGGCTGGAGTTATGCACCGTGAAGATCAGGACTTCGGTCTGCAATGGATAGTTTCTGATCCGCCTCGCGACCTCCACGCCAGTCATTCGCGGCATCGAAAAGTCGAGAATCGCGACGTGCGGCCGGCTTTCAATGGCCGCGGCGATCGCCTTGCCGCCATCACTGGCTTCAGCCACCACCTCCCAACCTGGCCGTTGCTCCAGCACTGCGCGCAAGCCAGACCGCACCGCATCATGGTCGTCCGCGATAAGAAGCCGCTTCATGACAAAGTACTCCAAGGTCTTTTTCTTGACGGCGCGGTCCCAAGTTGAAGGTTCCAAGCGATTTCCAGTCGGCGCTGGTAATCAATGTTCTTTCCTATTGCGTACCTGCAAGCGCGGTATGGGCTTCCGCCGGCTATGTGTATCCCCGACGGGACCATGCGGAACGATTGCGCACAACTTTGTGCCGGACTGCCCCATTGCCGGCGTAGACCTGATATCCAGGGTGCCTCCGACCTGTTGCAGCCTCGCTCTCATTACGGGAATTCCCACCCCAATCGGCATGGAGCTCGCGCCCTTCCTCGCAGGATCGGTCGCAAAACCACGTCCATTGTCACTGATCGTCAGCCGGAAATGGAGGCCCGCCGTGTTGATGACAATTCTCGCCTCCGTCGCTCTGGCATGGCGAACTACGTTCGTGAGAGCCTCCTGAACGACACGCAGCAGTGCGTGTTTCGTTTGATGGGACAATTGATCTACGTCGGATACGATCCTCGTATGAATCTGCAGCGATGTACGCGCCGCAATTCCCTCTGCGTACTGCTCGATTGCCGCCTTCAGACCATGGACCGTCAGATTTTGTGGATGCAGCAGATAGGCAAAGCCACGGATCTCCTTGAGAGCTTTATCAATTGACGTATCGATTTCGTCGCAAAGTTGCTGCGACCGGGACTTGTCCGTTAGGCTGGTCCGCAACCGCATGAGGCCCAGACTCGCAGCAATCAAATATTGGCAAGTCGAATCGTGGAGATCGGACGCTATCCGCTCCTGAATGCCATCCTGGATCGATATCAAGCTGATGTTGGCATGCGCCTGATCGGCAGCTTCAGTAACAATTTCACAACGACCGTCACACGCGGCACGATGATGTCCCATGAGCCGGATAACGCGACCGACCATGGGATCGACGATCGGTACAACAGTGGTCTCCACCATCCGCCGCGGGCCGCCCAACGCAAGATGCTGGCGAACTCTGACCTCTTTGCCTTGTGCGACGCACGCCCGAAAGGCTTCGGACACCGATATAGCGTCGTCCTTCCTCATAAAATCAGAGATATCCTTGTCGTAAATGTCCTCAGAAGACAGCCCAAGACAAGCCTCGAACGCGGGATTGGCTCCCTCGTATATGAAGCGCCCTCCATAAGAAGGGCGTACAAGGAAAAGAAGATCCGTCGAAGACCGCCAATAGAGCTGGTCGTTCGCCGCTGCCGGCCCGATTTGCTGCCATTCGCAGACGGCGGCTTTCTTCAATTTAGGATTGCGGGAGCCATGCAGCATTGTACGCGCTCCTCTCTGTGGCCCCGCCCGAGAGCTTATCCCCAAGACCAGATCATACACCTGAAGGTAGCACCACACCAGAGGGTAGCACTACCTTAGATTAAAACCCTCAATAGGACACCTTGCACAGGCAGGCGGTCCGCGGGAGCAGCCAGGGAGACTCTTGCCACGGGGGCGCGACGATCTCAAAATTCGGATAAACGAATATGGCGCGACCGTCGCGAAGGTGGTTTCGGAAAGGCTTCGCTGACACATAATAGATGCATAGATGCACTCGAGAACATCATTTTCGGGTCGTTGCAGCCGTTGAAAATGCGCGCTTCGATCTAGTATCGCAGCGGGATTTTCTTTGCGCGAATTTTGCTTTCGTCCGCATGACGGCTTGTCTGGGTCGGCGCAGCGACACGACGAAGCGGACCATAGGAGATCCGAAGCATCCACGCGACGATGGTGGCGATCAAATGAGAAGGCCGGCTTTGCTGCCGGCCGGAGGCTTCATGACGCCGAGCGTTAGCGGCTCGGCGAGCGCTTGGGCACACGCAGGCGTCGTGCTCAAGAACAGGGAATGCTCAATTGCATGTGCGAGCCCACGACATGGGGACATTCAGCCACCACGCCTAGGGGTTCCTCCGATTCCGAAGCTGACCTTTGCACCGTAACGTCGGCCCTGATGTTCCGCTCCGCATGTTCTAGAACTTACAGGAGGCCTCCATGTCCGATCTGGTTGCGATCGTGTATCCGTCCGAGGCGAAGGCCGAAGAGGTGCGTCAACGACTGCTCAGGCTGCAGAAAGAATATCTGATTACGATCAGCGACGCCGTGATCGCCGTGAAGACGGACTCGGGCGGCATCAAGCTCAATCAACTCGTCAACACGACCGCCATGGGCGCGATGACAGGAAGCTTCTGGGGGCTTCTGATCGGCGTTCTCTTTCTCAATCCGATCCTGGGCGTCGCTGTGGGCGCAGCCTCGGGTGCTCTCGGTGGCGCTCTGTCGGACTTCGGCATCGATGACAAATTCATGAAGGAATTGGCCGCAAATCTCCAGACCGGAAACGCGGCCCTGTTCGTTCTGATCAAGCACATGACCGCGGACAAGGTGATCAAGGAGATCAAGGACGCCGGCGGCGTCGTGCTCAAGACGTCTCTCGACGACACCAAGGAAAAGGCTTTGCGCGACGCCTTGGCCAGCGCCGTCGAGCGGCCGGCGGCATGAGCCGCCGGCTTTCCCCGCCTCAGCGTCGGCCGCCCGCCAGCCGCAACAGCATCATGAACAGGTTTATGAAATTGAGATAGAGCGACAGCGCGGCCAAGACTGACTTGCGACCTGCAGAGGTCTGGTCATCCGCGCTGTCGTACATCGCCTTGATCCGCTGCGTATCGTAGGCCGTGAGCCCGGCAAACACGCCGACGCCGACGATCGAGATCAGCCAGTCGAGCGCACTCGACCACAGGAACAGATTGACCAGGCTCGCGATGATGATTCCGATCAGGCCCATGAACAGGAAGGTGCCGAGCCCGGAGAGATCGCGTCTGGTCGTATATCCAAAAAGGCTGAGCGCGCCGAAACTGGCGGCTGCGATGAAAAACACGCGAGCGATCGACGAGCTGGTGTAGATGTGCAGCAGCATCGAGAGCGATATGCCGATCAAGCCTGCATAGACGAAGAACAGAAGCCGCGCCGTCGGTGCCGACAGCGTATTGATGCGCGAGCCGATGAAGAACACCAGCGCAAGCGGCGCCAGGATGACGACCCACATCAATGGGCTCTCCAGCCAGGCCGGATCGGTAATCTGATAGGTGAGCCAGGCGACGACGGCGGTAAAGCCGACGCCGGCGCCCATGTAGGTGTAGATGCGCAGCATGTAGTCACGCAATCCGGCATCCACCGCAATCGCGCGGCCCGCCGTCTCCGCAGCCGCCAGGTTCTGGTCAAAATTGGACATCGCTGCCTCCTCTGGAACTTGCCCCAGCGAGGCCACGCTATCCCTTCGGCCTGCGGAACGGCATCGGACGATGACCCGAATTGCCGCGGTGAAACCACCTGCTCCGGATACGCTCGCCCGCTGCTCGCGTTACAGTCCCGCAAGACAGGAACCTGCCCAGTCGGCTGAGCCCTTTGGCGTAGATTCCTTACGCCTTTGTCACTTGGAAGCAGCAGCCCGTCTGCCCTAATCCGGGGCATGCGCTTCTTCTTTCACATTGCCGACAAGTACGGTGTCTGTCCCGATGGGATTGGACAAGACTGCGCCGATCAGGATGCCGCCATCCGCCACGCCCGGCACCTCGCCGCCGAGCTCGCCAGGGCCGGCGAGTTCTTCCGCGGCAGTGTCGTGCTCGTTGCCCGGCAGCCGGATCCGACCTCCGCTTCCTGAGCGTCCGGCGCGCCTGCCGATTTCCTGCCCTCGCCGCCTACAGAGAATCCCTGATGTGCGCACATGACGCGCACTTCTAAGGTCGCGGGGTGGTGCCGGACTCTGCGCGCAGGCCGACGGAGCCAGGCGATCTGAGCCGTGGTCCCCCGACCACAGGAGGCGAGTATGAACATTCACGCCATTGGGCGCGCCTTGGTCCTGAGCGGATGGGTGGCTGTTGTCATGCCGTCCCTTTCGGTCGCGCAGCCGAAGGACAACACCGCGACGCCGCAAAAAGAGCCTAGTGCGGTTGCGCCAAAGGAGGCGGCACCCAACACCAATACCAGTCCTTTCAAGCACCGCTACTGGCGCCATCGCGGCGGCAGGCACCCGCACTATGGTAGCCGTCGCGTTCGCACCTGAGGGATCGCCGACCTGGTCGTCACATCTGAGCGTCACTCCCTGGCAATGGACCGAGCGATGAGCGATTCCAGGATGGGAACAGACAGATTCCGCGAGGTCGTTCTGCACGAGAATCCTGCTGACCAGGCCGGAAAAACCGGACGGCCGAGCATGCTGGCGGTCGGCCTTACCTTGCTTGCCACGGGCGTCGCTCTCTTCCTGGTATGGCAAACCGTCTCCAGTCTGCTGATTGTCTTTGCGGGCGTGTTGTTCGCAGCCTTTCTTGATGCTTTGACGCGGGCTCTAGCCCCAGTCATTCCCATCAAACGCGTCTGGCGCTTGACGCTCGTTATCTTGCTGCTGTTCCTGCTGTCCGGTTTTGGACTGGCCTGGGGCGCAGGCAAGTTGCCGGAACAGACACGCCTGCTGTTGAAGGTCATGGATGCCCAAATCGACGTGCTCCAGACACACTTACTGTCATATGGCGTGGACCTGCTCGGTCCGGAATGGGGCCGCGACTTTGCGCAATGGCTGTTCGCGGATCAGGTGCGCTTCCTCAGCCACGCTCAATTTCTGCTGGGTGGGGCATCGAGCCTTTTGACCGCCGTTCTCGTGATTCTGTTCCTCGGGATTCTCTTTGCCTACGATCCCACCAGCCATCGAGAGAGCGTGGTCGTGTTGGTCAAACACTCGTACCGCGCCCGCGCTCGCGCCGTGATGGACGAGATGGGCAGCGTCATGCGGCTGTGGTTCGTCGGTCAATTGATCCGCGTCATCCTGATGACACTCTGCGTATGGATCGCGCTCTATCTCATAGGACTGCCCGCTCCTTTCGTGCTTGGGATTCAGGCAGGTTTGTCAAATTTCATTCCCTATCTCGGGCCGATCGTCGCCGCGATCCCGATCGCGCTCGTCGCGATGCCGCTGGGGACCTCGCTGCTGATCTGGGCCGTCGTCGTCTACACGATCATCCAGTCGATCGAAGGTCACGTGATCGGCCCGCTGATCCAACGACAGGCGGTCGAGACCCCTCCGGCCTGGACATTGGTTGCGATCGTCCTCCTCGGCGCGCTGTTCGGCGTTATGGGGGTCGCCGTTGCCATGCCGTTGGTCGCCGTCGGCCGCGTCGCAATCATCAGGCTCTATGTCGAAGATTACATCGGCGATGATCTCAAGCCGGCTCTGACAGCCGCGAGTGAGCATCCATGAGCGGGATTGATGTGCAGCAAAGTCATACTCCAGAACGTCCCTTGGCGCGTTCCCGGAGGTACCGTTTCCTGTGGCAGCAGCTTCCCTATGCCGTAGCGCTGCTGCTCGCCATCGCCGGCGTCGCCTATACCAACATCTCGCACCAACCCCTGACCGGCTATTGGGAATTCCTGGCACTTGCCTTCGGCGTGGTCTGCGTCCTTACCAAGTGGTCGGAGATCGAAGGCAAGGAGAACCAGTTCCGCTTGATCTGGACGCAGGCCCTGCACTGGATCGCGGTTCTGGTCACGATGAACATCATGCTGATCTCCGGCGTACAGCAGTTGCTTCCCACCCCGGCGACCAGCCTTGTCCTGCTGACGTTGCTTGCACTCGGCACGTTCCTTGCGGGCGTGAACCTGCTGTCTCCGCAGATTTCCTTTCTAGGTCTCGCGATGGCCGCCGCCGTTCCAGCGATATCCTGGCTCAAACAGTCCGTTTTTTTCTTCCTTCTCGGCGCCGTACTGCTGATCGGCCTCGCCATCTCGTTCTGGCTGCGCCAGGACCGGCGGCCCTCACAGGTCCCCGCCGGAATGAACAAGCAGGCGGAGGATTGAATGCAAAAGTTGCGATATCTTGCAGTCATCGGTGTGTCGACCTTGCTTTGCGCTATCACCTCGCCCGTGCGGGCTGAGACGTTCAGGGTCGGCAGGCTGTTGTGCCTGTCTACGCCTCGAGTTGGGCTGGTGCTTGGGTCGGCGCAGTCGTTGCGCTGTGTGTTCTACGCGCGGCGTCCACCCCGGCAGTACATCTACGAGGGACGGATCAGACGCGTCGGCCTTGATTTCGGCGTGACCAGTGCGGGCACGCTGTCCTGGGCCGTGTTTGCCAAGAACTCGCGGATCGGTCCCGGAACATTGCGCGGCAGCTATGTGGGCGCGAGCGGCAGCCTCGCCGTCGGCCCGGGCCTCGGCGCCAACGTTCTGATAGGCGGCTCTCGCCGTACCGTCGTCCTGCAGCCGCTGTCGATAGAGCGGTCGATCGGGATCAACTTGGCGGCGGGGGTGACCCACTTGACGTTGGGCCCGCGAGGCCGGCGATAAGCCGTCACCGTGCCGTTCCCGGAACCTGTGGTCCCATTCACACATACGCACATTCCCGATCCGCGGTTCAGGGTTTCGTCGGATGTCCATCTTGCTGATCAAAAACTAGCATCCGAAACGTGCCGATCAGATCTGGAGGATGGCATGACAGTCTTTGACAGCCGGTCAGGAATCGAAGCTCTAGGGCCTCCGCCAGTCTGGGTTTGCGCTCTGCTTGGCATTATCTTGATCGCCGCCGGCGCCGCCGCCCTCGGCGATGTTGTGTTTGCGACTATCGTCAGCGTCAAGTTCATCGGGCTGACCGCCATCGCGGCCGGCGCGTTCGAGATCGCACACGCGTTCTGGACGAAAGGGTGGGGCGGTTTCCTCTGGCAGATCGTGCTCGGCGCGCTTTATCTCGCCTTCGGTCTCGTGCTGCTCGCCCAACCCGCCTCCGGCGCGCTGATCCTGACCTATGTCCTCGGCGCGGTGCTGTTCGCATCGGGCATCATCCGATGCATTCTGAGCTTTGCCTATTGGGGGCAGAACGGCTGGATCATGCTGATTTCTGGCGCCTTCGCGGTGCTGGCGGGCGTGCTGATCCTGTTCCGCTTCCCCACGATCAGCGATTGGGCGCTCGGCTTCCTGCTCGGTGTCGACTTGATCGTGCATGGCCTGGCATGGCTGCGCTACGCGCTGCAATCGGGGCGCAGGACAGCATGACAATGACAGCATGACAATGAAGGAGAAAGCGATGAACGCTCCAACCCGACGCGCTTTCCTTGGCCTTGCACAGAATGCCGTTGTCGCCGCGGCGATCGGCGCCATCGGTGTCCACCTCGTTGGCGTCGCGGAGGCGATGCCGATCGACTCTGATCTCGCGAAAGCCGGGGAGCCGACGGACTTCGTGCGGCGGGCGCAGTGGTGGGGACCGCCCCCGCCTCCACCTCCTCGTCCGGGCTGGGGACACCCATACAGGCGACGCCGTCGCCGCTGGGTCTGCTGGTGGCATCGCGGTCGTCGGGTGTGCGGATGGCGGTAAGGCCTGAAATGCCCCTTGCCAACCGCGCAAATTCAAAGAGCCAGCTTCGTCCCGGCGCCCCATTCAGCCGTCATTGACAGAACGGAGGCGACAATCTGCGCGTGTGAAGGATGTCGTCCAGCGGTCGTGCGCGGGGGCCGTACGCCACGAAGCCGTGGACACGAGCCAGGCAACCGCGAACAACCCGAGGAGGCCGTCGCCGCCGAAACTCACGTCACTGACTGTGAATAACATCGTCGTGACCACCACGACGGTGGAATGGCCCAGCGCAAAATAAAGGCCCGCGCTCCATACTGAGAAAATCAAGCGCTACCAGGCCAAGCGCTACGACATTCCGCTCGCTAGGTATTTCCCAATCCGTGACTAGGTAGAAGCCCCATTGCCTGTTTCGGCGAGCGTCTGCATGACTAGCCATGTCAGCCTGCCCTTCGCCAGCAGCTCAGGAGGACTGTATGCAACTAACGCCGAGAGAATTCGACAAGCTGCTTGTCTACATGGTGGCTGACGTTGCGCTGAAGCGACAAGCCAAAGGCCTGAAGCTGAACTACCCAGAGGCCGTAGCCGTCATCTCGGCGACCGCTCTCGATGGTGCCCGTGCAGGGAAGACAATCGAAGATGTGACCAATGAAGCACGCACCGTCCTGAGCAAGGCCGATGTGATGGATGGCGTCGCCGATCTCATTCCAATGGTTCAGATCGAGGCGGTATTTACCGACGGAAGCCGTTTGGTGACCGTACATACGCCGATCCAATGACAGCCTAGCAGGAGCTCAACATGGCTGGACCCAAGGCCGGTCCCAAGATTGCCGCCGATGTCGACCCGGCGACGGTCGATGTACCGATAGGTGGCTACATCTACGGCCCGTCTGCGATCTCGTTCGACGCAGATCGCCCCGTGACGACACTCAAGGTGCGCAACGCGGGAGACCGGCCGATACAGGTTGGATCGCACTTTCACTTCTTCGAAGTCAATCGCGCGCTGGAATTCGATCGCGCAGCCGCCTTCGGGCTGCACCTCAATATTCCTTCCTCGACGGCGACCAGATTCGAGCCCGGCGACGAGCGCGAGGTTGAGCTCGTTCCATATGGCGGCAAGCGTGCCGTCTATGGTTTTAACAATCTCGTCGACGGTCCTACCGCCGGCCCGGACGCCGCCACGGTCAAATCCGAGGCGGTGGCACAGGCGACGGGGCGCGGCTTCCGCTCCGTCAAGACGAAGGCCTGACACTCCTATTCTCGAGCGGGGGCGAACATGGCGACCATATCGCGACAAGAATATGTCGGCCTGTTCGGTCCGACGACCGGCGATCGCATCCGATTGGGTGATACAGGGCTATTCGTCGAGATCGAGCGCGATTTGCGCGGTGGATATGGCGACGAAATCGTTTTCGGCGGCGGCAAGAGCATGCGCGAAGGCATGGGTATGGACAATCAGGTGACGCGGGCGGGTGGCGCTCCCGACCTCGTGATTACCAACGTCACCGTGATCGACGCGGTGCTCGGCGTCGTGAAGGCGGATGTGGGCATCAAGGATGGCCGCATCTGTGCCATCGGCAAGTCCGGCAATCCGCAGATCATGGACCGTGTCACGCCCGGGCTCGAGATAGGTCTGGCCACCGACGCCATCTCGGGTTCGCATCTCATCCTGACAGCCGCCGGGATCGACACGCACATTCACTTCATTTCTCCGCAGCAGGCGCAGGCTGCACTCTCAAACGGCACGACGACGTTGATCGGCGGTGGCACGGGCCCTTCCGACGGCTCCAATGCGACGACGGTGACATCCGGTCCCGGCAACATCACCATGATGTTGCGCGCGTTCGAGGATTGGCCTCTCAACGTCGGCATCCTCGGCAAGGGTCACGGACACGGCAAGGCGGCCCTCATCGAACAGATCGAGGCGGGCGCAGTCGGCGTGAAGTGTCACGAAGACTGGGGCACCACTCCGGCGGTGCTGCGGTCCGCTCTGACCGTAGCCGACGAGACGGACACGCAGGTCTGCATTCATACCGATACCCTGAACGAATCCGGCTTCATCGACGACTCGATCGAGGCGTTCGAGGGACGGACGGTCCACTCGTTCCACACCGAGGGGTCCGGCGGCGGCCATGCGCCGGACATCATCAAGATCGCTGGCCTTCCCAACGTCCTGCCGTCTTCGACGAACCCCACGCTTCCCTACGGCATCAACTCGCAGGCGGAGCTCTACGACATGATCATGGTCTGTCACCACCTCAGTCCGGACATTCCGTCCGATGTGGCGTTCACGGAGAGCCGCATCAGGGCTGAGACCATCGCGGCGGAAAACGTTCTTCAGGATCTCGGGATTATCTCGATGTTCTCGAGCGACTCCCAAGCCATGGGCCGCATCGGGGAATGTTGGCTGCGTTGCATCCAGACCGCCGATGCAATGAAGACCGGCCGCGGCAAGCTTCCGGAGGACGCGCCCGGCAACGACAATTTCCGGGTGCTGCGCTACGTAGCGAAGATCACGATCAATCCCGCCATTGCACACGGCCTTAGCGAAGTGCTCGGCTCAGTGGAGGTCGGCAAGATCGCGGACCTCGTCCTGTGGGAGCCTGCTTTCTTCGGCGCAAAGCCCAAGATCGTGATCAAGAACGGCTTCATCAGCTGGGCGGTCATGGGTGATCCGAACGCGTCGCTCCCGACGCCCCAGCCCACCTATTATCGGGCCATGTTCGGAACCCAGGGTAGCGCGCTGGCGGAGAACTGCATCACGTTCGTCTCCGGCGCAGCGCACGCCGCCGGGATCAAGGAGCGGCTGGGACTCCGCAGGCAGGTGATGCCGGTGCGCAATGTACGCAATATCGGCAAGAGAAATATGGTCCGAAACACCGGCACGCCGAAGATCGAAGTCAGTCCGGAAACCTTTGCCGTGACAGTCGACGGCAAGCACGCGACCGTGCCCCCCCTAGAGACGGTGTCGTTGAACCAGAAATACTTCTTCAGTTGAGGCGCCTGGCATGATCCTGATCGATACAATCGTGGGCAGCATCGACGACCATGAATGGGCGGAGCGCTTGTCATCCGCCGATACCGACTTGCTCGAGATCGACCAATGGGAAGCGCAGAAGAGCCGCTTCCGCAAGACGACGGTCAAGGGTGTGCAAGTCGCAATCTCGATCGACCGCGGGACCCACATCCGCGATGGAGACGTCTTGCTTTGGGATGCCCATGCGCGCTCCGCGATCGTTGCGCGAATCGAGTTGCGTGACGTGATGATCGTGCATCTGGACGAACTGATGAGGCTTGCGCCGAAGCTGGCGATGCGGACATGCGTGGAACTGGGCCACGCAATGGGCAACCAGCATTGGCCCGCGCTTGTCAAGGACACGGTCGTCTATGTCCCGCTCACAGTCGACCGCAAGGTGATGGCGTCCGTCATGAACACGCACCGCTTCGAGGGACTCCGCTACGAGTTCGTACCCGGCCGGGATGTCATCCCCTATCTTGCTCCACATGAATCACGGCGGCTCTTCGGTGGAGCGGAAGGACCTGTGCATTCCCACACGCACGAGAGCTACGCTGGCATCGAGCCCGACGGTGGCCACGTTCACCGACATCCGCCAACGCGCCGCGATGTGGGCTCGGGAGATCCGACGCAAGCATCGCCTGCAAACGGCCGGTCCGCGCATGACCATCGCGAATGAGGGCGCCAAAGCAGCAGACAGCGCCGCATTTCTCTCGCGGATGTTGCAGTTCGGCGATTCAATGTTCCCCATCGGCGCATTCTCGTTTTCTTCCGGAGTGGAATCCGCGATCCAGGAAGGCGTCGTCACCAATGCTGCTACGCTCCGCGCGTTCACACACACTGCGCTCGAGCAGGCGGCACGCAGCGACTGCATCGCGCTGATCGCCGCGCATCGCGCGGCAACGGCAAATGACGTTGACACGCTCTCCCGGATCGACGCGCAGGTCTACGCCCGCAAGCTTTCCGGAGAGGCACGGTCGATGTCGGTTCGCATGGGCAAGAAGTTCACGGAGATGGGTGTGGAGGTGGTCGGCGCTCCGCTACTTCGCACGTGGCGTGAGCACATTGAAGCGTCCGTGACTCCGGGCTGCTACCCAGTAGCGCTGGCGATCGGCTTTGCCGTTCAGTTTCTGCCCGCCAGCCAGGCGTTCGTCGTTCATCAGTACGGAGTTGCGACGACAATCCTCGGAGCGGCCCTAAGGCTGATGAGGGTCAGCCACATCGATACGCAGAAGATTCTCTACGAGCTCACTCGGAAGGCAGAAGAGGCATACCCCGCCGCCGCGGCAGCACGGCTTCCAGACATGGCCAGTTTTGCTCCGCTGACGGAAATCCTGGCCGCCGTCCACACCAGAGCGCACGTCCGGCTATTCATGAACTGACGAATGGAGCTCGGAATGTCGAAGAACATCACGCGCATCGGCATCGGCGGCCCGGTCGGGTCAGGGAAGACCGCGATCGTGGAAGCCATCACGCCCTGTCTGCTCGATCTCGGCATCAAAGTGCTCATCATCACGAATGACGTGGTCACGACCGAGGACGCCAAGCACGTCCAGCGCACGCTCAAGGGTATTTTGATCCAGGAGCGCATCCTCGGCGTCGAGACGGGGGCATGCCCGCATACTGCGGTCCGTGAAGACCCGAGTATGAACCTCGCGGCCGTCGAGGACATGGAGCGGCGCTTTCCGGACAGCGATGTGGTGCTGATCGAAAGTGGAGGCGATAATCTGACCCTGACATTCTCTCCGGCGCTGGTGGACTACTTCATCTACGTGATCGACGTCGCCGCGGGCGACAAGATACCACGAAAGAACGGTCCCGGCATCACGTACTCCGACGTCCTGGTCATCAACAAGACCGATCTTGCGCCCCACGTAGGGGCCAGCCTCGAGGTCATGAAGCGGGATTCGCAGTTGATGCGTGGCCTCAAGCCGTTTCTGTTCACGAACTGCAAGACGGGGGAAGGCATTCCCGAATTGGTCGCGCTGATCGAGCGGGAGTTCTTGTTCGATGTCCAACGGCAGCTACGGCGTCCGGCATGATACCCGCGACCTTTCCCTGGGCCCGCGCCGAAGCCATCGCTGCATCGAGCCCGGAGTTTGCCCCGTTCCAGGACGAGCCGCCTCAGATGAGGAGCGGGGCGGTCGGCAAGACGGGCTTCCTGCGCCTGGGCCTGGAACACCGCTCTGGTCGAACTGTTCTGGCGAAGCTGGAACGGCGCGCGCCCTACATGGTGCAACGCGCGCTCTATTGCGACGAGGAAATGCCAGGTCTGGCCTGCCTTTTCCTGATCACGACGACGGGTTGCGTGCTGCAGGGAGACAGGCTCGCCCTCGACATCACCCTCGCTCCGCGGGCGCAGGCGCACATCACCTCGCAATCCGCGACCAAGATCCACGCGATGGACGCCAACTATGCGGCGCAAAGCCAGACCATCACGCTAGCCGATGATGCCTACCTGGAGTTTCTTCCAGATCCCGTGATCCCGCATCGGCATTCACGTTATCTCAGCGATACGCAGATCTTAGTGGCGCCTTCGGCTACGCTGCTTATGTCCGAGATCATTCAGCCCGGCCGCAAGCACCATCGTCCAGACGAATGCTTCGGCGCCACGATCCTGTCGATCGCGACGTCCGGCGCACGCCCCGATGGTCGTGTCCTGTTCGCGGAGAAGCTGGTCATCGAGCCGCAGCGGTATGCGATGCGGCAGACCGGCGTGATGGACGCCTTCGACGTGTTCGCCAACGTGATTCTGTGCGTCCCCAAGGACAAGGCCGAGCGGATCCACGAGCGGGCCGGCGCCGATGTGGACCTCGTGAACAACTTGGCGTTCGGCGCGTGTCGCCTGCCCAATGACGCCGGGCTGGTATTCAAGGTGCTGGGCCGCGAGACCGCACAAGTGAAGGCCAAGGTTCGCGAGTTTTGGGCAGTGGTCCGCGAGGAGATCATCGGGGCCGCACTACCTCCGCCGTATCTTTGGCGCTAGCGGGCACCGAGCGTTGATCGCCCATAGCAGTGATTGCACGTTCGAGGAGGCAGCAATGGAAAAGATCTTGGCAGGGTGGGAGAACCTCTGCGGATCCTCCGCCATGTTACGGTTCCTGGACATCAATTTACGCAGCATCGGGCAAGTTATGTTTCAGAACAACCCGCTGACCGGGATGCTCTTCCTTGCTGCAATTGTCTGGGGATCATATGCATCTGGCGCTCCACGAGTGGCAATTGCGGGTGTGGTCGCGGTCATCGCGGCAAACCTGACCGCAGAGCTGCTCCACGTCGATACCGACTCGCTCCATGCTGGACTCTATGGCTTCAACGGCATCCTCGTCGGCCTTGCGCTGGCGACGTTCTTGGCTCCCGGGCTGCTCCTTTGGGTGTATGTGGTACTGGGAGCGGCCGTATCCGTCGTCGTGATGCTGGGGACAACCAATGCCGTCAAGCCGTGGGGCGGCGCTCTCACATTTCCGTTCGTGCTCACAACTTGGCTTCTCTTGCTGGCCACATATGGATTTTCCGGCCTCGCGGGAGCAGCGCTGCCGACCGGCAGGGTTGTTACGGCATTCCAGGCCTACCAAGGAAGCCCGCTCCAGCTGATTGACCTTGTCCAAGGCGTGTTCCTCAGCATCTCGCAAGTCTTCCTGAAGGCTAGCAGCATCGCCGCGCTGCTCCTGTTTGCGGGGCTCGCCGTGAGCTCGCTCGCAGCCGCGGCCCTCGCTCTCGGGGGCGCGATCTTAGCCGTGCTGACGGCCCATCTTTTCGGCGCGGAGAGCGACCTGATCACCGGCGGCCTCCTCGGGTTCAGCCCGGTCCTGACTGCGATCGCACTTGGTACCGTCTTTTATCAGCCGAGTTGGCGCGTCGTGGTCTACACCGCCCTTGGCACGATGTTCACGGTCATCGTCCAGTCGGCCTTGAACGTTGCGCTGTCCCCGTTCGCCATTCCGGCCCTGACGGCACCTTTCGTCCTGGTGACTTGGCTCTTCCTGCTGCCGCGGCAACGCCTCGAGCCGGTATCCGCCGTAGTGCGCGATGTGGAAAAGCCTGCCTGATTTTCATGGGGCTGTGCGTGAGCAAGACAGCGACAGCTCCCTCATTGACCTCGGATCTATCGGAGTAGCTAATCATGGGACTCTTTGGGGTACTGCTCGGCTTAGCTCTCCTCATGTGGCTCGCCTACCGCGGGTGGAGTATCTTGCTGGTGTCTCCGATCGCGGCGCTCATCGTCGCCATGTTCTCGGAGGAACCGCTGCTCGCTCACTGGACGCAGACCTTCATGCCGGGAGCGGCGCGATTTGTGGCGCAATGGTTCCCACTGTTTCTGCTCGGCGGATTGTTCGGCAAGTTCATGGGCGACAGCGGCTCGGTCAGCGCGATCGCGCAGTATTTGACCAAGAAATTGGGAGCCAGCCACACGATGCTCGCGGTGGTGGCAGCCTCGGCGATCGTGACCTATGGCGGCGTGAGCGTGTTCGTCGCATTCTTCGTGCTGGCCCCTCTGGCTCACGAGATGTTCCGGGCCGCGAATCTGCCGCGCCGATTGATACCGGCAGCGGTCGGACTCGGTGCATTCACCTTCACTATGTCGGTGATGCCGGGAACCCCCTCGGTCAATAACGCGATTCCGATGCCATATTTCGGCACCACCACCTTTGCGGCACCCGGGCTGAGTCTCATCGCGTCGGCCATCATCATAGTTTTCGGCATGTGGTGGCTTGGCCGTGCCGAGGCTGCAGCGCGCAAAGCTGGCGAAGGCTACGCTGGCGAGGCAGTAACCGCGCCGGTCGTCAACGAGATGGTCCGCGAGCAAGCGGCGCCGGCGGGTGACTTCGATCCTGCCGAGTTGCAGCATGGCAAGCCGGCCGAGAGCGGGCCGCCCTTCGTCCTGGCCATACTGCCCATCGTCGTCGTTATCGTCACCAATTTCCTGATGGCGCTCGTCGTATTCCCACGGCTCGATTTTTCGTACCTGTCCGAGCCTCGCTGGGGCGGTATTACGATCGGGGCAGTCTCCGGCGTCTGGTCAGTTTTGGTGGCTCTCGCGTTGGCAAATCTGACGGTCATGCTCATCAACTTTCGACGCTTGCCGTCCGTGCGCGAAACTCTCGACGCGGGTGCGAATTCTGCTGCCATGCCGATGCTGATGATCGCCAGTCTTGTCGGCTTCGGCGCGGTCGTTGCCGCAGTGCCGGCATTTGCGCTAGTCCGCGATGCGGTATTCTCGGTTCAGGGAGGACCACTGGTCTCATTGGCACTCTCCATGAATGTGCTGGCTGCCTTGACCGGTACTGCTTCGGGCGGCATGGCGATTGTGCTCAATGCATTTGGCGCTGACTTCATGCGCCTTGCCACTGATTATCATATCGATCCCGAGTTGATGCATCGCATAACGACGATGAGCGCCGGTACCCTGGACGCGCTGCCCCACAACGGCACGGTGTTGCTGCTACTGCAAATCAGCGGTCTTACTCACCGTGAGAGCTATCTGGACATGGTGATGACGGTGATCGTCAGCTGCATCATCGCGCTTGCCGCCGTCCTCGTCCTGGGGTCGATCTTCGGATCGTTTTGAGTCGCAGGGGTCGTCGCCCTGATCGGCGGTGGATATGCCCCAATATCTCGGCATCTCGCGCCCCGCGCGCCGCATGCTATCGTATCAACGACAGTATCTGGAGGACACAGGATGGGAGCGGCGCTGCGGGTGCGGTACCAGCACTGACTATGCCGCCAATAGTAGCTGTGCCGACGTCGATGACGCGAATTGGCGCCGGCGATCGCTCCCGCGGTAGCGCCTATTGCAGCGCCACGTCGTCCGCCAACGGCCCCGCCAATGATTGCACCTGAAACGGCTCTCCGCGCGGCGTGATTTGTGCGAAGACCTCAGTAGTGGAAATCGTTGTCGCAAGGTCGACTAGAAGGAGCCGGATCAGCACTCGCAGCATGTTGCGCCCCTCGCCGATCACGTGCTTCAGAGCCCGACCAGCTTCTTGCGAATCGCATAGCGGACCAGCTCGGCCGTCGACGACATCCCCAGCTTGCGCATGACCGATGCGCGGTGCGTCTCAACCGTCTTCACACGCACCTTCAGTATCGCACCAATGGATCTATTGGTGTGTCCCTCTGAAATAAGCTGAACCACGCTCTGCTCGCGCGAAGTGAGCAGCATGTCTGACCTGTTGTGCCTGTTAGACTGATAGTCATGAAGCAACTTCTCGAGGAGAACACCCGTAAAATATGGATTGCCATCCAGCAGCGCCTCTATCGCGGAGATCAAGTGCTTCCTTGCGTCGGACTTGAACAGGAAGCCGCGAACCCCGGCCAGAACCGCTTCCGTCAGCAGCTCCTCGCTTTCATGCATCGTTAGTATCAACGGCTCTGTGCGCAAATGCATGGACTTGAGGCGACGGCTGACCTCCAGTCCGTTCATCATCGGCATCGAATAGTCGACGATCACGATGTCCGGGAGCGTCTCCAGTGCCAAAGCGATGGCTTCCTCGCCATTGGTCGCCTCCCCGCTGACGGTCCAGTCGGAGCGGGCCTCCACGATGGCGCGGAGCCCAGCGCGTACAACCTCGTGATCATCCGCAACCACGATACGTTTCACGGTGGTGTTCTCGTGTGCCGGCTTGCGGCCTATGGGCTTTGCGTAAGATTGCCCGCCGCTGATTCGTCGACGATATCGACGATCATTCAGTGCGTTATCCTAGAAAACCCTGATATCATCCGGCGGATACCCGATGGTCTCTGGTCCGTTCATCAATTGACCAGCGGGGACCGGACGCTATTTATCGCTGAGACGCGCCGGCTTGGTCCGCAGCTGCAGAGCCGTGGCCGATGCCGGAGGACCTTGCGAATTCGCCGAGGCAATACCGCCGCGGCGCAGGAACGCTCAGCCGTGACGCTTTTCGAGAACGTCCGCATCTTTGATGGGAAGAGCCAAGCGCTTTCCGCGCCATCGAACGTCCTCGCTCGAGGCAACATCATCGAGCGGATTGCAACCACCGACATTCCGGTCGATCGGCGTGCGGATACCCGCATCATTGCAGGCAGCGGACGCGTGCTGATGCCCGGCCTCAGCGACATGCATTGGCACGCGATGATGGTTCGTCCGACCCCCGCTCAGATGCTGGCGAACGACCTGGGCTATACCACGCTGCTGGCGGGCGCGGAGGCCACCGCCACGCTGATGCGCGGGTTTACGAGCGTCAGGGACATGGCGGTCCCGCCTTCGCGCTCAAGCGCGCGATCGATGAAGGTCTCCTTCCCGGCCCTCGCATCTATCCATCAGGCGCCGTAATCACGGTCACAGGCGGCCATCGGGACTTCCGTGGCGGTGGCAACGGGCACGCCGCTCGGTTGTGGCCATGTCTACGCACCAGAACACTATGTCGATGCGTGGGTTGCGGTAGCCGACATCCCAAATTGGTCTGCTGAAGCACTTACAAGACTTAAGACTCATCTCGGAAGTGCTGCGAGGGCCTCGCTCGGCGCCGGTGGCGACAATCCCTATGTCCACAGGGGAGGGCAATGGCTTGTCATTTAAGGCCTTGCCCCCCAGTGTTGCTACGCATTCGAACCGCGATGGAAGTCGGGCTTGTAGGCGCACCGGCGGACACATCGCCGAAAAGAACCTGCAGGAGGTATCAGGACGCGCAAATTCGGGGACACCGGATGAGTTGGCGATTCGGAAGATCTATTCAGCGCCATCCTGAAGGGTCATCGGTGTCAACCACAGCGCCGTCCGCATCATCAGCTCCAGTGACAAGGCTCGGCCCAAACGGCCAAGCCCGAACCCCGGTTCGCAAATGTTCAGGAAATGGTGCCCAGGGGCGGAATCGAACCACCGACACTGCGATTTTCAGTCGCATGCTCTACCAACTGAGCTACCTGGGCGTGCTCCAAGAGAGGGGCCAAAGCCCATCGAGCGGGCGGTTTATAGTGGGCTCGGGGCGGCCTGTCCACCCACGCTTCGCCTTTGGCTTCGCGGGGCTCGGGCCGGCTGTGCACAAGGTGCGGCCGTCCTGCCATCGCCTACGCGCGGCGCGGCGCCCGCACCTGTAATTAATTGATATTACTTAGCTATTCAACGTCATCCACCTCGTCGTCGCGACCGGGGATGACGTAGGAGCCTTTCAGCCAGCGGTTCAGATCGACGTCGCGGCAGCGCGAGGAGCAGAACGGGCGGGTGGCCTGCGCCTGCGGCTTGCCGCAGATCGGGCAAGTCTTGAGCGGGCCGGCTCGCTTTTTGACTTCGTCGTCCATGACGTCGGTGGCAGCTTACACGGGGTGAAGGAGTTCAAGCGCCTGTCGGCAGCCGGGTTCCCCCCGACGGCAACAGATGCGGTCCGCCTGTGTCCGGAGCGGCGATCCTGCTTTGCATGGGCCTGCCTTCGCGATTCTTGCTGGCGCGCCCACCGGCGCGGCGGCCGCATTCACACCGTGGTGGTGTTGAGCCAGCCGAAACGGATCGGAAACCCCTCACCGCCGAGCAGCGTCGTGGTCTCGTACAGCGGCAGGCCGACGACGTTGGTGTAGGACCCCACCATCTTCACCACGAACGAGCCGGCGATGCCCTGCACGGCGTAGCCGCCGGCTTTTCCGCGCCATTCGCCTGAACCGATATAGGCCTGGATGTCCTCCTCCGACAGACGCTTGAAGCGCACGCGGGTTTCGACGAGGCGCTGGCGGAACGCCTCGCGCGGCGTGACGAGGCAGATCGCGGTGTAGACGCGGTGGTTGCGGCCCGACAGCAGCCGCAGGCATTGCGCGGCTTCGTCGACCAGATTGGCCTTGGGCAGGATGCGCCGACCGACCGCCACCACGGTATCGGCGGCGAGGATGAAGGCGCCGCGCAGCTCGTCGTCCAGCTGCACCGATTTCAGCGCCGCATCGGCCTTGGCACGGGCGAGGCGGTTGGCGCAGGCACGCGGCAGCTCGCCCCGCTTGGGCGTCTCGTCGACATCGGCCGGCCGGAGCGCGTCGGGCTCGATGCCGGCCTGGTTGAGCAGCGACAGGCGACGCGGCGAACCGGAGGCAAGTACGAATTTGGGGCGGCCGAGCATCAGGTGATTTGCGGGATGAAGCGGAGGGGTGAATTGCGCGCGGAACCTATCGGAAGGGGGCTGATTTCACAACCGGGAACCGGAGGTTTGGTGATTCGAGGTGTCCGACATGCCTGTGCCTGCGCTCTGTGACGCGGGTGTTACGGAAGGTCTCGTGTCCCGGACCCGGCGCGGCAGGAGATGGGTCCTCGACTCTGCAGCACATCGTTGCACGCTGCGCTGCGCCGGGAGCACGAGATCACCCTGAGGCCGCGCCCGACTTGGCGAAGCGCCGGCGGATGCGCATCAGGAGCTGATCGCAGACCTCGCGGTAGGCAGCGAGCTTCTGGTCGCGGCTGCCTTCGATGGTGGTGGGATCCTGCGTCGGCCAGTATTCGACCTCGGCCGCGAGTGTCCGCGTCAGCTCCAGCGCCTTGTGATGCGCCTCGGGCGAGAGCGTGATGATGAGGTCGAAATTCAGCCCCTCCCAGTCCTCCAGCTCCTCGAAGGTCTGCGGCTTGTGGGCCGAGATGTCCTGGCCGAGCTCGGCCATCACGGAGACCGCGAATGGATCCAGCTCGCCCTTCCTGGTACCGGCCGACTTCACGTAGAGGCCCTGCGGAAACATGTGCAGCAACAGGCTCTCGGCCATCGGCGAGCGTACGCTGTTCATCGCACAGGCGAACAGCACCGATTGCGGATCGCGTGCGCGTGGCGGACCCGCCATCGCGACTAGACCCTATTGATCGAGGGCATGGTCTCGTCGGAAAACCGCTGCACACTTTTCCTGGCCATGAAGCCTGTTGTTTTGCGCACGATCCGATCCGAAAACCGGTGCCCACTTTTCAGGATCATGCGCCTAACCCTTCCAGTGCAGAACGGTGATCAGCGTGAACAGGCGGCGCGAGGTCTCGAAGTCGACCCGCACCTTGCCCTTCAGTCGCTCCTGGAGCGTGCGCGATCCCTCGTCGTGAATGCCGCGGCGGCCCATGTCGATCGCCTCGATCTTGTCGGGGGTCGCGGTGCGGATCGCCTGGTAGTAGCTGTCGCAGATCATGAAATAGTCCTTCACGATCCGCCGGAACGGCGTCAGCGACAACAGATGCGCGACGACAGGCGTGCCGTCCTCACGGCGGATGTCGAACATCAATCGGTTGCCGGTGATGCCGATATGCAGCGTGAACGGGCCCTTCCCCTCCGCGCCCTCGGGCGCGAACAAATTCTGCTCGATCAGATCGTAGATCGCGATCGCCCGCTCATGCTCGATATCCGGCCCGGAACGGCCGATCGACTCCTCGTCGAGCGTGACCGCGACGATGCGATTGGTCGAGTCGTCCTGTTCGGGCGGCTTTGTCATGACAGATTGAGGCGCAATCCAATCGAACGCGAATGGGCGTCCAACCCCTCCGCCTTGCCCAGCGTCATCGCGGCCGGCCCCAGCGCACGCAATTGATCGGGTCCGCATTTCAGGATCGAGGTACGCTTCATGAAGTCGTGCACCGAGAGTCCCGAGGAAAATCGCGCCGAGCGCGCCGTCGGCAGCACGTGATTGGAGCCGCCGACATAGTCGCCGATAGCCTCGGGCGTATGGGGCCCCAGGAACACCGCGCCGGCATTGCGGATCTTTGCGGCGAGCGCGTCGGGATCTGTGGTCATGATCTCGAGATGCTCGGCAGCGATGGCGTCCGCGAGCGGGATCGCGTCGGCAAGAGTCTTCACCATGATGATGGCGCCGAAATCGGCCCAGGAGCTGCCTGCGATCGCCGCGCGGGGCAGCGTCTTCAACTGCGCCTCGACCGCCTTTTCGACGTCGGCGGCAAGGCGAGCGGAATCGGTGATCAGGATCGACTGCGCGCTGGCATCGTGCTCGGCCTGCGCCAATAGGTCGGCGGCGATCCAGTCGGCGTTGCCGGTATCGTCGGCAATCACCAGCACCTCCGAGGGGCCGGCGATCATGTCGATACCGACCTTGCCGAACACCAGCCGTTTTGCGGCGGCGACATAGGCGTTGCCTGGGCCGACGATCTTTGCCACCGGCGCGATCGTCGCGGTGCCGTGCGCGAGCGCGGCGACGGCCTGCGCGCCGCCGACACGGTAGATCTCGGTGACGCCACCGAGATGCGCGGCCGCCAGCACCAGCGGATTGAGCTTGCCGTCCGGCGAAGGCACCACCATCACGAGGCGCGAAACGCCGGCGACTTTCGCAGGCACCGCGTTCATCAGCACCGAGGACGGATAGGCCGCGGTGCCGCCGGGCACGTAGAGGCCGGCGGATTCGATCGCGGTGTAGCGCCAGCCGAGCTCGACGCCGAGCGGGTCGGTGAAGCGCTCGTCCTGCGGAAGCTGACGGCGATGATAAGTTTCGATGCGATCCCGCGCGAGCTTGAGTGCATCCAGCGTCGCGGCATCGCAGGCCTTCTCTGCGGCTTCGATCTCGGCGGCGGAGACGCGCAAGGAGGATGCATCCAGCGTCAGCCGGTCGAACTTTGCCGTGGCTTCGAGCAGGGCAGCATCGCCGCGCTTGGCCACGTCGTCGACGATCGCGCGCGCGGCGGCCTCGACATCGGCCGAAGCCTCGCGCTTGGCGGCGAGGAAGGCGGAGAATCGCTGGTCAAAATCGGCGCTGCTGCGGTCGAGGCGAACGGGCATGTTTCGCTTGGCTTCTGGCTGGTATTTTGGGGGCGGATCGGCGCACCGGGTCCCCTGCTCAATGGCGCGGCGGGGAAGCTGCGTCAACCCTCGGGAGATGCCGTTCCGGCGAGGGCCTCAGCCCATTCGGCTGGTACACCGGCCACTTCACCCCTCCCCCTCGATGCCCGTTCCCAGCGCGTCGTTCCCGAGGTCGGTCAGCTCGCATTCCAGGCACTCGACGTCGAGGCGGATGGCGCCGCCCTGGGCGAACAGAAGCAGGGCGCTGCCGCCGGGCTCCTCGTGGCGCCCGTCCTGGGGGTGAAATTCAATGCCGACAAGGTCCAGCACGTTGTCCGGCGCGGCGAGATCGATGTTGCGCGACTTGCAGGCGAGCACGCGGTCGAAACGGAGCGCGGCGACCAGCCGGCGTGGCTCGGTCTCGCCCTCCAGTGTCTGCTCCCAGTCCAGCCGGCTCATTCCGACCACAAGCCGCTTCTCGCCCTGCCGCCAGATGATGTCGGAGGTCTGCACTCGGGCGTCCTGGACATGGGTCGAGATCACGGCGAGGTCGTCGGCATCGAGCGCGATCAGTTTGAGCTGGGGCGACATTGCCGACGCTTCTCCTTTGGAGGGGACCGGGCTCAACGCGCGCGGGCCCCGAAATTTCCGCACAAACTAACCGGCCGGCAGGTCAGAGGCTATTGATATCCTCCATCTCCAGCACCTTGCGCGGATACCCCTCCCGGGCAGCGCGGATCATGGCGCGTCCGATCTGCTCGGTCGAGGTCACGAACTGCGGCGAAATCCGGCGCAACACCGGCCAGAGCGGCCCGCTCACGGCGTAGACAGCCTGCACCCAGGCGGTCTTGGACCGGGCGCCGTGCAGGGGCTGGATCGCCCCGGGCCGGAACATGTAGGCGGCCTTGAACGGCAGCTTGAAAAGATCGTTCTCGGTCTTGCCCTTGATCCGTGCCCACATCCGCGACCCCTGCTCGGTCGAATCGGTGCCGGCGCCGGTGACATAGGTGAAGATCATCTGCGGATTGAGCCGGGCCAGCGTCGTCGCGGCAGCGAGCGTGAGATCATAGGTGAGGTGGCGGTAGCGCTCCTCGCTCATGCCGATCGAGGAGACGCCGAGGCAGAAGAAGCAGGCATCGAAGCCGGTCAGCTGCGGCTCGATCGCCGAATAGTCCATGAAATCCTCGTGCATGATCTCGGTGAGCTTGGCGTTGCGCACGCCGGTCGGGCTACGGCCGACCACGAGCACACGGTCGATGCCGGGATCGACCAGGCATTCGTGCAATACGCCCTGCCCCACCATGCCGGTCGCGCCGAAGATGATGACCTTCATCGGGATCTCCAGCGGCCTCGCGGCTCATGCGGCGGCCGCGATCTCGTCGAAGGATACACCGGTCAGCGTTGCCGAGGCATCCCACAGCATGGCCGCCGCAGCGAGATCCTTCGCCTGCGGCATGATCCTCGCCGGCCCGGGTGGTCCCTTCAATTCGTAAAACCCGTTTGGACCGTAATAGCCGCCGGGCTCGGCGTCCGGAAAGGTCGCCGCAAACAGCGTCGGCAGCGCGCCTTCGGCGGCGGACTGGCTGATCAACGGCTGGAGCAGCCGGCCGAGCCGCGACTGGACGGTGTTGGTGCCCGGCCCGTTCGCAATGAGATCGGTCCGCGCATAGCCGGGATGGGCGGCAAGGCTCATCAGGCCCCAGCCGGCGGCGACGCTGCGGCGTTGCAGCTCCAGCGCAAACATCAGCATCGCCAGCTTGGATTGGCAGTAGGCGCGCCACGGACGATAGGAACGCTTGCTGTGCAGATCGTCGAAATTGATCGCACCGGAGCGGTGCGCAAGGCTCGAGAGATTGACGATGCGAGGCGCCCTGGCACGGCGAAGCTGCGGCAACAGCCGCGCCGTCAGGGCGTAGTGACCGAGATAGTTGGTGCCGAGCTGCATCTCGAAACCATCCTCCGTCTGCTGCCGCTTCGGCAGTGCCATCACGCCGGCATTGTTGACGAGGAGATCGAGCGATTCGTTGTCGGCGGCAAAGCGCCTGGCGAAATCGGCGACGGAGGCAAGGCTTGCGAGGTCGAGATGCTCATAGGCGATCAGAGCGTCGGGAAACCGCTCGCAAATGCCTTCGATCGCCCGCAGGCCCTTTGCGTCGTCGCGGCCGGTGAGTATGACAATGGCACCGGCGCCCGCGAGCGCCATCGCCGTCTCGTAACCTAGCCCGCCCGTCGCGCCGGTCACGACGACGGTCTTGCCGCTGAGGGAGGGGACGTCTGCCGTGGTCCAGTCGGTCATGCCATGTCTCCGCGGCTTTCACGGGTGGAAAAGGCTCGCGACCGGTCTAAATGTGCACTGAGTGCAAGTTTGCAAGAGGTGGAATGATTTGAAGGCTTCGAACGTCGCCGGGAAACGCGCCAAATCATTGTCCGCGGAAGGAAAATTTCCGACCGCCACCGGCCTGCGCGAGCGCAAGCGGCAGGAGACCCGCGATCGGCTGGCGCGCGCGGCGATGACCTTGTTCCTGGAGCGCGGCTTCGAGGCCACCACCATCGACGACATCGCGGCGGCAGCCGACGTGTCGCGGCGCAGCTTCTTCCATTATTTCGCGTCGAAGGAGGACGTGGTCGCCGCCTGGCAGGAGGGCGCAGCCAGCGCGCTGGTCGCCGAGATCGTCGCCCGGCCCGCGGACGAATCCATGCTGACGGCAGCGGAGAATGCGATCGCGGCGGCGGTCAAACGGCTCGATCCGGCGGAAGCCGCAGCGATGTCGCGGCTCAAGCGCGACAATCCCGCACTCCAGGCGCGCGACCAGCTCAAATACGAAAAGCTCGAGCGCGCGCTGGCGGACGGACTGGCACAGCGCGCCCGCACCAAATCGGACCGACAGAAGGCGCGGCTCGTCGCCATGATTGCCACCGGCGCCATGCGCGTCGGCGGCGAGAGCTGGATCGGCGAAGGCGCGCGGGAGAAGCCGGAAGCTTTCGTCAGGCGCACCTTCGATGCGATCAGGGCGATATTGAAGTGAGGTCTCTCACTCCCTGAAAAACGCCAGGAGATCGGCGTTGATGGTTTCCGCGTGCGTGGTCGGCATGCCGTGCGGAAAACCCTTGTAGGTCTTCAGGATACCCTGCTTGAGCAGCTTGGCCGAGAGCGGCGCGGAATCGGCGTAAGGCACGATCTGGTCGTCGTCGCCGTGCATCACCAGCACCGGCACGTTGATCTTCTTGAGGTCCTCGGTGAAGTCGGTCTGCGAGAACGCGACGATGCCGTCGTAATGGGCCTTGGCGCCGCCCATCATGCCCTGGCGCCACCAGTTCTGGATCACCGCTTCCGACGGCTTTGCGCCGGGGCGGTTGTAGCCGTAGAACGGGCCGGCGGGGAGGTCGCGATAGAATTGCGTGCGGCTGGCGGCGAGCTGCTTCTGGAGATCGTCGAACACGCTCTTCGGCAGGCCGCCGGGATTGGCTGCGGTCTGCACCATCAGCGGCGGCACGGCAGAGAGAATCGCGGCTTTCGCCACCCGGCTCTCGCCGTGGCGCGCGATGTAGTGCACGACCTCGCCGCCGCCGGTGGAATGGCCGACATGGATGGCGTTCTTGAGGTCGAGATGCGCGGTGAGCGCGGCGAGATCGTCTGCATAATGATCCATGTCGTGGCCGTCGGCGACCTGCGCCGAGCGGCCGTGGCCGCGGCGATCATGGGCGACGACCCGGTAGCCGCGCGTGACAAAGTACAGCATCTGCGCGTCCCAGTCGTCCGACGACAGCGGCCAGCCATGGCTGAACACGATCGGCTGGCCCGCGCCCCAATCCTTGTAGAAGATCTCGACGCCGTCTTTGGTGGTGATTGTGGGCATGGATTGCTCTCTTTCGATGAAGATCAGTTGCGTGAGGCGCGAACGAACTCGCGCCGGCGATCCGCAGATAGTTGCGCGGGATCCCGAATGCGATTGCTCGCATCACCAGGGGACGTTGAGAATCTTGTGATCAGGCAAACGCCATCGGCCGGAAGCGGCGCCAGGCGCCGATGGTCAGCACCACGAAGAACACCAGCACGATGCCCTGCACCACGGCGAACACCGGACCGGACGGCGGCGCCGGCGGCACGGCCGGTGCGAGCGCGGCGAGCGCCGGCACCTTCAGGAACGACTGGATGACCAGCACGAAGACGTTGAAATAGAGCGAGATCATCGCGGTCACGATATAGACCGGGCGCCAGACTCCGGCGAGCTTCATGCCGTACAGCGCGACGCAGGCAATCGCGAGCAGCACCAGCGAGATGATGCCGATGATATGCGAGGGCAGCAGCTCCTTGAACGGAAAGAGGAAACCGGTGGCGCTGGTGAGGATCGTGGTCAGCAGGAAGATCGCGGTGAGGGCCGGCATCGGCTTCGAGCCGAGCAGGCCGAACATCACGACGAGGCCGGCGACGATGGCGATCAGGCTGATGATGACATGGATCAGCGTAAGGGCGGGCAGGCTCAACCCAAGGACCATGACATCTCTCCTATTCTCCGCGTTGAGATGATGAGAGTAGTATTACGGTCCTCATGGGATTGCCACCTGCGTTGGCGTCACATGCGGAAGCGCGGCCATGCGTCATCGTGCGAATCGACAAACGCATGGCCGATTTTTTTGCGTCGCCGTCACGAAGGACGGCCGTTTTCGACGAAAGTCGAATCGATCCTTCACACTTCCTTGGTGTCGAAGATCAAGAGGTCGGCACCGCCGCTGGCGAACTTGGGCACGTCGGCGCCGGTCGCCTTGCCTTCCGGACTGGCGAATGCCGCCTGAATGTCGGCCACGCTGTCGAAGGTGAGAATGGCGACGAGATGGATTCCGGAAGGACCTGCGGGAGATGCGACCGGCCCCTTGCTGACGGCGTATTTCTTCAGGCCGGGAAGTTTCTTGGCGAGCGGGATGTGCGTCTCGGCATAGTACTTGTCGAAGGCGGCGGCGTCCTTGGGTGTTTTGTAAAGCACGACGATTTCAGCCATTTGGTCCTCCCTTGGGAATCTTTGTTTTTCTACGCGCGGTTGGTCCCGCGACGAGCGATAGTCTGTGGGACGCAGCAAGATGGCAAGCCGGATTCGGCTTGCCATCTCCTTGTCTTCTGCTTGCCTAAAGCGCCGGTTTTGCGACGTCGCCGAGATAGCCGTGCAGGGAGGCGACGACCTGCGCACCCTCGCCGATGGCGCCGCCGACACGCTTGACCGAGCCGGAGCGGACGTCGCCGACGGCGTAGACGCCGGGCACGGAGGTTTCCAGCGGCGCCACGAGCTTGCCCTGGTTCTGCTCGGACTGCGCACCGGTCACGACGAAGCCGCCGCGATCGAGCGTCACGCCGCAGCCGTCGAGCCAGGAGGTGGCCGGATCGGCGCCGACGAACAGAAAGAGATTGCGGATGTCGGCAAAATCCTCGTCGTCCGACAACCGGCTCTTCCAGCGGATGCGCCGCAGCAGCGCGGCCTCGTCGCCCTCGAGCGCGGTGATCTCGGTGTTGAACATCAATTCGATGTTCGGCGTGGCTTCGATGCGCTCGATGAGATAGCGCGACATGCTGGCGCCCAAGCCGCCGCCGCGGATGATCATCAGCACGCGTCTGGCGTGGCCCGACAGGAACACGGCGGCCTGCCCTGCCGAATTGCCGGCACCGACGAGGGCCACCTCCTCGCCGGCGCAGAGCCGCGCCTCGACCGGCGAGGCCCAGTACCAGACGCCGCGCCCCTCGAACTTGTCGAGGCTCTCGATCTCCGGCCGGCGATAGCGCGCGCCGCTCGCGACCACCACCGCGCGCGAGCGCAAGGGATCGGCGCCGTCGAGCGCCACCGAAAATGCGCCGTCCTCACGCGTGCAGTCGAGCGACTTCACCGTCACCGGAATCATGATGTCGGCGCCGAACTTCTGCGCCTGGGTGAAGGCGCGCGCGGTCAGGGCCTGGCCCGAGATGCCGGTCGGGAAGCCCAGATAGTTCTCGATCCGCGCGCTGGCGCCGGCCTGGCCGCCGAAGGCGCGGGTGTCGAGCACGGCGACCGACAGCCCTTCGGACGCGGCATACACGGCGGTGGCGAGCCCCGCGGGTCCACAACCGACGACCGCAACGTCGTAGATACGGTCGCCCTTCGCGCCGCCGATCATGCCGATGGCGCGCGCGAGCTCGGTCTCGTTGGGGTTGCGCAGCACGGCGCCATCGGCGGTGACGACCAGCGGCCAGTCTTCGGGCTTCGGCGAATACCGCGCGATCAGTTCGGCCGCGTCGCAATCGCGATCGGGATCGAGCAGATGATGCGGCTGGCCGTTGCGGGTGAGGAATCCCTGCAACCGCACCACGCCGGCGGAGTTCGACGGTCCGATCAGCACGGGACCGCCGGCGCCGCCCTGGATCAGATTGACCCGGCGCAGGATCAGCGCCCGCATGATGCGCTCGCCGAGCTCGGCCTCGGCAACCAGCAGCGCGCGCAGCCGGTCCGGCGGCAGCAGCAGCGTCTCGACATCGCCCTCGGCCCGGCCGTCGACCAGCGCCGGCTGGCCGGAGAGCTGGCTGAGTTCGGCCAGGAATTGCCCCGGCCCCTGGTCGATCACCGGGGTGACGTGACCGAGCCCGTCGCGCTGCGTGATGGCGACATGGCCCTTCAGCACGACGAACATGCCGGGGCCGGGCTTGCCGGTCTCGAACAGCAACTCGCCATCCGCGTAGGTGCGGTGTTCGCCGAAGTGCCTGATGCGTTCGATCTCGGCGGGTGCCAGCGCCGGAAAGGTCTGCTCGGGGCGCGTAAACCGCGACATCTGCGCGTCACGGTCGGTTCGTTGCGGTTCGTCCTGCCCCATTGCCACGTCATGCACTCCAAAAAATTCTAGCCGCCCGCCTTCAACTGCCGGTCTTGCCGGCGGCCCCCTCATTTAGGGAACCATCTTCGTTCTGCGAGGGGTCGGTCGTTGCGGCGCGTTCGCGCGCCTGCAGCTTCCGCCGCTTCAGGTTCTCGCGCAGCGCCGATTTCAGCCGGTCGTCCCGGGACACCCTCGCCTGCCTCGCGCTCTTGTCAGTCTCGTCAGCCATCACGGCTCCATCGCAGCAATCGGCAGCAGGATGCCACCGAAGTGTGGCAGCTCAAGAGGCCGACGCGATCCGATCGTGCGAAACGCGAAATGGAGCGAATCCGGCGTCCCGGGCAACTGGCCAGTTGGCCGGGGATATCGGCCCCCGAATCGACGAAAAGTCGGTGATTTCGCGTCAAACCGGGCATTCTGGCCCCAATATCGGCCCGATTTTCTCGTTTTGACGGGGCTTGCAAGCTTGCGCAGGAGGGGGGCTTGTGGCAGATATCGGCCCGCTTGGTAGGCCCTCTCGGGCGCCCGATTCTTCACCAGCACATGCTGCCGTAGCTCAGTGGTAGAGCACTCCATTGGTAATGGAGAGGTCGACAGTTCAATCCTGTCTGGCAGCACCAGCTTCCCGCATTGAAGCGAGCCTTATTGAAACAAGCCTTGCGCCTGGCCAGCGAGCCCGCAACTCCCCGGATGCCATCGTGATCAAACGTTCCCTGCCCTATGAAGGACTGCTCCACGAGATCGTCGAGCATAACGGCGTGCTCTATCTCGGCGGCATCGTCCCTGAAGATGCGGGGCTCGATATGGCGGGCCAGGCCGACGATGTGCTGCGCCAGTTGAAGACCCTGCTTGATGGGGCCGGCTCCGATCTCTCCTGCGTTCTGCAGGTGACGATCTTTGTGGTTGATCTCGCCGACAAGGCGGCGCTCAACCAGGTGTGGAAGCGCTATTTCACCGCGGACCATCTACCGGCGCGTGCCGCCATCGGGGTTGCGGATCTCGGCCCGGGCGTCAAGCTGGAGTTGACGGCGATCGCCGCCCGCCGCTGATCCTCGAGCGGCACCGGCAAGGCGAGAAAGCTCGGTCATTCCTGCGCTCACACATGTAGCAGCATTCTCGCGGCGCGAAGCGTCCGAGTTTTGCTGGTTTCCTTGACCCTCTCCATGTGAAGAGGGCGCAGGGAAGGCCGGGTGCCGGCTGGCACCCATGATCCGCCGCGCGAAGAATTTGCACACGCAAATGCGCAAGCGGGACAACAGGTGGGCCGGAAAAACATACGGCCTTCCCTGCGCGATGGTTTGACGGCTTATGCGCGCTCTCCCCGGAGCCGAGTTCCTTCTGGCCTCCGTCACCTCGCGAATTGGCGATGTCCCGAGACCCGGTTGAGCCCCGACCCATCTCCGCAAGGCTTGACCGTAGCAACGACGGTCAGGACCACGCGCTTTCGCCGTACGCAGCCGGCCCGGCTCCGCCCAAGGGCTTCGCCGGACCTAAGCGCCGTCCGTCCGCACGCAGCCGGGACCTCACAAGGTTCATCTCGCCCTGGTCCCACCTTCGCGTGCCCGGCGCTGCCGCGTCCACCGCACCCCGGCCCACGTTCGTGACGACGTACGATCGCCCCTCTCCCTGGACCGGGATGGCGGGAATATGCCGCAATTCCGAATTTCGGTAAAGTGGAATATTTTCGCAAAAAGGGGTTGACTGGATTTTGCGAGAGGAGGGTGTTTTGCCCGACGGGTCAAAATCGTTGGGATCGATATCCGCTTGCGGTGGCGCTTCGCAAAGATGCAGTCACGCTGTCCTTTTGACCCCTAAATTCACGGTGATAATGTCGTAACCTGCGGTCCGTCCGGGAGGACACCATGGAATGGTTTGACCGGCTGTTTGGAAGGACGTCGTCAGCTCCGACCCGGCTCTTTGCGAGATTCAGGCGGACGTCGAGGGCACCGACTGATCCCGACCTTCTGAAAATCGCCAAAGACCGGAAAGGGCATGTTTCGCGAAGAGCCGTACGAGATGAATATGAGCGGCTGGTCTTGGAGAAGTACGCGCACGATAAGTCGTGATTTCCAAGACCCATCGAGCCTTGCTCAGTGGCGAAACATGATGGTTTCGCAACAGCTCTACACGTCCTGCGCATCATCAATCGAGCCACCCACCTGCAGTGTCGCGAACCGCTCATCCGCCCGTCGCAGCCGTCGGCACAGCTCGCGATTGATGTTCTGCAGGACGATCACATAGGCGCGGATATCGGCCTTGTAGCAAGCGTAGAGCTTTTGGGCCGTCAGCTCGTACAGTTCGGTCGGGCTTTCCGCGACGACCGTAGCGGAGCGGTTTTGCATTTCGATCAGCGTCATCTCGCCGAAGAAATCGCCTGGCTCCAGGCCGGAAAGCGGAATGACGCTGCCCGAACCGACCCGTTTGCTCACCGCCAGCCGACCGGATTTGACGATGAACATCGAGCGTCCCGCCTCTCCCTCCGCGACGACGGTCGCGTTGGCATCGAAGCGGCGCTCGACCAGCATTGAGATCAAGAGGTCGAGGCTCGGCTCCGGGAGACCGCCGAAGAACGGTGTGGCGAGCAGGAAGGCTTTCAGATCGGGATCGCTGGCGGCCATTTCGCAAGGATATGCGCCCTCGCCATCTGCGGCAAGCAGAGGGACACCGGCGCTGACGCCCCCCAATGAGTGACGCTCAATGTGTTCGATCAAGCAGTCTGCGACGCGGCAATTCCGCGCGTTTACTGCCGCGCAACGCTCTCGCCGCGCAACGTCCGCCGTCTCCAGAGGTCAGCCATGATCTTCGCGGCCGCCGCAAGGACGAGCGCGCACAGCGCGACCTTCGAGATCGTCTCCATCGTCCCCTCGATCAAAAGGCAATGCACCACGCTGCCTGCGACGATGACGATCGCGAGGGGAATATGGACGATGCGCCAGGTTCGCAGCCGCAGTCCCAACCGCTGGCGCAGCAGCGCCAGAACCGCAATGATGAAGATGGCCCACATCGCGGTCACGCCGAAGGGAGAGAACGGCGTCGGCGATGTGTAGGTCAGGGCATCGATCATGTCGGGCGGGCTGGTGAACCAGAGGCCGGCGACGTGGATCACCACCGCGACCACCAGCGCGCCGCCGATCCAGTGATGGGCGCGCCGTCCGCGATAGGCCGGCAGGCCCGGCAGATATCCGCCGATCAGCAGGGGCTGCACCAGCACGAGGCCGAGGGCGATGATCCCGGCGAAGCCGGCGAGAATGTAGACCGGGCCGCGCCATGCGAGTTGCTCGCTTGCTGCAGCAGCGGCGATCGGCACGCCAATGGCAAGGGCAAGGGCGACCCAGATCAGGACCGCCCGGGCCGATCTCCATCGCTTCATTTGCAAGTCAGCTCAGGCCGACTGCAGCACGAAATGCGCCTCGAGGCTGTTTTCCTTGGCGCTCCGCATCACCGGCCGCAGGAAGACGGTCTTGAACTCACCGCTGTCATAGGCGAGATGGCCGTGCGGCTGGCCGAAGATCGGAATGATCTGCGGCATCTCGAGCCGGAACTTGCCGTCCTTGTCGGTGAGCGTGGCGCCATGGCTCTGCGGCTCGTGCTCCTGCCCTTCGACCGTGTGGGCCCAGATCTGGATGCGCTGCCCGGCGAGCGGAGCGCCGTCGCCGGCGCGGCGGACCGTGCCGCTCATCCAGAAGCCGCCCTTGCCGATCCGCTCCACGATCGCCGCGCCCTTGCGGTAATTGTTCGCCCCGCCCGACATCGACTGGGTCGGTGCGAGGCCGTCCGCGCGCGCCGGCACCAGGAGGCCGGGGAAGGCTGATACCAAGACCCCGGTGGCGAGGACGGTGCCGCCGGCGGCGAGAAGGCTGCGGCGGTCGAGTACGACGTTGGTCATGTCAGTTCCTCCCGGCAACGGGCCTCTTGCTCGCGCAAGCTACAACAACAGGCGCAGAACGCCCAGTTGAGGGGGAGGGGACCATCGGTCGCAATAACAGTGTTGTGAACCGGGGCATTCGCAGCTCATGGCGGGCAGGATGGGTCGCGTGGCGGAGAACCCACCAGCCCTGGTGACGAAACGTGCGAGGGCTCTACCCATCCTGCGCGCTGCCACTACATGTCTTTCCTCAAGACGCGCATGATCGCGCAGCCCTCCACACCGGCAGCCCCCATATGATCCCCTTCTCCGTGCTCGACCTCGCTCCCATCCGCCAGGGCGGCGATGCGGCGCAGGCTTTCCGCAACTCGCTCGACCTTGCCCGGCATGCCGAGGCGTGGGGCTACAAACGGTTCTGGCTCGCCGAGCATCACAACATGACGGGAATCGCGAGCGCGGCGACGTCGGTCGTGATCGGACATATCGCGGGCGGAACAAAGACGATCCGCGTCGGCTCCGGCGGGGTCATGCTGCCGAACCACTCGCCTCTCGTCATCGCCGAGCAGTTCGGCACGCTGGAATCGCTCTATCCCGGGCGGATCGATCTCGGGCTCGGCCGGGCGCCCGGCACCGACCAGTTCACCGCGCGGGCGTTGCGGCGCGATCTCGCCACCACCTCCGAGAATTTTCCGCATGACGTGCTGGAATTGCAGGCGCTGCTCGGCGACGTGCAGCCGAACCAGGCGATCCGCGCCGTGCCCGGCATGGGGACCAAGGTGCCGCTCTGGATCCTGGGATCGAGCACGTTCGGCGCGCAGCTTGCCGCGATGCTCGGCCTGCCCTTTGCGTTCGCCTCGCACTTCGCGCCGCAGATGATGATGCCGGCGCTGCGCGAATATCGCGCGCGCTTCGAGCCCTCGGCGCAGCTCGACAAGCCCTATGCGATGATCGGCGTCAACGTGTTCGCCGCCGACACCGACGACGAGGCGCAGCGGATGTTCTCATCGCTGCAGCAGCAGTTCATCAACCTGCGCCGCGGCACGCCGGGCCCGCTGCCGCCGCCGGTCGACGACATGGACGCGCTGTGGTCGCCGGCCGAGAAGGCCGGCGTCGGCCAGTCGCTGTCGTGCTCCGCAGTGGGCTCGCCGGCCGCCGTGGAAGAGAAGCTGAAGGCGCTGATCGCTGAAACCGGCGCGGACGAATTGATGACGACGGGGCAGATCTACGACCACGCCGCGCGGCTGCGCTCGTTCGAGATCGCAGCCGAGGTGCGGGATAGGTTGGCGAAGCAGCCGGCGGTGTGAGCGGGTCCGATTGTTGCCGCGATGAAGGTGCGCTCCCTCCCCCGCTTGCGGGGGAGGGCTGGGGAGAGGGTGTCTCCGCAATGGGACAGCCCCCCTAGAGGAAAGAGCCCTCACCCCGACCCTCTCCCGCAAGCGGGAGAGGGGGCGCACCGCGCGCGTGGCGAGGGGGCTCAGCCCAATCCTCTCATGCCCTAATCCGGAAAGCCGAACAGCTTGGCTGGATTGTGCACCAGGATCTTCTCCAGCTCCGCCTGGTCCGGCGCATAGCGATACATCAGCTCGAGCAGGTCGGCATCGTTCGGCGGCTGCTTCACCGAGACCGGATGCGGCCAGTCGCTGGCCCAGACGCAGCGATCGGGAGCGGCCTCGATATAGGCGCGCGCGATCGGGATCACGTCGTCGTAGGGCGCGCCGGTCTTCGAGGTCTTTTCGCCGAGCGACAGCATGACCCAGAAATTGCCCTTGCCGAGCAGCTCCAGCATCTTGCGCAGGTTCGGATCGGCCCTGCCGGCTTCGGGATCGGGGCGCGCCATGTGGTCGATCAGCACGGGCACGTCGAGAGTCTCGTACTTGGCGACGCTCGACATGATGCCGTCCTTCTCCGGCTGGATCTTGACGTACCAGCCGAGCTCGCGGATGCGCGCGATCGCGCGGGCGAAATCGACATCGGAGAGCACGGCACCAAGCTCCTGGCGGAAGCTGAAGCGCGCGCCGCGCACGCCGGCATCATGCAGCTTGGCGAGGTAGGAGTCGCTCGCCTCGGCGAACACCAGCGCGTTGGCGCAGCCGCGATAGTTCGGCCCCATCGCAGCGAGGCCGTCGAGCACGACGGCATGGTCGGCACCGTAGGTCGTGGTCTGCACGATGATGCCGCGCTCGATGCCGAGCGCCTTGTGCATGCGCAGCGCCGCCTCCCAGGTCGCGGTCGGCATCCGATAGGCGGCGCCGGGACGCTCCGGATATTTGTCGATGGGCCCCAGCACGTGAAACTGGCTATCGACGGTCTTCGGCGGCGGCGCCTTGCTTGGCCGGCGCGGATTGGGATCGAACGGCAAATAGGTCGGCATGCGCAAAGCTCCTCAGTCGATCACGGCGGTGAAGTCGCACTGCACCAGCGCGCCGCCGTCCATGTTGTCCATCGGCAGCGCGTGGCGCGCCGGGCGCGAATGCTCGTCCGGAAACATCTTGAGCCACTCGACATTGACCGGGCCGCGATTGCCGCGGTCCTTCAGCCACACCGTCATCTTGATGATGTCGTCGGTGGTGCCGCCCGCGGCCTCCACCGTCGCCTTCATATGCGCGAACATGTTGGCGCATTGGGCGTCGAGACTCTCTGGCATTGCATTGGTCGCGGGATCGCGGCCGAGGATGACGCCCGACATCACGAGATTACCGATGCGGCAGGCGTTGGGAATCGGATTGACGTGCTTGAAGCCGCCGATGTGGATGCTCTTGCGCCGTGTCATGGTGCGCTCCCTGCTTGTTGTTGCCTCAGACGAACTGGCACGACACCGAGCCGAACGTGCCATAGTCGGCATGAAACGTGTCGCCGCGGCGGATGTCGACGGGCCGCGTGAACGATCCCGCCAACACGACCTCGCCGGCGGCGAGGGACTCATCATGCGGCGCGAGGCGGTTGGCGAGCCAGGCGATGCCGTTGGCGGGGTGATTGAGCACGCCGGCGGCAAGCCCGGTCTCCTCGACCTCGCCGTTGCGGAACAACAGCGCGCCGATCCAGCGCAGATCAGCATCCATCGGGCGGATCGGCCGGCCGCCGAGCACCAGCGCGGCATTGGCCGCGTTGTCGGAGATCGTGTCCATGACTTTTCGCGTCCTGCCCGTCTCCGGATCGACGCGATGCATGCGCGTCTCCAGGATTTCCAGCGCGGGCGTGACGTAGTCGGTGGCGTTGAGCACGTCGAAGATGGTGCAATCGGGCCCGCGCAGCGGCGCCTTCAGCACGAAGGCGAGCTCGACCTCGATGCGCGGCGCGTGGAAGCGGTCGAACGGGATCGGCGTGGCGTCGGCATAGAACATGTCGGCGAACAGCACGCCGTAGTCGGGCTCGGAGATGCCGACCGCGCTCTGCATCGCCTTCGAGGTCAGTCCGATCTTGTGCCCCTTGATGACGCGGCCGCGACCGAGCTGGAGCCTGGTCCAGGCGCGCTGAACCGCGTAGGCATCCTCGATGCTGAAGTCGGGGTACTCCTTCGTGAACATCGGAATCAGCGATTTCGTGCGCTCGGCTTCGTCGAGGCGCGCGGCAAGGCGTTCGATCGTCGCAACATCCAGCATGGCTTATTGCTCCGCCGCCACGGTGTTACGCAGCACGCCGATGCGGCTCGACTCGACTTCGACGACGTCGCCGACCTTCAGCCAGCGCGGCGGATCGAACCGCGCGCCTGCGCCGGTCGGCGTGCCCGTCACGATCATGTCGCCGGGCTTCAGCGTCGCGAAGGTGGAGAGATAGGAGATCAGGACGTCGAACGGGAACATCAGCCGCTCGGTCGTGTCCTGCTGCCGGACCTCGCCGTTGACGCGCGTGATGATGTCGTGCGGCCCGCGCGGATCCAGCTCGTCCGCCGTGACGATCCACGGGCCGATGCTGCCGGAGCGATCGAAATTCTTGCCCTGCGTGACGTTGAACTTGCCGTGGCGCAGCCAGTCGCGGATCGTGCCCTCGTTGCACAGGGTCATGCCGAAGATGTGCGACCACGCCTGTTCGCGCGGAATGTGACGGCCGCCCTGCCCGATCACGATGACGAGCTCGCCTTCATAGTCGAGCTGGTCGGAGACTTTCGGCTTCTCGATCGGCTGGCCGGAGCCGGTCATCGAGGACATGCTGCGCACGAACAGGCTGGGATATTTGGGCAGGTCCGAACTGTCTTTATATTCGGCGTTGCGCTCGGCGTAGTTGACGCCGATGCACCAGAGCTTTTCCGGCGCCAGCACCGGCGGCAGCAGGACGAGTTTTTCCAACGGGTAGTCGGGCTTCTGTCCGGCCGCCGCTTCCTGCGCATCGGACAGCGCATTCGCTGCGATCAGCGCCTTCACATCCGAGAAATCGCGGCCGATCCGTTTCGTCAGATCGATCACACCGCCTTCGACGGCCGCTCCGTAGCGCGGCTCTCCATCCAGGAGATAGCTCAGGAGTCGCATTGTATTTCCTCCAATGATCTTGAGGCAGCTGGGCCCGAGACAGACCCGCGCGCTCAGTCTTTCGACTTGGGAGTCTGGAACACGGTGTTCAGCGTCACGATCTCGCCGAGGCGGGCGTAGCGCGGCCCGCCGATCCGCGCGATCGGGTCGAGCGCCCTGGTCTCGACCTTGCCGTCGTTCACGAGGCCGTCGCGCAGATGAAACATCACGACCTCGCCGACGATCAGCCGGCTCTTGGCCTCGCCGAATTCGAGGCACTGCCGAAAGCGGCACTCCATCGCGACCGGCGCGGCGGTGAGCCGTCGCACCTTGATGAGGTCGCAGGGCAGCGTTTCGAGTCCGAGATGCTCGACCTCGCTGATTTCAGGCGGATGCTCGACGGAGCTGTCGTGCACCGCGGACATCAGCGGGGTATCGGCGATGTGGATGACGTATTCCTCGGTGTCGAGGATGTTGTGCGCGGTGTCCTTGTAATCGGCGCCCTTGCGGCCGACGCTGATGGCGAGCATCGGCGGCTTCTGCGAGACGAAGGTGAAGGCGCTGAACGGCGCGAGGTTGAGCACGCCACTTCGCGACAGGCTCGTCACCCAGGCGATCGGACGCGGCACCACGATGCCGGTCATCAGCCGGTAGATGCGCTCGGCGCCGAGCTCGGCGGGATCGATCCGCATCGATCAATCCGCCCTGATGTTGGCCTTGCGCACGACCGGAATCCACTTGGCGTCCTCGCGCTCGAGATAGGCCTTGAATTCTTCCGGCGTCATCGGCGTGGCTTCGCCGCCGAGCTTCTCGAACTTGTCGACCACGGCGGGGTCTTTCAGGATCGCGACCAGCGTCTCGTGCAGCTTGTCCACGATTGGCGCCGGCGTGCCGGCGGGCGCGAACAGGCCGGTAAAGGTCTGGCCGTCGAAATCCTTGTAGCCGAGCTCAGCGAAGGTCGGGACGTCAGGCAGCGACTTCAGGCGGTGCGGGCTGGTCACGGCCAGCGCGCGGAACAGGCCGGCCTTGATGTGTTGGAGGCTGACCGTGAGCTGGTCGAACGCGAACTGGACCTGGCCGCCGAGCAGATCGTTGATCGCCGGCGCATTGCCGCGATAGTGCGCGGTGACCCATTGCAGCTCGAGGTTGGACTGCATCAGCTCGCTGAGCAGATGGTTGGTGGTGCCGGGGCCGGGCGAGGCCATGGTCAGCTTGCCGGGCTCGCGCTTGGCGAGCTCGATGAATTCCTTGAACGTGTTGGCCTGCACCGAGGGATGCACCTCGAGCACCAGCGGCGTCATCGAGATCGTCGAGATCGGGAGGAAGTCCTTCTTCCAGTTGTAGGCGTCGCGCTTGTTGATCTCGGTCGCGAACAGCACCGGGCCGTTGGCGCCGACGAACAGCGTGTAGCCGTCGGGTGCCGACTTCGCAAAGGCCTCGCCCGCGATCATGCCGCCGGCGCCGGCCTTGTTCTCGATGACGAAGGGCTGGCCGAGCTTTTCCTGGAGCTTGTCGGCGACGATGCGTGCGGCGCTGTCGACATTGCCACCGGCGGGATAGGGCACGATCAGCTTGACGTTGCGCGCCGGCCATTGCTGGCCCGACGCCGGCCCCGCCAGCATCGCAGTGACGGCAGCTATGGCAATCCAGATTAATCTCATGTTAACCTCCCGGCGGCGCATTCGATTCATTCGAATGCCTGGACGTCGCACGACGCTCACAAGGCATTCCGATCGGAGCGCAATCTCCAGATGCGCGCTTGCCCTGTCGAGGGAATTGTGGCGTTCTTGTCCATATTATGGACAAGACCAGATTCGCACGCAATGCGATGGCACCGCGACAGGGTGCGCAGGCGATCCGGCGCGCGCTCGCGGTGCTGCGCATCCTTGCCGCAGGCCGCGAAGACGGTGTGCCATTGGCCGAGGTGGTCCGCGCCACCGGCCTCACCCGCCCGACCGTGCATCGCATCGTCCACGTGCTGATCGAGGAAGGCATCGTCGAGCGGCATGGCAAGAGCGGGCGCTACGCGATCGGCAACCAGGTGCCGGAGCTGGCGCTCGCACGGCCGCGGCCGTCGCGGCTGCTGGTCGCCGCAAATCCGTCGCTGCAGCGCGCGTCCGCCGAGATCGGCGACACGCTGTTCCTGACGGTGCGCACCGGCAACGACACGCTGTGCGTCGATCGCAGGATCGGCGTCTATCCGATCCAGGTGCTGTCGATCGAGATCGGCGCGCGCCGGCCGCTCGGCGTCTCCAGCGCGGGCGTCGCCATCCTTGCCGCAATGCCGGCGCAGGACGCGCGCAAGATCGTTGCAGCCAACGAGAAGCGGTTCGAGGCCTACCAGACCGACGTGGGCACCGTGACGAGCCAGGTCACTGCAGCGCGGCGGCGGGGCTACAACATGAGAGAGATCGGCCTCGTGCAGGGCACCAAATCGATCTCGACCTGGATCAAGACCCCGGACGGACAGCCGACCGCCGCGATCACGGTCTCCGCCGTTCGAACCAGGCTCGGCCCCCGCCGCGAGCAGGAGGTCGCGGAGATTCTGTTGCGGGAGGCGCGCGCCATCGAGCAGGCGATCCGGGGCTAGGCGGCGTTGTCAATGGGCTGACGTGGTCCCTCGTTTTGTGGCACAAGAGCCGCCATCGCCGACCGACCAACGAGGCCACGCATGCCCGCGCCAAAACCGCCTGCTTTCGAGACCCTGAGCCTGCATGCGGGCCAGCATCCGGATCCCGTGACCGGCGCCCGGGCGGTGCCGATCTACCAGACCACGTCCTACGTGTTCCAGGATTCCGATCACGCTGCGGCGCTGTTCAACCTGGAGCGCGCCGGCCACATCTATACCCGCATCTCTAACCCGACCACGGGCGTGCTCGAGGAGCGGCTTGCGGCCCTGGAAGGCGGCGTCGGCGCCATCTGCACCGCCAGCGGCATGGCCGCGCTGCATCTGGCGATCGCGACGCTGCTCAATGCCGGCGACCACATCGTGGCGTCGAGCTCGCTCTATGGCGGCACCATCAACCTCCTGGCGCACACGCTGCCGCGCTTCGGCATCACCACCACTTTCGTCAAGCCGCGCGATCTCGACGCGTTCCGCAGCGCCATCAGGCCGAACACGAAGCTCGTGATCGGCGAGACCATCGGCAATCCCGGGCTGGAGGTGCTCGACATCCCGAAGGTCGCTTCGATCGCGCATGACGCAAAAATTCCGCTGCTGATCGACAACACCTTTGCCACGCCCTATCTCAGCCGCCCGATCGAGCTGGGCGCCGACATCGTCATGCATTCGGCGACCAAATGGATCGGCGGCCATGGCATCGCGATCGGCGGCGCCATCGTCGACGGCGGCCGCTTCGACTGGCGCGGCTCCGGCAAGTTCGGCGTGCTGACCGAGCCCTATGGCGGCTATCACGGCATCGTCTTCGACGAGCAGTTCGGCACGGCGGCCTTCATCATGCGCGCGCGCACCGAGGGCCTGCGCGATTTCGGCGCCTGCCTGTCGCCGACCAACGCGTTCCAGCTGCTGCAGGGCGTGGAGACGCTGCCCGTGCGCATGGACCGCCACATGCAGAACACGCATCTCGTGCTGGAGGCACTCAAATCCAACAAGGCTGTCGACTGGGTGCTGCATCCCTCGCTGGAGACGCATCCCGACTATCAGCTCGCAAAGACCCTGCTGCCGCGCGGTGCCGGCTCGATCGTCTCCTTCGGCATCAAGGGCGGCCGACCGGCGGGGCGCAAGTTCATCGAATCGCTGCGCATGATCAGCCATCTCGCCAATGTCGGCGACGCCAAGACGCTGGTGATCCATCCGGCCTCGACCACGCATCAGCAGATGGACGCCGAGCAGCTCAAGGCCGCCGGCATCGGCGAGGAGCTGGTGCGGCTGTCGGTCGGCATTGAGACGGCAAGCGACATCATCGACGATCTCGCCCAAGCGCTGCGCATCTCGCAAAAGGTCTGACCATGAAGCTCTCCGTCAACGGCACTGAAGTGTTTGTGGCAACCGGCGGCCGCGACTTCGACAAGTCGCTGCCCGCGGTCGTCTTCATCCACGGCGCCGGCTTCGATCATTCCACCTGGGCACTGCACACGCGCTGGTTCGCTCATCACGGTTTTGCCGTGCTGGCGCCCGACCTGCCCGGCCACGGCCGCTCTACGGGGCCTTCACTCGGCAGCATCGCGGAGATGGCGGATTGGACGGCGGCGCTGCTGGATGCAGCGGCCGCCACGAAGGCGCATCTGATCGGCCATTCCATGGGCTCGCTGATCGCGCTCGAGACGGCGGCGCGCCATCCCGACAAGGTCTCCGCGCTCAGCCTGATCGGCACCGCCGCGACCATGACGGTCGGCCCGGATCTCTTGAAGGCGGCCGAAGCCAACGCGCAGGATGCAAACGACATGGTCTCGATCTGGGGTCTCGGCTTCAAGGCCGAGCTCGGCGGCAGCCTCGCACCGGGCCTGTGGATGCATGGCGGCGCACAGGCCGTGCTTCAGGCCTGCGAGCCCGGCGTGCTGTTCAAGGATCTGTCGGCCTGCAATGCCTATGCGAATGCGCTTGCCGCCGCGGCGAGCATCAAGGTGCCGACGACGCTCATTCTCGGCGAGCGAGACATGATGACGCCGGCGAAGGCGGGTAAGGCGCTTGCGGCCGCGATCCCGCATGCGAAGACCGTCGTGGTGCCCGGCGCCGGCCACATGATCATGGCCGAACGTCCGGATGAGTTGCTGGCGGCGCTGAGGGGCTGAGCCGCTTCCAACTCAAGCGTTTGGAACGCGGATAGCCGCAGGGAGCGTCATGGCCGGGCTTGTCCCGGCCATCCGCGGCTGGCGATGCAGAACGGTGAACGTGGATGCCCGGGACAAGCCCGGGCATGACGGCGTCCTCTCAATGTCCAGCTCACGAGCCCGGCGTCCATTTCCAGACGATGTCGGAGACGTTAACCGGCTTCGGGATGAGGCCGAGCTTTGCGAAGCGATCGGCGACCGCCTGCTGGCTCTTGACCACCTCGGCATCGAGCGGCACGACGCGATAGTTGGAGCGGGCCACGAAGCGCCTGACAGCCTCGATATCGACGCCGGTCGCCTCTGCTTGCGCCTTCGCCACATCCTCGTGGTGCGAATCCGCCCATACGCCTTCGGACGCGAAGGCTGTGTTGAGCTTCGCGACGAGGGAAGGATACTTCTCCACGAAGTCGGTGCCGGCGATGTAATAGGCGTTCGGCTTGTGAACATCCTTGTCGAACGCGAGGACGCGCGCGCTCTCCTTCAATTCCGCGAGCGCCAGATAGGGATCCCAGATCGACCAGGCGTCGACCGAGCCCTTCACGAAGGCCGCCGTTGCGTCCGCCGGCGCGAGCGGCGCCGGTGTGATGTCGGACCAGGACAGGCCGGCCTTCTCGAGCGAGGCAACGAGGAGATTATGCGCACTGGATCCCTTGCCGAAGGCGACGCGCTTGCCTTTGAGATCAGCAAGCGTCTTGATCGGTGAATCCTTCGGCACGACGATCGCCTGTGTGTTGCCTTCCGATTTCACCGCGGCAACGTAGCGGATCCTGGCGCCGCCGGCCTGCGCGAAGATCGGCGGCGTATCGCCAACGAAGCCGAAATCGACGCTGCCGACATTGATAGCCTCCAGCAGCGGTGGACCGAACTGGAAGTCGATCCACTTGATCTCGATACCGAGCGGCTTGAAGGCGTTTTCGAGCGTCTGACGCTGGCGCACAGCCGGAAAGAATCCGCCCTTCTGCGTGCCGATGCGGATTTCCGCCGGCCTGTCCGCGGCGCGCACGGGCGCGGCAGCAGCGGTGGCGAGGAGCAGCGCTGCGGTCAGGATATGTCGTCGTGCAATCATGTTGCGGTCCTTTCGGTGGCATCAGTTGGCGAAGAGTTGGGAACTCGCGCGACGGCTCCGCTGCGAGAGCACGGCACGGGCGGCGCGCTCGGCCTCGCGGGCCGAATGGAACTGGCGGCCTTCGAGACTGTCGAACAGGCGCTCGGAGGAGAAGAAGCGGTAGCCGCGCTCACTTCTTGTGATGATGCCGGCGGCGCGGTCGTGGATCTCGATGATGTAGGCATTCGACTGGGTCTGGGACATGATTGCTCGTTCGCCGATGTCTCGGCGTTCCTGTTCGGGGATTCTCGGTGCGAGGTGCTGCTAAGAGGCGGTCAGCAACGACAACAGGCGCCCGTTGCCACCGAGAAACAGCGCCGCGTCATGCACGCATGCATGTCGCCTTGGTTACGCTGGTGATCCATTCTCATATCGCGGCATCAAGCTCGAGGAGCAGTTTCGATGCTCGGAATATCGAGCGGTTGGCGCGATTGGTCAATGAAATGGCTATCCATATTTGCGGCCGGCGCGCCGGGGCGCTTCTCTCGGCGCAAGCACCGGCAGACGGATTCATCTCGCGATGAGTTCATCACAGGCGCACGGGGCGGCGTGGTACGCTTCAGGAGCCGGAACGCAGGCAATTCGGGAGCTCCAGAGATGGCTGATGATTTGAAGGGGCGCACCGCGCTCGTGACCGGCGGCTCGCGCGGAATCGGCGCCGCCGTCTGTCGCGCGCTGGCCGAAGCAGGCGCCGCCGTGGCGATCAATTGCCGCGAGCGGATCGGGCAGGCCGAGCAGCTGGCTGGCGAGATCGGCAAGCAAGGCGGCCGCGCCATCGTCGTCGCTGCCGACGTCTCGCAAGCCGAAGCCGTGGCCGGAATGGTCGAGCGCGTCGCGTCCGGGCTAGGGCCGATCGACATCCTCGTCAACAATGCCGGCATCGCCATCACGCGCGGCATCGACGATCTCAACGAAGACGATTTCGACCGCACCATCCTGGTCAACCTGAAATCCGCCTTCCTGTGCACGCAGGCCGTATTGCCGTCGATGCGATCAAGGAAATGGGGCCGCATCGTCAACATCTCCTCGGGAGCGGCGCGCGGCGCCGGCTCGATCGGCCCGCACTACAATGCGTCCAAGGCCGGCATGGAAGGCCTCACGCGAGGTTACGCCGCGCGGCTGGTGAAGGAGGGTATCACCGTCAACGCAGTGGCGCCGTCGCTGATCGAGACCGACATGATGAGCAGCCAGCCCCAGCTCGTCAGCCGCATCCCTCTCGGGCGCTTCGGCACGGCGGAGGAGGTGGCGAAAGCGGTGATGCTGCTGGTCGACAACGCGTACATGACCGGGCAGACCGTGGCATTGAGCGGCGGGATGGCGTTTAGCTGAGCGCACGCCGTCATGGCCGGGCTTGTCCCGGCCATCCACGCCTTGACGCTAGCGCGAAGAACGTGGATGCCCGGGACAAGCCCGGGCATGACGATCAGCTGCCGATCGAGGCGCAGCGACTCACCACATCGTTGCGGCCGCGCGTTCGGGCCAGATGCGGTCGTACTCCGCGCCGCCGACCTTGTTCTCGCTCATTTCCGCGAGGATCTGGCCGGGCGTCGGCAGCGTCTTTGGATCGACGCGCTTGTCAGGATTCCAGAGGTCGGAACGGACGATGGCGCGGGCGCACTGGAAGTAGATTTCCTCGACGTTCATCACCATGACGCTGCGCGGCGCCTTGCCTTCGACCTTGAACGAGGCCAGCAGCTCCGGATCGATCGAGAGATAAGCGCGACCGTTGGCGCGGACGGCGTTGCCGGAGCCGGGAATCAGGAACATCAGCGACACCCTGGGATCGCGCACGATGTTGCGCAGGGAATCGACCCGGTTATTGCCGCGGCGGTCCGGCAGCATCAGCGTCTTGGGATCGTGGATGCGGACGAAGCCGGGGAGATCGCCGCGTGGCGAGCAATCGATGCCTTCGGGCCCGATGGTGGCGAGCGCGGCAAACGGCGCCTTCTCGATGAAGATGCGGTAGAGCGGCGTGACGTGGTCGGCGACTTTCACGGTCGAGGCGTCATTGGTGGCGCCATAGATGGCTTCCAACTGTTCGACCGTTTCGATCACCGACATTCCACTCTCTCCCCGTTGCATCGGCAGCTATTCCTGCCAGCATTCATTCCTGATCACGCGCACGAGCTGGCGGCCGTGATAGTCCGCGCTGCCGGCGTTGAGGATGGTGACGTCGGTTCGCGCCGATGCGTCATCGACACTGCGCGACAGCCGCTCGGCGATATTTCCGTCGCTGTGCCGCGCCCGCGCGGCAAGCCGCTGCGCCAGCACGTCGGGCGGCGCCGTGATTGCGACGACCACGACGTTTACGTAAGCTCGGCGCAGCGCGGCGATCACCGTGCGCGAGACGTTGGCAACGACGGCTCGGCCGGCCCGGATGTCGTCGTTGATATCGAGCGGCAGGGCATAGGAATGCCCGTGCGCCTCCCAATGCACAGCAAAATCCCCGTGCTCTCGCACGCGGCGGAATTCTTCCTGGCTCACCGCAATGTTGTCCTCGTCGGCAGAGGACTCCCGCGTCACGACCCGGCGCGGGAAGACGATGTCGGGATCGTCGGCGCACGCCGCCTGCGCCAGCCGCAACAAGGTGTCCTTGCCCGCGCCGCTGGGACCGACCACGAGCACAAGCCGCCCGGGGCCGATCGCACCCGCCTCGTCCTGCGCCGTGGTCACGGTCTCGCTCATGCGACGCGGTTCCCTTCGCGCCAGACGCTGCGAACGACGGGAACGTCGCCGGCAACGTGCACGCGGATCAGGTCGGCGCGCTTGCCGGTCGCGATCTCGCCGCGGTCGGTGAGGCCGACCGCCTCAGCGGGCGCTTTCGTCACGGTGCGAACTGCCGCCGGGAGGCTGATGGCCGGCACATGCTCCGGCAGTTGCAGCGCGCCCATCAGGAGGCTCGAGGGGATGTAGTCCGACGACAGGATATCGAGCAGGCCTTCGCGGGCGAGATCGACCGCAGCGATGTTGCCGGAGTGCGAGCCGCCGCGCACGACATTGGGCGCGCCCATGAGAATGTCGATGCCAGCCTGGTGCAGGCCACGCGCGGCCTCCAGCGTCGTCGGGAACTCCGCCACCGAGACACGATCGCGCACGGCGTCCGCGACGTTCTCCTCGGTGGTGTCGTCGTGGCTCGCCAGCGGAATCTTGTACTGATGCGCCAGCGCCACGATCTCGCGCATGTTGTTCGCTGCATATTGCTTCTGATACTCGAAGCGCTTTGCGAACAGCTCGTCGAGCTCGGCATCGGTCTTGCCGCCGCCCTTGCCGCGATAATAGTCGCGCAGCTTGACCTCGTCGCGGAACTGGCGCTGTCCCGGCGTGTGATCCATCAGCGACATCAGCTTGACGTCGGGACGGTCGATCAGCTCCTTGGCCTCCTCGACCACGCTCGGCATCGGGATCTCGCAGCGGAGATGCAGGAAGTGGTCGGCACGCAGCAGGCTGGCGTCGCGCGCGGTCGTGATCGCGGCGGCGAGCACGCCGGCGCGGCCGTCGACTTCCTCGGCGCCGTCCTCGCGCCAGACCCGGAGTGAATCGAACACCGTGGTGATGCCCGAGGTCGCGAGCTGGCCGTCATAGGAAATGACGGCCGCGACCGGATTCCAGAACACCTTCGGCCGCGGCACGTAATGCGCTTCGAGATGGTCAGTGTGGAGCTCGATCAGGCCGGGCATGATGAGGTCGCCCCCAGCGTCCTCGGCACCCGCAGGCGCCCTGCCCTCGCCGATCTCGGCGATGCGTCCGTCGGCAAGAGCGAGCCAGCCCTGTTCGATCACCCGTTCGGCCAGCACGATCCTGGCGTTGGCAATGACGGCGTCCTTCGGCTTGGGGTTCATTTCCTCTTCCTTCAGGCCACGGCAGCGAAGCTGGCGACATCGATGATGCGGTCCGCAATCAGATGACGGATTTCGTCGTCATGGACAATAGCGACCATGGCGACGCCCTGACGCTTCTTTTCAGCGACCAGTTCGACCACGACGGCGCGATTGGCAGCATCGAGCGAGGCGGTGGGCTCGTCCAGCAGCAGGATCGGCAGGTCCGAGATGAAGCCGCGCGCGATGTTGACGCGCTGCTGCTCGCCGCCGGAGAAGGTCGCGGGCGGCAGCTGCCAGAGCCGCTCGGGGATGTTGAGACGATGCAGCAGCTCGCCGGCGCGCGCCTGTGCGTCGGCACGTGCCATGCCGTTCACGATCAGCGGCTCGGCGACGACGTCGATGGTGGCAACGCGCGGCACTGCCCGCAGGAACTGGCTGACATAGCCGATGGTGGAGCGGCGGATGTTGAGCACCTGCCGCGGCTCCGCGGTGGCGAGGTCGATCACCGTGCCGCGATGGCGGATGCCGATGCGGCCGCTATCGCAACGGTAGTTGCCGAAGATCATCTTCAGGATCGACGATTTACCGGCGCCCGAGGGTCCCGACAGCACGACGCATTCGCCGGGATTGACGTGGAAGGTCACGCCGCGCACGACCGGCAGCTCGATGCCGCCTTGCAGGTGCATCGTAAAGGTCTTTTGGGCATCGGCAACGTCGATCATGGCGGTCATCGAAAAACTCATGGCGGGAGAATCGAGGAGACGAGGAGTTGCGTATAGGGTTCGCGGGGGTCGTCGAGCACCTGGTCGGTGAGACCGGTCTCGATGACACGGCCGCCCTTCATCACCATCACGCGATGCGACAACAGGCGCGCGACCGCGAGATCGTGGGTGACGATGATGACGGCGAGATGCAGCTCGGCGACGAGGCTGCGCACGAGATCGAGCAGGCGCGCCTGCACCGACACGTCGAGGCCGCCGGTCGGCTCGTCCATGAACACCAGCCGCGGCTCGGTGACGAGGTTGCGGGCGATCTGAAGACGCTGCCGCATGCCACCGGAATAGGTGCGCGGCGCATCGTCGATGCGCGCGACGTCGATCTCGACGCGGGTGAGCCAGTCCGACGCGGTCTCGCGGATGCGGCCGTAGTGATTCCAGCCGACGGCCATCAGCCGCTCGCCGACATTGGCACCGGCCGAAACCGCCATGCGAAGGCCCTGCGCGGGATCCTGGTGCACAAAGCCCCAATCGGTGCGGAACAGGAAACGCCGCTCGGCCTCGCCGAGCGTCGTGAGATCACGCGCGATGCCGTCGCGCATCCGGTAGGACACATGGCCGGCACTCGGTGCGAGCTGGCCCGACAGCATCTGCAGAAGCGTCGACTTGCCCGAGCCTGACTCGCCGACGATCGCCAGCACCTCGCCGGGATAGAGCGCGAAGGAGACGTCGCGGCAGGCGGCGATGCGGCCGAAGGACTTGCTGAGGGACTCCGCCACCAGCAGCGGCTGGTCGTTTTCGAGCGTATCGAGGTCGGCCAAGTCTTGATCAACCATGTGAGCCCGCCTTTTCCTTGTACGGCGCAGCGCTGAGACTGCCATGATGGCCGGCGGCCTGGCGGCCCTCGCAATAATCGGTGTCCGAGCAGACGAACATCCGCCCGCCCTTGTCGTCGGTGACGATCTCATCGAGATAGGAATTTTCCGCCCCGCAGAGCGCGCAGGGCGCGTTGAAGCGATAGGGCTCGAAAGGGTGGTCCTCGAAATCGAGCGAGACCACCTGCGTATAGGGCGGGATCGCGTAGATGCGCTTCTCGCGGCCGGCGCCGAACAATTGCAGCGCGGGACAATTGTCCATCTTGGGATTGTCGAACTTCGGCGTCGGGGACGGATCCATCACGTAGCGCGCGTTCACCTTCACCGGATAGGCGTAGGCGGTCGCGATATGGCCGAAGCGGGCGATGTCCTCGTAGAGCTTCACATGCATCAGGCCGTACTCGGCAAGCGCGTGCATGCGCCGCGTCTCGGTCTCGCGCGGCTCGAGGAAACGCAACGGTTCGGGGATCGGCACCTGATAGACCAGCACCTGGTTTTCATTCAGCGCCGTCTCCGGGATGCGGTGACGGGTCTGGATCACCGTCGCCTCCGCCGTCGCGGTCGTCGTCGCAACGCCTGCGGTCTTGGCGAAGAACTTTCGGATCGAGATCGCGTTGGTGGTGTCGTCGGAGCCCTGGTCGATCACCTTGAGCACGTCCTGGGGACCGAGGATCGCGGCGGTGACCTGCACGCCGCCGGTGCCCCAGCCATAGGGCATCGGCATCTCGCGGCTGGCGAACGGCACCTGATAGCCGGGAATGGCGATCGCTTTCAGGATCGCACGGCGGATCATCCGCTTGGTCTGCTCGTCGAGATAGGCGAAATTGTAGGCGGGCGCGTTCATTCCGCGGCTTCCTTCATGGCATCAGGCGCATTGGCATCCGCGAACTCCTGCCGCAGCTTGCGCAGCAGGCCGAGCTCGGACTGGAAGTCGACATAATGCGGCAGCTTCAGATGCTCGACGAAGCCTGTCGCCTGGACGTTGTCCGAATGCGACATCACGAACTCCTCGTCCTGCGCGGGTGCGAGTGCCTCCTCGCCGAGTTCGCGGGCACGCAATGCGCGATCGACCAGCGCCATCGACATGGTCTTGCGCTCGCTCTGGCCGAAGGCAAGGCCATAGCCGCGGGTGAAGCACGGCGCTTCGGTCGCGGAACCCTTGAACTGGTTGACCATCTGGCACTCGGTCAGCTCGATCGAACCAAGCGGCACGGCGAAGCCGGCGTCTTCCGCGATGAACTCCACCTCGACCTCGCCGAAGCGGATCTCGCCGGCGAAGGGATGGTTGCGGCCATAGCCGCGCTGGGTGGAATAGCCCATCGCCAGAAGGAAGCCTTCATCTCCGCGCGCCAGATTTTGCAGGCGCAGGTCGCGATCCGCCGGAAAATTCAGCGGCTCGCGGGTGAGATCGCCGACGCTGGCGCCCTCCTCAGGCTGCGGCGAGGGTTCGATCAGCCCGTCGCGTCCGAGAATGTCGGTCACGCGCGGCGTCGGGGCGGTGGACGCTTCAGCCGTTGCCGGCGCGTCGGGAACGAAGCCTTCAGCGAGTGAGGGGTCGAGCAGGCGATGGGTATAGTCGAAGGTCGGCCCGAGGATCTGCCCGCCGGGAATATCCTTGAAAGTCGAGGACACCCGCCGCTGCACCCGCATGGCGCCGGTGTCGACCGGCTCGCTGGCGCCGAAGCGCGGCAGGGTGGCGCGGAAGGCGCGAACCAGGAAAATCGCCTCGATCAGATCCCCGCGCGCCTGCTTGATCGCCAGCGCCGCGAGCTCGCGATCGTAGAGCGAGCCTTCGCTCATGACACGGTCGACGGCGAGGCCGAGCTGCTCCGAGATCTGGTCGAGCGTGACCTCCGGAACGCCCTGGTCGCCGCGCCGCGCATTGGCGAGCAGGCGATGGGCGTTCTCGATGGCGCGTTCGCCGCCCTTGACTGCGACATACATGCTTCAGCTTCCTTTGCTCACGACGCGCGTGGTGCGCGGGATCGCAACCACGGCGTCATCGGCGACCAGCACCACATCGATGCCGCGTGGAAACAGCGCCTCGTTGACCCGCAGGCGCTCGAACAGGTCGAAAGGCTTGATCGACGCCTGCAGCGTCGCGACACCATCGATGCCGGGGCCGTGCAGCTCGAAGCTGCGCCCGGTGGCCAGGCTATCGACCTGGATGATCACTGTCGTCGAACGATCCGGGTATTCGCTCGTCCCGAGCGCAAACCGATCGAGCGGCGGAAGCGCCGTGCCGTCGCTGATCAGCGCGAAGCTCGCGATCGAGCAATCCCGCACCACCGGCGCGCCGGTATGAAATTTCAGCCATTTCACCAGGTCGGAGCTCTCCACCATCCGCGCATCGAGCCAGAGCGGCGTGTCGTGGTCGAACAACGTGAGCGCGATTGCGGCGGTGCCGCGCATCATCGGCCCTGGCGCCCCCGCCATCGGCACGATGCGCTGAACCGAGCCCGGCCGCGCCATGGCATCCATGACGGAGCGAAAGGTCGATTGCGCCGACAGCACCTTGTCGGCGAACCCCGGCGGCAGTTCCGCAATCGTGGTCATGATCTCACCCCTCACCGCGCACCATGGTGTAGAAATCAACCTTCGTCGCAGCGGTCTCGGCCGCCGCCTGCTTGCGCCTGATCATCAGCTGCTCGCGCAACGGCGCGACAACGTCCCGCTCCACCGCTCCGCCATGATCACGCGACTGCACCAGCGCATCGCACAGCGCGATCAGCCGCGCCTTCTCACCGTCGCGGCCGAGCGTGTAGCCGAACCCGACCTCACCGCTCGCAAGCCGCACCGCGGCGCGCGACACCGTGGCTTCGCCGAGATTGAACGGCGCGCCGTCGCCGCCGACCCGGCCGCGCAGCATGACGAGCCCGTTTTCCGGCGCGCGCAGATCCTGGTGGGCCGGGAGGGCCAGGTTGCGGAGGCGAGCGGCGATCTCGCCCGCCTCCGCGTGCGCCAGCACCGCCATCGCGGCCTTGCGCTGGGCTTGCTGATTGTTGTGCTGCGTCACCTGGTCCACCGAACTTGCCGCATTGAAGTTGTCTATGATAATAGACAACTTCATACGGACGCGCCATGACTGTTTCGTGACAATGATGTGATTTCTGGAGTAGGCTTCCCGCGACATGAGCATGCAGGACACAGCCTCCTCGGGCGTCGCGCTATGGCGCCTCGTTGCCGACGGCATCGAGCGCGGCATCGCCGACGGCCGCTTTGCGGCCGGCGACAAGCTGCCTGGCGAGATGGAGATCGCCGAAACCTATCGCGTCAACCGCCACACCGTGCGGCGCGCGCTGGCAGCCCTCGCCGAGCGCGGCCTGGTGCGGGCCGAGCGCGGCAGCGGAACCTATGTCGAGGCGCAGAAGCTCGCCTATCCGCTGCGCTCGCGCACGCGCTTTTCCGAGATCGTCGGTGCGGGCGGCCGGGAACCGCATGGGCGGCTGATCGATGCGACCGACGATATCGCGACGCGCGAGCTCGCACGGGAGCTGGGACTGAAGACCGGCGCGCCCTTGGTGCGGATCGAGGCGATCCGCCTCGCCGACCGCACGCCGATCTGCGTGTCCACCACCTGGCTGTCGGCAGAGCGGTTTCCGGACGCCGGCGCCGTGTTCGCGGCGACGCGCTCGATGACGAAGCTGCTGGCGCATTACGGCGTGCGCGACTATCGCCGCGGCGCGACCCGAATCACGGCCGGCATCGTCGATGCGACCGATGCCGCACGGCTCGACCTGGCGCTGGGCCGGCCGATCCTGGTGGTGGATGCTACCGACAACGATCTCACGGGCAAGCCGCTGCTGACGAAGCACTCGCGCTTTGCGGCGGAACGGGTGGAATTTCTGGTGGAGAACGGGTGAGCGCCCCGGACCACGGACGCCCGCCTTCTCCCACTTGGAGAAGGGAAGAAAGCGTGGTGGGGCACGCTTCGCCTTGCCTACCCTACGGGAGCTCCGATCAGGCCACAGCCCGCCTGCCAATGATCGCAAAGCGCAGCTTGCCCGAGATGAAATCGATCGCGGCCACCGCAACCAGGATCATCAGGATCAGGAACGAGACCTTCTGCCATTCCAGCACGCGGATCTGCTCGGCCAGTTGCAGGCCTATGCCGCCGGCGCCGACGATGCCGATGATGGTGGCCGAGCGGGTGTTCGATTCGATGTAGTAGAGCACTTGGCCGGCGATGACGGGCAGCACCTGCGGCATCAGGCCGAAGCGGATCTCGTGCAGGGCACTGCCGCCGGAGGCGCGGATGCCCTCGACCTCCTTCTGGTCGGCGCCCTCGATCGCCTCCGAGAACAATTTGCCGAACGCACCGAAATCCGACACCGCGATGGCGAGCACGCCGGCAAACGGGCCGAGCCCGACCACGTTGATCCACACCAGCGCCCAGATCAGCGTATCGACGCCGCGAATCGAATCGAGGAAGCGCCGGACCGGGAAGCGAAAGAAACCCGACGGCACGATGTTGCGCGCCGCAAGCAGGCTCACCGGCAGCGCGAACAGTGCGGCGAGCGTGGTACCGAGCAGCGCGATCGACAACGTCTCGCCGAGCGCCTTGAGATACAACGGCAGCGATGAACCGGGATCTGGTGGGATCATCATCATCGTGATCCAGCCGAGCTGGCTGACGCCGGCAACGAGACGCGACGGTGAAAAGTCGAGGTCGACCAGCCCGAACACCAGAACTGCGAGCGCGACGGCGATCATCGCCGGCGTCGCGAGACGCGCGGACGCCGGCCGGCTGAAGACATCAGGATAGCGCGCGCGAAGCTGTGCCGTATCGACTTCGGGATGGTGGCTCATGTCCGTTCCTCTCTGCCGAACAGGCGGCCACGCAGCCAGCCGGTGCCAATGTCGATGAGGAAGACAGTGACGATGATGGTCAGGAGGATCGCGCTGACGTCGGAATAGTAGAACTTGCGGATCGCAACAATCAGCTCCATCCCGATGCCGCCGGCCCCGACAAAGCCCATCACCGAGGCTTCTCGCACATTGATCTCGAAGCGCAGCAGCGCGTAGCTGACATAGCCCGCGATCACCTGAGGCAGCACGGCAAAACGCATGCAGGACAGCCAGCTTGCCCCGGTCGAGCGTACGCCTTCGACCGGCCTCATGTCGGCATTCTCGACGATCTCGGAGAACTGTTTGCCGAGCGCGCCGGTCGAATGGATGGCAATCGCCAGCACGCCAGCCATCGGCCCCAGACCGAAGGCGATGACGAAGATCAACGCGAACACGATGCTCGGCACGGTACGGGCGAACTCGAGCAGGCGGCGCACCACGAAGAGCAACCAGCGCGCCGGCGCGGTGTTTTCGGCGGCGAAGAAGTTCAGCGCAACCGCGAAGAGCGCGCCAATCAGCGTGCCGACATAACTGATCAGCAGCGTCTCGCCCAGGAGCTTCAGCCATTTGTGCCAGCCCCAGAACCATTCGCCGATGTCGGTCCAGACGCGCTGGCCATTGTCGAGCGTGAAGATGCGATCGAAGTAGCTGACGAAATTGCCGAAATGGGCGAAGAAGGTGCGCAAGTTCACTTCGGCGCCGATCGCAGCGACGAGCAGCGCGGCGATGAACAGCGCAGCGCCAAGCAGCAGGCGCAACCGCTTGCGCGCGACCGCCTTGCGGTAAGCCGCATTCAGCGCAGCCAACTGTTGCTCGGGAAGGATCGAGACTGCGATGGTCATTCGGTCGGAGGCGAGCCAGTCATGGAAAGAGCCGGGTCGATTGACCCGGCTCGAAGTCCGTTGTCCCGAGCGATCAGGACGCCTTCTTGCGCAGATGGTCGACGAACTTAATCAGCTCGATCGTCTTGTTGTAGTCTTCGTTCGTGACCGGATCCCAAGGCTTGTTCTTGCCGTCGGAGAGCTTCTTGAAGGCCTCGGGGTCCTTCTGCGCGGCGTCCAGGAACGTCTTCTTGATCGCAGCCTTCATGTCGTCCGGGAGATCGCTGAGATAGGCGACGGGCGAGTTGATGATCATGTCCGACTTCACGACGATACGGAAGTCCTCCTTCTTCATCGGCGTGCCGTCGGCATTCTTCAGCATGCCCTTGGTGAGCATGCGGGTCAGGTTGGAATCGTCATCGGCGTTCCACCAGTTGGCGGCGACATCCACGGTGCCTTGCGCGAGCGCCAGCACCGCATTTTCATGGCTGCCGGTGAAGACGACCTTTGAGAAATAGGCCTCGGGATCGACGCCCATCTGGTTCAGCTTGAAGCGGGGCATGTTGTTGCCCGACGTCGAGTTCGGGTCGACGAGCCCGAGGTTCTTGCCCTTAAGGTCCTCGACCTTCTGGTAGGGCGATTTCGCGAGCACGTAGAAGACCGAGTAGTAGCCCTTTGAGCCGTCAGCATTGACCTCGATCGCGAACGCATCGGTCTTGACACCGGTCAGCCGGGCGCGGGCAAAGGCTGCAGGGCCGTAATAGCCGATGTGAATGTTTCCGGCGCGCTGGCCTTCGATCACGGCGGCATAGTCGTTGGCGACGCGTAGCGTGACCTTCGTGCCGAGCTCCTTCGACAGATAGTTGATGAAGGGCGTAAAGCGCTCGGTGACGCCGGAGGCGTTCTCGGCGGGAACCACGGCGAGAGTGATCTCCGGGTATTTCTTCCGCCAGTCTTCGGCGGAGGCGGAGGCGGTGAAGGCCAGGGCCGCGGCACCGGCAAGAATCAATCGACGAGTAATCATGATACCCCTCTTCTTCAGCTGGAGTTCTTTTAACGCGAAACGTTGAATAGACGCTTCCGCCGCTCAGGCGGCGGCAGCGCTGCCGAGCGCCGGAACACCCTCGGGCGCGGCGGTCGGCGCGCCGCCCATGACCTCGTTGGCTTCCAGATCGTAGAGCTCCCGCGCAATCCGATCTGTCAGCATCGACGGCGCGCCGTCGAACACCACGCGGCCTGCGGCCATGCCGATCAGGCGGTCGCAATAGCTGCGGGCGAGATCGAGCGAATGCAGGTTGCAGAGCACGGTGATGCCGAAATGCTTGTTGATGCGCAGAAGCGCATCCATCACGATCTTGGTGTTGCGCGGGTCGAGCGAGGCGATCGGCTCGTCGGCCAGAATGATATCGGGCTGCTGCACCAATGCGCGGGCGATCGCCACGCGCTGCTGCTGACCGCCGGAGAGCTGGTCGGCGCGCTGGGCGGCGAGCGAGGCGATGTCGAACTGCTCGAGGGCCGACATAGCCAGCGCCTTGTCCTGCTCGGGCCAGGCCTGCGACAGCGAACGCCAGGCGGGCATCGTCGCAAGACGCCCCATCAGGACGTTGGTGAGCACGTCGAGCCGGCCGACCAGGTTGAATTGCTGGAAAATCATCGCCGAGCGCGCACGCCACCGCCGCAGCTCCTTGCCGCTCAATGCGGTGACGTCGACGCCGTCGAACAGGATGCGTCCCTCAGTCGGCGTCACCAGACGGTTGATGCTTCGCAGCAATGTCGACTTCCCGGCGCCGGATCGCCCGATCACACCGACGAAGCCGCCGGGAGAAACCTCAAACGAAGCGTCGTCCACCGCGGCTTTTGCGCCGAAGCGACACGTCAGACCATCCACCACCAGCATGCAGGGCTCCAGAGTAGCTGGAGCCAATCGCTAACGTCCATGCTTAACACTTGTGTGACACGACCGTTGCAGCGCAGCGATCCTGCACACGTCATCCCCTGTCATCGCTACGTCATGACATTGTCATGAATCCACTCGAAGAGGAACGCCCGCCCTCGCACCCCGGATGCAACATGGCCGCCAAAGCTCTTTCGGTCCAGCCGACCATCGCCCCCTCGGCCAAACTGCATGAGACCCGGCTCGGCGCTTATACCGAGGTTGGCGCGCGCACGATCCTGCATGAAGTGGCGATGGGCGATTACTCCTATGTCGTCAACGATTCGCAGATCACCTACACCACCATCGGAAAGTTCTGCTCGATCGCGGCGATGACGCGCATCAATCCCGGCAACCATCCGATGCACCGCGCGACACAGGCGCACTTCACCTACCGCTCCAGCGCCTATTTCGAAGGTGAGAGCGACGATGCCGAGTTCTTCGACTGGCGGCGCCAGCATCACATCCATATCGGCCACGACGTCTGGATCGGCCATGGCGCGATCGTGTTGCCGGGGCGCAACATCGGCACCGGCGCGGTGATCGCCGCCGGCGCCATCGTCACCAAGGACGTGCCGGCCTACACCATCGTCGCCGGCAATCCGGCCCGGATCGTGCGGCGGCGGTTCTCGGAGGAGATCGCCGGGCGCCTTGCGAAGCTCGCCTGGTGGGACTGGGATCACGACAAATTGCGCGAGGCGCTGCCCGATTTCCGCAAGCTCGGGATTGAAGATTTTCTTTCGACATACGAAGCACGGGCGAGCTCTCTCGCCAGTTCTCCCGCCAGCAAACGAAGCGCGATCGCGTGACAGACATATTCCTCGAAGGCGGCCGGGCCCTGATCGGCGCCGAGTTCGTCGAAACCTCACTTCTCGTGTCCGGAACGGATATTGCACAGGTCGATGCTTCGCGCGGTCGTGCGCGGCTGGCGATCGATGCCCGCGACCTGCTGGTGCTGCCCGGCATCGTCGATCTGCATGGCGATGCCTTCGAGCGACAGATGATGCCGCGCGCCGGCGTCGATTTCCCGATCGACGTCGCGCTCGCCGACAGCGACCGCCAGGCGATCGGCAACGGCATCACCACCGTCTTTCACGCCACGACCTGCTCCTGGGAGCCGGGCCTGCGCAGCGCCGACAATGCGCGCGGCCTGATGGAGGCGATCGAGCGCCAGCGCCCGCAATTCGCCGCCGACACCCGCTTTCATCTGCGGCACGAGACCTACAATCTCGATGCCGAGGCCGAAATCGCCCAGTGGCTCGCCGAGGGCCGCGTCGACCTGTTCGCCTTCAACGACCACATGGACGGCACCGTCGCCGACATGGCCAAGCCGCGCAAGCGCAACCGCATGGTGGAGCGCACTGGCCTTTCGAGCGAGGAATTCGACCGGCTGGTCGAGCGCGTGGTTTCGCGCGCCGACGAGGTGCCCGCTTCGGTATCGCGCCTCGCCGCTTCTGCCCGCGCGGCCGGGGTACGGATGCTCTCGCATGATGACGCAACGCCGGCGATGCGCCGGGAGTTTCGCGAGCTCGGCGCTGACATCGCGGAGTTTCCGATCAACGAGGAGACGGCGCGGGCGGCAGCGAGCCACGGCGATGCCATCGTCTACGGCGCGCCGAATGTCGTGCGCGGCGGCAGTCACACCGGCTGGACCAGGGCATCCGACATGATCGCCAAGGGGCTCTGCTCGGTATTGGCGTCGGACTATTATTATCCCGCACAGCTGCTCGCCGCGTTCCGCCTCGCCGCCGATGGCGTGGTGCCGCTGGCACAGGCCTGGGATCTGGTCTCCGCCGGCCCGGCGCGTGCGACCGGCCTTGCCGATCGCGGCATGCTCGCGGAGGGACGCCGCGCCGACATTCTCCTCGTCGACGACAGCGTGAAGCTGCGGCCGCGGCTGATCGCGGTGATCTCGGGCGGCAAGCTCGTGCATCTCACCGACGCGACAAGGCTGCTCACTGCCGTGACGGCGCCGCGCGAGGCTGTCGTCGCGGCTTAAATTGGCTATGCTGAGTCGATGACAGGTTTCCCCCGTTACGCGATCTATTTTGCCGCCGGCGCCGACGGTGCCTGCTCCCGCTTCGGCGCCGAACTGCTCGGCTATGACGCCCGCACGGGCGACGAGGTGCCGTTCCCGCGCGAGGCGCTGCAGATTGCGCCGGACTGGCACGACCTCACCACCGATCCCCGCAAGTACGGCTTTCACGCCACGCTGAAGGCGCCGATGGTGCTGGTATCAGGCAGGACCGAGGCCGAGCTCATGGCGGGCTGCGCGACGTTTGCCGGCCAATCGCGGACAATCCCAGTGATCCGCCCCGTCGTCGATACCATCAGCGGCTTCATTGCCGTCATTCCGGCCGAGCCGGTCGACGCTCTCCAGCAGCTCGCCGGCGATTGCGTTCGTGAATTCGACTCCTTCCGCGCGGCCCTCACAGCGGACGATCGTGCGCGGCGCAAGCCCGAGAAACTCACCGAGCGGCAGCGCGATTATCTCGACCGCTGGGGCTACCCTTACGTGATGGAGGAATTCCGCTTCCACATGACGCTCACCGGCCGGCTGGATGCAGAGCGCCGCGGGCCGATACTGGAGATGTTACGGGCCCGGTTTGCGTCGCTTCGTCTCGGCGCGCTGGCGATCGACCGCCTCGCACTGTTCAAGCAGGACGACGCGAAGGCTCGCTTCCGCATCATCGGCGAGTGGACGTTGACGCGGTAAGCGCCTCACTCTCAGCTCCCAAGATTGAAGGCGAGCGCCACGGCGCCGACCAGGACGAGACTGGTCGCCCAGACTGCATCCAGATTGAACCAGCTTCGCGAGACGAACTTCAGCCCGAGATAACGGTAGACCAGCCAAGCCAGACATCCGCCGGCGCTGACCATGGCGGCAACGTGCACCAGGGCCACGAGCACCGCCATCCCGATACTTGCCTTCATCAACTCGCCCGCCGCCTCATGCCCGGCATCGAGCTCGAAGGCCTGGCAGAGCCCAAGATAGATCGGCACGAGCATCAGGGCGGCGCCATGGGCAATGGCCACGGCAAACGACCAGAGCACCAATTGCGCCGGCGGAATTCGTGCCAGCGCGCGCGGATGGCGCCGAATGATCAACCGATAGACGCCGAAGCCGATGACGAGGAGGCTCGCGCCGATCTGGATCGGACGCTGCCACTCCGCCAGCACGAGCAGGAACGCGAATGGCAGCAGCACGAGGAGCGTTGCGAGCAGATGCCCGGCCGACAGGGCCCACAGAGCGCGGAAAAGCGCGCGCGGGCTCTTGTCCATGAGCCCGGCCGAAACGGCGAGCGGCCATCCCATGCCTGGATTGACGCCGTGGTAGAGGCCGCTCGCAACGAGAGCGAGCCACAGCCAGCCGAGTGCCGGGCTCGCGTGACCCCAATCTAGACCGACGGATAGCAAAAGGAATCCGTCGAACAATCGCCGCCCTCGAGCCTGATCTGGTGTGCACGATATCCGTCGGGGAAGCTCACGAAATAGTCCTTGTCGAGCTCGAGGCCGCCGTTGCGACCGACATTGGCCATGACCTCCACGCCCGGAACCCCATCGGGATAGAACTGGTCATCCCAGGTGGAATAGAGCGAGTTGGTCCAGTAAACGCGCCTGCCGTCGCGGCTGATCTCGACCATCTGCGGACCCGCCGCAAATGCCTTGCCGTTCGGATGAGGCGTGCGGCGCGCGATACCGCCGATGTGGACCGAGCCCGCCAGCTTCGGCTTGCGCGGATCACTGACGTCGTACTGGCGCATTTCACCCGTGCCCCAGCACGAGACATAGAGAAACCGGTCATCCATCGACAGGTCGATGTCGGTCACCAGCGGCGGCACGGCGCCAAATCCCTGGAGCAGCGGCGGGAGCTTCTCCTTTGGCGCTGGCTCGGGAGGGATGGTCGCGGTCTTCTCCGCATGGAATTTCCCGCCTTCTCGCCACCAGGTCCAGATCGATGCTTCGAGATTCGTGGTGTCGACCACGACGCCTACGAAGCCGTACTCGCGAACCGGATCGTGCGCCGGTCGTACCTCCAGCGCCATTTGATGATTGGCGCCGAGGTCGATGGTCTGGACGTTGCGACGTGCGCGAAGATCCCAGAAGTGGAGACGATGTCCATATTTGTTCGCAAGCAGATCTTCCGGGACGATCCCGTTCTCGAACTGTGGCGGCAATGCCCATTCGCTCGTCACCATGTAGTCGCGCGGCAGATTCCACCAGAAATCATAATGCAGCGTCTGTGGACCGCGGTCGATCTCCCATCGTCCGAGGACCTCGAAGGTCTCGCAATCCATGATGAAGACGCCGGGAGGGCCTTCGGTACCGTCCTTGCCGCCGCCGCCCAGCGTGCTCACGTAAATGCCGTCCGGCCCGCAATGGATCGTGTGTGGCCGCGAATAGCCGGTCTTCTTGAAGACTTCCTCTGGCTCGATGATCTTGTGGATCTTGGCTTTGGTCGGATCGGGCTTGGTATCGATGATGTAGATGCGCGACGAGCGCAGCCCAGGAATGATGAGATAGCGCCGCTCGACGAAGGCATGTCCGGCGAGCGGCGACAAGGCGGAGGAGCAGGCATTCCAGCCGAAGTGATGAAACTCATCGCCCTTGTTGGGCATCGTCACGGTGTGGACGACTTGGCTATAGGTCGGCGATCCCGGCTTGACGTCGATGACCGCGAGAGCATCCGGCTTCGAAAAGTCCGGACTGAGCAGCAACGTGTAGGCAAAGTTCTCCGCAGGTGCTTCCATCGCAAGCTTGGGCGATGCGTGAAAGGTGGGATCCGGCCTCATCGTCATGGCACTGCCTCCCTGTTCTGTCGGTTTGCGCCAACCTGACTCGGGATAACGGCATAGTGAAGAGGTATTGCGCGATGTCTCGACTGCTCCGCAGAGTCTGGTTGGTCAGCGTACGATACTTGATCGCCGGGTCCGGGGAAACTGGCGGAATTGCGCCAATTCGACACCTTTAGCCGAATGGGCAGCCCCGTCATTGGGAGAGCAGCGAAAATTGTCTCCCCGGAACCGGTCTGGATTGCTTGGTCGCTTTGCTCCTCGCAATGACGACGGAAAGACCGAATTTCGGCGGGAGAAGGTTACCTCCCCCACCGCAGCGCCAGTGCATCGCGCTCCTTGGCGAGCTCCAGCAATCCCGCGCGCGTTGCCGGATGCAGCGGCTGGAGCGGATGCCGCACGGCTTCCGACTTGATCACGCCGCCGGCCTGCATCATGACCTTGCAGGCGATCAGGCCGCATTGGCGGTTCTCGTAATTGATCAGCGGCAGCCAGCGCTCATAGGCGGCCTTCGCCTCCTCGCGCTTGCCGGCGAAATACGGATCGATGATCTGGCGGATGCCGTCGGGATAGCCGCCGCCGGTCATGGCGCCGGTGGCGCCGGCGTCGAGATCGGCCAGCAGCGTGATCGCCTCCTCGCCGTCCCAGGGGCCTTCGATATCGCTGCCGCCCGCCTCGATCAGGCTGCGCAGCTTTGCGGCGGCGAAGGGAACCTCGATCTTGAAATAGCGGATGTTGGCGAATTCGCGCGCCAGCCGCGCCAGCAGCTCGACCGAGAGCGGCGTGCCGGCCACAGGCGCGTCCTGGATCATGATGGGAATATCGATGGCGCCCGAGAGCACCTTGAAGAATTCGACGATGCCCTTCTCGGGGACCCGGAAGGTCGCGCCGTGATAGGGCGGCATCACCATCACCATCGCGGCGCCGGCCGCCTCGGCCTGCTTGCTGCGCGCCGCGCACACCGCCGAGCTGAAATGCGTGGTGGTCACGATCACGGGAACCCGGCCAGCCACATGTTCCAGCACCGCATGCATCACGGCCTCGCGCTCGGCGTCGGTGAGCACGAACTGCTCGGAGAAATTGGCGAGGATGCAGATGCCGTGCGAGCCGGCATCGATCATGAAATCGATGCAGCGGCGCTCGCCCTCGAGATCGAGCTCGCCGCGCTCGTCGAAGATGGTGGGCGCGACCGGGAACACACCGCGATAGGGGCGCTGGGCCTTGTGTTGTGGCGCGACCGGCATCGAACTCTCCATCCCTGATATGTCTTACGTCTGTCTCAGCGCTCGCGGAGCGAGGCGCCACAGATGTACCCGCCACGCGGACCGACGGCAATGCCCGCGCGACATCGGATGGTGAGAGAACGAAACTACGCGGTCTTGACGGCTCCCAAGAAGCCCTCGACCGCGACGCGCAGGCGATCGGCGCCGGCCGACATCTTCTTGACGGACTCCGACAGCACCGTGCCGGCATTGCCGGTCTCCTGGTTCAGCCTCGCGACGCTACCGATGGTGTCGGTCACCTCGCGCGTGCCTTGGGCGGCCTGCTGGAAGTTGCGCGAGATCTCCGTGGTCGCCGCGCGCTGCTGCTCGACCGCGGCAGCAATCGCCGTCATCTTCTCGTCGATGCCGCTGATGGCGCCGCCGATCGAGCGGATCGCGGCAACGGCCTGGCCGGTGGCGCCCTGGATCTCCGCGACCTGGCGCGAGATCTCTTCCGTTGCTGTCGCCGTCTGGGAGGCGAGGCTCTTGACCTCGCCCGCGACGACGGCAAAGCCCCGTCCGGCCTCGCCCGCACGCGCGGCTTCGATGGTGGCGTTCAGCGCCAGGAGGTTGGTCTGGGCGGCGATCGCGTTGATCATCTTCACGACCTCGCCGATGCGGCTCGCGGTCTGGTCGAGGATCTCGACCGTCGCGTTGGTCTGCTCGGCCTGCGCCACGGCCTCGCGGGCCTCGCGGGCGCTCGACTGCACCCGTGCGGAGATTTCGCCGACGGATGCGGAGAGCTCTTCGGTCGCGGCCGCGATGGTCTCGAGATTGTTGGTGGCCTGCTCGGCGGCGGACGAAACCGCGGCGGTCTGGCTGCTGGAGTCCGAGACCAACGAGCGCACGCCGGTCGCGGTGGCGTCGAGCTCCCGCGTCGAGGCCACGACGCTCTGGATGACCGCCTGCACCGTATCGTCGAAGCTCCGGCAGGCGGCATCGACAGTGCCCGACCGGGCGAGCTGGAGCGCCTGTTGCGATTCGCGTTCCCGGCCCAGCCGTTCCGCGGTCGCCGCGCTCTCGCGCAGGCTCTCGAGCGCGGCGGCCATGGTGCCGAACTCGTCGGGGTGGCGGGATTGCGGAACCGGCGTCGCATAATCGCGCGCGCTGATGCGCGCAATGGCATCGAGGATGGCGCGCACCGGACGCATGAGGCGATTGCGCACCACGAACACGCCGGCCAGGGTCACGGCCAGCGCGAGCAGGAACGCGAGCGACTGCACGATGAGATTGGTCAGGGCTTTCGCCTGAACCGCCTCCGCGCGCGCGATCGACAGGTCGAGCGCCTTGTTGGCGACCGCGACGATGGACGCGAAGGGCGACTGGCACAGTGCGTTCCATTCCGAGGCGGGCATCGCGGGACGGCCGCTGCCGTCGAAGTTCCTGGTCAGTTCGCCGATCTGCTTGAGAACCCCGTCGGTCTTGGCGCGGGCCTCCCTGGCCGTGTTGACGAGATCCGCCGTCACATCAGGCGCAGCCAGCAGTTCCTCCATGCCGGCCCATCCGGCAGTGATGGTGCCATTCCATCCGGCCACGGTCTGCTTCTGGGTCTCGTCGAGCGGCTTTGAGCCGTTGACGTTCGGACGCAGGGTCGAGCACTGAATGCCATAGCGATCGCGCACCTGCCAGGCGAGGCGACGGGCCTGGATCATGCGGGCGATGAAAGGATCGTTCATCCAGGCGCGGTTCGACACCGCGGTGGACGCGAGGTTCGCCGTCTCGATCACCTTGGTGACGGAATCGTACCAGGGTGCGGTGCGCTCGACCTTGCGTTCCGCGCGGGGCAACCTTGCTTCGTCGTAGAACAGCTGGAACTTCGGCGCGGCCTCGCTCCAGCGCTGCTTCAGCGTGTTTGCGAGCTCGTCGCGCCGGGCAAATTCGACGGTGGAGAGCGCTGCGGCAATGGCATCATAGCCGGCCTGCTCGGCCTTCTCGGCGGCGCCGAGCTTGGCGCGCGGATCGTCCTCGCCCAGCAGCGCGCTCTGGGCATCGCCGCGATTGTTGCGCAAGGCCAGCACGCCTTGGAAGATCGCCTTGTCGGCATTCGCGAGCCGCTCGGTCTCCAGGCTGTCGCTGTAGCGGCTGAAGGCCCCACCCATCTGAATGGCCGTGCTGGTCAGCGCACCGACGGCCAGCAGCGCCATCAGAACGAGGAGGAGCGTGCTTACCGATTTCTTAAAAATTGACATGGACCAAAAGACCTACTCGTCACGAGCGGCCATCCTGCACGGTGACATGCCAAAGTTTCGTTAAGGTTTATTTCAAATGATATGGACCTCGGAAGCTGCCAATCTGTCGGGAAGTCGGCTCACGCCACTTTCGTGAAATCCGGCGGGCGGCGCTCGGCGAACGCCGTGAACGCCTCGCGCGCTTCGGCGGTGCGCAGACGCTGCGCGAACTGCTCGCCCTCGGCCTGCATCTGGGCGACCAGCGCCTCGCCGTTGCGCATCAGCTTCTTGGTAGCCGTGAGCGCGCCGAGCGGCTGACGGGCGAGACGCTGCGCGAGGGTGAGCGCCTCGGCATCGAGCTTGTCGAGCGGCACCACACGGTTGGCAAGGCCCCATTCCAGCGCCGACCTGGCAGGCACGGTCTCGCCGAGCGCGAACATCTCATAGGCGCGCGCATGGCCGATGCGCGCCGGCATCAGCAGGCTGGAGGCGGCCTCCGGCACCAGGGCAAGGCTGACGAACGGCGTCGACAATTGCGCGTTGTCGGCGAGCACGACGAGATCGCAATGCAGCAGCATCGTGGTGCCGACGCCGACGGCACGGCCCTGCACGGCTGCGACCAGCGGCCGGGTGCAGCGCGCCAGCGACTGGATGAAGCGCACGACGTTGCGGCTGCCTTCGGACTTGCCGGCTGCGACCGCGGCGAATTCGCCGACGTCGTTGCCGGCGGTGAACATATCGCCCTCGCCGCGAATCAGGATCACGCGAGCGGACGGATCGAACTCGGCGGATTCGATTGTGTCCGCCAGCTTGCCGTACATCGCATCGGTCAGCGCGTTCTTCTTGTCGGGACGCGCCAATGTCAGGGTGAGAATTCCGCCGTTGCTCTCGATCCGGACGTGCTCGGTCATTCGTCTGCTCCTCTTGGAAACTTGTTCTGAATGCTCGTCAGCCAGCGTGCGACGATGTCGATCTCCGCAGCCGTGAATCCTTCCGTCAGCGCCGCGTTGACCTCGGCCGCCGAGGTCTTCGCCTGCGCCAGCGCGCTGCGTCCTTTGGGCGTCAGCCAGATGCGCCAGGCGCGGCCATCCTCGCGATCGGCGCGCCGGTCGATCAACTTTGCGGCTGCGGTGCGGTCGACCAGGCCGGAAATGCCGGCCGGCCCCATATCGAGCGCCGCGCCCGCCTCGCCGATCAGGACGCCGTCCTGCTTGCCGAGGATGAACAGCAACCCCGCCTGCGCCGGCGTCACCGTGCTCTGCGGCTGCGCCGCCATCCAGCGCTGCAGGCGGCGGTGCGCGACGCTCAGCAGGTAGATCAGCCGATGATGCTTTGCCGCGGCCTCGTTATTTCGCATGCGAAACATCTAGCCGGGCGCGAGGCGATTGTCAAACGAGCCGTTTCGTCACGGCGCACAGGCAAAGCTCGACGCCTCCATCAGCGCACCCGCCTTGTAGTGCGGCCAGGCCGGCCAGCGGCACAGCGGCATCGCGCGCAGCGTCGCGAACGACGGCGCCTCGACCTTCTGCTCGCTGACTTCGAGGTCGCCGGGCGCCTTGCCCTTCTCGACCCAGTCGACCAGCACGCTCAGCATGTCGACATTGGCCGGCGCGCCGGAGCCGACATGGTCGACACCGGGCGCGGTGTACAGCCGCGCGAATTCCGCCGTCTCGGCCTTGCCCATCTTGCGTTCGACGCTCTCGAAATAGCGGATGCCGGCATAGGGACTCTGCGCATAGTCGGCCATGTGCTCGAGCATGATCAGACGGCCGCCGCGCATCCGGAAGCGGCTGAGGTCGGGATCGGTCGAATCCATCAGCTTTGAGACCTCGAGCAGCCGCGCCTTGTGGTGCTCCACGTTGTAGGTGGTGACATCGAGCTTCGGATCGCGCGCGAAGACATATTGAATGCCGCCGGCGCCGTAGATCCAGGCGATGCCGTTGTTGCGCGCAGGCGGCTGCGCCGAACGACGCGACAATGAGTGCGGCGAACGGCGCGAGCAGCAGGACGCTCCAGCCGCGGAAGGCGAACAGGACGAGTAGGCCGAGCCCGACGAGGAGGCCGAGGAGACCCATGCCTCAGCACTCCGACAGCAGGACATCGAGATCGGCGGTCGAACGACGGCCGATCTCCGCGCCGTGCTCGGCGAGGAAGTCGTCCGCGGCCATGCGTCCCTCGGCGCGCAGCATCGAGACGAACTCCCACTCCGCGTTGAGCTTCGAGGAGGCGCCGAACTTCGCCAGCATGTCGCTCTTGATCCGGTGTGTGCGCATCTTCGCCCAGCGCGCGCCCTCGCCGCTGCCCGGATCGGCCGCCTGGTGCAGCAGTGCGATCATGCGCAGCTCCTTCATCAGCGGCGAGTTGAATGAGATTTCGTTGAGCCTGTTGAGGATTTCCGCAGCCGTCCGCGGTTCCTCCAGCCGCTCAGTCGGATTGATCTGGACGAGAATGGTGTCATGCGCGTCGCTTTCGCGCACCAGCGGCGTGATCGTCGGGTTGCCGGCAAAGCCGCCGTCCCAATAGGGCTCGCCGTCGATCTCGATCGCGCGGAACATGGTCGGCAGGCAGGCCGATGCCAGCAGCACATCCGCCGTGATCTCCGCGTTGCGGAAGATACGGCCGCGCCCGGTGCGCACCCGAGTCGCGGTGATGAACAGCTGGATCGGCGAGCGCACGAGGCGTTCGAAATCGATACTCTCGGCCAGCACCGCGCGCAGCGGATTGTAGCCGGTCGGATTGAGGTCGTAGGGCGACAGCACACGCGACATCAAATCGGTGAGGATGTAGAAGGGCGACGTATCGAGGGTCCAGCGCCCCATCAAGCGGTCGAGCGGAGAGCGTTGTAGCGGGCTGAAGGCCGCGGCCTTCGAGACACGGCGCCAGTATCGGTCGAGCGCCTCTCGTGCGCCCTCGGCGCCGCCGGCTGTCCAGCCGTCCGCCAGAACCGCCGCATTCATCGCGCCTGCGGAGGTTCCGGAGATTGCGGCGATCTCCAGCCATTTCTCTTCCAGAAGACGGTCGAGCACGCCCCAGGAGAAGGCGCCGTGCGAACCGCCGCCCTGAAGCGCGAGATCAATCAGTACGGCGTCCCGTTCCATGGCGGACACTCACGCAACTGAAGCTCAAATTCGACGCGATTTTTGACCGGGCCGAATTCGACGATAGTGTGGGAGCAGTTGCTACAAGTTGCAACCGGAACGTGGGGTGGTCTGGAGCTATTTCCGTTCTGATGCGATCGGAACGGAAATGGCTCTAGATTCTGGTTGACGCGTTTGCTTTATATCCACTTCGCTCGAAACGCTTTAGTGCTCGAACACCAGCCGCGCGCCGATAGTGCCGTCGAGGGCGCGGATTTGCTGGAGCAGCTCGCCGGAGTCCTGGCCGCCGAGATCGGCGTCGAGCACGACATAGCCGAGGTCGCCGGCGGTCTCGAGATATTGCGCGGCGATATTGATGTCGCGCTGGAGGAAGACCTCGTTCAGCCGCCGCAGCATGCCCGGCACATTGCGATGGACATGGCTGAAGCGCGCGCCGGAGGGGCGAAGATGCAATTGCACTTCCGGGAAATTCACCGCGCCCATGGTCGAGCCGGTGATGAAATAGTCGACTAGCTTGCGCGCCACCTCGCCGCCGATGCGCTCCTGCGCCTCTTCGGTCGAGCCGCCGATATGCGGCGTGAGGATGACGTTCTCGAGGCCCTGAATGGGACTCTTGAAGCGATCGGAATTCGAGGACGGTTCGACCGGAAACACGTCGACGGCCGCGCCGGCAAGGTGACCATCGCGCAGGGCGCCGGCAAGCGCGTCGAGATCGACCACGGTGCCGCGGCTGTTGTTGATCAGGAACGAGCCCGGCTTCATCGCCCGCAGTTCCTTCTCGCCGATCATGCCCGCGGTCTCCGGCGTCTCCGGCACGTGCAGGCTGACGACGTCGCTCTGCGCCAGAAGCTCGCCCAGCTTCTCGACAGGCTCGGTGTTGCCGTGGCGAAGCTTGTCGGTGCGGTCGAAATAGATCACGCGCATGCCCATGGCTTCGGCCAGGGTCGAGAGCTGCGAGCCGATATTGCCGTAGCCGACGATGCCCAGCGTGCGGCCGCGCACCTCGCGGCTGCCGGTCGCCGACTTGTCCCAGCCCCCCGCATGAGCCGACACCGAGCGCGGAAAGATTCGCCGCAGCAGCATCACGATCTCGCCGATCACGAGTTCGGCGACGCTGCGCGTATTGGAGAACGGGGCATTGAACACGGGAATGCCACGCTTGCGCGCAGCCAGGAGATCGACCTGGTTGGTGCCGACGCTGAAGCAGCCGACGGCGAGAAGCTGGTCCGATGCCGCAAGCACCTCATCGGTGATCTGGGTGCGCGAGCGGATACCGAGCAGCGATACGCCCTTGATCGCCCGCCGCAGATCCTCGCCGTCCAGCGCCTTGGTCAGCCGCTCGACATTGGTGAAACCCGCGCTCCTGAACAGGTCCACGGCACTGTCATTGACGCCTTCGAGTAGCAGCGCCTTGGCGCTTCGCTCAGGGCTTTGGCCTGGGGCTGGCATGGAATCTCCGTAAGTCACAGCATTGCCGCAGCTCATAGACCGTGGGCGATGCGCAGCACAATAGGGCTTGCATACGGGGAGAAGATGGCGAGGCGATGGGTGGACCTGGCATCCCACCAGCTCCGTCAAATCACGTAGAACCCGTGCGTGCCGTCGCGGCGGAGCTGCTCGACGAGGCCGTATTCCCAGTCGAGATAGGCCTGCATCGCAGCTTCGGCCACATCAGTGCCTTCATAGGGCCGGCGGTAGCGGTGTGCCGGATCCGGCTTCGGCAGGACGTGCGGCGGGCCGACCTCGAGCGCACCGTCATGGCCGTCCTCGAGCACATAGACTTCCCAGCCCATCTGCGCCAGCCAGGACGCCGTCATGTCGGCACGAACATTCTTGTCGTCGGTCAGGAGAATGCGCGCGCCGCGCACGGGCGCGGCCATGTCGGTTTCCTGGACGAGCTGGCCGCCGGGATAATGGCGGAAACCGGGGAGATGGCCGGCCGCATATTCCTCGGCGTCGCGCACGTCGAAGCGATAGAGCGTCCGATGGGTCTGCGCAGCAAGCGCCGACATCTCGTTCGCACCGATATGGCGAACACCTGCGCGGTAGGCGACATCGCGGGCATTGGCCGGTCCGCCCTCGAACGGGCCGATCGCGCCGCGCCTGCGAGCGCCGTGATCGAGCTGATGCCGCGCCAGCGTCCAGCCGATGGTGCCGTTGCGCAGCGCGCGCACCCTGTTGGGCACGCCGGCATTGATCAGTGACTGGGTGCCGATGATCGAGCGGGTGCGGCCGGCGCAGTTGACGATGATCGTCGTCTCGGGATCGGGTGCGGCTTGCCCTGCCCGCAACACCAACTCCGCGCCGGGCACGCTGACCGAGCCCGGAATGTTCATGGTCGCATATTCGTCGAAACGGCGGACGTCGAGGATGGCGATGTTGGCCTTGTCGGCGATGAGCTTGGCCACCTCGTCGGCGCTGAGCGAAGGCGTATGGCGGCGCGACTCGACCAACTCGCCGAACGCCTTCGAGTAGGAGTTGACGTCCTCGAACACCTCAAAGCCCGCTGCGCGCCAGGCCGTCAGCCCGCCTTCGAGCGCGCTGATGTTGGTGTAGCCGAGCGCGGCGAGACGTTCGGCGCCGGGCGAAACCAGCCCATCACCGCCATCATAGAGCACGATCGCCACATCCTTGCGCGGCAGCCTGACCTCGGCCTCGACTGCAATCCGATCCACGGCCATGTTGGCAGCGAACAGCGGATGTCCGGTCGCGAAGGCCGCCTCATATCTGAGGTCGAGCAGCGCTATCTCCTCGCGAAGCAAGAGCGCACTGCGGATATCGGCGGGGGTGACGGTCGGAAGCTTCATGGCATGAACCCTACGAGGACAAGCCATGGGCTTTTGAACGATTGAGAGCGCGTTGGCTAGCCTTGCCGGCTCACTCGCCGGGAACGAGCCGCCCGAGCGGCGGCTGCGACGGGCGCCGCAGCCTGCGGCGCGACAGATAGAGCAGGATTCCCGTAACCGAGAACAGGGGCATGAGGACCGCGGCAATCATGAACGCGAGCTTGCCCGGCCATCCCAGGATCGCGCCGCGATGGATGTCGTAGATGGCCGCGATGATCTTCTCGCCGAATGTCTTGTCGTCATAGCGCTCAGCGGAGACCATCTGCCCGGTGACCGCGTCAATGCGGAATTCATCGCGCGTGGTTTCGAGGGTCCTGTCCTTCCCCCACGACCGTATCCGTATGACGGTGGCCGCGCCGGCCGGCAGCGTCAACTGGGCCCTGGAGAAGCGGCCGCCTTCCCCGCGCTGGAACGTCGTCCATGCCTGATCGAATCCGATCGGTTGCGCAGTCCCGGAACGGTCGACCGCCCGCGGCGACTTTGCGGGCATCTTCGCTGCGGTGACGTGAGGACGTGCCAACAGCCAGGTCACGCCGTCCTTATACCATTCGAAAGAGAACCACAGCCCGGTGAGCGTCATCGCCAGATAGATCGGAAGCACCCAGGTGCCGATCACCGCATGCAGCGACCGGTGCAGTCCGCGGCCGCTCAGCGCGAGATTCGGCTTCAGCCACATCTTCACGCTGCCGGCGCGGCGCGGCCAGCGCAACACGAGGCCCGAAATCAGCATGACGATCAGACCGAGCGCAATGGTGCCGGTGATCAGACGCCCCCAGCCCTTGGCGTCGCCGGGGATCAGCAACCAGCGGTGCAGCCTGCGCACGGTCGCGAAGAACGCCTCGCCACGCGGCGAACCCAGCACGCGCGCGTCGTAGGGGTCGACATAGAGAGAGGACGGCCGTCCACCGCTTTCGTCGCGCGCGAAGCGGACATGGGCCGCCGCCGGATCGCTCGACAGCGTGATGGCCGAGACCTTGCCGACGTCCTGCGCCGCCTTCAGCCGGGCGATCAGGTCATCAGGCATCAGCATCGGCGCTTGACGCGGCGCGACCTGCATGATGCCGGCATTGAGATGATCGACGATCTCGTCCTCAAAACTCATGATCGCACCGGTCAGCGCGATCAGGGCGAGCAGCAGCGCGAGCACGAGGCCTACGATGGAATGGACCTGAAGCAGGACCCCTTTGATCGTGTGCCCCCGCTGCAGCGTCATCGCTAGAACTTCACTGTTGCCGACAGCGACACGCGGCGCGCGTCGCCGATGGCGACGCCCAGATTGTTCTGGGCGGAGGTGTAATAGAGCGTATCGAACAGGTTCTTGACGTTGAGCTGATAGATGACCGGAAGTGTCTGGTGCTTCGTCTCATAGGTCGCGAAGACATCGGCGACGACATAGGACGGCAGCACGAACGTGTTCAACGCATCGCCGGGCCGGTCGCCGACATAGCGGGCGCCGCCGCCGAGCCTGAGCTGGCCGGGAAGCATTGTCCCAAAATCGTAGACCAGATAGAGCGAGGCCGTGTTCATCGCAACGTTCTGCAGCTGCTTGCCGGCATATGTCGGATCCTCGGTCACACGCGCATCGGTGTAACCGTAGCTTCCGATCATGCTCCAATTGTCGGAGAGCCGGCCGGTGACGTCGATCTCGAGGCCGCGCGAGCGGACCTTGCCGGCCGCGGTGTATACGTTGAGACCGGTCGCAGCGTTGAGCTGGCTGACCAGCACATTCTGCTTCTCTATGTCGTAAACCGCGAGCGTACCGGAGAGGCGCTTGTCGAGATCGAACTTGAGCCCGGTCTCGTACTGCGTGCCTTCTTCCGGCGCGATGTTCGAGCCGAGCACGACGCCGCCGCCATTGCTCAGCGGAGCAATGGTCGAATTCGGCTTCAGCGATTGGGTGTAGCTCGCATAGAGCGAAATCTGGTCGGTGAGCTTGAAGATCGCGCCGCCGAGCGGAAGCACCGCATCCGCCGAGACGTTGGTGTTGGTGATGAACGGCTTCCCGCGTCCGGCCAGCTGATCATAGTCCATGTAGCGCACACCGCCGACCAGCGCGAAACGCTCGGTCAGATGCAGCGTGTCCTGGAAGAACAGCGACCACTGGCCGAGCTTGTCGGTCTGGGCGCTGTCGCTATTCGAAACCGTCGTGCCCGGCCCGATCAGACCGTAGACGGGGTTGTAGACATTGAAGGACGGGGCCGTCTGCCGGATCAGGTTGTCACGGTAGATGGTGCGATACTGGCCGTCGCCGCCGAACAGCACCTCGTTGCGCATGTCGCCGAGCCAGAACCCGCCCGAGATGTAGGACGTCCCATAGCTCGAATTGCTCAGAGAACCCTGCGTGCCGTCATTGCTGCGCGTCTCGACGCCGGTCTTCGCGTTGATGCCGGTGATGCGGAGCTGGTTCGCGCTGAAGGTCTCGGTATTGTAGCTGTAGCCGGCAAAGAGCTTCCAGTCCTGGTTGATGCGATGCTCGACCGAGGCCTGGATCAGGTCGGATGTTCCCCACATGTTGTTGTAAGGCTCGTCGAGTCGGCGCGTCTTCGGGATCGCCAGCGGCGCACCGTTGATGAACGCCGTGCCGCGGTCGAACGGATAGATGAACTCTCGATGCTCGTAGTTGAGCTGGACCGTCGTGTCCTTTCCGTACCAGGCCAGTGACGGCGCAACCAGCATCTCGCGGTGCCGGCCGAAATTGCGCCAGTAATCCTCGCTGACGCCGTAGCCGATGAAGCGATAGGCAAGACCCTGATCGCCGATCGGGCCGGTGACGTCGAGCAGGCCGTCGGCGCCGCTGCGGTTGTTCGCATAGGTCGAACCGAGCAGCGTGACCGAACCGTGCTGATAGAGCTCCGGACGCTTGCTGATGGTGTTGACGATGCCGCCGGGATCCATGATGCCGTAGAGCAGCGAGGCCGGCCCTTTCAACACCTCGACGCTTTCGACCGCGGCATTGAGGCTTCGGCCCTGCACCAGCGGCATGCCATTGCGCATGATCGAGCCGTCGCGATTGTCGCCGAAGCCGCGGCGGATCACGGCGTCCTGGGTGCCGGCCAGCGTGTTGGTCTGGGTGATGCCGGAGATATTGACGAGTGCATCGTCGATGTTGCGCGGGAGCTGGTCCTTCAGGACCTGCGCGGGCACCACATTGACGGCCTGCGAGGTGTCGAGCGGCGAGGCCCCGCTGCGCAGCGTGGTCGCGCTCGGCATCGCGCGGTAGCCGAGCTTTGCGGCTTGCTGTGCGGCGGCCTCCGCGGCCGCTCGCTCCGAGAGCGTCGGCGCTGCGGGTGCGGCATTGCGACTACGCTGGCGCGCGGCGGCTTGCGGGCGGCGTGAAGACTGGTCCGATGTCCGCGCCGGCTTCGGCCGCTGCGCCGGTGCGTCGACCGTCACCGGCGGCAACGCCGATTGCGCCCGGGCGGTCGTCATGTTGGAGGGGCATTCGGCGAGCAGCACAGCCGCTGTGATGAGAAGACCGGCGCGGCTCTTGCCGGCACGATGACGGTGGCCGCTGGCGCGTTGGCCATCCAGATAAGCACGCACGTTCGATTCACTTCCAGCTCAGACGCAGCATTGAAGCTGGCGCGTCTAACAGGCACGGAGCGCGAGCGGAACCGCAAGCGGACTTGAATCGCTCTAGTATTGAATGGTTCTAAGAACGCATCGGCGCTGAACGGCAATCTCAAATGGTCATCCTGCCGAGCGCGGCACGCAGCACGCGAATACGCGGCGGCGCGTCGCGATCTTTCGCGGGCTCACGCGATGGCAGGCGCCATCAACGCGTCGAGCTTCCGCTTGAGCGCGGTGCCGTCGGACAACGCGCGAAGCGGGGGGCGCACGCGCAGCCAGCCTGTATCGCCCGTCTGCGCCGCGAGGATGGCCTTCAACGTCGCGACCAGAGAAGGCGTCTTCACCACGGCATCCGCCGCTGCCTGCATGCGCGCCTCGACATCCTTGCCGTCGAGCATGCCCTTGACCAGCTCCGGCACGATGTTGGCCATGCCGCAAATGGTGCCGGCGCCGCCCGCCGCGATCGCGCGGGCGATGTCGGGCTCGTTGCCGACGGTGATGGCGAGTTCGGGCACGGCCGCACGGAACGCCTGGAACTGCTTGAAGTCGCCGCTGGAGTCCTTCAGGCCGGCGACCTGCTTGCCATAGCGCTTGCGCAAGTTCGCGGCGACCGTTGTCGGGATCGCAACGCCCGACACCTGCGGGATGTGATAGAGCGAGGCGCGCAGCCGATCGTCGGCGACACCATCGACGATCGCGGCAAAGGCATCCTCGATGCCTTCGGGCGTGACGCTGCGGTCGAAATAGGGCGGCAGCAGCAGCACGTGGCGCAGGCCGAGGCCGAGCACGGCGCGCGTCAGCGCAATACTGTCGGTGATGGCGGGAAAGCCGCCGCCGATTCCAATGTGCTCCGGCGCAACGCCGGCCTTGAGCATGGCTTCGATGGTCGCGACGCGTTCGGCGACATTGAATGAGGTGCCTTCGCCGGTGGTGCCGAACAGAACGACGCCGTCGACGCTCTTGCTGAAGAGTTGCTTGGCATGGCTGGCGAGCCGGCCGTGATCCACGCTGCCATCGGCCGCCAGCGGCGTCGCCGACGCCACCCAGAACCCGCGAATTGCCTCCGTCATCACACCGCCCTTGCTGTCGTCCAGAGCTAAGCCGCTGATCTCAAACGATCTTCCGCAACTTACCGGGATTCTGTTTCTGCTTTACATTCTAGCTTGTACCTTACATACAAGGACGAATGCAAATCCCGGCGCCCTGGGCGTGGCAGAAATATTGAGGAGGTCTCGCATGGACATGGCGACCCCCGCCGGACGGCCCGACCAGCTGCTCGGCGCATTGCGCGACAGGCTCGGCGCGGCCGCCGTGCTGACCGGCAGCGAGGTGCCCGCCCGCAATTGCAACGACTGGAGCGCGAGCCTGCCGCAGACGCCGCTCGCGGTGATCCGGCCGCTCGATGCGCAGGGCGTGGCGGATGCGATTGCGACCTGCCGGCAGGCGCGGCTGCCCTTCGTGCCGCAGGGCGGATTGACCGGACTGTGCCGCGGCGCCTCGCCCGAAGCGGGCTGGGTCGCGATCTCGCTGGAGCGCATGACCGGCATCGAGGAGATCGATCGCGCCTCCGCGACGATGACGGTGAAAGCAGGCACGCCGCTGGAGACGATCCAGAAGGCCGCCGACGAAGCCGGCTTCTTCTTTCCGCTCGATCTCGGCTCGCGCGGCTCCTGCGTCATCGGCGGCAATCTTTCCACCAACGCCGGCGGCAACCGCGTGATCCGCTACGGCATGACGCGCGAGCTGGTGCTTGGCCTGGAGGTCGTGCTGCCCGACGGCACCATCATCACCAGCCTCAACAAGCTGATGAAGAACAATGCCGGCTACGATCTGAAGCATCTGTTCATCGGCTCGGAAGGCACGCTCGGCATCATCACCCGCGTGGTGCTGAAGCTGTTCCCGAAGCCGCGCTCGACGATGGCGGCGCTCTGCGCGCTGAAGGATTATGCCGCGGTGGTCGCGCTGCTGGATGCGGCGCGCGGCGGGCTCGGTCCGCTGCTGTCGGCGTTCGAAGTGATGTGGCCGGACTATTGGGACGTGATCACGAATCGCGCCGGCGTGAAGCCGCCGGTCGCCGCAGGCCATGGCCTTTACGTGCTGGTCGAGGCACAGGGCACCGACGAGAGCCTGGACGCGCCGCGCTTCCAGAGCTGGCTCGAAGAGCTGATGGAACGTGGGCTGCTCGCCGACGCCGCCGTGGCGCAGTCGCTGGCGCAGACGCAGGCCTTCTGGCGCGTGCGCGACATCTGCGCCGAGTTCGGCCAGGTGCTGGGGCCGCACATCTCCTACGACATCGGCCTTGCCGTGGCGCGGATGGACGAGTTCGTCACGTGCTGCAAGGCCGCGCTGGCTTCCGGCATCAAGGGCTGCGAGAGCGTCTATTACGGCCATATCGGCGACGGCAATCTGCATCTCGTCTCCTGGGTCGCCGGCCTCTCGGTCGCGCAGCAGCCGAAGGACGCGATGGACGCGATCATCTACGGTCTCGTCCGCGACATGGGCGGCAGCGTCTCCGCCGAGCACGGCATCGGCACGCTGAAGAAGCAGTGGCTGGGTCATGCCAGGAGCGAGGCCGAGATCGCGCTGATGCGGACGCTGAAGGCTGCGCTCGATCCCGAACAATTGCTCAATCCCGGCAAGGTGATCTGAGCGCGCCATGCGATCGCTCAGGCTCGATACGCCGAAATCGCTGTCGCAGCGGGTGATGCAGCGGCTGCGCCAGGCCATCATCGACGGCGAGTTCGCGCTGGGCGCTGCCATCTCCGAGGAGATGGTGGCGAATTCCTTCGGCGTCAGCCGCACGCCGGTGCGCGAGGCCATGGGACAGCTGCAGGCGCAGGGCCTCGTCGTGATCCGGCCGCAGGTCGGCAGCTTCGTGTTCACGCCGAGCGCCGAGGACATCGATGCGCTCTGCACCTTCCGCATCGCGCTGGAGCCCAAGGCGGCCGAGCTCGCCTTCCGCCACGATCGCGAAGGCGCGATTGCGGCAATGGGCGCGGCGATCGCGGCAATGGAGCCGGCGGTCACGGCGAAGGACAACATCGCCTACGGCCGCGCCGACGCCGCCTTCCACGAGGCGCTGTTCGCCCATTGCGGCAACCGCTACCTCACCGAATCCTATCAGCTCGTCTCCGGCCGCGTCGCCGCGCTCCGCACCAACCTGACCTCGCCGATCGACGTGCGCACCCGCACGTCGTTCGACGAGCATCGCAGGCTGCTCGATTTCTTCGCACGCGGCGAGTTCGCCGCCTTCGACGGCCTGATGACGACGCACATCACCAATTCGGGAATCGTCTACGCGAAGGCGCTGAAAGTGAATTGAGCACGTCTACCGCTCTTCCTTCGCTTCCGGCCTGTCCAGAAAATCCAGCGCGGTGTTGATCTGCTCGAGCTGATGCTCGATTCTATCGCGGTCCTCGACCGACGGCGCCTTTTCGAGCTGTTCCACGAGCTTCTGCTTCCGCGACAGCAAGTTCTCTATGACCGTGCTCACAGCTCCCCCATCGCCAGAGGCGACGTCACCGGACGCCAGAATGATCCAGACGCACGCGACCCGGGCCCGCGTCGAAACCTCAAAAGAATGTTCGCGGGCGCGGTTGGTTCCTATGGCCCGATATCCGATCTGCGCCGTTACGAGGACGGAACCCGCCTCGAAACGAAACGAGGAGGCCACGGGATGGATCGAGCGGTGTGGGGACCGCGTCACGGTCCCGCACGGCATCACAATCGGCGGTGGCAGCACATCGATCGGTTGAATTCGCCCGTCCGGAGTCCTATGCGTAGGCGCCATGGACACCCAGATGATCACCGCCGAAAAGCCGCTGATGGCCCGGGCGCAACCGCGCAAGCCGGCACCGTTCCTACCCATGAGCCGCGCCGAGATGGATGCGCTCGGCTGGGACGCCTGCGACATCGTGCTGGTGACGGGCGATGCCTATGTCGACCATCCGAGCTTCGGCATGGCGATCATCGGCCGGCTGCTCGAGGCGCAAGGCTTCCGGGTCGGCATCATCGCGCAGCCGGACTGGCACTCGGCCGAGCCTTTCAAGGCACTGGGCAAGCCGAAAGTGTTCTTCGGCGTCACCGGCGGCAACATGGACTCCATGGTGAACCGCTACACCGCGGACCGCCGCATCCGCAGCGACGACGCCTACACGGCCGGCGGCGAAGGCGGCAAGCGGCCGGACCGCTGCACCATCGTCTACGCGCAGCGCTGCCGCGAGGCGTTCAAGGACACCCCGATCGTGCTCGGCGGCATCGAGGCCTCGCTGCGCCGGATCGCGCATTACGACTACTGGTCCGACAAGGTGCGCCGCTCGGTGCTGGCCGACGCCAAGGCGGACTTGCTGCTCTACGGCAATGCCGAGCGCGCCGTGGTCGAGGTGGCGCAGCGCCTTGCCGCCGGCGAGGCGCCGCGCGAGCTCGACGACATCAGGGGCGTCGCACTGTTCCGCAAGGTCCCTGCCGATTACACCGAGCTGCACGCCGACGATCTCGATTCCGCCGACGAGGGCGCATCGCGTCAACGCGGGCCGACCGTGATCCGCCTGCCCGCGCTGGAGCAGGTCGAGCAGGACCGCGAGGCCTATGCGCGCGCCTCACGCGTGCTGCACCGGGAGAGCAATCCCGGCAATGCGCGGCCGCTGGTGCAACGTCACGGCGATCGCGATCTCTGGCTCAACCCGCCGCCGATCCCGCTCACCACCGAGGAGATGGATGCGGTCTACGATCTGCCTTACGCGCGCGCCCCGCATCCATCCTACGGAGATGCAAAGATCCCCGCCTGGGAGATGATCAGGTTCTCGGTGACGATCATGCGCGGCTGCTTCGGCGGCTGCACCTTCTGCTCGATCACCGAGCACGAAGGCCGGATCATCCAGAACCGCTCGGAGGGCTCGATCCTGCGCGAGATCGAGAAGATCCGCGACAGGACGCCCGGCTTCACCGGCGTCATCTCCGACATCGGCGGCCCCACCGCCAACATGTACCGGATGGCCTGCAAGGACCCGAAGGTCGAAGCCGCGTGCCGGCGGCCGTCCTGCGTCTTCCCCGAGATCTGCCCGAACCTCAACACCTCGCATGACGACCTGATCCGGCTCTATCGCAAGGTGCGCGAGACGAAGGGCATCAAGAAGGTGATGGTCGCCTCCGGCGTGCGCTACGACCTCGCGGTCGAGAGCCCCGAATACATCAAGGAGCTCGTCACCCATCACGTCGGCGGTTACCTGAAGATCGCGCCCGAGCATACCGAGCGCGGCCCGCTCGACAAGATGATGAAGCCGGGCATCGGCGCCTATGACCGCTTCAAGCGGATGTTCGACGCCGCGGCCGAGCAGGCCGGCAAGAAATATTACCTGATCCCCTATTTCATCGCGGCGCATCCGGGCACGACCGACGAGGACATGATGAACCTCGCGCTCTGGCTAAAGAAGAACCGCTATCGCGCCGACCAGGTGCAGACCTTCCTGCCCTCGCCGATGGCGACGGCGACCGCGATGTACCACACCGGCGTCAATCCGCTGCGCGGCGTGCGCCACGGCGGCAGCGACAAGGTCGAGGCGATCAAGGGCCTGCGCCAGCGCCGCCTGCACAAGGCCTTCCTGCGCTATCACGACCCCGACAATTGGCCGGTGCTGCGCGAGGCGCTGAAGGAGATGGGCCGCGCCGACCTGATCGGCTCGCAGCCGCACCAGCTCGTCCCCGCACACCAGCCGCCCGGCACCGGCAAGGCCGCCGGCACGAAGCGCCCTTTGCGTCCCGGCGGAAAGACGCAGCGGTTCACGACCAAGGGCGTGCGGGTGACGAAGTAGCGGACGGGAGCCGGACCACGTCCGGTCCTGCGTGGCGCCCTCGCACCTCAAAAACAAAAACGTCGAAAACAACCCCATGCACAGTAGCCGGGGGCAGCAAGATCAAGGACTTGGAGCATAACGAGATCGGCTGGATCCGTCCTCGCGCCTGAGCCTGCGGATCAAGCACGATCTTTTCAAGAACGTTGCGCATTTTCCTGATTTTACGAAACTGTTGCTCCGTCGGGCAAAACAGGCGCATGATGACACCATCGCAGAACGTGGGACAAGGCGAGCCCCTTCCGCTATCCCGTATCGACATCCTCGCGCTTCACGCCGCGTCCCGCGCGAGCTGTTTGCTCGCCTGTTCGACTCGCTGACGGCGTCCCTGATCATGCTCACCTTGCAGACCAGCAACGTCTGCGAAATGACCGCGTCGGCGCGGGACGCACAATTGGGCTGCCTCCTGCGTACATCCCCTTAGGGTACCGACCTAATTTTTTCGACGCTTCATCTCTTGCTATCGGTTATCAAGGAGTGGAGGCGAGCATGCGACTGGGATTAAAGCTCATCGCCCTTGGAATTATTCTTCTGCTGCCGAAGACTCACCTTTATCTGTCCGAGGCTCATCTCTCGGAAGAGCAAATCGCTTCAGAGCGCCAGATATTAAGCCCGGTAGCCCATTGGGATGTTAACTCGGCCGGTTATTTCACGGTCTCTGCGGCTAGAACCTCCAAGTGTGCATCGAAGCTTGGGCACGACGGCCGCGACACCGTGGCCATTCACGCCATGAATAAGAGCCCGAAGGGGTCGTAAGCATCTCGCGACAAAGAATAGACCTGCCGAGGGGTAGGCACGGCTGTGAAGGTTTGCGGATGCGGCCCCATGATGGTGGCGCGGCGCACACCGGGGTCGGCGTTCGCAAACCTTCAAGGGAGGAAACCGCGGAAGGTGTGGCGAGGCCGCGCGTCAACGATGCTCCTGTCTTGAGTGAGGTTGTCGAAACCCCTTGATCTCAAGACAGAACGCTCTGTTGCGCTATCCCATTGGCCTGACGCCCGCCGCAGTGCCCTACAGCGCGAGCGGTTTAGTCCAATGACCCATTTCGGAGATCGGCAACCACCGGGCGTCAGAGCGCCTCGATGAACTTCTTGAGCTTGGCGCCGACCCGATCCGCCGCCAGCTTCAGCCCTGTATTGTCAATGGCCTGCATAGATGCGACGGGATCAATTGCTGCCACCTCGGTCCTTCCGCCTCCAACATCCTGGACCACGACATTGCAAGGAAGCATTGTACCAACTTTGTCTTCCAGCTTTAGTGCCTCATGGGCCAGCACGGGATTGCACGCGCCGAGGATGCGGTAGTTGCGGAAGTCGACATTGATTTTCTTCTTGAAGGTCTCCTTCAGATCGATCTCGGTGATGACCCCAAAGCCTTCCTGCTTGAGGCCCTCAACACTGCGACGCACGGCCTCATCAAAGCCGACCGGCAGCGTTTTGCTGAAATAGTAGCTCATCGGAAACTCCCTTCGCAATCGAGACAACGAACCATCAGTGCCGAGCGCTCCGCGTGAGATCAGGAGAAATGTCCTGCTTCTTCTGCAGATATTCGTCGCGGTCTATTTCGCCGCGCGTAGCGTTTCTCTCAAGTGCGTCGAGGCCGGGAGATCGCCGTCCATATGATTGATGCGTGTCCAACGGGGGCCTCCGAACAAGCCACACCACCGCCGCGACAACCAGGCCCAGGAGTACGATCCAGAGGATCATGTTAGAAATGCCTAAGGCACCATAGATCAACATTGAGCGCCAGACCGGTGAGTTTTCCTTTACTCCAACGATGTCGGCAAGAACCCAAGATGGACAGATCAACACCGTACTGCGCATCACATCATGCAACCCATGCCCGTGAGCACCTCATCTGCCTTCTTCTTCTGTTCGTCACTCAGCGCAGCGTAGAGCTTCTCAAGGGCCGGCTTGACTTCCTTGAGCGCAGCGACCCGGCTTTCCATCGCGGCAATCTGCGCGCTAAGGCGATCAGCCGGGGTCTTGGCTTCGGCCACTGCCTTCATGGTCTGCCACATGCCCTGCATGCTTTGCAGATTGCCCTTGATCGTCTCTGCGTAAGCATCCCAGACGGTCTTTTGAGCATCGGTAATGCCCAGTTCCGCCTTGAGGAATGCAATACGCCCCGCCGCGAAAGTCGATGTCTTGCCATCGGCCGTAGCGTCCATCATCGGACAACCGCCCATCATGCCCCGGCCGTAGTTTCCCATCATGCCGTAACCTTGACCGGGGCCCATCATGCCGCCATAGCCGCGCTGCGCATGTGTCTTCGACGGAACGGTCACGATGGCTGCCCCAATCGCCGCCAGCGCCACGCCGTAAATCAGTGTCTTGCGCATGAAACCCTCCGATCTTTCGGCACCAATCTGAGAGGATGAGACGAGGAGGTGTTGATCGAGGTCAACCTCAACCTCTTGTGATGAAGACTGCCATAGCCTGCGACAGCAATCGGATTCCGCAGTCAGGATGACCAAAGAAAGGACTGCTGTTGGCCCAGATGCGAAGTGGCGACACCTCTCTTTGAGGTCCGCTTAGTGGCGGAACGGGCTGAATTTGATCACGCTGAATTCTTCGCATTTTGACCCGAAGCCGACGTTCGCGGCCGGCAGGGCTTAGCTTGAACCCGCACCTCAGGTCTCCCGCCTAGACTCTACCAGGATCAGGCTTGAAATAGCCTCGGCACTCTCGGACGGCGTCAGATTGCTTACATCGAGGGTCAGTGCGGGTTGGGGCATGGATGCCATGCAGGCGTCGAACTGCGGTCTAAGCGTGCGCAGTACCGTTAGATTCCGCATTTTTCCAAATGCAGCGCGCCCCTCCTCGACCAAGCGTCGCTCTTGCTCTGCCTGCGCCAAGTGCAGTGCTACGAAGATGACCTGGCCTCCGTTCCGTTCTATCAATCCTCGTACCCGCCCCGGAAAATCTCGGGCCACGGTCGGTTCGGGGGCGAATGTGAATATCAGGGATCGATTCTGCTTCGCGGCCTCCTCGAACACCGCTATCCAGAACTGTTCGCGCAAGCGCGAAAAAGCCTCCGTGCCGAACGGAAACACCGCGCCAACCGCGTCGACGACGAGGTGATTGTGAAACAGCGCTATCCCCGTCCGCGCCGCAAGCTGGCGCGCGATAGTGAGTTTCCCTGAAGCGACTTGCCCGTAGATAAAAATGAGCTGCATTCGACCACAATATCACATGGAGTCCCCGGCTTCTCTTCGAAATGGCTAAGTCCAGACGGCGCTGCAGCTGTGATGTCGGCCATTGGCCAGCGAAGTGGCAGCACGCCTCATCGAGGTCCGTTCGATGGGGCATACCGGACCGAATCTACTCACCTTGAGTTCTTCGCGTTTTGACCCGAAGCGGCCTTGCCCCTCCCTCTCTAGGCTGACTTCGTGTTTCGGCGCAGGTCGGTTTTGGGAGGCGATTGGATTCAGTCGAGTAGAAGGTCAACCATGGTCTCACGAAGCGGTCGTGTTGACTGTTGAGTCCGCTTCTGGGCCCATCCACGAAGTCGCGGAGCGTTTCGTTGAGGTCCGCTCAGTATGGCAAGACAGACCAGATATGCTCAGGTTAAGTTCTTCGCAATTTTGACCCATGGCTGACGTTCGGGCTCGCTGCGCTATCGCAGCTTGCCGAGCCAGAGCGCGGCGAGCGCCGCGCGGTTGCGCACGCCGAACTTGGCGTAGATCGACTTGACGTGGAAGTGCGTGGTGTTCGGACTTTGGCCAAGCTTCTGCGCAATCTCCTTTTCCGCCTGCCCGTCGAGCAGCGAGAGCAATACCCTGCGCTCGGCGGGTGTCAGGGCCGCGTTGGCTATGAGCAGACCGTGACTGAGCAGCTGTTGACGGTGAAACCATCTCAACCCCCGCATCGTGAAGCCCAGAAGCTGGCCGTCCTGCGCCGAGAAGCGGGGTGCCTGCGCATCGCGAAATACGAACAGGCGGATTCGCACGTCCTCATTGAGCGCAATGCGCACTGAAATGCTGTCGGCGAATCCGACATCCAGATAGTGACGACGATAATGCTCGCCCTCGAACCATTCCGGCGGCAGCGTTTCGAACAGCAGGCGAACGCGGAACGGCTCATCTCCCGACGTGGACAGAATCTGAGACAGGTCGACGTTGCCGGACCAGAGCGTATCGTACTGCTTCTGCACGGATGCCGCCACGGCCGGTATCGGGTCCAGCACCCGGACAAGGCGCGGACGCCAGCCAAGCAAGGGATCGGTCCGCTTGCGCGAAGGCAATCGCACGACCGCCCCCCACAGCACATTGCGTGCCGACAACATGGTCCGCAGTGTGGACAGCAGGTGCGTCAGCGCGGCGTCACCGTCGGCGACCGAGAAGTCGGCCAGCTGATCCCAGAGTGCATAGACTTCTTGGTTTTGCGGATCGACAGGACCCGTGGAGAGATGCATGTCATTCCCGAAGCATGTGCAGGCCGCCGACCGCGCGCGTATCCATAAAGCACAACGAACCACCTTTCCAGGTAGTTCTCAGACGCATCAATCGGCGCGATAGTCGGCACGGTTGTCGGGAAGCGGGTTCTCCCACCGTAATGACATTGGGAGGCCCGCCGGAGAGCGAACCGAGAACCGAATGGCTTCCCGGCTCTTTCACCATCCCGTCATGCGCCGTTCCGCTGCAAAGCGAGCATCGAGCGGTGAATTTCCAAGCGCTTTCTTTTCAGAAACGTCATCGCGGACCACACCGCCCCAGGAGGTTTTCCTGCAAACTTACATGATTGAGTGCGTCAACGCCGACCATCCGATTGCGCGACTGCCTTTGACCTGGTGGGAGCGCGCCTGCTTCCGGTCAAAGCTACGCGCGGATATCAGGGACAGATCCGACTTTCTACGCGATATCGGCGTCGACATGTTTGAAGCGCATGCTGAGGCGTGTCGCTTTTTCTGGCAACCGATCACGCTGAAGCGCCCGCCGATCCTGGATTGCGCCCCTGCAACTGCCGCCGCCGCGCGGCCAGCCGTCGATGCCAATGGTTCCAGATATCGCGCTGACAACGCTCCACGTCATCAACCGACCCTGGCGTCCTGATCATGAAAAACACTTCGCAGCCTTCGTCCGCACTGCCGACTCTCGCGTCGTTTCCAATCGAGAATGCAAGGCGACGCTTCCTTGCTTCCATCGAGTCGGCGCTGCGAAGCTCGCGACGCCTTCAGGCGGATCGGATCCTGCGTCAGTACGAACATCTGATCGCGCATCCCGAGCAATCCGCTGCGGGGCCAACCTAGTCAGAACTCCGAAATTCGAACAATCCTTGTCATCGCAGGCCGCGCTGCGGTCTTACAGGAAGCCGTTTCCTTGGATAGCCTGATCGCAATCTACATCGCATGGATCGTTGCCAAGACCGGCTTGTCGGCTCCTGATCATCCGCGGATCCACTTCGTGACACCGGCGGAAATGGCAATGCGACATGGCTCGCCGGAAAATAGCGGGCTGGAGTTGCAGGCGCTCTACAATCGCGACGAGGGGGCAATTTACCTGCCTCAGGGCTGGCGACCCGATGATCTGCGACAGAAAAGCACTCTGGTGCATGAAGTGGTGCACCACGTGCAGAGGGCAAACAACATCGTCCTTCCCTGTATTGCTGCCTACGAACGCCAGGCATACGAATTGCAGATTGAATGGCTGCGGGAAGAAGGAGTGACAAATCCGTACGAGCTCATCAAGACCAATGAGCTAGGCATCTACATGGCTAGCGCATGCCGTGACGGATCATAGGCGCCGCATAGGCAAAGGGACCTCATCACTTCGCCTCGTAGTCCGATGCTATCGGCTATCCAGCTGGCTTGTTAAGGGTATCTAGTCCGCTACTGGCTTCTTGGCGACCGCTGATGCCCGTTTGCAGTTACGGTCGACAAGTGGCCCGTCAGCGAGGTGGCAGCACGCCTCATCGAGATCCGTTCAATGGGGCATACCGGACCGAATCTACTCACGTTGAGTTCTTCGCGTTTTGACCCGGAGCTGACATCAGGACGCAGGGATTGGCTCTTTCGGGAACTTCAAGCTTGGTGCAGACTTCAGGCCATATTTCGAAGAATTGGATAGGGTGCTGCCGATGCCAATTTTCCTTGATCGACACGATCTCTCGGGGCTGACCGCCGCCGATATCGCCGAGGCGCATCGCAAAGATCTGGAAGTGCAAGATCGATACGGCGTTCGTTTTCTAACGTACTGGTTTGATGAATCGCGCGGTACGGGCTTCTGTCTCATTGACGCACCGGATATCCGAACGGCGATGAGGGTTCATGACGAAGCTCACGGCGACGTAGCGAAAGATGTCATCGAAGTGGACCTCTCGGCGGTCCAGGCGTTTCTGGGAAGGGTGTCCGACCCGGACCCTAGCGGCGCGGCAGACGATGTCAAATTCGATTCGGCGCTGCGAGCAATCATGTTCACCGACATCGTTGGCTCTACCAGCATGACGGAGCGTCTTGGCGATGCCCGTTCAGTGGAGATGGTTCGGGCTCATGACGCGCTGGTGCGCCGGGCCTTGAAGGACGAGGGCGGGCATGTGGTGAAGCACACCGGCGATGGTATCATGGCATCCTTTGCCGACGCCTCTGCCTCCGTGCAATGCGCCCGCGCCATCCAGCGCGCATTTGAAGCCTTCAATCTGGCGAGCAAGGAGAAGCTTCAGGTGCGAATTGGCATCGATGTCGGCGAGCCGATTGCTGACAGCAACGACCTGTTCGGTGCGACCGTTCAACTGGCCGCTCGTTTGTGTCAGTTGGCCGACCCCGATGCCATTCTCGTGTCAAAGGCTGTACAGGATTGCATCCGAGATCGCGTGCAAGTGTCAAGCTTGGGTGCCCACCATCTCAAAGGCTTTCAGCAGCCCATTGATGCATACGGAATCGAATGGCGTTAACTGTCGCGACTACTGGCGACGTCTGCGTTTGGCCCGTTGCCGACCTGCGCTCGAAGAACCGAAACGTCTCCCTACAGGAGATGAGCCGACCAAGGTGAAGCAGCCGCCAAGGGCAGCTTTTGACCCTTAACGGATTCAAGGACCACACTCCCGCTCGCCCGAGCCTGTTTGGAGGAAGTCGAATTGGAGACCGCGGGCCACAGCGCGCCTTAGCCCCTGATCTATCCCGCGATCCTGTTTGGTCTCAGCTGCGCTGAGTTCGACGTGCTCGCGCGTGACCGAAGGCGATATCGGCTAGCGGCGCCCTGATCGCTTGAGTTCTGCGACCTTAAACCTGTTGCCAGCGGCCAGGCTGCTGCACAACCAGTGGGCCTTGTTTCGGTTTTCGCCCAGGAACGTCTTTGTTTCGACGCAACCCAGGTAGGGTTTGTGGGTGATGGTGTCTCGGCAGGTTGGCGAGAAAGGTCCGTATTCTATGTTGCCGCCCGACTCGCTACATCCGATCCAGGGTTCCTTGCCATTCGGAAAACTCGATGCACAGCCACCGTTGCAGCTGCTGGCGACTTTCTCCAGGCTGGCAATCCTCCCCATCACAGAACCTGGCGCATATGCAGGCGCGCGCGCGGTTGACGTTCGAGTTGTTGACGCGGTCCGACGCGGCGCCGTTGTGTTTGTTCCCCGCTCCGAGACGTGCGGCTTTGCCACCTGTTTCGGCGCGTCGACCGTGATGGGAGGAAGCGTGGCGGCGGAGCCGGTTGGGATTTGCGATGCTGCCGGGGCGCACAGCAAGACAGTCGACAAGGCAGCGACGGTTGAAGGTACGACAAGGCTTGATGATAATCTCATGACCATGTCCTTCCAAGTCCGGGTCGGAAATGCCGTGCCGGTAAGTGCACCGTAGCATACATACTGGACTGCGCAACCTTTGGTTGGGAGCATATAACCTGTCGATAACTGTGGCGTTGGTCATGGCCCTTCGCTGACATTCGGGTGGGTCTGGGTCTGGAGTCCGATAATGGCCCGTGGCTGGCCCTTCGCTCAGAAGACTGAGCGGTCAGCTTTCGGAAGGCGCGCCGAACAGTGCAATTCGGCCTGGGCAAGGCAGCCTTTGACCCAGTGCAGAAATCAACATCGCTTGAAAGTGTCGCACCTGCGTGCTCGCTACGGAGAAGTTGGCACGTCTTGCTGTCTGAGCGGCGCCGCTCTTGTCGCCGGCGCGCCTCCGCTGCGAGCGCGCTATTTACCAGATGAGGCGGAAGCCGCCAGTGCCCTTGTAGTTGCGGTTGTCCGACCCGTCGTTGAGGCTCGCATTGTAGGAAACCTCACCGAAGACAGCGTAGCGCCCGTTGGCCCAGCTGTAGGTGCCGCCGCCGCCGATGCTGGCCCACAGCCGATCCTGCGCATTGGCAAAGCCGGTGCCCGCGACATCGACCTTGGTGCCGTTGAGGAATTCGTAGCGCAGATTTGCGATGCCGTAGATGTCGGATCGCACGATGCCCGTGCCGTCATTCCAGGTCTTCTGATGGTCGAGCGCAAGACCGGCGCGGCCAAGCAGGCTGTCGCCATCGCGCAACGACACCGGCGCACCGAACCGGTCGGCAAAATCGCCGAAAGCGACCTTCGCATAGGAAAGCTGCGCCTGCGGCGTCAGCGACCAGCCGTTGCCGAAGCCGATGCGCTTGCCGGTTTCGGCGCTGAAAGCGTATCCGACGCCTTCATTGCCGTGGGTCATGCTGCCAACCAGCACGGAAGACAGATCGCTGCGGTAGAACATCGACTGCGCCTGACCGTCGACATAGAAGCCGTTGTCGCCATACCAGGTCAGCGTGGCGCCGACGCCGGTTCCCTCGACGCGGATACGGCCATTGCCGTAGAACGAGGCGACATCGGCGGTCGTCAGGCCATATTGCGCGGTGAGGCCGACGATCAGCCGCCCTCGCTCGTTCTCCAGTGCTAGACCATCGAGGCCCGTCTGCACCTTCAACTGGTCGGCCTTGGTGGTCGAGCCCGTGGTGTTGGACGGCTGCAGATCCGAATGCCCGCCCTCGATGCGGCCCCAGAACGCCGTGGGCGTCGGCGACGCCACACCTGGCACCGGTGGCACCACACCCGCGCGCGCCATCGCATCGCTGCCACCCCAATAGCGATTGCCGGCACGCTGCTGCAGCGTCGGCAGATCGTTCATGCCGAGCAGCACCTGCGCGTAGTTCTCGTAGAGCGGAACGCCCGGCTGATAGAGCGGACCGGAGGGTGCCGAGACCGGCGGATTGATCAGGCTCGAGCGCAGATACCAGTCGCCGTCACCGGGACTGGCGATGCCGTTCTTCTGCAACGTGTAGGCATAGGCGCCGCCGACCACCGCCTGCTCGCCGTGAAACACGTAATTGCCGAGAAGCGAGAAGCTGCCGTTGGACGCGCCGACGACGTCGACCACCTTGATGCCCTCGACGGTCTGCGCACCGGAGCCGCCGACATTGGTGACGCGCAGCAACGATGTGCCCGACGTGCTTCCCTGCACCCGCAACAGGTCAGTCGGAGAACTGTCGCCGCCGAGCCGGGTGTTGAGCTGCACGGTGCCGCCGTTGCCCACGTAATTGCCGGTCACGGTGAGCATCGTTCCGGGCGCGCCGCCGAGGGCAACAACGCCGGCATTGCCAAGCGAGGCGACCGTTTGGTTGAAGCCGGCGAGGTCGAGCATGCCGCCGGAGGCGACCGTAAAGGCCGAGGCCGCGCTGAGCGTGTTTGCGGCCCCGGCGCGGAGGGTTCCCGCGTTTACATTGGTCGCACCGTTGTAGGTATTGCCGCCCGCCAGCGTCTGGGTGCCGCCAGTGAGCGTCAGCCCGCCCGTGCCACCGATCACGCCGGCGAACACATCGTTCGCGTTGGTGATCGTCAGATTCTTCACGCCGAGCGCGACAGTCCCGGTTCCTGCGAGGCTTTGAATGTTGGTGCCGGCAGCAGTGATGCCCGAGATGTTGAAAGTTCCGTTTGCGACGACCCGGCTTGACGCGGCTATCGAGCCATTAGAAGCAAGGGCAAGCGTGCCGGACGTGATCACCGTAGCACCGGCATAGGTATTGGATGCGCGCAGATTGAAGGTGCCCGCGCCAGTCTTGGTCAATCCGCCCACGCCGGAAAAGCCGTTGTTCGCGCTCACAGTGAAGGCCTGGGTGTCGACGGTCAGGCCGCCCGCGGCGATATTGAGATTTCCCGTCGAAAATCCGGAGATGAAGCCGACGCTGTTTATCCGGGCGCGCAGGATGGCATTGTCGAAATTGATCTGGCCAGTTCCTCCCGTACCGGGGCGAGACAGGGTGGTCGTCTCGAGCGTGCTGCCACCGCCGATATTGAGCGTGCCCGTGCCGCTGGCGAAGCTTCCGAGGAGAACCCCTGCTTGGGCGACGACCCTGGCGCCGTTCTGAATGTTGAGTGTCCCATTGCCACTGGCGCCGATTTCGATCTGAGTGCCGGTTGTCGTCCATTGTGATCCGGCCCCGCTGACGGTGACGGTGCCGTTGCTTCCGCCTGCGACTCCAATCGCAATTGTCGCGGCGCTGCTCGTCAGCGTGCTGCCGTTCTGAATTGTCAGGTTGCCGAATGATCCGGTCGTATTGCCGACGGTCAGTTGACCTGTCGCGCCAGCAGCGGCACCGCCTACGCCGAGGACGGTCGGATTGGGCGATGTCGTGTTGATGTTGACGACGTTGCCCGCGATTGGCACCGCGCCACCAGACCAGTTGCTCCCGACCGTCCAATCGCTGCTCGCGGTTCCCGTCCATGTCTGTGCCGAGACCGAAGCGCCGGTCAGGGCCGTCAACACGAACGCCGGGACAGTTGTCAGGATTAAGTGAAGCAGGCGCGTCCGGATGTTGCTGAATGGAGACGGCCGAACCCGGTTCGGACTGCTCTGGGACACGTCATTTCGTTGTCGTCGGATCGTCGCGGGCCGGATGCATTCGCGCATTCGCTATTCCAGTCGGCTTCACACCATTCGAGGATGCGGATTTCTTTTGCGATCCAGAAAAGACAACCACAACGTTAGGCGAAGAGAAACAAACAGACAAGAATCGAAACGTGACCCTTCAAGAAAGGACCCGGAGTGTGCCCTTTGCGCAACCAAAGACGCTTAACGAGATCTTTCGAGACCATGTCTCCGACCCAACGTTGACATCGTCGCTGTCGAGAGGCGGCGTTACGACGGCCGGTGACAGTGGCAAGAAGATCCAGGGTCGCAGCCACTTTCCGCGCTGCCGTTCGCTAACACTGAACCTCGATCACCCTTTGGGGGCAGCCCTTTGTTCATACTGTCGACCAGGAAACTGACGGCCAGTCGAATGCGTAGTAGGATCGGAAGTGCTGAACCCTGCGGATTAGGACCCGTAAGCACGAGGTGTGTCATGAAGCGTCGTCGTTTCAAGCAAGCCCACCCCCTCGAAACACGGCTAGCCGAGGAAGCCAAAAGTCTACGTGAGCAAGCCGAGACATTGCCGCCGGGACCAAAACGAGACGCCTTGTTACGGAAGGCCCAGCAGGACGAAATCGGTGCTCACATGACAGAGTGGCTGACATCTCCCGGCTTGAGATTGCCGACTTAGGAACGAATGCAAGGCCTCTCCTGTTGTTTCAGATCACCGACAGTTGCACCGGGCGCCGGTGGCAGAGAGACGAGTTTGCGCTCCCGCCTTTCACGGAATGGGAGCGTTTCAGTGCGAAAAATGCGCTCAGCTGAATGAGAAGATAGTGCACTGCAAAGCACTCTCGACGCATACCACCCACCAACTCGCCCTGGACGGAATTGCCATCTTGATTGGGCAGTACGAGGCCCAGAAGCGCGAGCTGCATCCCAACCAGGGGCCGCCCACGGTCGATTTGCGGAGGGAGCGCAATGACCGCCGAGCGAGTATTCCAGATCGCTATTGTTGGCTGTTCGTTTTCTCTACCCTCTTGATTTCAATGCTGCTCTTGACGCCGTGATGAATCAAAGAGCGCCTCGGCCAAGCAGCGGTTCGCCCCCTTGAGGTTCGCCTCACGGGGTCTAGCGGACCGGAATTGCTCGCGTTGAGCTTTTCCTAATGTGTCCCCCAACGGACCTTCCGATGTCTGCTTTGCGGATGCCAGGGGCTTCAAAATTAGGACAGTTACTCTGGCGAACCAGGCACCGGGCTCAAAGAGACCCACCTCCGAGTCAGTGGGGAGAACGGAGGGCACAAGGTAACAATGCCCGACGTACCTTGAATGCGTTCGCCGCGGGGAATCAGGACAGCGATACAATGTCGCTGATGATTGAACCTTGGTTTCCGCATCGCAGACATAGCAGCAGCCGAAGACTCCAGGAGCAGCTGGTCTGGAGTTGGCGCGTCATGTGAAGCGGTTCATATCAGGGCCGCCGGTGGTTCGATTACTCTGATTGCGGAAGTCGCGGCGCAAAATCTCTTTGTCTGCTTGAGGAGATTGCAGTGACGAAGACAATTCTGATGGCCGCCATCAGGGCGGCAATCGTACTGCTGGCATGGTCCATCGCGGCGCACGCGCATGATCGGAGCCGCCCCGAACTTAATAGCTGGTTCGAGAGCCCAGAAAGTGGCAGCCTGCACGATTGGACGCTCGGCGAGGCGCTGCGGATCGAGATCCGTTGCTTCATCCCCCGGGGCCATGATGTGACCGACATCGCGTTTTCAACCGAAGCCTGCCCTACGGTTGGTGGTCGTTGTTGGCCGAAGCCGTTCTGGCGGAACGATACTGACGCAGTTTTCTGATCGTCGATAAGCGCGCGCCTTGCACAAGAGAGGCTGCCATGGGCTTAGTTTTTCATCAGAAAGTTGATTGCCGCGTACGACATGATCGTTCGACAAGGGGGCATCGCAGCCGCCGTCTTGTCTGCGCGATGCTCTGCGCGGTGTGCATATTCCAACTCCCGAGTGAAGCTCGGGCGCAATGCACTGCACGAGATGTCTTGCAGAACCATTTGACGCTCAAGAAAGCTCCTTCGACTGGCGTGCCGCAGGTGCCGGTCAGATCCGCCACCGATGTCCCAACGTGGAAAACGGTTGCGCTGGGGACTTTTGCAGACTCGTTCGCTCTCCGTAGCGCGCTGGACAAGAAAGGCTGCGGCGTCGGAGGGCTCGCTGCGGAAATTCTCGCTCGACCGGCCTTTGTCGTTGGTTCTACGAAAACAGACGTGGAGCTCGTCGCTGTATCGGCGGTCGAACTCGGCTTCAGAACCGATGTTGTAACTCTGGCTGCGATCTATGAGCGCGCCCAGCTATTCGGTTTTGAACTTGCGGCTGCGGAGGTCGGTCCACAACTGAGGCTTCAGTATCTGGACCAACCCATGGGTGAATTTCTCATCATCGGAATGGAGCCAATCAAGACGTGGAGCGGCGAGCCAGTCATTCTAAATGTAGCCAATGGCGGGGCCGGACTTATCCTCATTGGTCAAGATGGCCGACCTGACGCAGAAATAGCAGCAATCTCCCGCATTGTATTCGTACGGTCCAACAGATCCGTGCCCGCTGACGAACTTGCGAAGGCGGCAGCACTCCCGCCGCCCTGAACACGATGCGCCGGCAGCGCCGGATGCCTTTCAAGCCGGCCGCAGTGTGCCACCGGTGGCATATTTCCGCACTTCGGCCGGCCCTCAGCGATCGAACTCCATGTCCGCTCGCAGTCGGCATTCAAGGCAAGATTTGTTTCGGTCTTCCAGGTTGACCCTGGCAGTTGTTGGGGCCGATTCAGAACGTCAGTCACTGGTGCGCACACCGGCTGACGACCGCTCAGCCGTAGTACCGCTCGAGCACGCTTCTTTCGATCTTGCAAATGTAGGTGTACTTCGGATTGACCACCTGCGTGCAGCGGGCTTCCGCAATCTGGCCGAGCAGCATGTATCCCTCCGCAGCCGGAATCTTCCAGTCGTCCTCCATCCAGTAGACCATTTCCTCGAACGCGATGCGCATCGCGTCCTCCAGCGGGCGCGCGCATCCCAGCGTGCAGATGTGAGTGGCCGTCTCGATGCGCGGATGGTTCAGTCGGGCGGGGGCCTTCGCGAGGGAGACCTTGACCGTGAGATTGGCAGCGATCTCGATCGCACCCATTCCGTTGCATTCGCCGTCGCCCTGGATGGCATGGCAATCGCCCAGGAAAAGATGCGCGCCATCCTTGTTGACGCGGAAGAAGATGCTGTTGCCCGCGGTGATCTCCTGGACGTCCAGGTTGCCGCCATGCGGGCCGTTGTCGACGGTGAGGACCGCCCCGTGCACCGGCGCGACGCCGGCCACGCCAATCATCGGTTTGACCGGAAGGCGGAGATGCTGGTTCCAGTGCACGTGGCCTTCCTTGACTTCGACGACGCGTGTCTGGATGCCGAACTCCTTGCGCCTGACCCAATCCGGGAACATGCCGATCCCCGGCCAGAGCGCGGTAAAGCCGAGCTTGTCGAGCTGCATATCCACGACGTCGAGGCGCAACATGTCACTTGGCTTTGCTCCACGCACCTCGATCGGACCAGTGACGCCGTTCACGAAGGGCATCGTCACGTCAGCCTCGGTCAGTTGCTGTCCGAGATGGCGGATGGTGCCGTCATTGGCGTTGATGGCGCATTCGACCACGAACGTTTCACCGGGTTCCACGCTGGCGATGAACTTGTCGTCGCCGGATAGCGCGTATTTGATGTTGCCGACCTTGCTGATGCGCTTGGACATGGTCTCTCCGTGAGCCTTTCCGTATGTGATGATGGCTTGAAGTCAGGCCTGCCGCCGCCACGGGATCAGCAGCCGTTCGATCTTGCCGACGAGATACGTCAGGACGAGCGCCAGCACGATCGTCACGACGAGCGCCGCGAAGACCTTGGGAATGATGTAAAGCGACCCGGCCTTGAAGATCGCGTGTCCCAACCCTTCCGACGACGACATGAACTCGCCGACGATTGCGCCGATCAGCGCGAAGCCGACCGTGAGCTTCAGTCCCGCGAAGATGTCGGTGAGCGATGCCGGAACCACGAGCTTCCGGAAGATCTGAAACTTCGAGGCGCCCAGCGTTCGCATGAGGTTGATCTGGTCGCCATCGACGCCGATCGCTCCCTTGTAGGACGTCACCAGCGCGACGATCACCACCGACAGGGTCGACATTGCGACCTTCGAGATCAGTCCGGTGCCGAACCAGATGATCACGATGGGTGCGAGCGCGATGATGGGGATCGATCCGAGCGCGATGACGAACGGCTGGACGACGCGGGAGACGAATCGCGAATACCAGAGCGAGAGGCCGATCAAGGTGCCGACCAGATTGCCCAGGAAGAACCCGAGCAATGTCTCCATGCCTGTGATTGCCGCATCGCGCCACAGGCTCCCGTCCTTCGCCATCTGCACCAGAAAGCCGGCGATCGCCGACGGAGATCCGAACATGAAAGCCGCAGGGCTGCCCTTCGGCGTTACGTACTCCCAGAATGCGAGCAGAGCGGCCAGGACGAGCACTTGAGTCGCCAGCACCGCGATGCCGTCGCGCAGTCTCTTCCACCTTGCGCGGGCCAACTGCGCGGAAGCGCTTCCGATGGGCTTCGACGCATCAGCCATGCTGGTCTCGATACCTGTCGTCATTGGATCGCGACGTCGAGATCGGCCCAGATGCGCCGAACATATTGGCTGAAGTCCGGTCGCTCGCGCAGCGAGATCACGTCGGATCGGCCAACACCGAACTCGATGTGGTAGGTCGCCTTCACCCGGGTCGGCCGCCGCGTCAGCACGACGACGCGATCCGCCAGCGAAACCGCTTCCTCGACATCATGGGTGATGAGCAGCATCGAGCGGCCGCCCTTTCGCACCAGGTCCACCATGTCGTTCTCGATCAACAGCTTGGTCTGGAAGTCGAGTGCGGCGAATGGCTCATCGAGCAGCAGCACGTCCGGGTCGTTGACAAGGGTCCGGGCCAGCGCCACGCGCTGCCGCATGCCGCCAGACAGCGTCGAGGGGTAATGATCTGCGAACCCGTGCAGTCCAAGCTGATCGAGCATGGCCCGGCTGCGGTCTTCCGCTTCAGCGGCGGCCACGCCGCGAATCTCCAGGCCGAGCATGGTGTTGCCGAGCGCAGTCCGCCACGGCAGCAGCAGGTCCTTTTGCAGCATGTAACCGACGTTCTGCGGCTGACCGGACACTTGCCGGCCATGCCAACGGATGCGGCCAGCATCAGGTGCCAGCAGACCGCACAGCGTATTGAGCAGCGTGGTCTTGCCGCAGCCGGACGGTCCGACGATGCTGACGATCTCTCCCTTGCGCAGGGTGAGACTGAGGTCGGCGATGACGGGCACGATCCGACCATCGAGGTCGTAGCCTTTGGCGACGTGCTCGACCATCAGCGGGAGGGCAGCGCCGTTGACGGCCTCGCCCTCGCCATGCCTCGTGTCTTTGGCGGCCTCAACAATCATTTCAGGCTGGCAATCGCCTTTTCGGCAAAGGAATTATCGATGATCTGCTCGAACGGGATCGATCCCTTGGCGTTGCCGAGGTAGATCTGCATGTCCATCAGGTTCTTCCACTGGTCCGGCTTGGTGATGACGGACTGCGCCGGAATGAGGTATTTGAGCTCGGCGTCGATCGCCTTGTCGACGACCTCCCCGGGTAGATCGGGGAATTCCTTCCGTGCGACCTCTTTGGCAAAGGCGGGATCGGCGTAGGTCTTGCGCGACGCTTCCTCGAAGGAGGTTACGAGCGCCTGCACCATCTCGGGATCCTTCTGGATGGTCGAGGGCAGCACCATGATTCCGGTGTTGCAGAACGGCCCGACATAGTTCGAAAAGTCGAACACGACTTTTGCGCCCTGCGCCTCGGCGGCGGCGACGCTCGGCTGATACGCGACCGCCATGTCCGCCTGCCCCGCCAGCATCGCCGCGATCTCGGTGCCGGGATTGACCGGGACGATCGTCGCGTCCGCGCCCAGTTTCAGGCCGGCTTTTTCCAGCATCCGCTTCGTGACGCTGAAATTGGTGTTGGGCTCCGGCGAGGTGACGATCTTGAGACCCTTGAACTCCTTCGGATCGGTGATCGGCTTGAGCGTCTTGGAGACGCCGAAATAGTGCGCGCGCTGCACGACCGTCCCCACGACGACGCCGGAGCCGCCGTTCTCGCGCGAGATCTGCGCCATCGTCGCATCGCCGATCGCGAAATCTGCGGAACCGCCAAGCACGGCCGCGAAGGTCTGGGTGTCACCGCCGGCGGCGCTCACCTTCATGTCGAGACCGTTCTTCTTGAAGATGCCGGCATGCATGCCGACGTAGAGATTGATGTAACCCAGATTGTGCACGGCCTCGCTGAAGCGAACGGTCTTGAGCGTGGCCGCGGACGCGACGCGGGATCCGAGCAGCGGTGTGGCGCCGACACCGGCAGCGAGCGCGGATGAGGCGGCAAGGAAACTGCGGCGGCTGAGCACACGACCACTCGGCGTGGCCGGAGGACGAGCATTTTCGGTCATGGCACGAATTTCTCCAGAACTGCTGACAGGCAGCCCCAAAGACTAGGTGTCGACCTCCGCTCATCAAGCCGAAATAAGCGACGCATTTTGCGCGCGATTTAAACCGCCATTAGAATATGTCGCGCGATTGACACAGAGAGGAAGCGGCTGACCTGGCAATGCTGTTTTATTGCCCGTTGCGCAATCGCGCTGCCGAAATCAACATCCGACTGTCGTCGATTTCGTCATTTTTGACATTATCGCTGCACAAAGATTTTGCAGAAGGCAGCACGGGAACTCGTCAAGCACCGCTTCGCCTGCAAGCTGTCGTGTACGCTGGGCCGCGCTGTCGTGCGCGTTACGGATTGACACGCACCGAGGAGAAGCGGCCAGTCAGCGCGCCGCCGCACTTCTCGGCCGCAATCCGGCTGGCGCGGGTGCCTTCTCGCGGCGCGACTGCGGTCACGCCCTGTCTCTTTTCGGTGTCCGTGTTGCGCAGCAATTCGAACAGATTGCTCACGAGCCCGCGCAAACGCAGATTCTCCGATTTCAACTCGTTCATCTGTTGAACCGCGTGGACGTCGAGCCCGCCGAGGCTACGACGCCAGCGGTAGAACGTGCGCTCGGTAATGCCGGCGGCCTTGCATATTTCTGCAATCGGCACCCCGGAACTCGCCTCGGCGAGGAGATGAATGATCTCATTCTTGGTAAACCGGGATCGCCTCATCGATCTCTCCATCGGCCCGCCATTTGCACGGCGCTTAACCGCCGTGCGCCGCGCTGGGCCTGAGGTCAAGTATAGCCGAAGGATCGCCGCCGCCTAGAACATCCAAGGGCGATTTTGCCGGTCGCACCGTGGCGATCCGGCGCCGACCTTGAACAAAAGAGTGTCCTGAAACGCTACGCCTGGAGTTGTCCAATGCAGCGCCGCCACGAAATACCCAGCACGCCCGAAAACATGGTTTGGGGGTATCTGGACTGCAACACACCACCTGTGCTGGAAATCAACTCCGGCGACAGCGTAACGCTGCATAGCTTCCCGGCGGGAGGGAAGGAGACGCTTCCAGACGACCTCTCGCTGGTTCCGGAAGACTATCGGCTTGCCCTCGAGACCATGCAGCCTGGGCCAGGGCCTCACTTCATTACCGGACCTGTCTACGTACGGGGCGCCAATATCGGCGACACGCTCCAGGTCGACATCCTCAACGTGAAAGTTCGCCAGGATTGGGGTTTCGTCTCGATCCTGCCGCTGCTTGGAACGCTGCCGGACGAGTTCACCGACTACGAGACGATCCACCCGGTGATCGACCGCAAGCGCGAGATCTGCATCATGCCATGGGGCACGGAAATCCCGCTCGACCCGTTCTTCGGCATCATTGCGACGGCGCCGCCACCAAACTGGGGCCGCTGCGGGTCGCCCGTTCCGCGCGCGTTCGGCGGCAACATGGACAACAAGGAGCTTCGAGCCGGCACGACGTTGTATCTCCCGGTGTTCAACGAGGGAGCGTTGTTCTTCGCCGGCGACGGCCACGGCGTGCAGGGCGACGGCGAAGTCTGCATCACCGCGCTCGAGACCGGCGTCACCGGAACCTTCCGTCTGACCGTACGCAAGGACATGGATATCAAATGGCCTTTTGCGGAGAGCGCCACGCACCTCATGTCGATCGGCCTCGATGAGGACCTCGACGACGCCGCCAAGCAGGCTGTTCGGGAAATGGTCAAGCACGTCTGCGCCCGGACCAACCGCACACGCAACGAGGCCTACATGTTGTGTTCGCTCGCCGGAAATCTGCGTGTCACGCAACTTGTCGACGGCAACAAGGGCATCCACATGTTGTTGCCGAAGGCGCTTCTTTAGCGAGCCCGCCCGAAAGACGTCGCAATCTCCTTCTCGCGTACGGGCCTCATCGGTCCGCCCGGCGCGACACGGTCAGCAGGAGATGGCGTTTCCGATCGCCTGCTCACCTGGCAGCCCAGCAACATCTGCGAAATAACCGCAGCAGGCTTTGCCTTGCCCGCACCGCGCTCAAAGTGCCTTCCTATCCCGGTTCGCTGTGCTGATAGACGTCGAGTTTCCAAGGCAGTGCGGAAGTCAGCCGCAAGCCGCGAAGCTCAATCATTCGTCTCCGCTTCGGCATATCGGCGAAGCGCATTGACGTCACTTACTATAATCGAGCGATAGGTGTGCGTGAGCCAGCCAGCGTCCCTGAATTGCTTCAATGCGGCATTCACCTGTTTGCGTGATGCATTGGCCATGATGCCCAGCTCGCTTTGAGTCAAGGGCAGAGGGACTTCACCAATTCTTATCGTCCGCTGCAAGACCGAGGCGATGCGACGATCTGCCTGGGGCTTCTGCAAGTCATGCACGACCTCGAGCAAAGTTTCGACGCTCATCATCAGGATTTGCGCGATGTGGTGCGAGACCGTGGGGTCTTTCGCCGCCATTCGGTCGAGCGCATCGAGCGGCACGTGCAACAGCGTCGTATCAAGGGCAGCTCTCACCTCTCCTCGTCGTGGCTTCCTTGTTAGAAAACAAGCCTCTCCCGTCCAGTGGCCAGGTATACCGAGCAGCATCAAGCGCGGTGCGTGATCGAGGGGCGCCAGACTGACGCTAATGGTGCCAGCCACGAGCCCGTAAATTCCACCGGGCGGATCGCCAACGTGAAACAGCACCTCTCCCTTTTTCAATTGAATCAATACCGAATGATCCAGCACGTCCGCCCGAAACTTGCTTGGCACCCGGGTGAGCCAGCCTGACGAGCCTGCGATCTTCTCGGACTCAACCTTAGATATTTTTTTCACAAGCTCTCACCCTTTGTCCGATTTCGGACAATCTTGCATTCTGAGGTCGTTAAACTCAAGGGTGCCTGCAGCTCGGAGGAGAGGGGGTTCGAGTGATGACAACGCATTTAACTCGTCGCGATTTTGTACTCGGGACGGCTGCTATATCCGTCAGCGCCAACACGAATGCCGCCGCGGCGACATCCCTTGCACCGAGCGATGCGCGAGTGATCGCCAGGGAAGCGACAATCTACGGCGTGCCGATGCTGGAAAACTATCGCATCATGAGGTCGTACTTCGTCGATCGCGACGATCCCGAGTTCAAGGCGCCGTGGAATACAATCAACAACGTCGCGCGCGTCTTTACCCCGGACGACAAGGCGATCCAGACACCCAATTCCGATACCCCATACTCTCAGCTCGGCGCAGACCTGCGTGCCGAGCCGCTGGTGCTGACAGTGCCCGCCGTTGAGAAGAGGCGGTATTATTCACTGCAGTTCATAGATCTCTACACCTTCAACTTCGCGTATGTAGGAAGCCGCGCCACGGGCAATGATCCCGGAAGTTTCCTGCTGGCCGGCCCACGATGGCAAGGCGAGAGACCGAAAGGCATCAAGGCGGTCATCCGTTCCGAGACCGAGCTCAATCTGGTGCTCTACCGGACACAGCTGTTCGACTCATCCGACCTCGATGGTGTCAAACGAGTTCAGGCTGGCTACAAGGTCCAGACGCTATCCAGCTTTCTGGGGCAGCCGGCTCCGCCCCCAATGTCCGCAACCCATTTTCCAGCACCACTCGTGCAAGACGCGCAAAAGAGCTCGCCCGAGTTCTTCGTTCTGTTGAACTTCCTGCTGCAGTTCTGCCCGACGCATCCGTCCGAAAGATCCCTGATGGCTCGCTTTGCGAAGCTGAACATCGGGGCGGGAAAGAACTTCGATCCAGGCAGTCTATCGCCCGAAATGCGCAAAGCCGTGACGGACGGAATGGCAGACGCCTGGAAGGCGTTTGCCGAGTTCAAGGCGAAGGAGGTTGATACCGGCAAGCGCACCGCGGCGGACGGATTCGGTACGCGGGCCATGCTGAAGAACGACTACATGGCCCGGATGGCATCCGCCGTGCTGGGCATCTACGGCAACACCAAGGACGAGGCGATGTACCCGGCTTATTTCCGGGATGCAGACGGCGGCATGCTCAACGGTGCAAGCCGCTACGTGCTTCGCTTCAAGTCAGGACAATTGCCGCCAGCCAATGCCTTCTGGTCCCTCACGATGTACGAGCTGCCGTCGAGCCTGCTCTACGCCAACAAGATCAACCGTTATCTGATCAATTCGACAATGCTCGATAACCTCAAGCGCGATCCCGATGGCGGTTACACACTCTACATTCAGAATGAACCGCCCGGAGCGGATCGCGAGTCGAACTGGCTGCCTTGCCCCAAGGGGCCGTTCTGGACGACGCTTCGCATATATTGGCCCAAAGCAGAGGCTTTGAAAGGTCAATGGAAGCAGCCCCCGTTGCAGCGCGTTGTCTGAGCGTAAGGAGATTGGCATGAAGATCGGTCGCGTTTCTGTCTTTGCAGTAATGATCACGTCGGTGCAGTTCGGTATGGCGCAAGGCGGATTCCCCGCAGAACATAAGCCCGCTCTGGTAACGCCCGAGAACTTTGCCCGCGCGGAATCGGATCTGTATTTCGGGGGCGTCGTGAAGAACGGTGGTTTTGGAAAATTCGACCATACCCGTTCGCCCGCGCCGCTGGACAAGCAGACTATCATCCGTCTCAACCGAGACACGCTCTATTCGGCCGCCGTGTTCGACCTCGATGCCGGGCCCGTCACGATAACGCTGCCGAACGCTGGCAAGCGATTCATGTCGCTACAAGTGATCGACGAAGACCAGTACACCTTTGGTGTGTTCTACAAGCCCGGCTCCATCACGCTTACACGAAAGGATGTTGGCACACGTTACGCTTTGGCCGCCGTTCGAACGCTCGTCGATCCGGCCGATCCTCAGGACCTCAAGGAGGTGCACGCGCTGCAGGACGCGATCAAGGTGTCCCAAAAGCAGGCGGGGAAGTTCGAGATTCCCGACTGGGACCAAGCAAGCCAGAAGAAGGTGCGTGATGCATTGCTGGCGCTGGGAACCACACTTCCCGATACGAGCCGGATGTATGGACGCAAGGCGGAGGTTGATCCGCTCCGCTTCGTGATCGGCGCTGCCCTTGGCTGGGGGGCAAATCCTCCAAAGGAGGCGCTCTACCTCAACGTCGTCCCGGCCCGTAACGATGGCACGACCGTCTACAGGCTGAACGTGAAGGACGTGCCGGTGGACGGGTTCTGGTCGATAAGCCTGTACAACGCGGAAGGCTATTTCGAGCCCAACCAGTACAACGCCTATTCGCTCAACAACATCACGGCACGAAAGAACGAAGACAATTCAGTATCCGTGCAATTCGGCGGTTGTGACGGAAAGATTCCCAATTGCCTGCCCATCATGAAGGGCTGGAACTATATGGTCCGGCTTTACCGGCCGCGGGCGGAGATCTTGAACGGAAAGTGGAAGTTTCCGGAAGCCCGACCCGACAAGTAGATTTCGGCAACGACAACCATCCTTCGATGGAAGAAGGCATGAATCGCAATCGACGGCTCGCGAGCATCACCCTGTCGATGTTTGGCCTGGGTGCGGCTTTGCTGGCGCGACCGGAGCCCTTATTCGCAGATGAAAGCGGCGTCAGCTTCTGGATTCCGGGCTTTTTCGGCAGTCTCGCCGCGACACCGAGTGTGCCCGGATGGTCGTGGGCGACAGTCTACTACCATACAGACGTCAGTTCGGGGGCGGGCGCCGCGTTTCCGCGCGGCGGTCGAGTCGATGTGGGCATCGCCGGGACAGGCGACCTCGGACTGTTTGGCCCAACCTATGTTTTTGCAACTCCGGTCCTCGGCGGCCAGCTGTCCGCAACTCTGCTCGGCGTTGCTGGGCGAAGTGAGGCTTCCGCTGCGCTTTCGTTGACGGGCCCCTTCGGCAACACGCTCGCCCTGAACCGGACTCAGGAACTCACATCCTACAGTGATCTGATCCCGCAGATCGCGCTCAAATGGAATATGGGCGTGCACAATCTCATGGTTTACGGAACAGGAGCCATCCCCGTCGGCGACTACGATCCGAACCGGCTTGCCAACCTCGGCCTCGGCCATGGCGCGATCGATTTCGGGGCGGGGTACACCTACTTCAATCCGCAAACCGGGAATGAATTCTCAGCGGTCGCAGGAGCGACCTACAACTTCAAGAACACGTCGACCCAGTATCAGAATGGGATCGACTACCATCTCGACTGGGGCGCGTCTCACTTCTTCACCAAGCAATTGCAGGTTGGCGTCGCCGGCTATTATCTGCAGCAGCTTACCGACGATTTCGGCGCGCCGCCTTCATTGGGCGGCTTCCGGTCTCGTGTGGCAGGTGTCGGCCCGCAGATCGGCTTCCTGTTTCCGGTCGGCAACATGCAAGGCTACATCAATCTGAAGGGTTACAAGGAGTTTGCGGCGCAGAACCGACCCGAGGGCTGGAATACCTGGCTCTCGTTTCTGATTTCAGCTGCACCGCCCGAGCCTGCGTCGGCAAGGCCCATTGCGCGGAGATACTGAACGAGCCGCCAGGATCCTGAACCTCAATCAGTGGCCCGGCCGCATCGTCCTCTCAGGGAGACCCGATGGCATCTTCGAAGAACGGCAACATTCAGGTCGGATTCAAGGCCTCCATCATTTCGCTGTTCGTGGTTGTCGTTCTCGCCATCGGTCTGACGCTTGTATATCTGAGCTTTGCGCGGATCACCGCCGCGACGGACTCGGCCGCCAGCAAATTCATCGGCAAAGTGTCCGAATTGTCCGCGGATCGCATTGGTTCGCAGTTGAGGCTCGTACGGGAGAATCTTGCCACGCTGAGGGCTTTGCCGTCGGTCGCTTCAGCCGATATTGAGGACAACCCTCAGCTCAACGCGTTGCTCGCAGCCATGCTCAAGAGCAACAGCCAGCTCTTCAATCTCTATATCGGTTACAGCGACGGGTCCTTCATAGAGATGGACGCGATCAGCACCGTCGAGGGAGAGGCACGCGCGCGGCTGGAAGCACCTGCCGGGGCCGCCTTTCGGCTCGTTGTTATTTCCAGATCGGACGCAGATAGCACTAAGTCGCGGCGGAGATTTCTGACCGAGGGGCTCGAGACCGTGCGGGAATTGCCAGGGCCTCCTGACTACGACCCGCGCGAGCGGCCTTGGTACAAGGACGCAGAGCGTCGCGACGGCAGTACGCTAACCGGGCCCTATGTTTTCTACGCAACCGGAAAGCAGGGCTACACCGTCCGTCTCCCGCTGGAACAGGGAAGAGGCGGGGTAATCGCGGGCGATCTGTTGCTGAACGTCGCGCAGGAGCTATTGAAGCGCGAGCAACTGACGCCATCGGCTGTCGCCTTTCTGTTCGACGGCGAGGATCGCATCTTGGCCCATCCGCAAATGTCGGAGCTGCTGGAACGCGAGGGTTCGGAAACCATTCCTCACCTTCGCGAAACGGATATGGCCGGCGTGCTTCGGGCGATAAGGGCTTGGCGCGCCGATTCCAAATCGCAACAGTTCTTTAGCGATCCCGCGGGTCGGCGCTATGCAGCTGCGTTCCAGCCAATTCCGAATTCAGGTCCGGCAAATCTTCATATTGCCGTGCTGGCGCCGGTCGACGAGTTCTTTGCGAGCATTCTATCCGAACGCAGGCGGCTGTTCATGACTGCGGGCGCGTTCGTGGCGGTGATGGTTCCCATCGTGTTCTTCATAGGCTCGATGCTTTCCAAGTCGCTGCGGGATCTGGCCGCCGAAACCGATCGGATCCAGAAATTCGAACCCTCTAGTGCGCCGCGGGTGCGCTCGCTGATCCGCGAGATCGACGAACTCGGCCGTTCGGTTTCGACGATGCGTACCATGACAGAGGCATTCTCACGCTTCGTGCCGCGGCGGCTGGTTGAACGGCTGATCGAGACAGGGACGCCACTACAACTCGGTGGCACGCGAAGGGAAATCACCCTGATGTTTTCCGACGTCGTGAGCTTTACCGAGATCACGGAAAGGGCCGACCCGACTCAGGTCATGCAGTATACGTCGCGCTATTTCGCCGCCGTGTCGCACGAGATCATGAGCCACTTCGGCACCGTCGACAAGTTCATCGGCGACGCCATAATGGCCATGTGGAACGCGCCGGGCGATGATCCCAACCACGCTGCAAATGCATGCGCCGCCGCGCTCGCCTTTCAGCGTGCGAACGCGCGGCTGAATGCGGAGTTTGAGCGGGACGGATGGCCTGCCTATCGAACTCGAATCGGATTGCATACGGGCGATGCCGTCGTGGGGAATGTCGGCTCCCAGGATCGCATGAACTACACGGCATTTGGATCGACTGTTAATTTGGCGTCGCGCCTCGAGAGGCTCAACAGGAGTTACGGAACATCGATCCTGGTCAGCTCGGCGGTCAAGCAGCGCGCAGAATCCCAGTTTTGCTTCCGCAGCGTCGATCGCATCAAGCCGAAGGGCTTTGCCGAGGAAGTTATAGTCTACGAATTGCGATGCGAACGGACTGTAGCTGACGCCGAGGAGCTGGAATATTGCCGCAGGTGGGAGCTGGTCTATGCCGCGCTATCGCACGGCGTGGCAGGCGCGGAAGTTGAGTTGTGCGCTTTCCTTGCGAAATATCCAGAGGATGGAGTCGCTCGCTATCATTACGGAAAGTAGTGGCGAGGGCCCGGCCGTTGCCGACTGCGCGCCTTGGATGCGGCGCCGGTTCAGGAGTCCGCGCCCTGGCAGATCTGAGCGCCTTGACATGATTTCCTCCAACATGGAGTTGGGGTAGCTGCTCGGGCACAGATCCACCGCATAATTCAGACTGAGGCACCATGGCACGATCGACATGCACAAGTCGGTTGACCTTCGCCCCAATATGTAACATATAAAGTTACATGAAACGCGACTCCCGATTATCCGGCGTGCTCCACGTCCTGCTGCACATGGCGCAGCAGCCTGGGCCGTTCACGTCCGAGACGCTGGCGAAAGCCATGACCACGAATCCCGTGGTGATCCGGCGCATCATGGCGGGGCTTCGCGATCTCGGTTACGTCCGCTCCGAGAAGGGGCATGGCGGCGGCTGGCGGCTTGCCTGCGACCTTTCGAAGGTGACGCTTCGCGACATCTACATTGCGCTCGGGAGTCCCTCGCTGTTGGCGATGGGCAACCGGACCGAGGCGCCGGGTTGTCTCGTCGAGCAGGCGGTCAATGCCGCGCTCGATCAGGCCTTCCACGATGCGGAGGCGCTGCTGCTGTCGCGCCTCGGCGAGGTGACGCTGGCGATGCTCGGCGAGGACCTGCGCAAGCGGCTCGGGTCGCGAAAGATCCACGGCATCAGCGCGCATCGCGCGTGAATGGCGCCATTCACGGGGACGACATCATGACCGACATTCAAGCCGCATTCTCCGATCCGCAGTTCGTGGCGAGATACACCGAGGGGCCGCGGCGCTTCGTACCGGGCTACGACGCCATGCAGTCGATGGCGGCGATTCTCCTGGCCGAACGCGTCCCCGGCGATGCGCGGGTGCTCGTCCTCGGCGCCGGCGGCGGCCTGGAGCTCAAGGCCTTTGCGCAAGCGCACCCCGCCTGGAGCTTCGACGGCGTCGACCCGTCCGCGGCGATGCTGGCGCTCGCCGGCCAGACGCTGGGCGAACTCGCACCACGCGCACGCTTTCATCAGGGCTATATCGACGATGCCCCGGAGGGGCCGTTCGACGGCGCCACCTGCCTGCTGACCCTGCACTTCGTCGACGTCGAAGAGCGGCGCCGCATCGCCACGGAGGTGCGCCGCCGGCTCAAGCCGCGCGCACCTTTCGTGGTCGTGCATCTGAGCGCGCCCCATGGCGAGGAGGAACGCCCGTTGTGGCTGTCGCGCTATTCCGCGTTCCTGGCCGCATCCGGCGTCGAGCCAGACCGGGCGGCGGCCGCGCGGGATGCCGTCACCAACCATCTGCAGATTCTCGCGCCCGCGCAGGATGAAGCGATTCTGCGCGAGGCCGGCTTCTCCGACCCCACCCTGTTCTACGCCGGCTTCGCCTTCCGCGGCTGGGTGGCCTACGCCTGAGGTGTCACGGCCTGGTCCACACGGCCGGGCATCAATGCAAAGCCGGATGCGCCATAGAACGTGATGAGATGAGGCTTGATCGCTGCAACGACGGAGGTGCACTCCCTCTCCCGCGCGCGGGAGGGGGTCGGGGAGAGGGTGTATCCCCAACGGGACAATCCCCAAGAGGAGAAAGCCCTCTCCCGGCGCTTCGCGCCGACCTCTCCCGCAAGCGGGAGAGGTGAAGGAGCCGCGGCGATCGATTCAACCTGAAGCCATTCCGCTCTAGCGCTGTACGACCGCAGCCAGTTTCTTCACCGGTGGCGGCTTCCACGTGCCGTTGATGATCGAGGGGCTCTTCTCATTCGGCCAGTACAAGCGCATCATCAGCTGGAATTTGCCGGATGGAGCCGGGAGCCAGTTGGATTCCTTGTCTGCTCCCGGCGAGTCCTTCTGGATATAGATGTCGATGGAGCCGTCCGGGTTCGATTTCAGATTCTGCCGGGCGCTGATCGAATAGCGGTTGATCGGGTTGGCCACGAAGAAGTAGTTGCTGTCATACATCGTCAGCGACCAGAAGCCGCGCGCAGGCGGCAATTGTCCATTTGCAAAACGCAGGACGTACTTGGCGGCTCCGTCATAAGCTTTGCCTTCGCCATCTTTCTGCGAACTGGGATAGACGGCATCTTGCGGCCGGTTCGCGCCGAGACCGACGGCCGTGACGAATGCCCGCATGAAATAGTCGGTCCCGTAGATCCCGGTTTTGGTCGTGTAACCCCACCCGTTGATATCCTTGATCTCCTTGTTGACCTTGAACTGAAGCATGATGCGATCGAAGGCGATTTGCGGGACACGTTTTGCAAAGTCCGCATTGCGCAATCTGCTCGGATCGAACTCCTGTCCGGCGACGAGGCCAATCCGTGCAAACCTGGCGAGCGCGGGGGCATCCGCCGCGGCCGGCGGATTCGCCTTCATGAGCCGCGCCAGGAGTGTGAAATAGGCGATGGTATCCAAGCCATTCACTTGATCGCGCACGGCGGTCTTCATGTCGATGGATCGATCGACCTCGCCGGCTGGCGGCGTATAGGGCCTGCCGTAGCTGCTCAACGGGACCAGCTTGCACTGGTCCTGGACAGCATGGACCGCAGCGTAATCTTCCGGCGTTCCCGTGCAGTAGATCCGTCCGAGTATCCACACGAGGCTGGTTGGTGACTTGTACTCCTTGACGCCGGAGGGGAGCGCACCCTTCCAGCCCGGCCCGGTGATGGCGTAGGTCTGCGCAGCGGTCCCCGTGGTTCGCTTTCCGGGCGCCTGAAACACGTCGGTCCAGCCGTCCAGCATCGGAAACAGAAAATAGCGGTCCTTCATGTCGGGGATACTGAGGACCCACGGCTCCTTTTCGACGTCGATGAATGCCGTCGTGTAGAGGGTGTCCGCATTGGGCGCGGTCACATCGCGGAACGAGGCGTCGGGATATTGGCGCAACTTGATGAACTGGCCCATCGGCGCGCGATTGCCCACCGGGCTCGCGACATTCGTGATGGCTCTTCGCGTATATTCCATGGTCACCAGCGGATAGCCGTAGATGTAGGCATCCTGGGCCACGGCAAACTCTTCCACTCCTTCACCGAAGTCGCGCAAGATGTCGCCGAACTCTGCGCGGGCCAATGTGCCGAATGATGACCCTGCAAAGAGACTTAGACCGCCAATGGTCGCCTGGCGACGGGATATCCGCATTGCCTTCCCTCCTCTGCACACAACCTTGACGCTAGGTGCCACAAAGCGCGTGACGCTTGATCTAGATCAAGCCCCCGGCGATGCCGCTCTCAGGACGGAGAACGCCCCAGATGGTGAGGAGAGGACGCCTGAGGCGTCACGGCTCCGTCACCGATCCACCGGCACGCCCGGCCCGAGATGATACCGACTTGAAAAGAACACCAGTGGCGTGGAGTCACGATGGTCGCAGCCCGAGACTTCAGCGATGATCAGCGTGTGGTCGCTGACCTCGACGTGCCGTGTGACCTCGCAGGCGAACCAGGCCATGCAGCCGGACAGGCGCGGCAGGCCGTCAACGATGTCGTAATGCGGCGCCGCGCCGGTGTTCGGCTGGCTCGCAAAATGCCGCGACAGATCCCGGCCGTGATCCGGCAGGACGTTGACGCAGTAACGTCCGGTCGCCGAGATCGCCCGAAGCATACGGCCGGGCATGACGGAAACCAGCACGGTTGGTGGAGAAAGGCTGACGGTGACGAAACTGTTCGCCGTCATGCCACAGACACAACCGTGCTCGTCCAACGCGGTCAGTACGGCGACGCCGGTCGCAAAGCGCGACGCGGCCTCGCGGAACGAGGCGGGATTGACGCGCGACATCTCAGTCTCCGCTTCGCATCGACTTCACGCTATCGCCCTGACGGGCTCAGGCGGCGCCGACATGCGTTCGATCCAGGCCTGGATGCGCTGCGGCGTGGATATGCGATCCCACTGCCGGTCCGGATAGTTGAAATTCTCGGTGAACTCGTTCGCCAGCGCGGGGGTCTGGCTCATCGCGCCGATCAGCATGCCCAGCGCTTCCGTCGGCGGCTGCAGCATCACATTGGTCCAGCGCGAGGCCGCCAGCACGCGGTCCTGCCGCTTCAGATCGATCTTCTCGCAGAGGCGCGAATCGAGCGCATCGGCGTTGACGATCTCCTCGCCGAGCACGAAGGCCGCATAGGAGGCGACATTGGCGCCCTGCCCCATCATGGGATCCACGATCGCATGGACGTCGCCGAGCGCGATCGCGCATTTGCCGTCGTCGAATTCGACCACCGTGTTGCGCACGGTCGGGACCACGCCGCCTTGCAGCAGATCCTGAGGCTGCGCGAGATCGAAGCGCGCGGTATCGATGCGGTCGTAAGTGGTCGGGTGATGCTTCTCCAGCTTGCCCAGCAATACCTTCAGGAAGTGTTTCGGGTTGTCGTCGTAGCTGAGCGTCGCCAGCTCCTCCATGTCGCCACCCGGGACGTTCTCCATCAGCAGCGCATTGGCAATCCCGCCGAACGTAATGGTCGGGATCACGATCATCTCGCCATGCCCGGGAGAGACCGAAAGCGTGACGTTCATGGGGTCGGGCTGCCGCACGCCGGTGTAGAGCCCGACGCACAGCCGCCGCTGCGGCTGCGAATAGGGCGTGTGCTCGGGACGGTAGGTGAAGAGCTGGCCGAGCGGCCCCTTGCCGGTGGAGACGACCAGCAGATCGAAGCGCGAGACCAGCGGACGGATGTCGCGCTCCTCGATGCGGCAATACTCGATCCTGCCGCCGCGCTTCGTGAAGTCCTGCATCAGGGCAGGAAGATAGATGCGGTAATCGACGGCGCGGCTTGGTTTGGAGAAATCGCCGCGAAATCTCAGCGGCTGCGGGAAATTGAAGACGTGGTCGTGGTAATAATAGTGATCCTTCGGATCGGTCCAGTGATTGACGCCGAGATAGTCCTCGCGGGCGATCGTGACGTGGTGATGCGCGACGGTGTTGAGCAGCCGGATGTTGCGGTAGTCCTCGGGCGGCCGGTCGGTGATGACCGTGGCATCCACGCCGTGCTTTTGCAGGTAGAGCGCGAGATGCAGGCCGGCGATGCCGGCGCCGACAATTCCGATATGGCGTGCCACGTGGACTCCCTCCCCGGTTGCTTGTTTTGAGGAAGCCTAGCCGTCCGAGATGTTGCGCACTACGGAATATATGGGATATGATTTATTCCAGATCGGAATGAATCATGGACCGGATCGATTGCCTCCGCGCTTTCGTTCGCACCCTCGAAGGCGGCAGCTTCTCGGCGGCGGCCAAGGAGCTGGGCATTGGCCAGCCCGCGATCAGCAAGCGCATCGCGCTGCTGGAGAGCGAGTTCGGCACGCAGCTGTTCTCGCGCACGACGCGCACGCTCAAGCCGACGGCCGAGGCGCACCGGATCTACGATGTCGCGCGGCAGATCCTCGACAGTTTCGACATGGCGCGGTCGAGCGTCGAACAGGCCACGCCCCGCCCGACCGGCACGCTGCGGATCGGCGTGCCGTCATCGTTCGGACGGCGCTACATGATGCCCGTCATCGCCGAATATGTGCGTCACTATCCTGAGGTTCGGGTCGACATCCGCTTCAGCGAGCGGTTCGTCAATCTGGTGGAGGAAGGTATCGAAATTGCCCTGAGGATCGGTAACCTGGAGGCGAGCACGCTGGTCGCCCGCCGGCTCGGCACCGTGCAGCGCTACCTGGTTGCGACGCCCACCTATCTGCACGGCCGCCCGCTGCCGCGGACGCCCGACGATCTCGGCTCGCACCAGTGCATCGTCTATTCCAGGATGTCGCCGGCGCATCAATGGGCCTTCGAATCCGAGCATGGCCGTCACGTCGCGTCCATCAACGGACCCATTCATGTCGACGATGCCGACGCGATGCAGGAGGCGACGATGCATCATCTCGGCATCGCGGTCCTGCCCGACTGGAATGCCGCGGACGGCCTTCGCAGCGGCGAGCTCGAGCATGTGCTGCCCGACTACACGATCGCCGCGCTGCCGCTGCACGCGGTCTATCCGGAGACGCAGTGGATGTCGCCACGCGCGCGAACCTTCCTGGATCTCCTCGTGGAGCGCGCCGAACATTTCGCAATGTCTCAGCCGCAGAGCACCGGCATCCGTGCAGATGGTTGACGCCGTCCCGTGCGTCATTAAATGACGCCCATGAAAAAGATCGGATTCCTCTCCTTCGGGCACTGGACGCCCTCGCCGCAATCGCAGACCCGCTCCGCCGGCGACACGCTGCTGCAATCGATCGAGCTTGCCGTTGCGGCGGAGCAGCTCGGCGCAGACGGCGCCTATTTCCGCGTCCACCACTTCGCGCGGCAGCTGGCCTCGCCCTTCCCGCTGCTTGCGGCCGTCGGCGCCAGGACCAGCAGGATCGAGATCGGCACGGCCGTGATCGACATGCGCTATGAGAACCCGCTCTACATGGTGGAGGACGCAGGCAGCGCCGATCTCATCGCCGGCGGCCGGCTGCAGCTCGGCATCAGCCGCGGCTCGCCGGAGCAGGTGATCGACGGCTGGCGCTATTTCGGCTATCAGCCGGCCGAGGGCCAGAGCGATGCCGACATGGGCCGGCGCCATGCGGAGGTCTTTCTCGACCTGCTCCGCGGCGAAGGTTTTGCCCAGCCCAATCCGCAGCCGATGTTTCCGAACCCGCCTGGGCTGTTGCGCCTGGAGCCGCATGCGCAGGGCCTGCGCGAACGCATCTGGTGGGGCGCCGGCTCGAACGCGACCGCGGTGTGGGCGGCGAAGCTCGGCATGAATCTGCAGAGCTCGACGCTGAAGAACGACGAGACCGGCGAGGCTTTTCACGTGCAGCAGGCCGCTCAAATCCGAGCCTATCGCGCGGCATGGAAAGAAGCCGGCCACACCCGAGAGCCGCGCGTGTCCGTCAGCCGCAGTATCTTCGCACTGATGAACGATCGCGACCGCGCCTATTTCGGCGGAGAGCGCGGCGGCGAAGACCAGATCGGCTTCATCGATCCGCAGACCCGGGCCATCTTCGGCCGCTCCTATGCCGCCGAGCCGGATGTGCTGATCGAGCAACTGCGCCAGGACGAGGCCATCGCCGAGGCCGATACCTTGCTGCTGACGATCCCGAACCAGCTTGGCGTCGCCTATTGCGCGCATGCGATCGAGGCGATCCTGACGCACGTGGCGCCGGCGTTGGGGTGGCGGTGACATGGACCGGCGCGGCACGACCAGAAGTCGCGATTGACTTCGTGCACCACCCCCGCCAATGATCCCTTGGGGACTGTTGGACTGAATCAGGGGGTTGGGATGGGCTTGCGTCCGGGGATCTTCGTTGCGGCTTTCTTGCTTGCGGGGTGTGCGTCAGGGCCGATGGGCAGCGCGGCGCTGACAGAACACGTGAGTGCAAATACCGCACGGCTGGTGGTCTATCGCTCATCCGCCCTGGGTTTCGCAGTCCAGCCAAGCTATGCGGTCGATGGACGCGTCATTGGAGGGAGCCAGGCCGCGGGGTTCGTCGCCTGCGAGCTGCCTCCGGGCCGCCACGAGGTTGCAGTCAACAATCTTCCGCTGAGCAGCAACCTGTTCGGGCAAGGAAGTGAGAAGGTGAGCCTCGATCTGCGTGCCGGCAGCACCACCTACCTCTCCGCCCAACCGCAGATGGGAATCGTCACCCCCGGTGCAATCACGTTGATCCAGGTCACGGAGAGCCAGGGCCGTGCCGACGTCGCCAGCTTGCATCAGAGCAACAGCTCATGTGGCAAGGCTTGATCTGAGGCGCTTTGCGGTTTCCTGAGGAGCCCGCCTGAGCGGGCGTCTCGAATGGCCGCACGAGACTGCTCTCAAGTTTGGTTTGCTATCCGCCAGTCTCACCCCGTCTTCGTGCCGGTGATGACGGCCAGCGCCTCGACGAGGCGATCGAGGTCGGCCTCGTCGGTGTAGAGGGCGGGCGTCACACGGATGCACTGGCCTTTGGCGACGCCGGCCCGGCGCACCGTCAGGATCTTATGACCGTCCCTGAGCTTCGCCACCGTCGCGTCGTTGTCGACCTTGCTGGTCTTGCCGGCAAGGCGGAAGGACGTGATCGCGCCATATGAGCCGGCTTCATCCGGCGTCAGAATCTCGATGTCCTTGAATCCGCGGACGCGGCTCACCCAGTAGTCGCGCAAATAACGCAGGCGGGCTTGCTTGGCCGCCGCGCCGATCTGCTGATGCAGCGCCACGGCCGTGGGCACCGTCAGCACCGTGGCGAAATTGACCGTGCCGGTATGCACCCGCGAGCGGATGTCCTCTTGCGGAAAATCCTCGTCGCCCATGTCGCGATCGATGGCCGCGAGGCGGTCCTTCCTGATGTAGAGGAAGCCCACGCCGACCGGCGCGCCAATCCATTTGTGCAGATTGAACCCGACGAAATCCGCCTCGAGCTCGCCCACCCGGAAGTCGATCTGTCCCCAGGAATGGGCGGCGTCGACGATGACGTCGATGCCCTTGGCCTTCGCCATGCGGGCGATCTCGGCGACCGGCATGACGAAGCCGGTGCGGTGGCCGACATGGGTCAGGAGGAGAAGTCTCGTCTTCGGGTTCGCCTCGATGGCGCGGGCATAGGCGTCGAGCACCGCCTGGCGGGTAGCGGGCTCCGGCACATCGAACTTGACCACGTCGACGCCGCGGCGCGCCTTCAGCGCGTTCATTGCATACTGCATCGAATCATAGTCGAGGTCGGCATAGAGCACGCCGTCGCCGGGCCTCAGCCTGTTGTAGCCGCCGATGAGGAGCTGAAGCGCTTCGGTCGCGCCGCGGGTGAGCGCGATTTCCTCGGGTGCCGCGCCGACCGCCTCCGCCACCTTGGCGCGGACGGCCTCGAAATCCGTACCCGCGCGCAGCCGCGCATAATAGGTGTTCTGATAGTTGACCATGTCGGACTGGCGGATGAACTCGCGTCTCACCGGCTCGGCCATGATGCCCCAATAGCCGTTCTCGAAATTGACGACATCAGGCGTGACGGCATAGAGCCCCTTCACAGCCGTCCAATAGGCCTTGTCGGTGGCAACAGCGGCCACTGAGCCGGTCGGCTGCGCCGGAAGGCCTTCGGCCGCCATCGCCGGTGCCGCAAGCGGCACCACGGCTGCTGCCGCGAGGCCCTTGAGGACCAGCCGGCGGCCGGCCGAAATCGTCTTGACCAGTTGCATGTCAGCTCTCCCCAGAGCGTTCTCGAGCGACGTGACGTCCGGCTCGCGTCAAGAGAACGCGTCAAGCAACAATCCAGAGCGCCGTTCCGATGTCATCGGAACCGAAGAGGCTCTGGCGCGCCGGGAAAAAAGCAACGGACGATGCAGCTAAGATGACCGGAGCATGACAATGCGATGATCGCCAAGCCAATGCTGGCCGGCTCCGCGTTGGGCCGCTCGCAGGCGGACGCTAAACCGATCGGCGGGATCACCGGCCCTGATCGGGTGAGGCAGGTTGCGGATATCGTGCAGCGGATCCTGCTCGTCAGAGCGACAGCAACATCACCGCCACCGCGTCGTCGTCGTCAAACCGCAAGGCCCAATGCGCCACCCTCGGGCTGAGGCGCGACTGAACCGGCGGGCACATGATTGACGACGAGGCCGGTTGGCACAGCCGCATGTTTTGACAGCGCCGCGGTCACCCTGCGCATCGCGGCTGAACCGAGCTCGCCGGCGCGCGCCACCAGGACGATCAGGTCCGCATGCGCGGCCAGGGCGATGGCGTCAGGCTGCAAGGCGAGATTGCCGGCGTGGACGATGATCAGGTCGAACTCCGAACGAATGTCGTCCTCGGGCCTCGCATCGGGCTTACGGCCGGCACTCAGGAGCTCCTCGATCGATTGAAGGCACGCCGTGGTCGAGCCGTCGTGCCATTCGGTCACCGGCGGCTGGTGACTTGCGAATTCCGGCTGGAGCCGGATCAGCACGCTCATCATGCCCCGATTCACGGCGGCGCGATTGAGGGAGCGCGCAACCGTGTTGCCGCCGGCGCTCTTGCCGACCGACAACACCAGCGCGACCTTGCAGCCGCGCACCGGCACACGGTCGATGCGTTCGAGCAGCGGCCGCAGATGGGTGCCGACATCGAGCTCGGCCGAGGTGGCCACCGGTTTTTGCCAGACAGTGCTGATCCCGGCTCCGGATGCCAGCTCGGGGATACGAACCCAGACAGGAAGGCTGGGCATCGGCTCGGGCCGGGGCACGGCGGCGGGCGGTGGCTGGACTTGCCGATCGGGTGCCCCCTCGGCATCCACAGATGCTGGCGCCTGAACGGACGCGGGCTCGTCGGCGGACACGCTCGTCATCACCGCAACGGCGCCGGTCGACGTCAACAGCGAGCCGATGGCCAGCGCCGCGAGCAGCAAGGCGAGCGGCGGACGCGTCGAGCGCACCGGCGGAATGGCGATCGAGGCGACCTTGGTCTGGGATGCCTGCAGCTGACGCTGCTCGCTGGTCGTCTTGAACCTCGACAGGAACTGCTCGTAGATGTTCCTGTTGGCGTCGGCGTCGCGCTGCAGCTCCTGCAGCTTCACGAGAGCCTGACCGTCGACCAGCATCTTCGTCTCGACGGCCTTGAGCTGCTTCTCCAGCGCGTTCTGCTGCTCGCGCTGGGCCTCATATTCGGACTTGGCCGTGTCGATGTTCTTCTTCCGCTCGATCTCGATCTGCCGGTTGATGTCGGCGAGCTGGCTGTAGGAGATCGCGAGGTCGGGATGGCGATCGCCATATACCGCCTTCTTCTGCGCGATCTGGTCGTTCAAGGTCGAGCGCTGCGCGCGCAGCATGCTCAGCAGATCCTGCTTCACCGGCCCTTCGACATTGGCCTTGAGGTCGCGTTGCACCTGCTCGTAGCGCGCCTTGGCCTCCTCGGTGCGCGCGCGGGCGGCGGAGACCTGCTGGGTCAAATCGGTCACCCGCAATTGCTGCGTGGTGGATTCCTTGCCGGCATTGACGATGTTGTGCTCGAGCCGGAAGGCGGCAACGGCATCTTCCGACGCGCGCAGGCGCTCGTTCAGCGCCTTCAACCGGTCCTTGAGCCAGTCGGCGGCCTCGTCGGTTGCCTCGGTGCGAACGCGGCCCTGGCTGGCAACGAATGCCTCTGCGATCGCATTGGCGTAATAAGCGGCCCGCTCGGGGCGATTCGAGGTGAAGGAAATCGCAATGACGTAAGTGAGCCCGCGGCGGGTGATCTCGAGGCGATTGCGGAATCTTTCGAGCACGCGCGTCATGTCGGTGTAACCGCCGGCGACATCCTCGTCGTCCGCGATCTTGAGCTGCTCGATCAGGGGGCGGAGAAAGCCGTCGGATTTTGCGATCTCGATCTGGCTCTGAAGCGCCGCGGCATCCTGGCCGATGCCGGGCAGCACCTCCTGATCCGAGGTCACGCGCAGCTCGCGGGGATCGAGCACGACCAGCGCCGTCGCGGCGTAGCGGACCGGAAGAACCATCAGGACGACGATGCCGAGGGCGAACAGCGCCACGGCCAGCGTCAGAATGCGCCGGCCGTTCTCGCGCAGAAAGGAGAGCGTACCGGAGACGGTCAACGATCCCCTGATCAGGGCCGGCCCGGTGCCGTCAGGCTTCAGCTTCGCAGCCCGCGGCGCTTCCCACGAAGCCGCTTGCTCCGTCGGGGCGATGCTTCGCGGAGATGGGCGGCTACCGAACGCCATGGGTTGGACTCGAAATCAACTGACAGTCATAGCTCAGAGGCTTGCTGCACCGTAAATATCCATGGTTAACCGGCGGTTACGGCGCGCGGCGCGAAGCCATAAGACCTGGCGGCATGGCTATGCCGGCGACCGGTGCCGCCTTGCCCCGGCAGGGGGGTCTGATTGCGTGAGGTGAGGCCGTCGACCTGGGCGCGGCGATCAGCTGATGTTCAGGAGGATCCGTCCCGACGTGCCGCTGCGCATCAGGTCCAGCGCATCGTTGATGTCATCGAGCGCGAACTCGTGGGTCACGATGCCGCGGTAGCTCACCTTGCCGGCATCGCTCAGGCGAACCAGGCGCGGGATATCGCGCGCTGGCTGGCATTGCCCGCCTTCCGAGCCCTTCAGCACCTTCTCGAAGTGCAAGGGCAGCGTATAGATTTCGGCCTTCTCGCGGGGCACGCCGACAAGGATGCAGCGGCCTTTCTTCGCCGTGATCTCGTAGGCGAGCTCGATCAAGTTCTTGACGCCGGTGGTCTCGACGACCTTGTCGGGTCCGTCGGCCCCCGTGATGGAGCGAACCTCGGCGGCCACATCCTTCACCGCCTCGGAGTTGATGGCGTGGGTGGCGCCGAAATCCCTCGCCATCGCCAGCTTGTTGTCGAGGCGGTCGATCGCAATCACGGGCCAGGCGCCGACCATCGCGGCGAATTGCACGATGTTCAATCCGACGCCGCCGACGCCGAACACCACGACGGCTTCGCCGATGGCGATCTGCGCATCGTTGTTGACGACGCCGAGCGCGGTCGTCACCGCGCAGCCGAGCAGCGGCGCGCTGGTGCGATCGATCGAGGCGGGAACGGGCGTGACGCGATTCTCCGAGACCACGGCATATTCATTGAAGGTGGTGACCCAGCCCGCATTGAGTCGCTTGCCGCGCCAGGAATAGACCGGTGTGTTGGACTGGATGCCCTTGCCCGGCCGCCAGTGCATGACGACGGTGTCGCCCTGCTTGCAGGAGACGACGCCGGGGCCGGTTTCAATGATGGTTGCCAGCGCCTCGTGCCCCAACAGATGGGGCAGGAACTTGTCGACGCCTTTGACGGCGTCGATCTCGTTGATCTGCGCGCCGCAGATGCTCGAGGTGTGCACATGCGCAAGCACCTGGCCGTGCTCGAGCGTATCAGGCAGGGTGAACTCGTCGACGACCAGCGGCTTGCCGGATTCGACGAGGATTGCCGCCTTGGCAGTCTTGATATCCATCAGCAGCGCCCGGTCACTCGAAATAGATGAATTCGTAATCGCCGGTGTAGCCGAGCTTGCCGTACAGCCAGATCCATTCCGACGTATGCAGAATGGACTCCGCCGTCAGCGCCCAGCATTCGAGGTTGTGCATTTCGGCGACGTTCCGGTAGCCCTCGACCATGATGTACTTGTTCTTCCCGACCCGCTCGATCTCCTTGACCGCCGCCTCGAGCTCATACAGCCTGAGATTGTGCAGGGTGCCGAGCGAGATGACGAGATCGAAACTGTCGTCACCATAGGGATAGACGTCCTGGGCGCGATAGTTGAAGAGGTAGGGTTTCACCTGCTCGTGCGCATGTGCGAGACCGTGCTTGGAGATGTCGAAGCCGACGACCTTCAAGCCGGGCAGGATCTTCTGCATCTCGTAGAGCAGAAAGCCCTTGCCGCAGCCGACATCGAGCACGCTGGAGCCGTCCTTCAGACCATAGGTCTCGATCAGAGCCCTGGCGACCGGCGCCCAGCGCCCCTCGATGAAGCGGTAGCCGCCATAGCCGAAGCGGCGGTCGCCATCCCAATAATCGGCCTCGTATTCCCGCGCTTTCAGCGAGCAGACGATCTTGTCGTCGTTCATGCGGGCCATGTAGTCGCGCTTGGTCGCCGTATGCAGCGGCGTCACAATATTCAGTAGTCGTCCCATCGAGCCCTCGGATTCCATCACGCGCGAAGATTGTCTTTTAGTGGCCTGGGGAGCCTTGCGCCGTGAACTACGACTCGCCCTAGCATTTGGCCCGAGCGCCATCATTGTTTCAGATCAATGACCAGCGAATCGTGCCGCGGCGGCGTCACCGATCCGCCGCCGAACACGGAGACGCTACAGCACATCGAGGCGACCGGCACCAGGTTCCCGGCGCGACCGTCGGAAAACATGACATAGATGCGCATGCAACCAGAATGCGAACATCGCGTTCATGCTGAAGAGAAGGATTGCCGATCTCGTACGCAAGATCATTTGTCATTGCCAAGGGAATCCACCATGCCGACCAAACCGACCATCGCCCGCATCTGGCGCGGCCGGACCCGCCGCGACCTCGCTGACGCCTACCAGGCCTATCTGCAGGCTGAGGGCATTCCGCCGCTGTTGAAGACCGCACTCGGCGTGCAGCAGTTGCGCGAGGACCGTGCTGAGGAGACCTGGTTCACGACCATCTCCTATTGGCCGGACATCGAGGCCATGACGGCTTTCACCAAGGGCGAGCCGACCAAGGTCCATCATCTCGCGCGCGATGCGGAATTCCTGATCGAGCTGCCGGAGCGCATCGAGATCCACCGCATTCTGATCGATGAACAGGGCCTGCGGTGAAAGGCTGAGCTCCATATTGTTCCGCCTGCATCCTTAAGACCAACCATTTTGCCCCGCGCTGAAGGAACGGAGCGGGCAACCCGCCGTTGCTCCGGCATCCTCAGCAACATGGAGCGCGACATGACAATGTGTAGAACTTTCGCCGTCCTCGCGGTCGCTGGAGCGATGCTCTCGACGGCTGCTTCACCGGTGCTCGCGGCGCCGCTGCCGATCGCGAACCCCGGTTCTGACTCAGGCGTGCAGCAGGTCCAGTACCGGCATTGGCACGGACATGGGCATGGTTATTACGGGCACCATCGCGGGCATTACGGTAACGGCGCAGCCGTACTTGGCGGCCTCGCGGCGGGCGCGATCATCGGCGGCGCAATCGCCAGTAGCCAGGCTCAAGCCAACGCCGCGTCCTATTGTGCGCAGCGCTATCGATCCTACGATCCCGGCTCAGGGACCTATCTGGGCCGCGATGGTCTACGCCACCCCTGCCCCTGACGCGCACGTGAAGCTGCGGCAGCCTCATCGCGCAGCGAGAGGCTGCCCGAGCTCGAGGGCAATTCCAACGGGGGACCAGCGTATCTTGATTCGACGGTCCGCGGCGGTATACGTTCCCACCATGATGTTCATGTCCACATTCTTCCCGCTGATCTGAACGGCAGAGAGTCGTTCCGGCGCGTCTGCGCCAATCAGATCAAACCGGCTGCGCTTGATGCTGTAGCCGAGCGGAGAATGTGCAATGCCCAAGGCCGAACAGGTTGGCCTGACGCCCCGTCAGGTCCAGAACTTCATCGACGACGGTTTCGTCAAGATCGAGAATGCCTTCAGCACCCAGCTTGCAAAGCAATGCAGGGAAGAGCTGTGGGCGGATATTGGTCTGTCGCCGGACCAACCCGAAAACTGGACTCAACCCGTTGTCCGGGTGGGCTCCAAAGCTTCGCCCCCATTCATTGAAGCCGCGAATGCGCCGCCCCTGCACAGAGCCTACGATCAACTCGTGGGCGAAGGGCGCTGGCTTGCGCCCAGGGGTCTCGGGACCTTTCCGATCCGCTTCCCCTCAGCGGAATCCCCTGGTGATGATGGCTGGCACGTGGACATGAGCTTTGGCACCACCGATCCGGATTTCATGGAGTGGCGTGCCAATGTGAAGAGCAGCGGACGCGCATTGCTGATGCTCTTCCTGTTCTCGGACGTTGGCCCGGACGATGCACCCACGAGGATCCGGAAAGGCTCGCATGCTGCCATCGCGCGGGAGCTGCTGCCCCATGGCGACGCAGGCGCGACGCTCCGGCAGCTCTCTGCCGAGAACTACGCCTCGACGGCGGCTTGCGAGGTTGAACTGGCGACCGGCACGGCAGGCAGCGTCTATCTGTGCCATCCGTTCCTGGTTCATGCCGCGCAACCACATCGCGGGAAACGGCCGCGCTTCATGGCACAGCCTCCGCTGCTGCCGAAGGGTGAGTTCGATCCGGCGTTGCCACCTTCGCCGGTTCAGATCGCGATCCGGCAGGCTTGCGGGCTGGCGTTGTAGCCGGACGAGATCCGGGACCGCCGAGCGGTCCCGGATGTTGCGGCACGCGTACCAGTTCCGCCCGTTTCAGGGGACCTCATTCGCAACTGAGAGAGCAACTACTTAAAGGAATCAGATTCCTAAATTGCAACTATATGGTTACAATCAATTAAGAACATCGCACTATGCATACAATGTATAATTGTATTGCAGGGCGTAAAGATGCCACTCCCGGACCTCGCAAATGGCGTCCGCGATTTCACCGCGCCGAGACAACCTCAAACCCAGGATTGTGATGTTGAGCTGCCCGCTTCAGGGCGCAGCGAACGTGCAATCTGGTTCATCGTTGCCGCAGGTCTGGTTGGTCTGCTCTTCGCCTGCAATCTGCTCAGCTTCGGAATCGCACTTGGAAGTGGACTCCTGGCGATCACGTCAAACGCGGTTTTGCTCGCGTCTGCCTGGCTGATCGAAAGGCAGGGCTGGCTGAGAATCTCCGGGTGGCTCACGGCAACCGCCCAGATCGGCTTCGTGACGATCCTCCTGACGGCTTTGAGCTATGTGCTCGCGAGCACGAACCTGCCAATGCGCGACGCGACACTGATTTCCCTGGATCAGGCGGTCGGGATCGACTGGCGAAGCCTCGTCAAATCCATGATGGACCAGCAAAGGTTGATGTTCGTTCTCAACGTTGCGTATGCCAGTCTCCACTATCAATGTCCGCTGCTGATGCTGCTGCTCTTCCTGTTCGGCCATCATGAAAAAGGAATGCAGTTCACGCTCGTCTGGTCGATCACGCTGGCCGCGACGGTTCTCATCTTCCCGTTCGCGCCTGCTCTGGGCGGCTATCTCTACTATCAACTCGATCCCAAGGACTTTCCCGAAGTCCGGATTGTGGCGGCCTGGCTGTTCGCTCCACCCTTGCTTGCCGTGCGCGATGGCAGCTTGAATGTCATCGAGCTTACGACGCTCGATGGAATCATCACCTTTCCAAGCTTTCACGCGGCCGCAGCGATTCTGTTGGGATGGCACTGGATCTCCATCCCCTTGCTCCGCTGGCCGACGATCCCTCTCAACGCGCTGATGCTCGTTTCAACCGTTCCTGTAGGAGGACACTACATCATCGACGTGATTGCGGGCAGCCTCCTGTCTGTCGTTGCCATCATCGCAGTTCGCGCCTGGGATTCCATGGGGCAGCGGAATCCAAGATCCGCTACGGCCCACGAGCGGCGCTGCGCAACGTCGTCGCCGGCCAGCAGGTCCCGATTGAGTTGACGTCGCCGGGTCGCGCTCACCTGGCCGGCATTGCAGAGACCGAGCGCGAGCGTTTGCTGAAACTGCCGGTGGAACAAGAGCTGTCGTCACCGCCCCTGATATTCGGCCCAGCAGTCTGCCGTCTCATAGACCCGGACCGCCGATAGCTGCCGAAGGCCCGGCTTCAATCGATCCCAGATCCAGACCGCGATATTCTCGGCGGTTGGATTCTCGAGCCCTTCGACCTCGTTCAGGCATTGGTGATCCAGCGCGCCCATGATGTCGGCGAAGCATTTTTCGATATCGAAGAAGTCCGCGACGAAGCCGGTGTGCGGGTCCACCGGACCGTCCAGCTGGACCTCGACCCGATAGGAATGGCCATGCAGCCGGCTGCACCGGTGAGTCTCGGGCACATTTGGCAGCCGATGCGCCGCCTCGAACTTGAACGCCTGCGATATCCTCATCCAGCTCCTCACACGGCGTGGCCATCCGGTCTCGGCCCGGTCTGGCGACCAGATGCTGCCTTGTCCTCACCTGCGTCGAAGAATGGCGCGCCCGGAACGATTCGAACGTCCGACCCTCAGATTCGTAGTCTGATGCTCTATCCAGCTGAGCTACGGGCGCATTTTCGCAAACAGCGATAGCGGGCATGACCCGCGACGCAGCTCCCGGAGGACCGGGAGGGGTGCGAAAGAGCGCTCTGACTAACCGCTCTTTTCCCGATTGGCAAGGTCCGGCTCGCCGGTATTTTGGGGCATTTCCGCACCTCTGTTCGTCATTCCGGGGCGCGACGAAGTCGCGAGCCCGGAATCCATAACCACCAACGGGGGTTATGGATTCCGGGCCCGACCCTTCGGGTCGTCCCGGAATGACGGAAGGAATGGAGATCGCCCCGCTCGTTCACTCGGCCGCTGGCCGGCTACGCCCTGGCCCGCTCGTTGCGGATGGAGAGCAGTTCCACGGGGCGATCGGGGATGACGATCCGGAAGGTGGCGCCGATAGTGCCTTCGACCAGGTGGATGTCGCCGCCATGGGCGCGAACCAGCTCCGCGGCGATGGCAAGGCCCAGCCCGCTGCCGCCGGGGCGACCGGAGGTCTGGAACGCCTCGAACAGGTGCTCCCTCGTCCTCTGGGGGACGCCGGGGCCGGTGTCGGAGACCTCGATGATCGCGACGGCGCCTTCTCGTTTCCCGGTGATCCGGATCTGCTGGACGCGGCCCTCACCCGAGGCGTGGCTTTCGAGCGCCTGGGCGGCGTTGCGGACGAGGTTGAGCAATACACGGAACAGCTGGTCGGGATCGGCATCGACCGCAAGCCCGCGCTCGATCGCGGCGACCCAGGCGATCGAGACATCGTTGGCGAGCCCCGCGGTCTCGCGCACCTCCATCACGACCGGCTCGATCAGGATCATTCGGCGGTCGGGCGCGGCCTCCTGGGCGCGGCCGTAGGACAATGTCGACTGGCAGAAGGCGATGGCGCGCTCGAGCGAGCGCACGAGCTTGGGCGCAAAGCGCTGCACCCGCGGATCCGGCACGCTGGCGAGCTGGTCCGACAGGAGCTGGGCCGAGGCGAGCAGATTGCGCAGATCGTGATTGATCTTGGAGACGGCGAGGCCGAGGGCGGCGAGCCGGCTCTTCTGATGCAGCATCGACATCAGATCGCGCTGCATGTCCGACAATTCCCGCTCGGCTACCCCGATCTCATCGCTGCGCTGGCTCGGCACGATGATCCCGGCCGAACTCTCGGGGTTCTCATGGAAGCCGACAAGGCTCGCCGTCAGCCGCCGCATCGGCCGTACGAAGAGATAATGGAGCGCGAGATAGACGAGACCCGCAGTCAGCACCGCGATGATCAGCGCGACCACCACGAGGTTGCGGGAGAAGCGGTACATCTGCTGCCGCAGCGGCAGCTCGTCGGTGACGATCTCGATGAACTGGGCATTGCCGACCCCGGGTCCGACGATGCGAATTGCCTGGTTTCCGGTCTCCAGCATCATCCGGAACGAGCCGGTGATCGCCTCCCAGGCCGTCATGTCGCGCAGGTCGATGTCATGCTCGAGGGCGGACGGGATGTTGTCGCTGGCGAGCAGACGGCGCTGCTGGCCCATCTTGATGGCGACGGCACGGGCGTTGATGCTTTTCAGGATCTGGCGCGACAGCGAATCGGGAACCATGCCGAGCGGCGCCGCATCCAGCACCAGCGCCGCCGTGTTGGCCGCCGCAACGCGGTCGTTCAGCCGGTTGACCCAGAAATTGGCGATGGCCGGCACGTAGAGCAGCACGGCGGCGATCATCACCAGGGGAATGGTGAGCAGCAACAGCTTGCCAGACAGCCCGAGCCCGCGCGTCCCGCGGGGGCGCATCGCCGGCTGGTCCGGCTGATCCAGATCCTGGATCGGCTGGCGATCTGTGGCTACCACGAAATTCGCCCCTGTTGGCCTTGGCTGATGGAGGATGCGGCCCGCCCGGAGTGCGGTCAAATTACGGATCGCTAATCTACCGAGGTGGGATGTATGCGCTGATATCGCGAGTCGCCACCTCGAGGGTTAAAAACCCCGCACAAACAGCGATATTCACCGGAATCGCGCGCTTGTGCGGCGTTGACGAAAAGAAGACGCTCCCTTATAAGCCGCGCAAATTGTCCGCGATGACCCGGTGCGACACCGGGAGCGGCTCTCTTGGGGCCGGAAAAAGGCCCGTTTTGGGCCGCATCTTCCGGACTTTACCATCAATTCTACAGGCAAATTGCCCGGTCAGCGGAGAAAAACCCGTGAAGCGGACTTATCAACCCAGCAAACTGGTGCGCAAGCGCCGTCACGGCTTCCGCGCCCGCCTCGCCACTGCCGGCGGCCGCAAGGTCCTCGCCGCCCGCCGCGCCCGCGGCCGCAAGCGTCTGAGCGCCTGAGTCGGCCTCCCTTTTGGGATTTCATCATGGATCGGCTGAGGCAGCGGGCGGATTTCCTCGCCGTTGCCAATGGCGCGCGGGTGAATAGTCCCGCGTTCGTCCTGCAAAGCCGTCGCCGCGATGACTTTGGTCCGATCCGGATCGGCTTCACCGTCACCAAAAAGAACGGCAACGCCCCAGAGCGCAATCGCATCCGGCGCCGGCTTCGCGAATTGGTGAAGCGGCTCGATCCGGTGTCGATGCAGCCTCATCATGACTATGTGCTAGTCGGACGAAGGGACGCGCTCTCGCGCGACTTCGCCACCATGCTCGACGATCTGCGCATAGCGTTCACGAAGCCCGCGCGGCATACGGCCAAAGCGCGCGGCCAGAGGCCCGGCCCCGCTCCCGCTGCCAGCCGCAAACCGGATTGATGACGAGACATTCGAGATGACCGATAATCGCAATACCATCCTCGCCGTCATTCTGTCCGGCCTGGTGCTGATCGCCTGGCAGTATTTCTACAACGTGCCGCAGATGGAGAAGCAGCGCGCCCAGCAGCAGGCGCAGACCGAGCTCCAGAAGACCACGCCGCAGCCGACGGCCTCGGCGACACCCGGCACCGCGCCGCAGCCGGGCAGCGTGACCCAGCCGGCAACGCCGGGCGCGAGCCAGCAGGCCCAGCCGGTCGTCGCCCGCGAGGCCGCCATTGCAGCCAGCCCGCGCGTGAAGATCGAAACCCCGCGCATCGCCGGCAGCATCTCGCTGAAGGGCGGCCGGATCGACGACATCGCGCTGGTGCAATTCCGCGAAACGGTCGACCCGAAGTCGCCGCCGATCGTCCTCTATTCGCCTTCGGGCACAGCGGAGCCCTACTACGCCGAGTTCGGCTGGGTGGCGGCGACGGGCGTGACAGCGAAGATGCCCGATGCCCAGACCGTCTGGCAGCAGGACGGCAGCGGCAGCCTGACGCCGACGACGCCGGTGGTGCTGAAATGGGACAACGGCGAGGGCCTCACCTTCCGCCGCACCATTGCCGTCGACGACCACTATCTCTTCACCGTCAAGGACGAGGTGAGCAATGTCGGCAACGCGCCGGTCACGCTCTATCCGTTCGCGCTGATCTCGCGCCACGGCGCGCCGCAGGTGTCGGGCTATTACATCCTGCACGAGGGCCTGATCGGCTATCTCGGCGACCAGGGCTTGCAGGAATACGCCTACAAGAAGATCGACGAAGCCAAGGCGGTGAACTTCAAGGTCACCAATGGCTGGCTCGGCATCACCGACAAGTACTGGGCCTCGGCGCTGCTGCCGGACACCAATGCCCAGCTCCAGGCGCGCTTCTCGTCGAACCCGGTCGGCAACGTCCACACCTACCAGACCGACTACCTGCTCGATCCCGTCACCGTCCCGATCGGCGGCACCGGCACGGCGAACGCGCGGCTGTTCGCCGGCGCCAAGGAAGCCGGCGTCGTCGGCGTGTTCCCGTTCGCCGGGCTCGGCGGCTACAACAAGGAGCTCGGCCTCAATCATTTCGATCTGCTGATCGACTGGGGCTGGTTCTACTTCATCACCAAGCCGATGTTCCTCGGGCTGGACTTCTTCTTCCGTTTCTTCGGCAATTTCGGCATCTCGATCCTGCTCGTGACCGTGATCGTGAAGCTCTTGTTCTTCCCGCTTGCGAACAAGTCCTACGCCTCGATGGCGAAGATGAAGTCGATCCAGCCGCAGCTTATGGCGCTGAAGGAGCGCTATCCCGACGACAAGGTGAAGCAGCAGCAGGAGATGATGGAGATCTACCGCAAGGAGAAGATCAATCCGGTCGCCGGCTGTCTTCCCGTGCTGATCCAGATCCCGGTGTTCTTCTCGCTCTACAAGGTGCTGTTCGTCACCATCGAGATGCGGCACGCGCCGTTCTACGGCTGGATCAAGGACCTCTCGGCGCCGGATCCGACCAATTTGTTCAACCTGTTCGGGCTGCTCCCGTTCGATCCGACCACGATCCCGGTGTTCGGCCATTACCTCGCGCTGGGCATCTGGCCGATCATCATGGGCATCACGATGTGGTTCCAGATGAAGCTGAACCCGACGCCGCCGGATCCGACGCAGCAGCTCATCTTCAACTGGATGCCGCTGATCTTCACCTTCATGCTGGCGGGCTTCCCGGCGGGCCTCGTGATCTACTGGGCCTGGAATAACCTGCTCTCGGTAATCCAGCAGAGCTACATCATGCGCCGCAACGGCGTGAAGGTGGAGCTGTTCGACAATCTCAAGGCGACGTTCGCGCGGAAGGCGACGTAGCCTCACGCGAGCGTTCCCGGTCATGCGGGCGCAAATGCCTCCACATCGTCATGCCCGGGCTTGTCCCGGGCATCCACGTTTTGGAGGGTGCCATGCGGACGGACGTGGATGGCCGGGACAAGCCCGGCCATGACGCGAGGATAGACTTTCATATGACAGACAAGTCAGACGACAAGCTGATCGAGGCCGGGCGAAAGCTGTTTGCCCGCGACTGGCAGTTCATCTGGGCCTCGCCCTCGATCGCCACGCTGCCGCCGATGGCGGGGCTGGAGATCGCCTTTGCCGGCCGCTCCAATGTCGGCAAGTCCAGCCTGATCAACGCGCTGACGGGGCGCAATGGCCTGGCGCGCACCTCGCATACGCCGGGCCGCACCCAGGAGCTGATCTTCTTCGAGGTGCCCGGGAAAAGCGACCTGCGCCTCGTCGACATGCCCGGCTACGGCTATGCCAAGGCGCCGAAGAGCCAGGTCGCGTCCTGGACCGAGCTGATCCACAAATTCCTGCTCGGCCGCGCCTCGCTGGCGCGCGTCTACGTGCTGGTCGACGCGCGGCACGGCCTCAAGGACGTCGATCTTGAAGTGCTTGGGACGCTCGACCGTTCCGCCGTCAGCTACCAGATCGTGCTGACCAAGACAGACCAGGTGAAGGCCTCCGAGCTGCAGGCGCGCATCGCCGAGACCGAGGCCGCGCTGGCCAAGCATCCGGCCGCGTTCCCGACCGTGCTCGCGACCTCGTCGCGCAGCTCGACCGGCATGGAGAGCCTGCGCGCCGCGATGGCGAAGCTCCTGGAAGAGCGGAGCAAGTAATGGTGGCCCATCGCCTCCTGATCGGGCTTGCCGGAATGATGGGCGCCGCCGGCGTCGCGCTGGCCGCCGCCTCCGCCCACGGCGCGGATGCGAGCCGGCTGGCGTCGGCGAGCGCCATGCTGCTGTTTCATGCAACAGCCATACTTGCCGCCGTCGCGCTGCTCGCGCGCGGCCTTCTGCATGGCGGAATTTGCCTCGTTGCCACGTTCGGCTTCGTGATCGGCGCCGCGCTGTTCGCGGGCGACCTCACCTTGCGGCAATATGCGGGTCACGCGCTGTTTCCCTACGCGGCGCCGACGGGTGGAATGGTGATGATTGCGAGCTGGCTCGCGGTGACGCTGGCGGCGGTCGCGGCGAACAGGTAGCGCGCCTCTTACCCTCCCCTGGAGGGTAAAAAGGAACGCCACACTTTGCGCCGCGCCCGGCAATCGGATAGAACGCGCACCGACCGTCCCGCCAGCGAGACCGCGACATGACCGACATCTCTCCGCTCGACCAGGCCCGCATCCTGTCCGAAGCGCTGCCGCACATGCAGCAGTATGACGAGGAAACCATCGTCATCAAATATGGCGGCCATGCCATGGGCGACGAGGCAACTGCGAAGAACTTTGCCCGCGACATCGTGCTGCTGGAGCAGACCGCGATCAATCCGGTGGTGGTGCATGGCGGCGGCCCACAGATCGCGACCATGCTCAAGCGCCTCGGCATCGTCTCGGAATTCGCCGCCGGCCTGCGCATCACCGATGCTGCGACCATCGAGATCGTCGAGATGGTGCTGGCCGGCTCCGTCAACAAGCAGATCGTCGGCTACATCAACGAAGCGGGCGGCAAGGCCGTCGGGCTGTCAGGCAAGGACGGCAACATGGTGAAGGCGTCGAAGACGACGCGCACCATCGTCGATCCGGGCTCGAACATCGAGAAGGCGATCGATCTCGGTTTCGTCGGCGACCCGGAGAAGGTCGACCTCACGCTGCTCAACCAGCTGATCGGCTACGAGCTGATCCCGGTGCTGGCTCCGCTCGCGACCTCGCAAGACGGGCAGACGCTGAACATCAACGCCGACACCTTTGCGGGCGCCGTCGCGGGCGCGCTGAAGGCCAAGCGCCTCCTGCTGCTCACTGACGTACCGGGGGTGCTCGACAAGTCGAAGAAGCTGATCCCGCAGCTCTCGGTCAAGGACGCGCGAAAGCTGATCGCCGACGGCACCATTTCGGGCGGCATGATCCCGAAGGTCGAGACCTGCATCTACGCGCTGGAGCAGGGCGTGCAGGGCGTCGTCATCATCGACGGCAAGATGCCACACGCCGTGCTGCTCGAGCTCTTCACCAACCAGGGCACGGGCACGCTGATCCACAAGTGACGCGGAAGACGCCACGCACGAAAGCCGTCATGCCCGGGCTTGTCCCGCCTGCGCGGCCGAAGCCGCTTCGGCGCGGCGAAGGCCCGGGCATCCACGACCTTTCCTCTCTTGGCAAACGCGTGGATGGCCGGGACAAGCCCGGCCATGACGAATGGAGAGAACGACGAACCAGCCGCCCGCCTCTCACGCGCTTCCTGATGACGCTGCCGGCAGCGATCGTCTCGTTCCTGTTCTCCTCCGCGCCGGCCTTTGCCGACCTCAAGATCTGCAACCGCATGTCCTATGTCGTGGAGGCCGCGATCGGCATCGACGACAAGGCGGCGACCGCGACGCGCGGCTGGTTCAGGATCGATCCCGCCAGCTGCCGCGTGGTGGTGCAGGGCACGCTGACGGCCGACCGCATCCTGCTCAATGCCCGCGCGCTCGGCGTCTACGGCGCTTCCCCGATCCCGCAGAGCGGCCGCGACATGCTGTGCGTCGCACAGGACAATTTCGTCATCGCCGCGGCGCGACAATGCCGCAGCGGCCAGACCCAGGCCGCGTTCACGCAAGTGACTCCGACGCAAGGGGCGGATGGCAACCTCGTTGCCTATCTCGCCGAGGATTCCGAATATGACGACGAGCAGGCGCGCCTCGCCGGCATCCAGCGGCTGCTGGTGATCGCAGGCTACGACGCAGCGCCGATCGATGGCGTCGACGGGCCGAAGACGCAAGCCGCGCTGGCCGCCTTCCTGAAGAGCCGCGGATTGCCGTCGGACGTCGTGGCCTCGCCGAACCTGTTCAAGACCATGGTCGACGCCGTGCAGACGCCCTCTGCGACCGGCCTCACCTGGTGCAACGACACGCCGCACAGGGTGATGGCCGCGATCGCGACCGATGACGGCAAGTCCGTGACGAGCCGCGGCTGGTATCGCATCGATCCCAAGACCTGCCTGCACCCCGATGTGACCGGCCAGCCCAAGCAGATCTTCAGCTTCGCGGAAGCGGTCGACGCCGACAACCGAATCGTCAAGCTGAAGGATCGGCCGCTGAACTGGGGCGGCGACAGGCAGCTCTGCACGCGCGAGACCAAGTTCGAGACGAGCGAGCAGACCGATTGCGGCGCGCGCGGATTTACGCCGACGGGCTTTGGCGCCGTGGACATGTCGAGCGGCGGCAAGACGCTGCGCTTTGCGGTGCCGTGAGTGAGAGAGCTGTGATGACCCCGCCCCGCACCTTCGCGCATGTCGACACCTGGGTGTTCGACCTCGACAACACGCTCTATCCGCATCACGTCAATCTGTGGCAGCAGGTCGATGCGCGGATCGGGGAGTTCGTTTGCAGCTGGCTGAACGTCGGCCCGGAGGAAGCGCGGGCGATCCAGAAGGACTATTACCGGCGCTTCGGCACCACGATGCGCGGCATGATGACCCTGCATGGCGTCTCCGCCGACGACTATCTCGCCTACGTCCACAAGATCGACCACTCGCCGCTGGAGCCGAATCCGGCGCTCGGCGCTGCCATCGCAAAGCTGCCGGGCCGCAAGCTGATCCTCACCAACGGCTCGGTCGACCATGTCGACGCGGTGCTGGCGCGGCTCGGCTTCGCCTCGCATTTCGACGGCGTGTTCGACATCATCGCCGCCGAATTCGAGCCCAAGCCGGCGCCGCAGACCTACCAGAAATTCCTCAGCCAGCATGCGGTCGATCCGACCCGCGCCGCCATGTTCGAGGACCTCGCCCGCAACCTCGCCGTCCCGCACCAGCTCGGCATGACCACGGTGCTGGTGGTACCGGATGGGACGAAAGAGGTGGTGCGCGAGGACTGGGAACTGGAGGGCCGCGACGCCGCCCATGTCGACCACGTCACGGACGATCTGACGGGGTTCCTGGCGGCGCTGCGGTGAGGCCATAGCGGGTCAACCAGGCATCGTCATTCCCGGGCGCCCGAAGGGCGGATCCGGAACGACGGTGGAGTATGCCCGGGACAAGCCCGGCAGAGGCGAATGTGCGCTTGACTTGACCTTTCCAAATCCCGAAAAAGCGCCCCAATCCACCAAAATTCCTGCTCCCTAGAGGAAATTCCGATGTCCCTTGCAGCCCTCGAATCCAGCATCAACAGCGCCTTCGAGGCGCGCGACGGCATCTCGACCACGACCAAGGGCGAGGTGCGCGAGGCCGTGGACCAGTCGCTGGAGATCCTCGACAAGGGCGAGGCGCGCGTTGCCGAGCGCGGCGCGGACGGCAAGTGGAAGGTCAATCAGTGGCTGAAGAAGGCCGTGCTGCTGTCCTTCCGCCTCAACGACATGGGTGTCATTCCCGGCGGCCCCGGCAAGGCGACCTGGTGGGACAAGGTGCCATCGAAGTTCGAGGGCTGGGGCGAGAACCGTTTTCGCGACGCCGGTTTTCGCGCGGTGCCGGGCGCCATCGTCCGCCGCTCGGCCTTCATCGCCAAGAACGTCGTCTTGATGCCGTCCTTCGTCAATCTCGGTGCCTACGTCGATGAGAGCACGATGGTCGACACCTGGGCCACCGTCGGCTCCTGCGCGCAGATCGGCAAGCGCGTGCACATCTCGGGCGGCGCGGGCATCGGCGGCGTGCTCGAGCCGCTGCAGGCCGAGCCCGTCATCATCGAGGACGATTGCTTCATCGGCGCGCGCTCCGAGGTCGCCGAAGGCGTGATCGTGCGCAAGGGCGCGGTGCTGGCGATGGGCGTGTTCCTGGGCGCCTCGACCAAGATCGTCGACCGCGAGACCGGCGAGATCTTCATGGGCGAAGTGCCGGAGTATTCCGTCGTGGTGCCCGGCGCGCTGCCCGGCAAGCCGATGAAGAACGGCCAGATCGGCCCGAGCACCGCATGCGCCGTGATCGTCAAGCGCGTCGACGAACGCACGCGGTCCAAGACCAGCATCAACGAGCTGCTGCGGGATTGATCCGACGCGCATGACCGATGCCCTGTCCATTGCCCGCGATCTCATCCGCTGCCCCTCGGTGACCCCGGCCGATGCCGGCGCGCTCGGTGTGCTTGAAAAAGCCCTGACCGCAGCCGGCTTCACCTGCCACCGCGTAACCTTCAGCGAGCCGGGCACCGCCGACGTCGAAAATCTCTACGCGCGGATCGGCACGGAAGGTCCGCACATCACCTTCGCCGGCCACACCGACGTGGTGCCGCCTGGCGACGAGAGTGCCTGGAGCGTCGGCGCATTCTCCGGTGAGGTGAAGGACGGTGTCCTGCACGGCCGCGGCGCGGTCGACATGAAGGGCGGCATCGCCTGCTCGGTGGCTGCGGTGCTGGAGCATCTCGCGGCCAATGGCGGCAAGCCGCGTGCGGACGGAAAAGGTTCGATCTCGTTCCTGATCACGGGCGACGAGGAAGACGTCTCCGTCAACGGCACCGTCAAGCTGTTGAAATGGGCCGCCGAACGCGGCGAGACATTCGACCATTGCGTGCTCGGCGAGCCGTCCAATGTCGAGACGCTCGGCGACACCATCAAGGTCGGCCGCCGTGGCTCGCAATCCGGCACGCTCTATGTCGACGGCGTGCAGGGCCATGTCGCCTATCCGCACCGCGCATCAAATCCTGTGCCTGACATTTCGCGGCTGATCGTGGCGATCTCCGACGAGCCGCTCGACCACGGCAGCGCGCAGTTCCAGGCCTCCAATCTCGAATTCACGTCAGTGGACGTCGGCAACAAGGCGTTCAACGTCATCCCCGGCGAGGCCCGCGCAAGATTCAACATCCGCTACAACGACAACCACACGCAGGCGAGCCTGCGCGAGCTGGTCGAGGCCCGCCTCGCCAAGGCCTGCGGCAACCGTATCAAGGCCCGCATCGTCTGGGAGCCGTCGAACTCCAACGTGTTCGTGACCAAGCCCGGCCCCTTCACCGAACTTGCGGTGTCCGCGATCGAGGAGGTGACTGGGCGCAAGCCGGAGCTGTCGACGAGCGGTGGGACCTCGGATGCGCGCTTCATCTCCAGCTATTGCCCCGTGATCGAGTTCGGCCTGGTCGGCCAGACCATGCATCAGGTCGACGAGCGCGTGCCGGTGACGGATCTGGAGAAGCTCACGAAGGTGTATCGCGGGATCCTGACGCGGTATTTCGGGTAGTCGCGAACCGCTGCCAAACCCTCCGCCGTCATGCCCGGGCTTGTCCCGGGCATCCACGTTCTTTGCCGCCCGCTGACAAGAAAGAACGTGGATGGCCGGGACAGGCCCGGCCATGACGATGTGGTGAGAGCTTGGGTCACCTCACTGGACAATCGTGTCGTAGAGATCCTGCCATTCCGGATTATCCTTCAAGATCAGCCTGACCTTCCACGTCCGCGACCAATGCTTGATGTTGTGCTCGCGCTGGATTGCGGTTTGAATGTTGTCATAGCGCTCGAAATAAACGAGCAGCTTGACGCCGTACTTCTTGGTGAAGCCAGGCACGAGTCCATTTCGATGCTCGTAGATGCGACGAATGAGGTCGCTGGTCACACCGACATACAGAATGCCATTCGGCGCGCTCGCCAGGATGTAGACCCATCCGCCATGCATGGTTGCATGTTGACGCACGTGGATGGCCGGGACAAGCCCGGCCACGACGCCTGTGTCGGCATCAGCCGCTAATAATCCACCTTCATCAGATACAGTCCCTCCGGCGGGGCGACGACGCCGCAGGCGGCGCGGTTGCGGGCTGCGAGGGCGGCGGAGAGATCGTCGGCGGTCCAGCGCCCCTCGCCGACCCAGACCAGCGATCCCACCATCGAGCGCACCTGGCTGTGCAGGAACGAGCGCGCCGAAGTGAGAATCGTGATCTCGCGGCCGTCGCGCAGCACGTCGAGCTGGTCGAGCGTCTTCTCGGGCGACTTGGCCTGGCACTCGGTGTCGCGGAAGGTGGTGAAATCGTGCTTGCCGAGCAGGCGCTGCGCCGCCGCGTGCATCGCGTCGGCATCGAGCTTGCGCGGCACGCGCCAGGCGTGGCCGGCGTCGAGCGCGAGATTGGCGCGGGTGTTGACGATGCGATAGCGGTAGTGGCGCTTGACTGCCGAGAAGCGCGCTTCGAAATCGTCGGGCACGATCTCCGCCTCGAGCACCGCGATCGGATGCGGGCGCAGATGCGCGTTGAGCCCGTCGCGAAAACGGCCCGGCGGAAACTGCTTGTCGACGTCGACATGGGCGACCTGGCCGCGCGCATGCACGCCGGCATCGGTGCGGCCGGCGCCGTGCACGCGCAGATCCGCCCCGGTCATCGCCTTCACCGCAGCCTGCAGCGCGCCCTGCACCGACGGCAGCGTCTCCTGCACCTGCCAGCCGAAGAACGGCGCGCCGTCATATTCGATGGTGAGCTTGTAGCGGGGCATCAACCGAACCGCATCGGCGGGCTCACGGGCACGCCGCGCAGGAAGTCGGCGGCCTGCATCCGGCCCTTGCCCTCGCGCTGGAGCTCGATGATGCGGATCGCGCCCTCGCCGCAGGCAATGGTGAGGAGGTCGTCGAGCACCGCGCCCGGCTCGCCCGCGCCTTGCGCGAGCTCGCAGCGCAGGATCTTGACGCGCGCATCCTCAAGCTCGCTCCAGGCGCCGGGAAACGGCGACAGGCCGTGGATGTGGCGCAGCACGGCGCGCGCCGGTCTGGTCCAGTCGATCCGCGCCTCGGCCTTCTCGATCTTGGCGGCGTAGGTGACGCCGTCCTCGCCCTGCTTCTCGAGCTGGAGCTCGCCACGTTCGAGCGCGGCCATCGCGCGCACCATCAGATCGGCACCCAGCCGGGACAGGCGATCGTGCAAATCGAGCGCAGTCATGCTGTCGGTGATCGCGATGCGCTCGGCCATGGCGACGTCGCCGGTGTCGAGGCCGACATCCATCCTCATCACCATCACGCCGCTCTCGGCATCGCCGGCCATGATCGCGCGGTTGATGGGCGCGGCGCCGCGCCAGCGCGGCAACAGCGAAGCGTGCAGATTATAGCAGCCGAGCCTGGGGGCATCCAGGATCGCCTGTGGCAGGATCATGCCGTAGGCGACGACGACGGCGGCATCGGCATCGAATGCGCGAAACTCTTCCAGTGCCTCCGGCGTCCTCAGCGTCTTCGGCGTCAGCACGGGAATGCCGAGCTTTCGCGCAGCTTCCTCGACCGGCGTCGGCTGCAATTGCAGGCCGCGCCGCCCGCCCGGCTTCGGGGTGCGGGTGTAGACCGCCACGATCTCGTGGCCGTGCGCGACGAGCTCGAGCAGCGTCGGCACGGAGAAATCGGGCGTGCCCATGAAGATGAGGCGAAGGGGCATGTGGCGAGACAATCCTCGAAAAACGAGCAAGGTACTCGTCATGGCCGGGCTTGTCCCGGCCATCCACGTTCTTCCTGCTCGGAGCGACAAAGAACGTGGATGCCCGGCACGAGGCCGGGCATGACGGCGGAGGACGTGGCCTACTCCGCCGCGCGCTTGGCGGCTTTCTCGAACTTCTTCATCACGCGGTCGCGCTTGAGCTTCGACAGGTAGTCGACGAACAGGACGCCGTTGAGATGGTCGATCTCGTGCTGGATGCAGGTGGCGTAGAGGCCTTCGGCGTCCTCCTCGTGCACCTTGCCGTCGAGATCGGTGAAGCGCACGCGCACCTTCGCGGGGCGCTCGACCTCCTCGTAATATTCGGGAATCGAGAGGCAGCCTTCCTCGTAGACCGAGAGTTCCTCGGAGGAAGCGAGGATCTCGGGATTGATGAAGACGCGCGGCTCGCGCTTGGTCTCGCCGCTCTCGTCGCGCTTGGCGAGGTCCATGGTGATCAGGCGCAAGGGCTGCGCGACCTGGATCGCCGCGAGGCCAATGCCGGGCGCGTCGTACATGGTTTCGAACATGTCGTCGGCAAGCTTGCGGATCTCCGACGTGACCTTCTCGATCGGCTTGGAGACCAGGCGCAGCTGCTTGTCCGGCAGGATGATGATTTCTCGTAGGGCCATGGCCGCGATTTAAGACGCTCGCCGGATGCGGTCAATGCGGCCAGGAACCCCGTTAACCCTCCGCTAACCATAAAACTTCAGGTTTCGTTAACCATAACAATTAACGGAGCATTCACCAAAAATGTTCGCTATTCGTTCGTGCGCCATGGCGAATCGGCTAGAAGGGTCGGCATGAACGACATCATCTTCATCCTCGGCGAGTGGCCGGTGCGCGTCGTGGACGCGCTGATCGGCTTCGGCGCCCTGGTTCTCATCCTGCTGGTGGTGATTGCGGTCGTGATCGCGCGATCCGGGCGGCGCGGCGCGGAACTCGCCATGGCCAACGCCATCCGGGCCGACGAGCTCGAGGAACGTTTGAGCGAGGTGCTGCGGGCGCAGAGCGAGTCGTCGGGCCGGGTCGATGCCATGACCCAGGCTCTGGCCGGCCGTCAGGCCGAGATGGCGCGGGCGGTGAACGAGCGGCTGGATTCGGTGACCCACCGCGTCGGCCAGTCCATGGAACACTCCACCCGCAACACCATGGAGAGCCTGCGCGCCCTGCACGAGCGGCTCGGCATCATCGACAGCGCGCACAAGAACCTCACCGACCTCACCACCCAGGTGACCACCTTGCGCGACGTGCTGGCCAACAAGCAGTCGCGCGGCGCGTTCGGCCAGGCGCGGATGGAGGCGATCGTCCAGGACGGGTTGCCGAAGGGTGCCTACGAGTTCCAGTTCACGCTCTCCACCGGCAAGCGCCCGGACTGCGTCGTGTTCCTGCCCGATCAGCGCCCGCTTTGCATCGACGCCAAATTTCCGCTGGAAGCAATGACCGCGCTGCACGACGCCCGGACCGACGAGGAACGGCGAATCGCCACACAACGACTGCGCGGCGACGTGATGAAGCATGTCAGCGACATCGCAGAAAAATATCTCGTCGCCGGCGAGACCCAGGAGATGGCGCTGATGTTCGTGCCGTCGGAATCGGTCTACGCCGAGATCCATGACGGTTTCGACGACGTGATCCAGAAGGCCTATCGCGCCCGCGTCGTGCTGGTGTCGCCCTCGCTGCTGATGCTCGCAATCCAGGTGATGCAGCAGATCATGAAGGACGCGCGCATGCGCGATGCCGCCGACCAGATCCGCACCGAGGTGATCAAGCTCGGCGACGATTTGGGCCGGCTGCGCGACCGCGTGCTGAAGCTGCAGAAGCATTTTGCCGACGTCAACGAGGACGTCCGCCAGGTGCTGATCTCCGCGGACAAGATCGAAAAGCGCGCGGGACGAATCGAGGAGCTCGATTTCAGCAAGAGCGACACGCCGGAGGCTCCGCGGCTGGTTGCGACAGCCGCGCCGGAGCTGTTCCCGCGGAAGCTCCAGGCTGGGGAGTAGAATCCTAGCGCGCTGTCATGCCCCGCGCAGGCGGGGCATCCAGTATGCCGCGGCGGTCGCGATTAACCGAGGCGCTGGTGATTACTGGATCGTCCGCCTTCGCGGACGATGACATCGAGAGGTGGAGAGAGCATCCGCCCCACCGAGCTCGCAAGAGTCTTTTCCTCCAGAATCTGCTAACACCGCCCCATGACCGCACCCGACGCGACTTCGCCCGCCGCAAGCTCGGCCCCTGCGCCCTCCTGGCGCGACAGCCTTGCCGTTTACCTGCAGCCGCGGGTGCTGATCGTGCTGTTTCTCGGCTTCTCGTCGGGGTTGCCGCTGGCGCTGTCGGGATCGACGCTGCTGGTATGGATGGCCGAGGCGGGGGTCGATCTCGGAACGATCGGGCTCTTTGCACTCGTTGGAACACCGTACACGCTCAAGTTCCTGTGGGCGCCTCTGGTCGATGCGCTGCATGTCCCGTTCTTCACGCGCACCTTCGGCCGCCGGCGTGGGTGGCTGGTGTTTTCGCAGCTGCTGCTGATCGGCGCGATCCTGCTGTTGGCGCTGACCGATCCGGCGCGCTCGCCGCTGTTCGTTGCGCTTGGTGCGCTCCTGGTCGCGACGATGTCCTCGACGCAGGACATCGTCGTCGATGCATTCCGCGTCGAGAGCCTGCCCGAAAGCGAGCAGGCCGCCGGCATGGCCGCCTATGTCGCGGCCTATCGCATCGGCATGCTGATATCGACCGCGGGCGCCTTGTTCATCGTCACCGGCTTCGAGGCGATCGTCCCGCGTGGCGCCGCCTGGATGTGGGGCTATGTGGTGATGGCGGCTCTGGTGCTGATTGGCACGGTGACGGCGCTGGCCGCCACCGAGCCCGCACAATCCAAGCGCGCCGAGGCGGCCACGCAGAACGAGGACGCGCTCATGCGGGTGTTCCATGCCGCGATGGGCGCGTTCTCGGAATTCCTGAGCCGCAAGGAAGCATGGGCGGCGCTTGCCTTCGTCGTGCTGTTCAAGTTCACCGACGCGTTCTCCGGCAACATGACCGTGCCGTTCGTGATCGACATCGGCTTCACGCGGAACGACTACGCGGTGATCGTGAAGGGCGTCGGCATCGCAGCGACCTTGGCCGGAGGGTTTGCCGGCGGCTTCGTGGCACGGCGCTATTCGCTCGCAACGAGCCTGTGGATCGGCGGCATCGTACAGGCAATCTCAAACCTGTCGTTCTCGTGGCTGGCACTCGTCGGCGTCAATGAATGGGCGCTGACCCTCGCAATCACCTCCGACAATTTTTGCAACGCCATCGGCACCGTGATCTTCGTCGCCTATCTCTCGGCGCTGTGCCAGAACCCGCTGCACACCGCGACCCAATATGCGCTGCTGACGGCGCTCGCCGCCGTGGGACGCACCTACCTGTCATCGGGCGCGGGCTATCTGGCGAAGGCGACGGGCTGGCCGATGTTCTTCGCGATCTCCGTCCTCGTCGCCATCCCCAGTTTGATGCTGCTGGCTTACTTGCAGAAGCGTGACCATTTCGACACGTTGGAGCAGGTGCGAGTGTAGAACTCACCTCTCTCGTTCGTCATTGCGGGCGAAGCGAAGCAATCCAGACTGTCACCGCAGGGGCAGTCTGGATTGCTTCGTCGCAAGGGCTCCTCGCAATGACGACGGAGAGAGCTTCCGTCCTCTACTGCTTCCTGATCAAGCTCCACTTCGTGATCACGGCCTCGCTCATCTGGCCGGCGTCGCTGGCGCAGGCGATCTCGTCGACCTTGACCGAGATCTCCTTGCCGACGAACGATTTCAGCTGTGCAGCCTGCGCATCGGTGGAGGTGACGAGCTGGAAGGTCTCCGGGCCGGTCTCGAGATTGCACAGCCCGTTCGGCGGCGGCAGGCGGCGCGGCTCGGAGGTGATCTGGTAGGTCGCGACGCGCTTGCCGTTCTTGACGTCGCGGACCTTCATCGCGTTCAGTTCGCCTGAGAGCACGTCGCCGGTGTTGATCGGCTTGCCGGGCTTGGACGGCGGCGGCGTCTCGTCGCCCTGCTGCGCGGAGATGGCCGGGCTCACCAGCATCGTCATCATCGCGACCAAAGCCAGTCGTGTGGCGAAAAGTTTCGTCATGTCGTCCGTTCCGTAAAGTCTGGATGGCTAGAACAGGGTGCGCTGCCGCATCGCAGCCGATAGCGTACCTTCATCGAGATAATCAAGCTCGCCGCCGACAGGAACTCCATGGGCGAGCCGCGTCACCTTCACATTGGCGTCCTGAAGCAGGTCGGTGATGTAGTGCGCCGTGGTCTGGCCGTCCACGGTCGCGTTCAGCGCCAGGATGATCTCGTGCACCTGCGAATCATGCGCGCGCGCCACCAATGCGTCGATGGTGAGGTCCTGCGGGCCGACGCCGTCGAGCGGCGACAATGTCGCGCCCAGCACATGATAGCGCCCCTGGGTGGCATTGGCCCGCTCCAGCGCCCAGAGGTCGGCGACGTCGGCGACGACGACGATGATGGAGGGATCGCGCTTCGGATCGGTGCAGACCGTGCAGGGATTTTGCGTGTCGATGTTGCCGCAGGTCTTGCAGACCTGGACCTTGTCAAGCGCGACCTGGAGGGCGGAAGACAGCGGCATCATCAGCGCTTCGCGCTTCTTGATCAGATGCAGCGCAGCGCGCCGCGCAGAGCGCGGACCGAGGCCCGGCAGCCGTGCGAGCAGCTGGACCAGCCGCTCGATTTCAGGACCTGCAACCGCGCCCATCTGCTCCAAGCCATGCCGAAATAGGGTTGCCTCGCCGCGGCAACGACGGCGGCAAACCTCTCCCAAAGGGAGAGGTCGCGCCGAAGGCGCGGGTGAGGGGTTCCGCACCATCACGGGACGTGAGCCCCCTCACCCGATTTGCACCGGACGATGCTTCGCATCGCCAGGAGCAAATCGACCTCTCCCCGTTGGGGAGAGGTGGGACGAAACCGCGAACGAATTCCAACAACGAGAAAATCCTGTTACTGGCCGAACAACCCCGGCGGCAGGCCGAGCCCGCCGGTGAGGGCCTGCATCTTCTCCTGCATGGCGGTCTCGGCCTTGCGGCGGGCATCACTGAGCGCGGTGACGAGCAGGTCTTCCAGCACCTCGCGCTCTTCCGCCTTCATCAGCGAGGGATCGATCTTGATGCCCTTGACGTCCATCTTCGCGGTCATGCGCACGGCGACGAGCCCGCCGCCGGAGATGCCTTCGACCTCGACGTTGGCGAGCTGCTCCTGCATCTCCTGCATCTTGGATTGCAGCTGCGCCGCCTGCTTCATCATGCCGAGAAAATCAGCCATTGGTGCGTGTCCTTGAAAGAGGCTCAGAGATCGTCGCCGTCGGAACCGTCGGGCGGATCGTCACTGCCATAGTCGGCGTTAATATTGGTTTCCGGCGCCTCGGGGGCAAGCCTGCGGACCTCGACGACCTTTGCTCCGGGAAAGCGCGACAGCACCTCCTGCACGCGCGGATCGGCTTCCGCGGTACGGGCATGCTGCTGCTTGGCCGCTTGGTTTACCGAGCGCAGCGTCGGCTGGCCCTGCTCGTTGGAGACGATCACGGTCCAGCGGCGGCCGGTCCACAGCTCGAACTTCTTCGCGAGCTCGGAGATCATGGTCTTGGAGGCGTTGGGCTCGAGCGCGACTTCCAGCCGGCCCTCCTCGAAACGGACGAGGCGCATGTCGCCTTCGAGCGCGCTCTTGGTCATGATGTCGCGCTTCTGCCCGGCGAGCGCGACGAGCTGGTTGAAGCTGGTGACACGCAGCTGCGGTGCCGCGGCTTGCGGATCCGGCGCGGGGGCCGCCATCTGCGGCCGGGCCGCGCCACCGCCGAACGAAGAGGGCGAGGAGGTTGGCATGCGAACAGGAGCCGCGGACGCAATTGGCGCCGAAGGCGCGCTGCGCGCCGCACTGCCGCCGCTCAAGACCGGTGAGCCGCCGCCGTTCTGCTCCAGCATCCTGATCGCTTCGTCCGGCGTCGGCAGGTCGGCGACATAGGCGATGCGGACCAGCACCATCTCGGCGGCGGCCGCAGGACGCGTCGCACCCTGCACCTCGGTGATGCCCTTGAGCAGCATCTGCCACATCCGCGACAGCACGCGCATCGAGATCTTCGCGGCGAAGTCCCGCGCGCGGACCCGCTCGGTCTCGCCATAGGCGACGTTGTCGGCGGTCGCCGGCACGATCTTCACGCGGGTGACGAAATTGACGAACTCGGCGAGGTCCGAGAGCACGACGATGGGATCGGCGCCGACGTCGTACTGCTCGCGGAACTCCCTGAAAGCGGCGGCGATGTCGCCGCGCACCAGCGAATCGAAGAGATCGATGACGCGGGTGCGGTCGGCGAGGCCCAGCATCTGCCTGACCGCGTCGGCCTTCACCTGCCCTGCCGCATGCGCGATCGCCTGGTCGAGCAGCGACAGCGAATCACGCACCGAGCCTTCGGCGGCGCGCGCGATGATGCCGAGCGCCTCCGGCTCGATCTCGACGTTTTCCTTGGCCGCGATGTTGGCAAGGTGCTTCATCAGCACGTCCGCCTCGACCCGGCGCAGGTCGAAGCGCTGGCAGCGCGACAGCACTGTGACCGGAACCTTGCGGATTTCCGTGGTCGCGAACACGAACTTGGCGTGCTCCGGCGGCTCCTCCAGCGTCTTCAGGAAGGCGTTGAAGGCCGCCGTCGACAGCATGTGGACTTCGTCGATGATGTAGACCTTGTAGCGGGCGCTGGCGGGGGCATAGCGCACGCTGTCATTAATCTGCCGGACGTCGTCGACGCCGGTGTGCGAGGCGGCGTCCATCTCCAGCACGTCCATGTGACGGCTTTCCATGATCGCCTGGCAGTGCACGCCCAAGGTCGGCATGTGGATGGTCGGGCCCTTCACCGAACCATCAGGCATCTCGTAGTTGAGCGCGCGGGCGAGGATGCGCGCGGTGGTGGTCTTACCGACACCGCGGACGCCGGTGAGGATCCAGGCCTGCGGAATGCGCCCGGTCTCGAACGCATTGGAGACGGTGCGGACCACCGCCTCCTGGCCGATCAGGTCGTCAAAAGAGGAAGGGCGGTACTTGCGCGCCAGCACCCGATAGGGTGTGCCCGGCTGGGCACCGAGGGCAAAGCCAGCCTGGCTGGCGCTATCGGGATTAGGAGGGGCGCCGGCGTCGGTCATCGGTCGATCCGCAATGAAATCTCTCTCGGCCGGCTCTTGCGGAAAGGAGCGCGCTGGCGGGACGACCGCCGGCGCAATTCGCTCGAAAAAACAGGTAGGAGACTGACGAGCGACCCGATCCGGACCTCGTTAGGGCTGCTTCCTTCCGGACCTGACCCGGTTGGCGAGTGGCTCGTCCACCGCCAATCTCCCGGTCCCTATTTGGGGCCAAAGGGAGCGGAAAGCAAGCGGGCTGTATGGCTGTTCCCCAAGGCGCCGGACAGACGGGCGGCCTGGCCGATCGCGGCCAGCCCGGCCGGATTGGCATGCCCGCCCCGATGCAACGGCGTATCACGGTTATTGTCCGGGGCCGTGCTGTCTGCGACGGTAGGAATCATCACGAGAAGGTCTTCATGCCCGAACCCGCCTGGTCGCTGCACTCCCGCCTGAAAGAGGATACCATCGACATCGGCGATCTGCCGCTGTCGAAGGTGCTGGTCATCAAGGACGCGCACTATCCCTGGCTGCTGCTGGTGCCGCGACGGCCCGACGCGGTCGAGATCATCGATCTCGACGAGGTGCAGCAGGCGCAGCTGATGACGGAGATCTCCCGCGTCTCGCGTGCGCTGAAGGAGATCACCAGATGCGACAAGCTCAATATCGCCGCGCTGGGCAACCTCGTGCCGCAGCTGCACGTTCACATCATCGCGCGCCGGACCAGTGACGCGGCCTGGCCGCGGCCGGTGTGGGGCGTCATGCAGCCGCTGGCGCACGATGCCACTGAAGTGCAGAATTTCATCAGCGCGCTTCGCCGCAAGATCTGGTTGGGTTGAAAGAACGAGAAATGTCAGCATTCGACGCGTTTCCTCTTGGGCAGCCGGCCTTCGTCACCAACATCCTCGACCGCGCCGCGCATCTGCGCCGCGACGACGAAAAGCTGTTCGCGCTGGAGCAGAAGCCGTCATCGCGCGCCTATGTGGTCTATCGCGACTCGCTGCTGGTGAAGCGCGAGGGCGAGAAGGTGCGCGCGCTGCTCTCGATCGAGGAGGCGCTGAAGTGCGGCGCCAATCCTGGCACGATCTTCTTGGGCCTGCGCGATGGCGCGGCCGTGTTCGGGATGGGACTATCGCAGGCCGCCGCCGAGAAGCTGATCGGCCGGGACGACCACACCATAACCGAGCTGCGCGGCATGGCGATGCAGGGGGCGCTTCCGCCACAGGAGCTGTCGGCGATCGCGATGGCGAAGTCGATGGTGAGCTGGCATCAGCGCCACGGCTATTGCGCCAATTGCGGCACGCGTACCGCGATGAAGGAAGGCGGCTGGAAGCGCGATTGCCCGGCCTGCAAGGCCGAGCATTTTCCGCGCACCGACCCGGTCGTGATCATGCTGGTCGCCTCCGGCGACAAGTGCCTGCTCGGCCGCCAGAAGCAGTTTCCGCCCGGCATGTATTCCTGCCTCGCCGGCTTCGTCGAGGCGGCCGAGACCATCGAGGACGCGGTGCGCCGCGAGATCCTGGAAGAGTCCGGCATTCGCTGCACCGACGTGCAATATTACATGACCCAGCCCTGGCCCTATCCGTCATCGCTGATGATCGGCTGCAGCGCACGGGCGCTGAACGAGGACATCGTCGTCGATCGCATGGAGCTGGAAGACGCGCGCTGGTTCACGCGCGAGGAGGCGGCCCTGATGCTGACTCGGACGCATCCCGACGGGCTCGCCGGCCCACATCCCTTCGCGATCGCTCATCATCTGCTCGGCCGCTGGGTGCACGACAAGAGCAGCGCCTGAGCTGAGACCATCGATGGCCGGGATCGCGCCGCGCATCCTCTGCATCGGCATGCCGGTGCGGGACCTGATCTTTCGTGTCGAGGCCGTGCCCGAACGCGGCAGCAAGGCCAACGCCGGCGATCTCGCAGAGATCTGTGGCGGCAACGCGCTCAATGCGGCGATCGCCATCGCGCGGCTCGGCGGCCGGGTCGCGTTCACGGGGCCGATGGGCGATGCCGGCGAGACGTCAAGCGGCTTCATCCTTCAACGGATGGCGCAGGAGGGCATCGACATCACGCACATCGTGCGCATGCCGGGCCTGACCACGCCGATCTCGGCGATCATGATCGAGCCCTCGGGCGAGCGGACACTCACCATCTATCGCGACCCCGGCCTGTGGCGCACGAAGCTGCCCGACGCCGACGAATTGCTCGCCGACTGCCGGGCGGTCCTCGTCGAGAGCCGCTGTGCTGCGTTCGCAACCTCCCTCTGCGTCGAGGCACGGCAGCGCGGCATTCCCGTCATCGTCGGCGTCGATCGCGCGATGTCGTTGCAGGATGGCCTGCTCACCGCCGCCTCGCATCTGCTGTTCGCCAGCGCGCAGCTGCAGGAGACGGCCGATATCGCCGGCGACGGCGAGGCACTGAAGCTTCTGGCCGGGCTGACGCCGGCCTTCATCGCGGCCACGAACGGCCCGCATGGCACGACCTGGCTGAACGAAAAGGGCCAGCTGGAAGAAACTCCGGCCTTCCCGGTCCAGGCGGTCGATACGCTTGGCGCCGGCGATGTCTTCCATGGTGCCTTCACGCTTCGCCTCGCCGAGGGCGAGGGGGCGCGCGAGGCGCTGCGATTCGCTGCGGCCGCCGCAGCACTGAAATGCACCCGCCATGGCGGCGGCCTTGCCGCCCCACAACGCATTGAAGTTGAAGACTTTTTACGGGACCGGCCCTAGAGCAGCTCCACTGCTCCGCGAAGATTATAGGCTTGCCGTGGAAGGATCTTCTCTATATCAGGGAAATCAGCCCCTTAAATGAAACAAAGTTCTTCAAATGACTGATGTCGCCGCTCAGGTTCCCGAGACCAGCCGCCGCCTCGATGCCATCGACCGCAAGATCCTGATGGTCCTTCAGGAGGACGCCTCCCTCTCGGTCGCCGAGATCGGCGACCGCGTCGGCCTGTCCTCGACCCCCTGCTGGAAGCGCATCCAGCGCCTGGAGGCCGACGGCGTGATCATCAAGCGCGTGGCGCTGGTCGACCAGAACAAGATCGGGCTCGGCATTTCCGTGTTCGTGTCGGTGGAGAGCGCCGATCACTCGGACGCCTGGCTGAAGCGGTTCGCCGAAGCCGTCAGCGCCATGCCGGAGGTAATGGAGTTCTATCGCATGGCCGGCGACGTCGACTACATGCTGCGCGTCGTGGTCGCGGACATGCAGGCCTATGACGTGTTCTACAAGAAGCTGATCAGCGCGGTGCCGCTGAAGAACGTCACCTCGCGCTTCGCGATGGAGAAGATCAAGTCCGTTACCGCGTTGCCGATTCCCGCGGTGGTGACGGCCTGACGCCTGGACCTCCGGTCCTGATCTCGTCAGAACCGGAGCTCCAGATTCTTGTTCTGACGCGTTTTCTTGACGCGAGCCGGTAACCACTTCGCTCGAGAACGCTCTAGACTGGCTGAAACACCGGCAGGGTGACGCTGACGCGCGTGCCTCCGTCCGGGGGCGCGCCGATCGCGATCGTCCCGCCATGGGCCTCGACCAGGCTGCGGACAACGGCGAGACCAAGTCCGGCGCCGCCGGTTGCGCGATTGCGCGACTTCTCCAGCCGGTGGAACGGCTCGAGCACGGTCTGACGCTGATCGGCGGGAATCCCGGGTCCCTCGTCGCCGATCGACACGACGACGGCACCGTCCTTCAGGGCCGTGCGCACATGCGCGGCATGGCCATAGGCGAGCGCGTTGTCGATGATGTTGGCGAAGACCCGTCGCAGGGCGAGCCGGTCGCCGAGGACGACGACGTTGCGCGCACGCTCGTCCGTGACCAGATCGACCGCTGAGCCCTGAAGACGCCGGTCGTTCACTTCGACGGCTACCAGCGCGGCGAGCTCGACCATCTCCTGTGACAGTCCGCCGGCACCCGCCCGCGTTGACAGCAGCGCGTCATCGAGCAGGCGGATCATGTCGTCGATATCGGCGACCGCCCGCTGCCGCTCGGCATCGTCGGGAATGTGCTCGACGCGCAGCCGCAGCCGTGTCGCAAAAGTCCTGACGTCGTGGGCGATGCCGCCAACCAGCGTCATGCGCGCACGCAGCATCTCGGCAAGCCGCCCCTGCAAGCGGTTGAACGCGGCGATGACCGCGCGGATCTCCGGCGCGCTGCGTCGCGCATCCGGCAGCGGCGGCGGATCGGCCGACAGGTCAACGCGATCGACGGCGGCAGCGAGCCGCGCCAGCGGCCGCGTCTCGCGCTGCATGACCAGCAGCGCCAGGAGCGCCACGATCGAGCCGAACAGGCCCGCGCCGAAGCCGACGGGCAGGCCGAACGGGGTCACCGGCAGGCGGGTATAGGCGTCGATGACCAGCAACTCGCCGCTGCGCAGGCCGATGCGGAATTCGATCGCATTGGCCATCAGCCGCGCGAGGCGGGGAAACACCCGGCTGCCCCGATGATCGGACGGCGGCACGATCTCAACGGGGCGGCCCGCAAGGCCGGCCGCATAGGTCTCGCGCAGTTCCTGCTGCTCTGGCGGCGTCTCGCCGCCGACCGGCGCGCCCGACGGCACGATGCGCACGGTGAACTGCGGCGAAGACACCGCATCGAGCACGGCCTGCCGTGAACCGGCGTCCGTTCGCTCCAGGAGCGTGGCCAGCGCATCAAGACGCGCTGGCGAAGGCCGTGTCAGCTCGTTTTCGCGGAGGGTTGTCCGGTAGAAGATCGCGACGACCACGGTAGTCACCAGGGTAATCCCCACCAGTCCGATCAGGGCGAGCCGCGCGGCGAGCGTCACGCGCAGCATCACGACACCTGCTTGACGGTCGCGGTGAACAGATAGCCGCCGTTGCGCACCGTCGTGATCAGGTTGGAGCCGGGACTTGCACCGTCGAGCTTGCGGCGCAGCCGCGAGATCAGCATGTCGACGGTGCGGTCGAACGGCTCGGCCGAACGTCCGCGGGTCCAGTCGAGGATCTGGTCGCGCGTGAGCACCCTTCGCGGCCGCTGCACGAAGCAACCGAGCAGGTCGAACTCGGCGCTGGTCAATTGCAGCTCCGGCGCCTCGGCCTCGGTCGTCTCGACACTGCGCGCATCGAGATCGACGACGAAGCGGTCGAAGGCAAAACGCCGGACCAGCGGCTTTGCCGGCGCCCCGTTGGCACGGCGCAGGATGGCGCGAACCCGCGCCAGCAGCTCGCGCGGACCGAACGGCTTCGTCAGGTAATCGTCTGCGCCCATCTCGAGGCCGACCACGCGATCGATCTCGTCGCTCTTGGCGGTCAGCATCAGGATCGGGATGGCATCGTCGGCGCGCAAGCGGCGGCAGATCGAAAGCCCGTCCTCGCCCGGCAGCATCAAATCGAGGATGACGAGGTCGGGCCGCAGGCGCTGGAGCATCGAATCCATCGCCTTGCCGTCGGCGACGCAAGCGACCTCGAACCCCTCGCGCCGCATGAAGTCGGCAACGAGGCGGCTGATCTCGGGATCGTCCTCCACCATGAGGATCGTGGCTGCTTGCATACTCATGGCTGCATTGTGAGCAATGGCTCGCGTCAGGCAAGGGCGCGGGCGCCCCTGTTACATAGTGTTACACGAGGCCGACAAAGCCATAACAATCGTTTCGTCCCGGCAATGCGCCGCAGACGCGGCCCGACCAGTCTCCTCCCCATGGCTCCCGCTTACGGCAGCCCCATCAGGAGACGACGACCATGACCAAGTTCTTCCTTGCCTCCCTCGTCATCGGCGGCCTGTCGCTCGCCGCGGCGGCCGACGCCAATGCCTGGACGCGGTCGGCGACGGCGACCGGGCCGCGCGGCACTTCCCACGTCACCGCGACGGGAAGCTGCGCCTACGGCAGCTGCACGCGCAGCGTGACGCGCACCGGTCCCGCCGGCAACACCTACACCCGCACCGGCACGATCTCGCGCTGAGCGGGCCGGACCGTCGCCGCATCTGCCCCGGGCGGCGACGGTCTATCGAAACAGACCAGAAAGGATCCGTACCGTGCCATCGATCTTCCGTGTCCTGCCGCAAGCCGCGGCCATCGTCGCCCTCGGCGCCTCGACCTCCGCGTCCGCCCAGAGCCAGCTGCAAACGCAGATCACGCCGCAGATGCGCAGCGAAGCGCGCACGGTCATGCAGGCCTGCCGCACCGATCATGAGAGCCTTTGCAGCAACGTCGCGCCGGGCGGCGGACGCATCCTGACCTGCCTGCAATCCCATGCCGGCAAGCTCACCTCGTCCTGCGCACAGGCATTGCCCCGTGCGCAGGCGCTAAGGGGCAGCGCCGTCACCACCGGCGTCGCCCCGAAATAGGAGGGCACCGTGGCTTATGCTTCTCTCCTGCTCGCCCAACGCTCCGGTACGTGGTCCTGGCGACGGCGATCGGCCTGATGCTGCTCGAATACGGCATCGGCCGGCTTGCCCATCGCGAGACCCACGACTGGCGCGAGAGCGTTGCCTCTTTCGGCGTGGCCCTCGGACAGAACCTGCTGCGCGCGGTCGAGGCAGGCATGCTCGCGATGCCGTTCGCCTTTCTTTACGAGCACCGCCTGTTCGACTTCGCGCAGACCGGTCCGCTCGCGCTCGCAGGATTATTCCTGGGCAGCGAGTTCCTGTATTATTGGCAGCATCGCGCCTCGCATCGCATTCGCTGGATGTGGGCGACGCATGCAGTGCATCACTCGACGACGCGACTGAATTTGACTGCGGCGATCCGGCTCGGCTGGACTGGAAACGTCTCGGGCAACTTCCTGTTCTTCCTGCCACTGGCGCTGATCGGATTTCATCCGTTCGCGATCGTGGCAATGCTCGGCATCAACCTGCTCTATCAATTCTTCATCCACAGCCAGTTCGGGCCGAAGCTCGGCGTCCTGGAATGGGTGCTCAACACGCCGAGCCACCATCGCGTGCACCATGCCTGCAATGAGCCGTGCCTCGACAAGAACTACGGCGGCATCCTCATCGTGTTCGACCGCCTGTTCGGGACCTTTGCCGAACGGCCCTCCGACCAGCCGCTCCGGTTCGGCCTCGTTGGCGGCGTGCAATCCTTCAACCCGATCCGGATTGCGCTCGGCGAATGGATCGCGATGCTGGGCGACGCCTGGAAGGCACGGGGTGCGGGCGCGAAGCTCCGCGCCCTGTTCGGCCCGCCCGGAGGCTGAGCGCGCGCAGGCGCTCAAATCTTCTGATTGTACTCGCCGACTTCAGGATGCGTGCGCAGCACGCTGTTCACCATCTCGAACATGTCGTGCATGCGCTGCTCGGAGACCGGGCTCTCGACCACGACGACGAGCTCGGGCTTGTTGGAAGAGGCGCGCACCAGGCCCCAGCTGCCGTCCTCGACCGTGACGCGGACACCGTTGACGGTGACGAGATCGCGGATCGCCTGCCCGCCGATCTTGGCGCCCTTCGCCTGCAAGCCTTCGAAGTGCTTCACGACCTTGTCGATGACGCCGTATTTGACCTCGTCGGCGCAATGCGGCGACATGGTCGGCGACGACCAGGTCTTCGGCAGCGCGTTCTTCAGGTCCGCCATCGACTTGCCGGGCGCGCGGTCGAGCATGTCGCAGATCGCGATCGCCGAGACCAGGCCGTCGTCATAGCCGCGTCCATACGGCTTGTTGAAGAAGAAATGGCCGGACTTCTCGAACCCCGCGAGCGCGCCCGTCTCGTTGGTGCGGCGCTTCATGTAGGAATGGCCGGTCTTCCAATAGGCGGTCTTCGCGCCCTGCTTCTGCAGCACGGGATCGGTGATGAAGAGGCCGGTCGATTTCACGTCGACGATGAACTGTGCGTCCTTGTGGATCGCCGACATGTCGCGCGCCAGCATCACGCCGACCTTGTCGGCGAATATCTCCTCGCCGGTGTCGTCCACGACGCCGCAGCGGTCGCCATCGCCGTCGAAGCCGAGGCCGACATCGGCCTTGTGATGCAGCACCGCGTCGCGGATCGCGTGCAGCATCTCCATGTCCTCGGGGTTCGGATTGTATTTCGGGAAGGTATGGTCGAGCTCGGTATCGAGCGGGATCACCTCGCAGCCGATGGCCTCCAGCACCTGCGGCGCAAATGCGCCGGCGGTGCCGTTGCCGCAGGCCGCGACCACCTTGAGCTTTCGGGTCAGCTTCGGTCGGGAGGTGAGGTCGGCGATGTAGCGCGCCGGATAATTCTCGTGAAACTGGTAGGAGCCACCAACCTTGTTCTTGAACTCGGCATTGAGAACGATTTCTTTCAACCGCGTCATCTCGTCGGGGCCGAAGGTCAGCGGGCGGTTGGCGCCCATCTTCACGCCGGTCCAGCCATTGTCGTTGTGCGAGGCCGTGACCATGGCGACGCAGGGCACGTCCAAGTCGAACTGCGCGAAATAGGCCATCGGCGTCACCGCAAGGCCGATGTCATGCACCTTGCAACCCGCAGCCATCAGGCCGGAGATCAGCGCGTATTTGATCGAGGCCGAATAGCCGCGGAAATCATGACCGGTGACGATCTCCTGCCTGACGCCGAGTTCGGCGATCAGCGCGCCCAGCCCCATGCCGAGCGCCTGCACACCCATCAGGTTGATTTCCTTCTGGAACAACCAGCGCGCGTCGTACTCGCGAAAGCCCGTCGGCTTCACCATCGGCTCGGATTCGAAGGCGTATGTGTTGGGCAGCAATACGGATTTCGGCTTCGGGAACATTGAGACGGTCTCGTGAAAGGGGGGCAGGATTTGCTGCAGCCTTAGCGAATGCCCGGCCGCAACGAAAGGCGGGAATGAAGGCTTATGGCCGATAATTGCGGCAGATTGGTAACGAAGCAGGGCTCGCGGCGCGATATAGATGTCTGACCAGAACGAGCTAACTCTGGGGCCGTGCAAGCTCCTCTTCAAGGACCTCCTTGAGAGGCGGCAGAGCCTGCTGAACAGTCTCCCAGACGAGATGGGCTGCAACGTCCTCATAATTATGTCGATAGACGTTGCCCGCCGCCGCCATCTGCCTCCAGGCTATCGTCGGATGTCTCGATTTCACATCATCGGGCAGGCGGCGAGATGCCTCCGAAATAATCTCCAGGCATCGTGTAACCGCATAGACCGTCCGCAGGTCCGAAGCGAAAGCATTGCGATCAAGGCCTGCGGCGAACTGGATCGCCAAATCGAGGTGATGCAGGATGTCCTGGAGAATCCCGCCGACGCGATCAGAAGGCATAGATTGCGTCGGCCGTGGCGGCGGGAGCGACGTATGATTTCAGAGCGTCGCGGTTGATGACGTCAACGGGCTCGTCAAACAGCCTGGCAATATACTCCTTGAGCTCGACATAATCGAAGACCGTGATCCGCGCATCGGGATCGATCTCGACCATGATATCGAGATCGCTGCCGGAATGATTTTCACCCCTCGCCACCGACCCGAACAACGCGGCATGCACAACGCCCCGCTGGCGCAGGGCAGGCTCGAACTGTCGCAGAATCGCTATCGCATCGGGGCCGTTCATGGATGGAATATAGCACCCCGCCCGCCCCGGCGGGAGGCCTTCCTTCGGGAGCGACAGCGAGCCTACTGCTCCAGCACCATCTGGCCGTTGGAATATTCGAATCGCTTCAGGCGCGACAGGAAGGAGAGACCGAGCAGGTTCTCCGACAACGCCGCATCCGGCAGCACCATGGCATCGACGTCGCGCACGATGAGGCCGCCGACGTCGAGCATGGCGATACGGGTGCGCGCGGCCTTGATGGTGCCGTTGGCCGTGGAGACGGTGGCGGTGTACTCGCCGCGCGAGGGACGCAGGCCGAAGCGGGCGGCCGAGGTCTCGTTCAGCGCAACGACGGAGGCGCCGGTGTCGATCATGAAGCCGATGCGCTGGCCGTCGATCCGGCCCTCGGTCTGGAAATGACCGCGGCCGTCGCGCGAAATGCCGAGGCTGCGGCCGCCGGCCGGGGCCGTGGAGGCAACGGCCACCGTCGTGCGGGGGACCGAGGTGGCGGAGGCGGAGCTCATCTTGTCCGCCATCTGGGCCATGAAGGTGCCGAGGCCGATCATCACGGCCGCGAAGATCATAATGTTACGCATCACACCACTTCCGAGCCGGAAAGCTCGATTTCATCACGCAGCGTGCCCGGCGGCGAGCGAAGCCGCGGTCAGAGCGCTGCTATTTTGACGAAAAGCATGAGCGGACGGTTAATGCGCGATCGAACTTTCACGTCCCGCGCGGCTTTGCCCGCCTTGTCGGCACTGCGTTCGCCGGATCGTCCGGCCAGGGGTGGCGCGGGTAACGGCCGCGCAGGTCGGAGCGTACGGCGGCGTAGCTGCCGCGCCAGAAACCGGGGAGATCCCGCGTCACCTGCACCGGGCGCTGCGCTGGCGACAGCAATTCCAGCACCAGCGGCACCTTGCCCGCGGCGATCGAGGGATGGGTGTTGAGGCCGAACAACTCCTGGAGCCGCACCGCGATGGTCGGCCCCTGCTCGGCCTCGTAATCGATCGCGAGCGCGCTTCCGGTCGGCGCTTCGAAATGGGTCGGCGCCTCCCGATCGAGCCGCGCGCGCATGTCCCAAGGCAGCAGCGCCATCAACGCGTCGGAGAGATCGCCCGCTGAGATGTCCTTGAGCGCGATCTTGTCGTAGAGCGCCGGCACCAGCCAATCCTCGCGCCGCGCGATCAACCCCGCGTCGGAGAGGTCGGGCCAGCGCTCGCCCTCGGCCTTGCGCAGGAACATCACGCGGTCGCGCCATTGTTTTGCGGTCTTCGACCAGGGCAGCCGGTCGAGACCTGCGGCGATCAACCCATCGGCAAGGATGCGCGCGGTCTCCTCGGAGGGCGACACGGCAAGTGTCGCCTCGGACAGCGTGATCGCATGCAGCGCGCGCCTGCGCCGCGCGCGCAGCGCCAACGCGCCGCGATCAAACGAGATCTCGTCGGCGGTCTCGATATGCTCGGCGAAATGCCGCTCGATCTCGTCCTCGGAGATTTGCGCGGCGAGCAGGATGCGTCCGCTCGCCGCCGTCCCCGTCATCTCGCCGATCGCGATGTAGGGCGCGCGGGCGAGCGACGAGGTCTGCTCGACCGAAGCGCCACGGCCGTTGGCCAGCACGAAACTGCCATTGCCGCGATTGCGCGCGACACGGTCCGGAAAGGCATAGGCGAGCATCAGGCCGGTCGAGAGATCCTCGTGCTGCCCCGCCTTCTCCGATGCCGCGACCTGCGAGGCCCAGCGCCGCGCCAGGTCGCGCGCGCTGGACGCACGCGGCGAGCGGTCACGGCGGAACTGGTCCCGCCGGTGTTCGAGATCGACACTGTCGCCGCCGAGCCCACGCTCGGTGATGATGGCGGCGATCTCGGCGGCGGCCTCGCCGCTGCCTGCACGATGCGAATCCACGATCATGCGCGCCAGCCGCGGCGGCAGCGCCAGCGAACGCAGGCTCTTGCCCTCTGCGGTAATGCGGCCGTCGCCATCGAGCGCGTTGAGCTCGGACAGCAGGTTTTTTGCTTCCTTCCAGGCCGGCTGCGGCGGCGGGTCGAGGAACGACAATGCGCCGAGATCAGTGACGCCCCATTGCGCGAGATCTAGCACCAGCGACGACAGATCGGCGCTGAGGATTTCCGGCTGAGTGTAGGGCGCAAGCGAGGCCGTCTGCGGCTCGTCCCAGAGCCGGTAGCAGACACCGGGCTCGGTGCGGCCGGCGCGGCCGCGACGCTGGTCCACCGCCGCGCGCGAGGCGCGCACGGTCTCGAGCCGGGTCAAGCCGATGTCGGGCTCGTAACGCGGCACGCGGGCGAGACCGGAATCGACCACGATGCGCACGCCTTCGATCGTGAGCGAGGTCTCGGCGATCGAGGTTGCCAGCACCACCTTGCGCGTGCCCCTGGGCGCCGGTGCGATGGCGCGATCCTGCACGGCGGCATCGAGCGCCCCGAACAGCGGCACGATCTCGATGGAGGCGTCGTGCACGCGCTCACCGAGGAAGTTCTGGGTGCGGCGGATTTCGGCGGCGCCCGGCAGGAACGCCAGAACCGAGCCGCTGTCGGCGCGCAGCGCCGACGCAATCGCATCCGCCATCTGCCGTTCGATCGGCGCGTCGGCCTTGCGACCGAGATAGCGCGTCTCGACCGGAAACGCGCGGCCCTCGCTTTCGACGACGGGCGCATCGCCGAGCAATTTGGCCACGCGCGCGCCGTCGAGCGTGGCCGACATCACTAGGATGCGGAGATCCTCGCGTAGGCCGGTTTGCGCATCGCGCGCCAGCGCGAGGCCGAGATCGGCATCGAGCGAGCGCTCGTGGAATTCATCGAACAGGATTGCGGCAACACCCGAGAGCTCGGGATCGTCGAGGATCTGGCGAGTGAAGATGCCTTCGGTCACCACCTCGATGCGCGTGGCGCGCGAGATCTTCGAGCCGAAGCGGACGCGATAACCGACGGTCTCGCCGGCGCGCTCGCCGAGCGATTTGGCCATGCGATCGGCGCTGGCCCGCGCCGCGATGCGCCGCGGCTCCAGCACGATGATCTTCTTATCCTTCGCCCAGGGCGCATCCAGCAGCGCCAGTGGCACCCGCGTGGTCTTGCCGGCGCCGGGCGGCGCCACCAGCACAGTGGCGTTGTTGGCCTCCAGCGTGCGCGACAAATCGTCGAGCACGGCATCGATTGGGAGGGGCGTGTCGAAGCTGCGGGGCAAGGTCTATCCACTCGTCATGCCCGGCCGTCGTGCCGGGCATCCACGTTCTTTCAGGCGAGAGTGAACAAGACGTGGATGGCCGGGACAAGCCCGGCCATGACGGCTTCTTTCAACGAGAAATGCAGCTATCAGCCCTGCACAGGGGGCCGGCCGACGCTCTCGTAGGTGAAGCCGGCGGCTTCCATGTCTTCGGGGCGATAGATGTTGCGGAGATCGACGAGGACCGGCTGCGCCATGGTCTTCTTCAACCGATCGAAATCGAGCGCGCGGAACTGCACCCATTCGGTGACGATGACGAGCGCATCCGCGCCTTCCGCGCAGGAATAAGCGTCCTCGCAGTAGGTGATGTTGGGCAGCTCACTCTTTGCCTGCTCCATGCCGACGGGATCGAACGCCTTGACGGTCGCGCCCATGTCGATCAGGCCTGTCACCAGCGGGATCGACGGCGCGTCGCGCATGTCGTCGGTGTCGGGCTTGAAGGTGAGGCCGAGCACGGCGATGGTCTTGCCGCGCAGCGAGCCGCCGAGCGCCTGGCTCACTTTCCGCGCCATCGCACGCTTGCGGTTCTCGTTGACCGCCAGCACGGATTCGACGATGCGCAAGGATACGTCGTAGTCCTGCGCGATCTTGATCAAGGCCTTGGTGTCCTTCGGGAAGCACGAGCCGCCGAAGCCGGGGCCTGCATGCAGGAATTTTGTGCCGATGCGGTTGTCCAAGCCAATGCCGCGCGCGACCTCCTGGACGTTGGCGCCGGCTTTTTCCGAGAGATCGGCGATCTCGTTGATGAAGGTGATCTTGGTCGCCAGGAACGCGTTGGCGGCGTATTTGATCATCTCGGCGGTGCGGCGCTCGGTGAACATCAGCGGCGCCTGGTTCAACGACAGCGGGCGGTAGATATCGCCCATCACCTTGCGGCCGCGCTCGTCGGAGGTGCCAACCACGATGCGGTCGGGGAACTTGAAGTCGCGGATCGCCGCGCCCTCGCGCAGGAACTCGGGGTTCGAGGCGACCACGACGTCGGCCGCGGGGTTCGTCTCGCGGATGATGCGCTCGACCTCGTCGCCGGTGCCGACCGGCACTGTCGACTTCGTCACCACGACGGTGAAGCCGGTGAGCGCTTGCGCGATCTCGCGGGCGGCGGCGTAGACGTAGGACAGGTCGGCGTGGCCATCGCCGCGGCGCGAGGGCGTGCCGACCGCGATGAACACGGCATCGGCATCCGCGACCGGCTTGGTGAGATCGGTGGTGAAGTCCAGCCGCTTGGCCCTGACGTTCGTCGCGACCAGTTCGTCGAGGCCGGGCTCGTAGATCGGGATCTCACCGCGATGAAGCGCCGCGATCTTCTTCTCGTCCTTGTCGACGCAGGTGACGTCGTGGCCGAAATCCGCAAAGCAGGCTCCGGAAACCAGTCCCACATAACCCGTGCCGATCATCGCGATGCGCATGAAAAATCCTCCCAGCTTGGTTAACGGAAGCCCAATTCGCGGCGGTTTAGCATTTTCCCGAGGTCATGGAACAGTCCGGATGCAAAAACCGGCCCGCGATTTGAACGGGTAAAGAAGTCGGAAACCACTGGGCTCCAAACTGCCCCGCACCCATACAGGGACGGGCGGAACACGCCTCGAAAGGGGACATCATGGCACGATCAGGCACAATCGCGGCGGCCAGCCTTTCCAAGGCCCCTTCCGCCGCGCGTGTCGACTGGGTCGACTACGCCAAGGGCATCTGCATCGTCATGGTCGTGATGATGCATTCGGTGCTGGGGGTCGAGCTCGCGGCCGGCCAGACCGGTTTCATGCATGTTGCCGTGGCCTTCGCAAAGCCGTTCCGGATGCCGGATTTCTTCCTGATTTCGGGCCTGTTCCTGTCTCTGGTGATCGATCGGGACTGGCGAACCTATCTCGACCGCAAGGTGGTGCATTTCGCTTATTTCTATGTCGTCTGGGTGACAATCCAGTTCGGCTTCAAGGCGCCCGCCTTCGCGGCCGAGACGAGCTGGCGCGACGTCGGCCTCTTGTATCTCGAATCCTTCATCGAGCCGTTCGGCACGCTGTGGTTCATCTATCTGCTGCCGATCTTCTTCGTCGTCACAAAACTGACACGCAAACTCCCGCCGCTCGCGATCTGGCTTCTCGCCGCCGCGCTGGAGACGGCCCGCGTCACGACCGGCTGGACCGTCATCGACGAGTTCTGCGCACGCTTCGTCTATTTCTATTCGGGCTACCTGTTCGCGCCTTACGTGTTCGCCCTGTCGGATCGCGCACGCAGCCATCCCGCGCTGGCGCTCGCAGCGCTCGCAACCTGGGCACTGGTCAATGCCGGCCTCGTCGCGTCGGGGGCCAGCGAATGGAAGCTCGTCTCACTCGTGCTCGGCTTTGCCGGCGCCTGCGCCATCATCACGACGGGTACGCTGCTCGCGCGCGCGCAGTGGCTCAATTTCCTCCGCTTCTGCGGCGAGCATTCGATCGTGATCTACCTCGCCTTCTTCCTGCCGATGGCGGCGACGCGCACGCTGCTGCTGCGCACGGGCGTCATTCCCGACATCGGCACGGTGTCGCTAATCGTCACCATCGCCGGCATGCTCGGCGCGCTGGCGATCTGGCAGGTGGCGCTGCGGCTCAATGCGCGCTTCCTGTTCGAGCGGCCGGATGCATTCTGGATCGCGCCGCGAAAGACGGGACCGGTGTTGCAGGCGGCGGAGTAGCTGTGTCGTCCCGCGAAAGTGGGGCCCATCACCAAAGGGAGAAGTTGCGGCGCGACGCTGGCACTCCGAGTCGTCGCTGAACCACTCCCTGTGGATATGGATCCCGAATCGGCGCTCCGCTTGTCCGGGACGACGAGAGGTGTGGGAATCGCGCCAAAAATCCGCCTCCCGAGGCTGTCAAACTCCGCAAAAACTCATACATTGCGGCCATGCCCAAGACATCGCCGAAGACCACCGCCAAAGCCGACCCCAAGGCCGCGCCCAACGCGGCCGCCGACACCAAGCCCGCTGCTGCCAAAGCTGCTGCCAAGCCGGTTGCGGCGAAGGCGGCCGGCAAGGGCGATCATGTATTCCTGGTCGACGGTTCCTCCTACATCTTCCGCGCCTATCACGCGCTGCCGCCGCTGAACCGGAAATCCGACGGGCTCCAGGTCAATGCCGTGCTCGGCTTCTGCAACATGCTGTGGAAGCTCTTGCGCGAGATGCCCGAGGACAACCGGCCGACGCATCTGGCGATCATCTTCGACAAGTCGGAGATCACCTTTCGCAACAAGATCTATCCGGAGTACAAGGCGCACCGGCCGCCGGCTCCTGACGATCTGATCCCGCAGTTCGCGCTGATCCGCGAAGCCGTGCGCGCCTTTGACCTGCCGTGCCTGGAACAGACCGGCTTCGAGGCCGACGATCTCATTGCGACCTATGTGCGACAGGCCTGCGAGCGCGGTGCCAGCGCCACCATCGTGTCCTCCGACAAGGATCTGATGCAGCTCGTCACCGATTGCGTCACCATGTACGACACCATGAAGGATCGCCGCATCGGCATCCCGGAGGTGATCGAGAAGTTCGGCGTGCCGCCGAACAAGGTGGTCGAGGTGCAGGCCTTGGCCGGCGATTCCACCGACAACGTGCCCGGCGTGCCCGGCATCGGCGTCAAGACCGCAGCGCAGCTGATCACCGAATATGGCGATCTCGACCAATTGTTGTTCCGCGCCGGCGAGATCAAGCAGCCCAAGCGACGCGAGGCGCTGCTCGAGAACGCCGAGAAGGCGCGCATCTCGCGGCAGCTCGTGCTGCTCGACGATAAGGTCGACCTGGAGGTGCCGCTGGACGACCTCGCCGTCCACGAGCCGGACGCGCGCAAGCTGATCGCCTTCCTGAAGGCGATGGAGTTCACGACGCTGACGCGGCGCGTCGCCGAATATGCGCAGATCGATCCCGCCAATGTCGATGCCGACCCTGGCTATGCCAGCGGCGCCAGTGTGTTCACGCCGCTGCCGCCCTCGGACGTCGTGCCCGCACCGGGAACCGGCACACCGGCGCAAGCCGCGCCCGGCAAACCCAACAAGTCGGCAGGCAAGGAAGACAAGGCTGCGAGCCCGAAGGGTGCGCCCATCTCGCTCGCCGCCGCGCGCGAAGAGGCGCTGCGCAAGCTTCCGGTCGATCGCAGCAAATACCAGATCATCAAGACCCTCAAGGAGCTCGACGCCTTCATCGCGCGCATCCATGACGCTGGCCACGTCGCGATCGAGACGAGAGCGAACTCGATCGATCCGATGCAGGCCGACCTCTGCGGCATCGCGCTGGCGCTGGCGCCGAACGAGGCCTGCTACGTGCCGCTGGCGCACAAGCAGTCCGGCGGCGGCGCCGGCCTGTTCGATGCCGGCCTCGCGCCGGACCAGGTCAAGCAGGACGACGCGCTGCAGGCGCTGCGGCCGGTGCTGGAATCGTCTGGCGTCCTCAAGATCGGCTTCGACGTCAAGTTCACCGCCGTGATGCTGGCGCAGCACGGCATCACCCTGCGCAACATCGACGATGCGCTCCTGATCTCCTACGTGCTCGACGCGGGCCGCGGCTCGCACGCGCTGGAATCGCTGTCCGAGCGCTGGTTCGGCCATGCCATGCTGAAGGAAAGCGAGCTGCTCGGCAGCGGCAAGGGCAAGATCACCTTCGACCAGGTGCCGATCGACAAGGCCGCGCCACTGTCGGCCGAAGGCGCCGACGTCGCGTTGCGCGTCTGGCGCGTGCTGAAGCCGCGCCTCGTCGCCGAGCACATGACCGCCGTCTACGAGACCCTGGAGCGACCGCTGGTCGCGGTGCTCGCACGCATGGAGCGGCGCGGCATCTCGATCGATCGTCAGGTCCTGTCGCGGCTCTCCGGCGACTTTGCCCAGACCGCAGCGCGCGTCGAGGCCGAAATCCAGGAGATCGCCGGCGAGCCGGTCAATGTCGGCAGCCCCAAGCAGATCGGCGACATCCTGTTCGGCAAGATGGGATTGCCCGGCGGCACCAAGACGAAAACCGGAGCGTGGTCGACCACCGCGCAGGTGCTGGACGAACTCGCCGAGCAGGGCCACGACTTCCCCAAGAAGATTCTGGAGTGGCGCCAGGTCTCCAAGCTGAAATCGACCTACACCGACGCGCTGCCGACCTATGTCAACCCGCAGACCCATCGCGTGCACACGACTTACGCCCTGGCCGCGACCACGACGGGCCGGCTGTCGTCCAACGAGCCGAACCTTCAGAACATTCCGGTGCGCACCGAGGATGGCCGCAAGATCCGCCGTGCCTTCATCGCCGCGCCGGGACACAAGCTGGTTTCCGCCGACTATTCGCAGATCGAGCTGCGGCTGCTCGCCGAGATCGCCGACATTCCCGTGTTGAAGCAGGCGTTCCGCGACGGCCTCGACATTCACGCCATGACCGCGTCGGAAATGTTCGGCGTGCCGATCAAGGGCATGCCGAGCGAGATCCGCCGCCGCGCCAAGGCGATCAATTTCGGCATCATCTACGGCATCTCGGCGTTTGGCCTCGCCAACCAGCTCGGCATCGCGCGCGAAGAGGCCTCGGCCTACATCAAGAAGTATTTCGAGCGCTTCCCCGGCATCCGCGCCTATATGGACGAGACGCGCGACTTCTGCCGAAACCACGGCTACGTCACCACGCTGTTTGGCCGCAAGTGCCACTACCCCGACATCAAGGCCTCCAACGCCTCGGTGCGCGCCTTCAACGAGCGCGCCGCGATCAACGCGCGGCTCCAGGGCACCGCCGCCGACATCATCCGCCGCGCCATGACGCGCGTGGAGGATGCGCTGGCCACAAAGAAGCTGTCGGCGCAGATGCTGCTCCAGGTGCATGACGAATTGATCTTCGAGGTGCCCGACGCCGAGGTCGAGGCGACGCTTCCCGTCGTGCAGCACGTGATGCAGGATGCGCCGTTCCCGGCCGTGCTGCTCTCGGTGCCGCTCCATGTCGATGCGCGCGCCGCGAACAATTGGGACGAGGCGCATTGAGGCGATTCGCCTCGCCGAACTCAATTGTCCTCCGAGCAATTGCGTGATGGCATCGGGACCGCTGCGCATATTAGAACCGTTGCGTCCTCCGCACCGGTTCAGCCATGCCCCACATTTCCGCCCTGCTCGGCTTTGCCCTGGTCAGCCTTGGCCTCGTGCTTACGCCGGGACCGAACATGATCTATCTGATCTCGCGCTCGATCACGCAGGGGCCGGCGGCCGGCATCGTCTCGCTCGGCGGCGTGGCGCTCGGCTTCGTGTTCTACATGCTGTGCGCGGCGTTCGGCATCACGGCGCTCTTGCTCGCCATTCCGTTCGCCTATGACGCGCTGCGCTTTGCCGGCGCCGGATATCTGCTGTGGCTCGCTTGGCAGGCGGTGAAGCCGGGCGGGCGCTCGCCGTTCCAGGTGAAAAAGCTCGCGGTCGACAGCCCGCGCAAATTGTTCGCGATGGGCTTCGTCACCAACCTGCTCAACCCGAAGATCGCGATGCTTTATCTCGCGCTGCTGCCGCAGTTCATCGATCCCGCCGCCGGCAGCGTGCTGGCGCAGTCGGTGGCGTTAGGGGCAATCCAGATCGCGATCAGCGTCAGCGTGAATGCGATGATCGCGCTCGCGGCGGGATCGATCGCGTTGTTCCTGGCCAAACGGCCGAGCTGGATGCTGGTGCAGCGCTGGCTGATGGGCACGGTGCTGGCCGGGCTCGCGGTGCGGATGGCGGTGGAAGCGAAGAAGGTGTGAGGGTTACTGTCATGCCCCGGCCTTGACCGGGGCATCCAGTACGCCGCGGCCTCTCGACTCAATCACCGCCGTCTCTGGAATACTGGGTCGCCCGGTCGAGCCGGGCGACGACAGCGTCAGCTCAATCCAGCTTCGCTTCCATCCCGCGCTTCACCGCCGGGCGCGCCATCAGCGCCTCGTACCAGCGCTTGACGTTGGGGAAGTCGGCCAGATCAACCTTGTGGCGAGGGTGGCGCCAGGCCCAGCCCAGGATGGCAAAATCGGCAATCGAGAGCTCGCCGGCGACGAAGTCGCGCCCCTCAAGCCGCCGGTCGAGCACGCCGTAGAGCCGGCGCGTCTCCGCCATGAAGCGCTTCAGGCCGTAAGCGCGATCCTGCTCATTCTCCAGCGCGATGAAATGGTGCACCTGGCCCGGCATCGGGCCGAAGCCGCCCATCTGCCACATCAGCCATTCGTAGACGGGAATCCGCTCGCTCAGCGATTTCGGCAGGAATTTGCCGGTCTTTTCGCCGAGATAAAGCAGGATCGCGCCTGATTCGAAGATGCTCACGGGCTTGCCGTCGGGCCCCTCGGGATCGACGATCGCGGGAATCTTGTTATTGGGGGAGAGCTTGAGGAACTCGGGCGCCATCTGCTCGCCCTTGGTGATGTTCACCGGGATCACCTTGTAGGGCAGCCCCATTTCCTCCAGCGCGACCGAGATCTTGCGGCCGTTCGGCGTGTTCCAGGTGTACAGCTCGATGGTCATTCCGTTTCCTTCCCCAGGAGGCTTGCCCCCTCAACTACTCTAGAAGGTTGCACCCCCACAACCGGCGGTCCGGGATGGTCGATCCCTGTTGACGGGAGGCGCCCCCTCTGGAATGTCGCGACTGTGCCGGATAAATTCCGCCTCCACCAAAGACGCTGTTCGAGGGACCGCCGTGTCGAAATCTGCCTCCCGCGCCCGCCTGTTCGAAATCATCCGCCGGCGCTCATTCGGCCGCGGCGAGGTGACGCTCGCGTCGGGCCGCAAGAGCGATTTCTATTTCAACCTCAAGCCGACCATGCTCGACCCTGAAGGCGCGACGCTGCTCGCCGAGCTGACCTATGAGGCGCTCAAGGACGACCAGCTCGATTTCATCGGTGGGCTCGAGATGGGCGCCGTGCCGCTCGCCGGCGCGCTGGCGCAGATCTCCTGGATCAAGGGCCATCCGATCGCGGCCTTCTTCGTGCGCAAGAAGCCGAAAGAGCACGGTGCCAAGCTCGCGATCGAAGGCCTGCCCAAGGGCGAGACGCTGGCGGGCAAACGCGTGGTGATCGTCGAGGACGTCACCACCACGGGCGGTTCGGCGATGAAGGCGGTGGAATCGGTGCGCGAGACCGGCGCCAATGTGGTGCTGGTGCTCACCATGGTCGACCGCGAGGAAGGCGCCACCGACACCTTCGGTGCGGCCGGCCTGCCGTTCCGCTCGCTGTACAAGGCGTCGGAGTTCCTGAAGGCGTAAGAGGACGAGGTATTCTCCGCCGACATGCCCGAGCGTGCCCCGGGAGCAACGCCGTCCGTGAAAGCTGCGCGCGGCCATAAAGAGATCACCGCCTCGTCTTGAAACCGCCTCCACGCAACAGCTCATTTACCATCGCGCATTACGGTGAATCGTGTGCTGGAGACCTCGAGGGTCCTGGCCGGTTCCATAGCGTCGGGTGGAGTGAGCCGTGCGTACAGAGTTGTCCCATACGCAGCGTCGCGCGATGCTCGCAGCCGTCATGGTTGCGGTTCCCATGCTTGCGGCCCCGGCCCCGGTTTCGGCCGAAGGCCTGTTCGACTTCCTGTTCGGCGGAATGCAGCGGCCGCAGCCACAGCAACCGAACTCCAACTCCGATCCCTTCACAGGCCAGCAGAATCCGCAATATGTACCGCCGACACGCTCGGCCGCAGCCGGCGGCTCGGGCCCGGCTTTCTGCGTGCGCAGCTGCGATGGCAAATATTTCCCGCTGATGCGAGGCATGGTCTCACCAGCGCAGATGTGTCAGGCTTTCTGCCCCGCCACCGCCACGAAGGTCTATTTTGGGTCCAGCATCGACGGCGCCTATTCACAGACCGGCGAGCGCTACGCCGACAGCGAGAACGCGTTCGCCTATCGCAAGGCGCTGCGCGCCGACTGCACCTGCAACGGACGTGATCCGGTCGGCCTCGCCCCGGTCGATCTTGCGCTGGATTCGTCGCTGAAGGCCGGCGACGTGATTGCCACCACCGACGGCCTCGTCGCCTATACCGGCATCCGCGTCGGGAACGACCAGGCCGCGGACTTCACCCCGGTTGCCTCCTATCCCGGCCTCACCGCCCAGGTCCGCGCGCGCCTCGGCGAGATGAAAGTGGCGCCGGTGCGGGCAGAGACGGTGTCGACGGACGCCCCGGCCCCCGCCGAGATCGTGCGCGAGGTGCTGCCTGACGTGACGGTGCCAAAGACGGCCGCCAAGCCGGCGAAGCGCGCGGAGCTGGATTGATCTCGTGTCCCGGACGGCAGCGCCTTGTCCGGGGCACGGCCGTCACCTGCTGATAATCACCCCGATCACGTTCGGCGCTGCCAGATATTTCTCCTCGATCGCCGCGCGCGCGGCGGCGCGGTTTTCCGGCGTCAAGAGGCCGCGCTTCTCGGCCAAAATCATCCAGCAAAAGCCCCACCAATCGGTCAGCATGCCCGCTTCGTCGACAAGGTCGTAACCCTGCTCGGCCGCGAAGATGCGCGCATGGGCCTCGTCCAGCGTGTCGAGAAACAAATGGTCCTCGGTCGAGAACAGATCGTCGCTGATGTCGTCGATGGTGTAGCCCCAGATCGACTGGCACACCGCGTTGAATTCGCGATCGAACTGGTCGTCATCGACGGCGTAGCGCCGGGCCGCCTGATGCAGCCGTGACAGCGAGCGCGCGAAATCGGCGATCCGGGTAAGGGCAAATTGGTCGAAGGCAACGGTGGACATGTAGTCCTCGCAAAGTCGGACAGACGCTAGATATTGTGTCGGCAAAGCACCGAATCACAATGATATATCAAAGACTTGCTAAAGTGTTCTTAATTTGTTCCAGGGGAATGGTGCGCCGGTCCTGAATGCGGAATTGAAAGGGGCCGCCTCGCAGCGACCCCCTGCCAGTTACAATCTTGTTCGGGATGAGAAATTCCAGCCCCGGCAAGCGTGACGTTAGAACCGGCAACGGGCTCGAGCGATTCCGGAAGAATACTGGATGTAGCGCTGTCCTAATTTGGGCCGGGATCTCAATAACAGCGCGAGGCCGCGATGGCGTGGACCCGACGGTCGCCGAGCAGATGGGCGACGAAGCCGTTCTTCGGAAAGATCCTGGCGAAGGCCGCGTCGCGGATGCTGAGGCCGCCGGCATAGGCGCCGAAGGCGGGCATCACGGCACGCATCCCGTCACTGGCGAAACAGCGGCGCTCCATCGAGCGACCGCGCGCGGAGACGCGCGCCTTCGGATGCAGATGGCCGGCGATCTCGCCGCTTGCGCCGGTCGGCTCGTGGCGGAAGGTGATCGGGCCGATCGTAACTTCGTCCGCGACGGTGCCGCCGAGATCGCGCGGCAGCATGGGATCGTGATTTCCTGAGATCCAGATCCAGTCGCGGCCGCCCTGGAGCGCCGCGACGGCATTGCGATCGTCGGGCGACAGGCGCTCATGCGCGGTGCGGTCATGAAAGCTGTCACCGAGCGCGACGACGATTCGCGGATCGTGGCGGGCGATGACGGCGGCGAGCCGGCCGAGCGTCGCGAAGGTATCGTAAGGCGGCAGCAGCACGCCGCGCATAGCGAAGCTCGAACCCTTTTCCAGATGCAGGTCGGAGACGACGAGCAGCCGCTGCTCTTCCCAGAACAGCGCGCCGGAGAGATCGGCGGCGAAGGTCGCGGTGGAAACATCCAGAGTGCGGGTAGAAGTCAGGGATGGTGCCACATGTTCCGTCATGGCCGGGCTCGTCCCGGCCATCCACGTTCTTGCTGCAGCGAGAAGGACGTGGATGCCCGGGACAAGCCCGGGCATGACGATGTAGATAGAGTTGCGCCCCGAAAATACATTCTTGCCGTTTACGACATCGCCTCTTTGACGAGTTCATCGGCCGCTTCGGCCAGGAGTTCGTCTGCAGCTTCGCCATAGACTGACTCGCGGCCGATTTCCAGCATCACGGGGACGGCCAGCGGGGAGACGCGGTCGAGTTCCCGGTGCGTGATGCGGCCGTGGATTCGGGCCAGCATGTCGCCGAGTCGGCGCAGGTCGAGCAGGCCGGTGGCGGCATCGGCACGCGCGGCGCGCAGCAGCACGTGGTCGGCCTGGTGCTTGCGCAGCACGTCGTAGACGAGATCGGTCGAGAACAGCACCTGACGGCGGCTCTTCTCTTCGCCGGTGTGGCGGCGCGCGATCAGGCCGGAGATGATCGCGCAGTTGCGGAACGTGCGCTTCATCAGCGCGGATTCGGCGAGCCAGGCCTCGAGGTCGTCGCCGAGCATATCGGGGTCGAACAGCGCGTCGAGGTCGATCCTGCCGTCCCGGATCATGAACGAGAGATCGCCGAGCGCCCAGATCGCCACGGCATATTCGTTGGCGACGAAGCCGAGCGGCCGCGCGCGGGCGCGCTCCAGCCGGCGCGTCAGCAGCATGCCGAGGGTCTGATGCGCGAGACGCCCCTCGAAGGGATAGCAGACCAGATAATGCTTGTTGGCGCGTGGAAAGCTCTCGACCAGGAGCTCCCGCACCGCCGGCACGCGCGAGACGTCCTTCTGCAGCGACAGCCAGTCGCGCACCTGCTCCGGCAAGCCACTCCACGCGCGGCCGTCGTCGAGCAGCCGGCGCACGCGCTCGGCGAGATAGGTCGAGAGCGGAAACTTGCCGCCCATATAGGATGGCACCTTCGGGTCCTTGTCATGCGCGCGCGAGACATAGACCTGGTCCTCGACCAGGGTCTCGTAGCGCACCACCTCGCCTGAGAACACGAAGGTATCGCCGGGGCTGAGGCCCTCGATGAAGGCCTCCTCGATCTCGCCGAGCAGCCTGCCGCCGCGCGCGATCACCCCGGTCGAGCCGCCTGCCTTTCCTTGGCCGCCGCCGCGCGAGCGCACCAGCCGCACCTTCAGCATGTCGTCCTCGACGATGGTGCCGACATTCATGCGGTAGCTCTGCCGCACCTTTGGATTGGCGACGCGCCAGCGGCCCTCCTTGTCCTGCTTGATGCGGGCGAAGCGCTCATAGGTTTTCAGCGCGTAACCGCCGGAAGCGACGAAATCGACGACATCGTCGAAATCCTGCCGCGACAGGTCGGCATAGGGCGCGGCCGTGCGAACCTCGGCATACAGATCATCGCTGAGGAACGGCTCGCCGCAGGCGCAGCCGAGCACATGCTGCGCCAGCACGTCGAGGGCGCCCGTGCGCAAGGGCGGCGTGTCCTGCGCGTTCTCGGCGATGGCATCGATGGCGACGCGGCACTCCAGCACCTCGAAGCGGTTGGCCGGCACCAGCACCGCGCGCGAAGCTTCATCGAGGCGGTGATTGGCGCGGCCGATGCGCTGCATCAGGCGCGAGGAGCCCTTGGGCGCGCCGATATTGATGACGAGATCGACATCGCCCCAGTCGACGCCGAGGTCCAGCGAGGAGGTGCAGACCACGCCGCGCAGTCTGCCCGCCGACATGGCGTCCTCGACCTTGCGGCGCTGGGCGACGTCGAGCGAACCGTGATGCAGCGCGATGGCAAGGCCGTCGTCGTTCATGCTCCAGAGATTCTGGAACAGCATCTCGGCCTGGCTACGGGTGTTGACGAAGACCAGCGTGGTCTTGTTCGCCTTGATCAGCTCGTAGATTTCAGGGAGCGCGTGGCGCGCGCTGTGGCCGGCCCAGGGCAGCCGCTCGCGCGTATCGAGCATCTCGACCACGGGCGGCGCGGCACCGCCGGCGACGACGAGATCGGCGGCGGCTTCCTTGCCGTCTGGCTGCGGCACCAGGAAGCGCGCGAGCTGATCCGGCTCGGCCACGGTCGCCGACAGACCGATCGCGCGCATCTGCGGCGCGAGGCGCCAGAGCCGCGCAAGCCCGAGCGAGAGCAGATCGCCGCGCTTGGACGTCACCAGCGCATGCAGCTCGTCGAGCACGATGCGCTTCAGGGAGGAAAACAGGAACGGTGCGTCGTCGGAGGAGAGCAGCAGCGCGAGCTGCTCGGGCGTCGTCAGCAACACGTCCGGCGGGTAGCGCCGCTGCCGTTGCCGCCGCGACACCGGCGTGTCGCCGGTGCGGGTCTCGACCTTGATCGGCAGCGCCATCTCCGCGATCGGCCGCTCCAGATTGCGCGCGATGTCGACGGCGAGCGCCTTGAGCGGCGAGATGTAGAGGGTGTGCAGGCCACCGGCGCGCTGCACGCTGCGGCCGGTGGAGACGAGGTTCTTCTTCGCGCCCGCATCCCGTTCGACCGACTGCGCCGACAGCTCCACCAGCGTCGGCAGAAACCCGGCGAGCGTCTTGCCGGCGCCGGTCGGCGCAATCAGGAGCGCCGAGCGGTCCTCGCGCGCCTTCTCCAGCAGCGCCAGCTGATGCGCGCGCGGCGACCAGCCGCGGGCTGCGAACCACGCCTGAAAGCGATCCGGCAGCAATGCGGCCGGCTCGGCCGATGTTTGGAGGATACGGGGCGGCACAGCATGACAGGTAAGCCGCAGGAGCGGATTCGTCGAGGGGTGGCCCTTCCCGCCTGCGGCGAGAAGGGCACGAGGTCTCATGCCCCGGTCGGCACCTGGTCCAGAAATCCGGTCACGCTGCTGATGCGCCCGTCCTTCAGCACGGCAAAATCGGTGCCCTTGATCGGGCTGTCGGCGCCATCAGGACCAAGTCCCCACGAAAAGCGGATGTGATCGCCGTAGCCGTCGGGCTCGCCGATCAGCTTGAACCTGAAATCGGGAAAGCGCTGCTGCACACCCGCGATCAGCGCCTCGATGCCATCTCGGCCGTCGCCCTTCATCAAGGGATCGACATAGCTCGCATCCGTCGTCCAGCTTTCGCTGAGCAGCTCGCGACGGCGTCCGGCCGTGCGCTCGTTCCAGAGCTCGATGTAACGGTGGGCGATGGTGGTGGGGTCCGTCATGCTGCTCTCCTTCGATGGTGCCGTGTTCGGCCGACCGCCACTCTCGAAGGTTCACGCGCGCCGATCGATTACCTCGGAGATCATGCGCCCACAAAAAATGCAGAAGCGCGACGATGCTCTCATCGCGCTTCTGCCGCATCCCAATGCCGCGAAGACTACTTCGCCGCCGTCACCATGATCTCGACGGTGTATTGCGGGGCAGCCAGCTTGGCTTCGACGGTGGCGCGCGCCGGGGTGTTGCCGGGCAACACCCAGGCGTCCCACACCGCGTTCATCTCGCCGAAGGTCTTCATGTCGGTGATGTAGATCGTTGCCGACAGCAGCTTCGACTTGTCGGTGCCGGCCTTGGCGAGGTGGCCGTCGATGGTCGCCAGGATGTCCTGGGTCTGCTTCGTCACGCTTTCGCCAGCCGCCTTGTTCGCGACGACGCCGGCGAGATAGACGGTGTTGCCGTGCACGACGACCTGGCTCATGCGCGGGCCGGTTTCAAAACGCTGAATGCTCATTGGGGATCTCCTGGTGGAATGGCGGCCCTGTCTAGCCCAGCACCTCGCGCTCTGCCACCCCGGGCACGCATGCGTGGCCGGGCACGCATGCGCCGCGTGCGGCGGATGCGTCACCGCCGATGCGTGCGTCGCTTTAAGGAAACTGGCTGAAGAACGTCCAGATCGTCTCGGCACCGTCGATGTCAGCGTTCTGCGGCCCCAGCAGGCCGGCGGCGACCTTCGGGAAGCGGGCATCCGGAGAAAATCCGGGCACGCGATGGCCACCATGGTTGACACGATAGAGCACGACGTCGTGCCCCCGCGGACAGCGTGAGGAGATCCGCGTGACCGTGGAATGGTCTGCGGGCGCCCTGTCCGGCAAATCAGTCGTCTCGGCGTCATCGGTCTCGCAGCCATTGAGCCTGCGCCAGAATGCCAGCGTCTCGTCGGTCGACCAAAACCCGTCCGCGGCAAAATAGCTCGATCCGCGCCCGCCCTCGTAAGGGACCAGCAGGTCGGCGGTGCCGTTCATGAGCAGCATCGGGACCGGCCGCGACGGATGGCACGTGACGGCGGCCTCGTCGGTGAGATTCATGATCACACTCGCAGCTGCCGCAAACAAATCGGCGCGCGCGCAGGCCATGGTCATCGCCATGGCGCCGCCATTGGAGATGCCGGCGACGAAGACGCGCCTTGCATCGGCCGTGCCGTCGGCCACCAGCTTCTCGACGAGCCTTGCGATGAAGCCGACGTCATCGGTACCCGCCGGTGGTCCGCGCAGGGCGGGCCCCGCCTTCGTTCGCGCGTCCGCCCATGCATTGTTGAGCCCGTCCGGAAAGACCACGGCCAACCCCTCGCGCTTTGCAACCTGCGGCCAGGCCGTCCGCGTGATCATGTCGGCACCACGCTGGGTCTTGCCATGCAGCACGATCACGAGCGGTGCAGGCCTCTTGGCCGGCAGTTGCGCGGTGTAGGAGCGCTTCACGCCATTGACGTCGATCGTATCGGCGGATGCAGCTGAAGCTGCCGCCAATGAAGCGGCCAGCGCCCCGATGCGCATCCATCGCCGCACGATCTAGCCCACCGCTTTGGCGGCGGCACGGCCCGCATTGCGGCCCGAGAACAGGCAGCCGCCAAGAAAAGTGCCCTCCAGCGAGCGGTAGCCATGCACGCCGCCGCCACCGAAGCCGGCGGCCTCGCCGACGGCGTAGAGGCCGGGAATGACGCGGCCCTCTTCCCCGAACACCCGGGAGTCGAGATCGGTCTCGAAGCCGCCCAGCGTCTTGCGGGTGAGGATGTTGAGCTTTACCGCGATCAGCGGCCCATGCGCGGGATCGAGGATGCGGTGCGGGGAGGCGGTGCGGATCAACTTGTCGCCGATGTAGCGGCGCGCATTGTGGATGTTCATGACCTGCGCATCCTTGACGTAAGGATTGGCGATCTCACGGTCGCGCGCCTCGATCTGCATCTTGATGTGCTCGAACCTCAGGAGATCGCTGCCGGCGAGCTTGTTCATGGCCGCAACGAGCTCATCGAGCTTGTCGCGGACGATGAAGTCGATACCATGGCTCTTGAACGCCTCCACCGGCGCCGGCGCGCCCTTGTTGGTGGCACGGCGCAAGGTCATGCGCCAGCTCTTGCCGGTCAGGTCGGGGTTCTGCTCCGAGCCCGACAGCGCAAACTCCTTCTTGATGATGCTCTGGGTCAGGATGAACCAGGAATAATCGTACCCCGTGGACATGATGTATTTGAGCTGGCCAAGCGTGTCGGAGCCAGGGAACAGCGGCGCCGGCAGCCGTGTGCCCGTGGCGTCGAACCACATCGCCGACGGACCGGGCAGGATGCGGATACCGTGGCGCGGCCAGATCGGATTCCAATTCTGGATGCCCTCGACGTAGTGCCACATCCGGTCGCGATTGATCAGCCGTGCGCCGGTCTTTTCCGTGATGCCGATCATGCGACCGTCGACATGCTCGGGCACGCCGGAGATCATGAATTTCGGCGGCTCACCTAGCCGCTTCGGCCAGTTCTGCCGCACCAGCTCATGATTGCCGCCGATGCCGCCGGAGGCGACGATCACGGCCTGAGCCTTCAGCGCAAACTCGCCGACGACGTTGCGGGAGGAGCTCTTGCCGCGCTCGATCGTGTCGGGCGCAAGGACGGCGCCGCTGACGCCATCCACGGTGCCATTGGTGATCGAGAGCGCATCGACGCGATGGCGGAACCTGAAGCTCAGCCCGCCGCTTCTAGCGGCCTCGCGCGCGCGGCGCTCGAACGGCTCGACGAGGCCGGGGCCGGTGCCCCAGGTGACATGGAAGCGCGGCACCGAATTGCCGTGTCCCATCGCGTCGTAGCCGCCGCGTTCGGCCCAGCCGACCACGGGGAAGATGCGATGGCCCATCGCGCGCAGCCAGCCCCGCTTCTCGCCGGCCGCGAACGCCACATAGGCCTCGGCCCATTTCCGCGGCCAGAAATCCTCGTCGCGGTCGAATCCCGCGGTGCCGAGCCAGTCCTGCATGGCCAAGTCGAAGGAATCCTTGATCCCGAGCCGGCGCTGCTCCGGCGAATCGACCAGGAACAATCCGCCGAACGACCAGAACGCCTGTCCGCCGACCGATTGCTCGCCTTCCTGGTCCACGACGATGACGCGCTTGCCCGCGTCGGCGATCTCGGTGGCGGCAACGAGGCCCGACAGCCCCGCACCGACGACGATAACGTCTGCTTCCTCAGCCATGCATTTCCCCCTCCATGGGTTCCCCCTGTAGTTGCCCGGATTGAAGCCAGCGGTTGCAACTGAGATCAAGGGTATGGCGCGTAAGACCTGATTAACTTGTTCCGCTTTGGGATAGAGACCAGCCGAGTGCAGCGCGGACGCAACACTGGATTTGAATTTGTTTTGATCGAGCCGGGCTGCCTAGACAAAACCTTGGTTACGACAGACGCTAGCTGTGCATCACGACCTGACACGCAGATTCGAATTCGCTGGGGCGGGGACAATGAAGTTTCTGACGGGATTGCTTGCGGTGGTTCTCCTGATCGTGGGCATGGGGGCTTCTCACGCGGTGGTTCGGATCGCGGATGACCGCGGCGGCCGGATTGGAACCTACGTCGACAAGTACCAGGACCTCAGGCAATCGGGCGAGACCGTCATCATCGACGGCCTCTGCGCCTCCGCCTGTACCATCGTCCTCGGCGCAATCCCGCACGATCGGATCTGCGTGACCTCGCATGCGACGCTCGGCTTCCACGCCGCCTGGGATTTCGGCTCCAATGGCCGCGCCATCACCAATCCTGAAGCAACCCAGATGCTCTATGCGATGTATCCCTCGCAGGTGAAGCGCTGGATCGGCCAGCGGGGCGGGCTTACCCCACGCATGCTCTTCCTGAAGGGCAAGCAGCTCGAAGCCATGTACAAGCCCTGCTACCTGGACGCGCAGGCCTCGACGGCCAAGCCGTCGCGCCGATCGCTCCCAAAAGCGGATCAACTCGAATCCGCTCGGGGTCAGCTCCTTCACTGATATTCGTCAGCCCGGATCTGTTTGCGCCGCCGGCGGCGTCTTGCCCGCAGGCGGCGCAAAGCCTATCTGAAAGCCTGGGAACCGGGGCCTTCGTCCCGATCGTTGTCATGGCTCAACCACTGCATCCAGCGCATCGGCTATCGGACAATTCGCCCACTGCCGGCCGGATGCCATCCGTGCTGCTGTGGGCCGGCGCGGCAATCGGCAGTCTCGTCATGATTGGCGCACTGGCGCTCTGGTTCCATTATGGCAGCCAGGTGTTCTTCGAAATGATCAGGACCGGCTTTGCCGCCTGCTTCTGACCTGCGACAGGAAGTTTTCCGCCCATGAGTCCCGCTGCCCGTCCGCTGGTGATCGCGACCGCCTTCGCCGCAAGCCTGGTTATCGGGCTCCTGATCCTGTTCTGGGCCATGGGCGGGCTGAGCAAGGTGGCGCAGCCGGCCGCGATCGGCGGCCCGTTCCAGCTGACCGACCAGAACGGCAAAGCCGTCACCGACAAGAGCCTCAAGGGCAAGCCGACCCTGATCTTCTTCGGCTACACCCATTGCCCCGACGTCTGCCCGACCTCCCTATTCGAGATCTCGGAGGTGCTGCGCGTAATGGGCAAGGATGCCGACAAGATCAATGCCGTCTTCATCTCGGTCGATCCCGAGCGTGATACGCCGGCGACCATGAAGGATTATCTGTCGAGCTTCGATCCGCACCTCGAGGGCCTGTCCGGCGATCCCGCCGAGACCGCCAAGGTCATCAGCTCCTACCGCGTCTATGCCAAGAAGGTCCCGACCAAGGACGGCGACTACACCATGGACCACACGGCGCTGATCTATCTGATGGACCGCGAAGGGAGGTTCGTCTCGCCGTTCAATTTGAAGCGGACGCCGGAGGAGGCGGCTGCGGAGTTGAAGAAGTATCTCTGAGGCCTGCGTTCGAGCTGCGCACTCCGTTGCACCTCTCCCGCTTGCGGTCGCGCCGAAGGCGCGGGTGAGGGCTCTCTCCTCTAGGGGGCTCTCGCCCAGAGGAAACACCCTCTCCCCCAACCTTCCCCCGCAAGCGGGGGAGGGAGCGCACCTTCACCTTGGCCACATTCCGGGCTCGCGTTCCCGTCCGGATGGTCTATAAGGCCCTCCGATCCCAACGAAATTCATTCATTTCCGGCCGATGGCTTCATCGCAACAGGCGAAATCGTTCAAATCTGCCCGTGGCTTGCTGATGGGGTTGGCCGCCGCCGCGTGCCTGTTCGCAGCCCTGCCCGCCGAGGCCCAGACGCCCGCCAAGCGGCCCCCAGCGGCGCCCCAGGCCACGCCACAGACCACCCCCCAGGCAGCCCCGCAGGCCGTGCCCGGCTTCTGGGATCCGCGCCGGCGACCGGAGCGGCCGGACCTGTCGCGCCTGACCGTGATTCGCTTTTTGACCGAGACCGACTATCCGCCGTTCAACTACACTGGCGCAGACGGCAACCCGGCCGGCTTCAACGTCGATTTCGCCCGCGCCCTGTGCGAGGAGATCAAGGTCACGTGCACGGTGCAGATGCGCCGCTTCGAGACGCTGGTGGACGCGCTCACCTCCAACCGGGGCGATGCCATCATCGCCTCGATGGCGGTGAGCCCGCAGCTGCGCGCCCGCGTCGACTTCACCGATCCGTATTACCGCGTGCCGGCGCGCTTCGTCTCCCGCAAGGACGCGGTCATGCCGGAGATCCGGCCCGAATATCTCGAGGGCAAGAAGGTCGGCGTCATCGCCGGCTCCGCGCATGAGGCCTACCTCAAGGCGATGTTCACCGACGCCGAACTGCATGCCTATCCCAGTGACGACGCGATGCGCGCAGCTTTGCGCAGGGGCGAGGTCGATTTCATCTTCGGCGACGCCATCTCGCTGGCGTTCTGGATCAACGGCACGGATTCCGGCGATTGCTGCGCCTTCTCCGGCGGTCCCTTCGTCGAGAGCCGCTTCTTCGGCGAAGGCATCGGCATCGCCGTGCGCAAGGGCAACGACGTGCTGCGCCAGGCCCTGAACTGGGCGATGTTCCGCGTCTGGGAAAAAGGCCGCTATACCGATCTGTGGCTGCGGTATTTCTCGGTGAGCCCGTTTTAGCCAGCCAAACCCGTCGTTCCGGGGTGCGCGAGGCGCGGACTATGGTGCGCAATTGCGCACCTGAGAATCTCGAGATTGCTGAATTGTCATTCCGGGATGGTCCGAAGGACCAGACCCGGAATCTCGAGATTCCGGGTTCGATGCTGTCGCATCGCCCCGGAATGACAACAACCGTTCTTTTGCATTCTGCCCGGAAATCGCTATTTTCCGCGGCCCGGAGGCCCCTGATGTCCGTTATCGATATTGCCGCGAACCCGAGCGACCTGCGTGCGCTTGCCGAACAATCCAACGCCTGGCCGTTCGAGCAGGCGAAGGCCATTGTCGCGCGGCTGAAGAAGAGCCCGAAGAACGAGGTGCTGTTCGAGACCGGCTACGGTCCCTCCGGACTGCCGCATATCGGCACGTTCGGCGAGGTCGCGCGCACCTCGATGGTGCGCCATGCCTTCCGCGTGCTGACCGAGGACAAGATCAAGACCCGCCTGCTCGCCTTCTCCGACGACATGGACGGCCTGCGCAAGGTGCCCGACAACGTGCAGAACAGGGCGCCGCTGGAAGCCAATCTCGGCAAGCCGCTGACGCGCGTGCCTGATCCCTTCGGTACGCATGACAGCTTCGGCGCGCACAACAATGCGCGGCTTCGCGCCTTCCTCGACCATTTCGGCTTCGATTACGAGTTCGCGAGCTCGACCGACTACTACACGTCGGGCCGCTTCGACGCGACGCTGCTGAAGATGCTCGCCGCCTACGACAAGGTCATGGCGATCATCCTGCCGACGCTGGGTCCCGATCGCCGAGCGACCTATTCGCCGTTCCTTCCGATCAGCAAGACAACCGGTGTCGTGCTGCAAGTGCCGATGATCCGCCGCGACGTCGCGGCCGGCACGGTGACCTATGTCGATCCCGATACGAACCAGGAGGTCGAAACGCCCGTCACCGGCGGCAACGTCAAGTGCCAGTGGAAGGCCGACTGGGCGATGCGCTGGGTCGCGCTCGGCGTCGACTATGAAATGGCCGGCAAGGACCTGATCGATTCGGTGAAGCTCTCCGGCGCAATCGCCAGGGCGCTGGGCGGCACGCCGCCCGAAGGCTTCAACTACGAGCTCTTCCTCGACGAGAAGGGCCAGAAGATCTCGAAGTCGAAGGGTAACGGCCTCACCATCGACGAATGGCTGCGCTACGCCTCGCCGGAATCGCTGACGCTGTTCATGTATCGCGAGCCGAAGGCGGCCAAGCGGCTCTATTTCGACGTCATCCCGCGCAATGTCGACGACTACCAGCAGTTCCTCGACGGCTTTCCGAAGCAGGACGGCAAGCAGCAGCTCGGCAATCCGGTCTGGCACATCCACAACGGCAAGCCGCCGAAGGGTGACATGCCCGTCACCTTCCAGCTGCTCTTGACGCTGGTCTCGTCGTCGAACGCGGAGAATGCAGAGACGCTGTGGGGCTTCATCGGTCGCTATCGTCCCGGCGTGAGCCCGCAGACGCATCCGAAGCTCGACGCGATGGTCGGCTACGCCATCAACTACTATCGCGACTTCGTCGCGCCGACGAAGCAGTTCCGGGTGCCGACAGACAGCGAGCGCGCCGCGCTCCAGGATCTGCGCGATGCGCTGTCGCAGTTGGCGCCGGACGCTTCGGCCGAGGACATCCAGAACGTCGTCTACGAGGTCGGCCGCCGCGATCCGTTCCTCGACCAGGTCAAGAAGGGCAAGGACGGCCGCCCCGGCGTCACGCTCGACTGGTTCAACATGCTCTACCAGGTTCTGCTCGGCCAGGAGAAAGGCCCGCGCTTCGGCTCCTTCGTTGCCGTGTACGGCGTGCAGAACGCCGTCAACATGATCGACGGCGCGCTGGCGCGATCAGCGTAACGCTCAGCGACGACCCGTAGCCCGGGATGAGCGTAGCGACATCCGGGGCGCCTCAATGAAGGTCCCGGATATCGCTTCGCTCATCCGGGCTACGGACCCTTCGCTCGCCCCAGCTCAGATCGAGCGCAGCACGTAGCGCCGGTTGTCCTTCTGCACCGGCCGCGCGTTCATCGGATAGAGTTTTGCGAACGCGGCGACATCGGCGGCGGCGACCTGGATCGGGTCGGTCAGCAGCAGCCACTCGACGACCTCCGAGCAGGGCGGCGTCGTCAGCGAGCCGGGATAGCGGAAATAGCTGAGCTTCTGTGGCAGCATGGCGTGAGGATCGATGGTCGCGTCGGCCTTCACCGCGGGTCCTTCCGCCTTCGGCATGGTCTTCACGATCTTGCCGAAGGCCGCGTTCGGCCTGCCCTCGGTCATCAGCACGCCGACCACGGCGAGCCCGCCGGCCTCGTTGCGATGGACGAAATGCGCCTCCATCGGAAAATTCTTGCCGCCGATCATGTGCTCGCTCGGCCGGTGAAAGTGCACCTGAAGCAGCTTGTACTTGACGTCGCCAAGCGTGAGCGTGCTGCCTTCGGCGAAGTTGAGCTGGATCGTGTGCCCGTTGTTGACGATGGTGTCGGCGCTCTTGCTCCAGTTCAGCTTCAGAACCGGCAATTGCGACTTGATCGTCGCCTCGATGTCGATCGGCGATTGTTGCAGGCCGACCGCGCAGGCCTTGTTGGCCGCATCGAGATCGCCCCATTTGGCCGGCCCCCCGGCGCCCTCATAACTCCAATGCGTGCCTTCGGCGGCGAAAGCCGGCTTGCAGAGCGGACATAGCGCAAGACCCGCCAGGGCCTTCAATGCGTGACGGCGATTCATCTTTATCCCCCAAAGACAAACTGGATCGACAATATCGGCTGCAGCCTATGCAAGGGGAACGGTGAGTCGCAAGGTCGCTCGCTGCCGGCCGCGGCGCAGTGGGGTCACCGCGCCCGGCACCATGCCGACGGAAGGCGATCACTGGCTTGCCCACAGAATCCGCGCAATCCACGCCACATCGCCCGCCGCCATCGCGCGTTCGGCCTGTGTCCCATCGATCGGCTCAAGCTCCAGCGCCTTTGCAGTGCGTCGCTTCAGCGTCGCGACCGTCACCTCACCCGCCTTGCTCCTCACCACCACGCGATCGCCTTTGCGGATCTGCGCGCCGGGCGCGACCAGGACGATGTCGCCGTCGCGATAGACGGGCGCAAGCGCATTGCCGGAAATCTCCAGCGCAAAGGTGTGGCCGTCCTCCGTGGTGGGAAGCGCGATCTCGGTCCAGCCCCTGCCGGATGGAAGGCCGGCCTCGTCGAAGGCGCCGCTCATCCCGGCCTGCGCGAAGCCGAGCAGCGGCACCGAGCGCCCGTCGCGCGCGCCGTCATTGTCAATCAACTTCGCAAAGCTGTCGATCGAGGCGCCGGCCGCGGCCAGCGCCTTTGCGATCGATTCGGTCGAGGGCCAGCGCTCACGGCCGTCGGCGGTGACGCGCTTGGACCTGTTGAAGGTGGTGGGGTCGAGCCCGGCACGCTTGGCAAGCCCGGACGGTGACAACCCGGCGCGCGCCGCCAGCCGATCCAGCGCGGCCCAGATCTGGTCGTGAGTCAGCATCCTCTGCGCTTTGGCTTGTCTGACCATGGAAGGTCCAGCCCGTCGCAACTCAGGAAAACTATCCTCAAATCAACCGGTTTTCCGTTTTTCGCGCAAGAGGTGGCGAAGTGGTACCGCTTCGCGTCACGAAAACGCGTCAAAACAAGAATCCAGAGCCCCGTTCCGATTTCATCGGACCGGAAAAGACTCTAGGTCTTGAGTTCGGAAGGGACGGCCTTTACGGTCGCGCCCGGGTTTTGCGGACCCGTGAGACACGAAAAAACCCAAAGAACTCAAAGAACAAACAAGGCTGCGGAAGCGGTGGTCAAGATCTACAAAATCTGTCCGGCCTCGGCCTGGCGCGAGGCGGAACGGCAGGGTGTCTACCGGGGCAGCGCGGATGACGTGCGCGACGGATTCATCCATTTCTCGACCGCTGCCCAGGTTCCCGAGACCCTGCGCAAGCACTATTTCGGGCAACGTGCGCTGTTCCTGGTCGAGGTCGACGGCGACGTGCTCGGCAGAGAGCTGCGCTGGGAGCGCTCGCGCAACGACGAGCTGTTTCCGCATCTCTATGGCGAGCTCGATGTCGGCGCGGTGATCGCGGTGATCAACCTCAACATGCGCTCCGACGGCGGTCACGATGTTCCGGAGCTGTTGCCGTGATCCGCGCGTTCGACGCCTTTTCGCTGCCGGTGCTGCGCTGGCTCGACCCCGAGGATGCGCATCGCCTCGCGATCCAGGGCCTGCGCTTCCTGCCGCCGGCCAAGCCGCGTGCCGATGATCCCAAACTCGCGGTGCGCGCCTTCGGGCTGAACTTTCCCAATCCGATCGGCATGGCCGCGGGCTTCGACAAGAGCGCCGAGGTTCCGGACGCGTTGCTGCGACTCGGCTTCGGCTTCGTCGAGATCGGCTCGGTGACGCCGAAGCCGCAAGAAGGCAATCCGCGGCCCCGGCTGTTCCGGCTCGAGCGCGACGAGGCGATCATCAACCGCATGGGCTTCAACAATGACGGTGCGGAGGTTGCGTTGCGCCGGCTTGCAGCGCGTGCGCAGCACGGCGGCATCGTCGGCGTCAATGTCGGCGCGAACAAGGATTCGCCGGACCGTGTCGCCGACTACGTCAAGCTGATCGAGACCTTTGCGCCGGTGGCGAGCTATTTCACCGTCAACGTCTCCTCGCCGAACACGCCCGGCCTGCGCAATCTGCAGGAAGGCGCGCTGCTCGACGATCTCCTCGCACACGTGATCGACGCCCGCGAGCGGGTGCGCCAGAAGGCGGGCGACACGCCGGTGCTGCTCAAGATCGCGCCGGATTTGAGCCTTGCCCAGCTCGACGACATCGTGCAGGTCGCGCGTTCGCGCCGGGTCGACGGCATGATCGTGTCGAACACCACGGTCGCGCGGCCGAGCACGTTGCGTGAGCAGGTGCGGGCGAAGGAGCAAGGCGGCCTGTCCGGCCGACCGCTGTTTCGTCTGTCGACGCGCATGGTCGCGGAAACCTATGTGCGCGTCGAGGGCGCGTTCCCTCTGATCGGCGTCGGCGGCGTGGACTCGGGCGGCGCCGCGCTGACGAAGATCCGCGCCGGCGCCAGCCTGATCCAGCTCTATTCGTCGCTGGTCTACAAGGGCCTCGGCCTCGTCGACGAGATCAAGCGCGACCTGACCTCGACGCTGCTCCGCACGGGCCGGGATTCGCTCTCCGATATCGTCGGTGCTGACGCGGCGACGCTCACGGCGGAAGACTGGCCGGGGATGTGATGGCCTCTCCGTGCCCCGGACGCAGCACAGCGCGTCGAGTTCGGCGTGGTAGGCTGCAGAGCCGGGGCCCATGTGGCGGCGCTCTGGATCCCGGCTCTGCGCAGCAGGCGTTTCACGCTGCAGCGCGTCCGGGACACGAGAACTACAGCTTCGAAAACGTCGCCCGATACAGCGCCGGATAGCGCGCACCCTGCAAGCCGCCGCGGGCGACGTAGAACGCGATCAGCGCGCACCACAAACCGGCATTGCCGAACGATTGCAGCGCCAGCCAGACGCCGAAAAAGATCGCGAGCGAAGCCAGCATCAGATTGCGCATCTCGCGCGCCCAGGTCGCGCCGACATAGATGCCGTCGAAGCCGAAGGCGAACACACCGGGGATCGGCGCAAGCACGATGAACGGCAGGAAGTCGCGCGCGGCGCGGCGAACGTCCTCACTGGCCGTCATAACATTGATCAGGCTGGGGCCGAACAGCGCGAACAGCACGGCGACGACCAGCGCGAAGCCGAGGCCCCAGAGCAGCACCAGCTTGGTCGAATCCGCAAATCCCCTGGCGTCGCGCGCGCCAAAGCTGCGGCCGCAGAGCTGCTGGGCTGCGTTGGCGAGGCCGTCGAGGAAGAAGGCGCTGACCAGGAGGAAATTGTTGAGTACGGAGTTCGCCGCCAACGTGACGTCGCCGGCGCGCGCGCCCTTGGCGGTGAAGAACAGGAACACGGCGATCAGCGCCGCCGTGCGGATCATGATGTCGGAGTTCACCGCCAGCAGACGCATCAGCTTTGCGCGGTTGAACAGCGTTGCGCGGGGCACCCTGAAGCCACCGTCCGCATAGCGCCGGCACACGATCACGCCGAGCACGAAGCCGGTCGTCTCCGAGAGCAGCGCGGCAATTGCCGCGCCGGCAATGCCGGTGTCGTAGACAAGCACCAGCAGGATCGTCGCCACCATGTTGATGAGGTTGATGACGACCTGGAGCGCAAGGGCTGGATTGGCGCGGGCCTGCCCGACCAGCCAGCCGAGCACGACGTAATTGGCGAAGGCGAATGGCGATGACCAGATCCGGATCATGAAATAAGTTTTCGCCGCGCGGGTCACGCCTTCGCTGCCGCCCATCAGGTCGAACAGCACCGAGGTCAGCGGCAGTTGCAGCGCGATCAGGCCGGTGCCGATCAGGCCGGCAACGATGAAGCCGCGTACCAGGATCGCGGTCTGCTCGCGCGTCTCGCCGGCGCCCAGCGCCTGTGCGGTGAAGGCGAGCGTGCTCATGCGCAGGAAGCCGAACAGCCAGAACAGGCAGTCGAAGATGACGGAGGCCATCGCCACGCCGCCGAGCAGCGCGGCATCGTCGAGCCGTCCGATCGCGGTGGTCGAGACCACGCCGATCAGCGGCGTGGTCAGGTTCGCGACCATCGCCGGTCCCGCGATGGAGAACACCTGTCGGGAGCTTATCCTGGGATGAACCGGTGCGTGCATGTCAGAACACGAGCACCATGCCGTCCTCTGCAGCGAGATGCGGCACTTCGCCCAGACGTGACAGCATGTCGTCGCTCATATGGGTGAGGACGAGCCGCTTGGCGCCGATCGCGGGCAGATGCTGTTCCAAGGTCTTCAGGCTGAGATGGTTCTTGACCACCTTCTCGTACATGTAGGCTTCCGCGATGAAAAGGTCTGCGCCATGCGCCAGCGGAATGAGCGTCTCCGTCCATTCGGTATCGGCGCTGTAGGCGAGCGTGCGGCCTTCGGCCTCGATGCGATAGGCCAGGAAAGGCCCGCCGGATTCGCCGTGCACGACCGGATAGGGTGTCACCGTCACCGCGCCGAAGCTCTGGCTTTGCTCGGGGGCGAGTTCGATGACGTTCAGCTCGAATCGTTGTTTGGTCCTTGAGGAATGCTCGAACAGCGCTTCCATCAGTTGGGCAAGCCGCGCCGCGATGCCTTTCGGACCCGCGATCGTCAACGGCCGCGTCCGCCGTGAGAATTGCGCGTCGAGCAGGACAAACGGGAGCCCGCCAAAATGGTCGCCGTGGAAATGCGTGATCAGGATCAGATCGATCTCGTTGCAGTCGATCTCGAGCCGCTTCAGCGCCGGCAGTGTCGACGCGCCGCAATCGATCAGGAAGTTGGCCTCGCGCCCGGAGACGTGGAAGCAGGTGTTGAGCCTGCCGCCGGAGCCGAAAGCATCGCCGCAGCCGACAAAGCGCAATTGCATCGGCAGCGAGCCTTCAAAATCTCACCGGCCGCGCGGCGCGCCGAAGACGCGCGAGAGCAGCCAGATCGGGATGACGATGACGGCGCCGAGCAGGAAGTAGCGCCACAGCCAGTTCACGGCATCGAAGCCGAGATCCCAGAGACGCTGGAACAGGAGACGAATGCTAGTGATGATGTTCCAGGGGTCGAAGCCGATCGCGGCCAGCACGACGCCGACCAGGATCGAGAGCAGGACCAGGCGAAACGCGACCGCCAGCGGGGAGCCGCCGAGAAAGCGGTGCAGGCCGTCGCTGCGGCTGGCCGGCAAATCTCTGACGTCTTGGACCATCGCAAACTCCTCAGGGGATTCGACCTCATTATAGGACACGGCGAGGCACATGGGGAACCCGCAACGAGGCGTCAATCAGCTTACCGCACTTTAATTCGGGCGAGCGCGCCACGGGTTGGCTGCAACCTCTCCCGCTTGCGGGAGAGGTCGGCGCGGAGCGCCGGGTGAGGGCTCTGCCTCTTGGGGGAATCCCAATGCGGAGGCACCCTCTCCCCGACCCTCTCCCGCAAGCGGGAGAGGGAGCGCACTGGCTTCGCGGCGACAGTTCATGCTTCAATCTCCGCCGCTTCCGCTTTCAGCATCTTCTCCAGCGTTTCCAGCCGGTCGGCCTCGCGCGGCGGCTTGTCCCAGCGCAAGCGGCTGATGCGGGGAAAGCGCATGGCGACGCCGGACTTGTGTCGCGGCGAACGTTGCAGACCCTCGAACGCAACCTCCAGCACGAGCCCCTTGTCGCCCTCGTGCACGACATGACGCACGGGGCCGAACTTTTCCGTGGTGTTGCGGCGGACGAAGCGGTCGATCTGAAGCAGTTCCTCGTCCGTGAAGCCGAAATAGGCCTTGCCGACCGGCACCAGTTCGTCGCCGCCCTCGCCCCCGGTCCAGACACCAAAAGTGTAGTCGGAATAATAGGACGAGCGCTTGCCGTGGCCGCGCTGCGCATACATCAGCACGGCGTCGATGATGTGCGGGTCGCGCTTCCACTTCCACCATTGGCCCTTCGGCCGCCCGGGCAGATAAGCCGCATCGCGCCGCTTCAGCATTACGCCTTCGACGGCGTCCGCGTCCTCGCCGGCACCTGCGCTTGCCGGATCGGCGCGCGCAGCGGTCAGCGCGTCCCAGCTTGTGAAAGGGACGGTGGGCGACAGGTCGATCCGGGGATCGTCGAGCTTCCCGACGAATCTCTCCAGCCGTTCGCGTCGCTCGGCAAAAGGCAGCTCGCGCAGATCATTCTCGTCGTCGCCAAGCAGATCGTAGGCGCGAAGGTGGATCGGAAACTCCTTGATCAGCTTCGGCGAGACGACCTTGCGGTTGAGGCGCTGCTGCAGGACGTTGAAACTCTGCACGCGGCCCTCGCGCAGGATCAGGAGCTCGCCGTCGATGGCGCCGGGCAGGTGCAGCGACGGCACGAGGTCTGGAAAGCTGCCGGTGATGTCCTCGCCGGTGCGCGAATAGAACCGCGCCGTGATTTGGCCGCGATCGTCCCGCCCCGCCACCGCCTGCACGCGGATGCCGTCCCATTTCCATTCGGCGATGTAGTCGGCGGGATCGAGCGCGGCGAAATCCGTGTCCTCGATCGCATGCGCCAGCATCACGGGCCGGAACGGCGCGGGATCGCGATTGACGGGCTTTTCGGCGCGTCCCTCCAGCCAGGCGAACAGGTCGAGATAGGGCGGCGAAAGGCCCGGCCAGATCAGCTCGACCTCATGCGGGTCCTTGTCGCCGAGTGCGGCAGCCGCGGTCTTGGCGAGGCGCGCGGAGATGCCGATGCGCAGCGCGCCCGTGACGAGCTTCAGCAGCGCCCAGCGGCCGGTCTCATCCAGCTCGTCAAGCCAGCGTTCGAGCTGTCCGGGCAGCTCGGTCTTGCCGAGCGTGCGCAGCGTGGTGACGACTTCGGTGAGGGATGGCGGTGGCGGGTTGTTGTGGGCGGCCAGCGCGGCCTTCGGCCACATCAGCGCCACCGTCTCCGAGAGATCGCCGACATAATCATAGGAGAGCCCGAACAGCACCGGGTCGGTGCGCGCCGCGATGAGATCGCGGATCAGCGCGGGCTTGGCATGCTTGAAACTGAGCGCGCCGGTCAGCGCGGCCAGCGCATAGCCGCGGTCGGGATCGCCGACCTCGCGGAAATAGCCGGTCATCAGCCGCAGCTTGTTGTTGCGGCCGGGCTCGTAAGCGAGGCGGTCGAGCAGTTCGGCGAAGCGGTTCATGCTTCGGCCTCGTCTGGAATCGGCGTCTCGCTCTCCTCCTCGTCGCCATAGCCGACGAGATCGAGCGGCCGCGCTTTCAGGCCTTTGCTCTGGCACCAATGCACCAGCGCATCTTCCTGGCCGTGAGTGACCCAGATCTCGCCCGCGCCGGTGGCGCCGATCGTAGAGGTAAGGCCGTCCCAATCGGCGTGGTCGGAGATCACCAGCGGCAATTCCACGCCGCGCTGCCGCGCCCGGGCGCGCACGCGCATCCACCCCGACGCGAAGGCGGTGACGGGATCGGGAAAGCGCCGCGTCCAGAGATCGGAAGTCGCCGAGGGCGGCGCCAGTGTGATGGTGCCGGCAAGCGCCGACTTCTTCACGCCCTTCACCGGCCTCAGCTCGCCGAGCGCGATCCCGCGGCTCTGGTAGTAGTGCGTGATCGTCTCCATGGCGCCATGCAGGTAGATCGGCGCGTCATAGCCGGCCTGCCGCAGCAGCGCGATCACGCGCTGCGCCTTGCCGAGCGAATAGGCGCCGACCAGATGCGCGCGCTCCGGAAACAGCGCGACGGAGGCCAGCAGCTTCTTCACCTCGTCGGCGGCATCGCCATGCCGGAACACCGGCAGACCAAAAGTGGCCTCGGTGATGAAAACGTCGCAGGGCACCAGCTCGAACCGGGCACAGGTCGGATCGGTCGCGTCCTTGTAGTCGCCGGAGGCGACGATGCAGGTGTCCTTGCACGTCACCGCGATCTGCGCCGAGCCCAGCACATGGCCGGCCGGATGAAATTTGACGCGGACGTCGCCGAGCCGGATCTCCTCGCCATAGCGGATGACTTGCGTCGATCCGGCAAAGTTCTCGCCATAGCGCAGGCGCATCATGTCGAGCGTTTCCTGGGTCGCCAGCACCGCGCCATGGCCAGCACGGGCATGGTCGGAATGGCCGTGGGTGATCACGGCGCGCTCGACTGCGCGGAAAGGGTCGATATGAAAACCGCCGGGCTTGCAGCACAGGCCGGCAGCAGTTGGCAACAGGATGTCTTGCGGACGCATGCCTGCTATATAGGTTGCGTCACTGCATCTTCGAGTCATCACCGCTTCGTTCCCGGTTCCCAATGCCTCTGCGCCTGTTCCTGTCCTCCGGCGACCTCATGGCCGACCGCCGTTTCGAGTTCGCGCGCGACCTCCAGCTCAAGGGCGATCTGCCGGCGGCCGCGGACCTCCTGGAGCAGGCGATCGAGCTTGCGCCGAACTTCACCTCCGCCTGGTTCACGCTCGGCGAAATCCGTCGGCAGCTCGGCGAGCGCGACAAGGCGATCGCGGCCTTTCGGGAAGCGCGCCGATGCGATCCCGCGGACCGGCACGGCGCCGGCCTGCACCTGATGCGGCTCGGAGACGCACAGATGGCGGGGATGCCCAAAGCCTACGTGCAGACCCTGTTCGACCAGTACGCGCCACGCTTCGAGCACACGCTGATCAACGATCTCGGCTATCGCGCCCCGAGCCTGATCTTCAAGGCGGTGCTGGCCGCGCGCGGTGCCGCCAAGAAGTCGGCCTACTTCAAGCGCACGATCGATCTCGGCTGCGGCACCGGGCTTGCGGCTGCCGCGTTCGCCAAGCAGGTCGATCATTTCGTCGGCATCGATCTGTCGCCTGGCATGATCAAGGAGGCGCGCGCCACGAACCTCTACGCGGAGCTCGAGGTCGCCGACATGATCGAAGGCTTGCGCACCAAGGCGGACGCGAGCGCAAATCTCATCGTCGCCGCGGACGCCTTCGTGTATCTCTCCGATCTCGCACCTGTGCTTACCGAAGCCAGGCGCGTGCTCGCCTCGAGCGGCGTGCTCGCCTTCACGCTGGAGACTCATGACGGCGGCGGCATCGTGCTCGGCGAAGGCCTGCGCTATACCCATTCAGCGGAATATGTCCGCGACGCGATTGCCAAGGCGGGCCTCGAGCTGCTGACACTGGAGCTGGCCTCGCCGCGCATCGAGAACAACGAGCCGGTGCGCGGCCTCGTCGTCGTCGCCGAGAAAACTTGAGTCTAGGCGCTAGCACCGCGCAATTTGAGCGTCATTGCGTCGCAAAATTGCGACTCCCCACTTGCGAGCTGCGCTGCGATGTCAGCACAATGCCCTCGCTAGGGAGAAACAAATAATGACGAAGAATCCATCGCGGCGCGATTTCAGCGCCGCCGCGCTCGCCACCATCGCTGCATCCACCTTGCCTGCGCCTTATGTCTGGGCCGCGGAGAAAAAATACGACGCGGGCGCCAGCGACACCGAGATCAAGATCGGGCAGACCGTGCCGCATTCCGGCCCCGGCTCGCTCTACGGCGTGCTCGGGCGCATCGGCGAAGCCTATTTCCAGATGCTGAACGAGAAGGGCGGCATCAACGGACGCAAGGTCAAATTCCTCACCATGGACGACGCCTACAGCGCGCCGAAATGCGTCGAGGCGACGCGGCGCCTGGTCGAGCAAGAGGAAGTGCTGGCGCTCTATGGCTCGCTCGGCACCGCGCCGCAGACCGCCGTGCACAAATACCTGAACTCCAAGGGCGTGCCGCAGCTCTTGCTCAACACCGGCGCGTCGAAGTGGAACAACCCGAAAGAGTTCAAATGGACGATGGCGGGCCTGCCGCTCTATCCGACCGAGGCGCGCATCCTGGCCCGGCACGTCGTCAGCGTGAAGCCGAACGCGAAGATCGGCATCCTCTACCAGAACGACGATTTCGGCCGCGACTTCCTGGGTCCGTTCAAGAAGGTGCTGGCCGATGCCGGCGGCACCGCTCAGGTGATCATGGAGCAGACCTACGATCTCACCGAGCCGACCGTCGATTCCCAGCTCATCAACCTCTCGAAGTCGGGCGCCGACGTCTTCTACAACATCTCGACCGGCAAGGCGTCGTCGCAGTCGATTCGTAAGGTGGCCGAGCTCGGCTGGAAGCCGCTGCAGCTGCTGTCGGCGGGCTCGACCGGCCGCTCCATCCTCAGTGCCGCGGGCCTCGAGAACGCCGCCGGCATCGTCGCAATCCGCTACAACAAGGAGGTCGGCCTTCCCAAATGGGAGAAGGACCCCGACGTGATGGCGTTCGAGGAGCTGCGCAAGAAGTACACGCCTGCGATCGACCCCGACAACACCATCGCCTTTGCCGGCTACGGCCAGGCCGTGACCATGGGCGAGATCCTGCGCCGCTGCGGCGACGAGCTCACCCGCGCCAACGTGCTGAAGCAGGCCTCGACGCTCGCGGGCTTCCACTCGCCCTACTTCCTCGACGGCGTCACCTACAGCTATACGCCCGAGAATTACACGCCGATGAAGACGCTGTTCATCTCCACCTTCACCGGTAAGGACTGGGACATCTCCGACAAGCCGATGTCGGAATAGGACCTGGCGCGGGTCCCCGGCCGTTGCTTCCCCTCTCCTGCTCCGCCAGGAGAGGAAGGCGCCGACGCTTCGAGCTAGAGCGGAATGGCTTTAGGTCCAATCGATTGCCGCGGCTCGTTCACCTCTCCCGCTTGCGGGAGAGGTCGGCGCGAAGCGCCGGGTGAGGGCTTTATCCACTTGAGGATTGTCCCAGTGCGGAAGCACCCTCTCCCCAACCCTCTCCCGCAAGCGAGAGAGGGAGCGCACCTCCGTCCTTGCAGCGATCGAGCCTCATTTCATCGCGCTCTAAGCGGCGATAGCCAGCCGATAAGCCTGCGTCGCATTCACACCAAAAGCCTTGTCCCGCACGCGCGACCCGAGCCTCGCCAGGCAGGCCTCCAGCGCGGACTTGATCTCACCGTAACTTCCCGCAAGCAGGCACACCGGCCAGTCCGAGCCGTAGATCAGCCTATCCTCCCCGAAACATTTTGCGGCGTGCTCGACGAACGGAAACAGCCGCTCCGCATCCCAGTCATTCCAGACCGCCTCTGTCGCCAGGCCTGAGATCTTGCACCAGACATTGCCGCAAGCCGCCAGCGCTGCGATGCCATCGGTCCATTCGGCGCTGCCGCCGTCGGCGATCGGCGGCTTGGCAGCGTGGTCCAGCACGAACCGTGCCTGCGGAAAGGCCTGCGCGGTTGCGATCGCGGCCGGCAGCTCGCGGGTGCGGACGAGGAGATCGTAGGCGAGATCGCGCGCGAAAGCGGCCGTGAGGCCGCGCTGCACATCCTCGCGGAGCAGCCAATCCGGATCGGCCTCATCATGGACCTGGTGACGAACTCCCACCAGCCTGCCGCCGCCGGGCAAAGCGTGCAGGCGATCAAGTGTTTCGTCGAGGGCGCCATCCGTCAGATCGGCCCAACCGACGACGCCGACGACGAAGGGATTTTCGTGCGCGATGTGCAGGAACTCCTCGGTCTCCTCCAGCGCGGAGCGGCATTGCACCAGGATGCTTGCGTCGATGCCGTTGGCCTTCATGAGCGGCGCGAAATCGGCGGGACCGAAGGCGCGACGGATCGGGCCGAGTTCGTCCGCCTCCATCCAGGGATAGTCGGCGCGTGCCGGGTCCCAGAAATGCTGGTGGCCGTCGATGATCATGCCTTACACTCCGCCCGGCAATGGCGCCCGCGCATCGACGAGCTTTCGTGCGCGCAACTCCTGCCAGAACGCCGGTGGGATCGCTGCCTCCGACATCGCGATGTTGTCGGCGACCTCCGCGGCATTGCGCGCGCCCATCACGGCGACCGTCACCGCCGGATGGGCCACGCAAAACTGGAGCGCGGCGGCTCTCAGCTCGGTGCCGTGCCTGCGGCAGAGCTCATCGAGCTCGAGCGCACGCGCGACGAGCGCCGGATTGGCGTCCTGATAGTTGAACTTGGCGGAGGTCCGCGGATCGGCCAGGATGCCGCTGTTGTAGATGCCGCCGAGCAGAATGCCGATATGCTTCGCCTGACAGACCGGAAACAGCGCATCCAGCGCGCCCTGGTCGAGCAGCGTGTAACGCCCGGCGAGCAGGAAGCAGTCGACCGGCACGGCCTCGGCGAAGCGCACCAGCATCTCCGACTGGTTCATCCCGGCGCCGATCGCCTTGACCGTGCCCTCACTGCGCAGGCGCTGGAGTGCGCGGAAGGCGCCGGCGACGGCGTCGTCATAATGGTCGTCGGGATCATGCACGAGCAGGACGTCGACGCGGTCGAGCCCAAGGCGCGCCAGGCTCTCCTCGACCGATCGCATCACGCCGTCATGGCTGAAATCGAACACCGGCCGCTCGCGCGGCGTGCCCTTGTAGTGCCCGTCCTCCGTGGCATTGCCATCCGGTGCGCGCAGCAGACGGCCAACCTTGGTCGAGATGGCGTAGGAGTCGCGCGGCTGTTGCCGCAGGAATGCACCCAGCCGCCGCTCGGCAAGACCAAAGCCATAGAGCGGCGCGGTGTCGAAGAAGCGGATGCCGGCCGACCAGGCGCGCACGATCGTCGCCTCCGCATCGGCATCGCTGACGGAAGTGAACAACCCGCCGAGCGGAGCAGAACCGAGACCGATTGAAGTAACGTCGAGGGAGCCGAGCCGCGAGCGTTTCATTCCAATTTGCCTTCCAGCAGTCTTCTTCCAACAGTCCGGATCATCTCTCCCGCTTGCGTAAACCGCAAGCGGGAGAGATGTGGCAGCACGGAGGCTGGCGGCGCGCCTACTTCAACATCTGTGCGACGTTGTCCTTGGTGACGAGATCGAGGCCGGTGTGGACGATCTCCGGCACTTTCTCGCCCTTCTTGATGGCGAGCAGCGTGTCCATCGCCTTCTCGCCCATCTCGAACGGACGCTGGCCGACCAGCGCGTTGGCATAGCCGTCGCGCAGCAGCTCGAGCTGCATCTTCAGCGTATCGGCAACGACCAGCGTGAACTTGCCGGAATCGATGTCCTTTTTGTTCCTGGACGCGAAGGCCTTGAAACCCTCAGGAGCGAACATCGGCCAGCCGCCGATCGGAACGATGGCGGCGAGGTCAGGCGTTGCGGTGCGCATGTCCGTCATCTGCTGGACCGCCAGCGCGGGATCGTCGTTGCAGAACGTCGGGGAACCCGCGACCTCGGTCCATTTCGAGCCCTTCAGTGCCTCGCGCACGCCATCGACGCGCTCGGCGAGGTTCTTGGCGCCGGGACCACCCGAGACCATGGCGTATTTGCCGCCATCGGGCCGCATCTTCAAGAGTTGCTTGCCGAGAGCCAGGCCGAACTCCTTGTTGTTGGTGCCGATATAGGCGATGCGCTTGGAGCCCGGTGCGTCAGCATCGAAGGTGATGACGGGGATGCCGGCCGCGGTTGCCGCCTCGATCGACTTGGTCATGGCAGCGACGTCGGCGACCGAGATGGCAAGACCGTCGACCTTCTGAGTGATGAAGTCCTGGATGATCTGGGCCTGCGTCGCAGGCTCATGTTCCACCGGCCCCTTGTAAATGCACTCGATGTTGCCGAGCTCCTTGGCGCGCTTCAGGCAGCCGTCGCGCGCGAAGTCGAAGAACGGATTGTTCATCGCCTTCGGCACGATCACGAAGCGGTAGTTCGCGGCGAACGCCGGCGTAGCCATCATCGCAACGGCGATGCCGGCAAGAAGAAGTTTCCTCATTGTCTCCTCCACCCTTGTGTTTGGTGCCCATCCTCTCGAAAGCGCCCGGGAAGCGGACAGGCGGCATTTTCGTTGCCTTCCCGAGATGACGTCACGTCAGGTCATCCGCGAGCGGATACGGTCGACCAGCACGGCGAGGATGATGATCACGCCCACCAGCGTCTGCTGCCAGTAGGAGCTGACCTGCGCCAGCACGAGACCGTTGCGGATCACTTCCAGCAGCACGCAGCCGACGATGGCCCCGAGCGGGCCGCCAATGCCGCCGGCGAGGTTGGCGCCGCCGATCACGGCCGCCGCGATCACATTGAGCTCGTAGGACGTCGCCATGTTGGCCGGCGCTGACCCGAGCCAACCGGAGATGATGATGCCCTGGAGCCCCGCGGCGAGCGCGCAGATCACGTAGACCTCGATCTTCACCCGCACCACCGGAATGCCGGTGAGCTCGGCCGCCTTCTCGTTGCCGCCGAGCGCGAAGACGTGGCGGCCGAACGAGGTGTGATGCAGCACCACGGCCATCGCCAGCGCGAGGATCACGAGATAGATGAAAGGCACGGGCACGCCGAGCACGTCGCCCGAGGTCGCGGCGTAGAAATAATCGGCGTCCGGTCCGCCTGGAAAGCTGCCACGGCCGTTGGAGACGACGTAGCCGAGCCCGCGCACGATCGAGAGCATGCCGAGCGTGGTCACGAAGGGCGACAGCCCAAGCACGGCGATGCAGAAGCCGTTAACGAGGCCGGCGATCAGCGCGACGCCAAGACCGGCGAGGATCGAGACCAGCAGGATCAGCCCAGGCACATTTGCGAGCACCGTCTTGCCGTCGGCCGCCATGTGCACGAACAGCGCGCCCGCGGGCGAGCCGGGCATCGACAGCTCGGTCATCACCATCGAGGTGATCATGGCGGAGAAGCACATCATCGAGCCGACCGAGAGGTCGATCCCGCCGGTGATGATCACGAAGGTGACGCCGAGCGTCGCAATGGCGATGAAGGAAAAATTCTTCGCCACGTTCTGCATGTTGCCTTGGGTGAAGAAGTAAGGACTGGCGAAATGCATGATCAGCAGCAGCGCCGCCAGCGCGAGCAGGACGTAGCCGGTCTGGGAGGCAAAGATGCCGCGCTGCCACCATCTGATCTTGCCGACATTGGAGAACGTGATCGGGGATTCCAGGGGCATGGCCATCACGCCGCCTCCTTCGCGCCGGTGATGAGAGCGGTGACTTCCTCTGGGCTGGTCTGGTGGATCGGCTTGTCGGCCCGCTTCTCGCCGCGGCGCATGACGATGACGCGGTCGCACACCGCGAATACGTCTGGCATGCGATGCGAGATCAGCATCACGGCGACCCCCTGCTCCTTCAGCCGATGGATCAGGCCGAGCACCTGCTCGACCTGGCGAACAGAGATGGCGGCGGTCGGCTCGTCCATCATCACGAGCCTGGCGTTTGACAGCCGCGTCCGGGCGATCGCGACCGCCTGACGCTGGCCGCCCGACATCTGCTTGACGAGATCGTCGGGGCGCGTCTCCGAGCGCAACTCGCCGAACAGCTCCAGCGCGCGCGCCGCCATCGCCTTGTGGTCGAGCAAGGCGATGGGTCCGAATTTGCGCTTCAGCTCGCGGCCGAGGAAGACGTTGGCTGCCGCCGTGAGATTGTCCGACAGTGCGAGGTCCTGATAGACCACCTCGATTCCGACAGCGCGGGCATCGACCGGGCGGTTGAAGTGGACCGTGCTGCCGGCAAAGCGGATCTCGCCGTGGGTGGGACGGAAATTGCCGGCGATGATCTTGACCAGCGTCGACTTGCCCGCGCCGTTGTCGCCCATCAGACCGACCACCTCGCCAGGGAAGACCTGCATCTCGACATCGTGCAGCGCGCGGATCGCGCCGAACTCCTTGCCGATACCGGTCAGCTCGAGGACCGGTGTTGCGTCGGTCTTTGCCATCAGCGGTCCTCCTCAGACGTAGCGGTTGACGAGGGATTCCAGGTATTCCTGCCGGCCCGAGCGCGGCTGCGGGTCGAAGCCGGGACTCATGGCACGGTCGGCGAGATCGGCGAGCGAGCGCTGGCCGCCGAGAATGGCACGCCCCTCGGGGCTGGCCCACCCGTCGTAACGCTTGGCAAGCGGCTCGGTGAGGACGGCGGCATCGATCATGTCCGCCGCGGCGAGGAAGGCACGTGCGCAGGCATCCATCGAGCCGACATGCGCATGGATCAAATCGTCGGGGTCAATGGACTGACGGCGGATCTTGGCGTCGAAATTGAGTCCGCCGGAGGTGAACCCGCCGCGGTTCAGGATCTCGTGGAACACCAGCGCGAGCTCGCCCACATTCATTGCGAATTGGTCGGTGTCCCAGCCGAGCAGATCGTCGCCGCGGTTGATGTCGAGGGAGCCGAAGACACCGAGCGCCTCGGCGAGCGCGACCTCGTGATGGAAGGAATGGCCGGCGAGGATCGCGTGGTTCTGCTCGATGTTGAGCTTGACGTCGTTCAGGAGATCATAGCGTTCGAGGAAGCCGTAGCAGGTGGCGACGTCGAAATCATACTGATGCTTGGTCGGCTCCTTCGGCTTCGGCTCGATCAGGATCGGTCCCTTGAAACCGATCTTGTGTTTGTGCTCGACGACGAGCGAGAGAAAGCGGCCGAGCTGGTCGAGCTCGCGCTTGAGATCGGTGTTGAGCAGCGTCTCGTAGCCCTCTCGCCCGCCCCACAGCACGTAGTTCTCGCCGCCGAGCCGGTGCGTCACCTCCAGCGCGGCGCGGACCTGGCCCGCTGCATAGGTGAAGATATCAGGGTCCGGATTGGTCGCGGCGCCCGCCATGTAGCGGCGGTGTGTGAACAGGTTTGCGGTGCCCCAGAGCAGGCGCACTTTTGCGGAAGCCATCTTCTGCTCGAACAGATCGGCGATCGCGTTGAGGTTGGCGACGGATTCCGCGAGCGTGGCGCCTTCCGGCGCCGCATCGACGTCGTGGAAGGTGAAGAACGGCACGTCGAGCAGGCGGAACAGCTCGAAGGCGACGTCAGCCTTGGCGCGTGCCATCGCCATCGCGTCGGTGCCGTGGTGCCAGGGCCGCAGGAACGTCTCCCCACCGAAAGGATCGCCGCCGGGCCAGCAGAAGGAATGCCAATAGCAGACCGCAAAGCGCAGATGATCCTCGAGCCTGCGGCCATGCACGAGCCGGTCCTTGTCGTACCAGCGGAAGGCGGCTTGCTCCGCATCCTTGCCGCCGAAGGCGACGGGTGCGCTTGCATCGAAGAACTTGGCTGACGCGTTCACTTAAGGGACTCCTTCAATGCTGGATAAAGCGCGCGCCACCGCCGATAGGCCTCGTCATAGACCGAAACGACGGATGCACGGGGCGTGAAGGTCGCGAGCCGCCGCGGACGGGTGCAGACCTCCGCTGCGTCTTCGCCGGTCGCAGCGATGCGGCCAAGCCGCGCGGCGCCGAGCGCGGCTCCGACCTCGCCTTCCTCGACGCGGTGAACGGGAATGCCGAGCACGTCGGCGTAGATCTGCGCCCACAGCGCCGAGCGCGAGCCGCCGCCGACGAGATCGACTTCGGCGATCGGCCCACTCGCCGCGCTCAGCGCCGCCAGATTGTCGCGCGCGGCAAAGGCGACGCCTTCAAGCACGGCCTGGACGATCTGGCTCCGACCGGTCGCACCGCGCAAGCCGACAAAGGCGCCGCTGGCAGCGGCATCGTTGTGCGGCGTGCGTTCTCCATCGAGATAGGGCAGGAATCTGATCGGGCTTGGTCCGTCGACGCGCTCGCCGAGCGGCGCCAGCAGCGCTGCAGCCGGCGTCTCCATCACACCTGCGAGCCACGCAAGCGAGGCCGCCGCCGACAGCATTACGCCCATCTGGTGCCAGAGGCCGGGCAGCGCGTGACAGAAGGCATGCACGGCCGAAGCCGGCGCCGGGGCGAAGCGATCGGTGACGCGGAACAGGACGCCCGACGTTCCCAGCGACAGGAAGGCGTCGCCCGGCACGATGGCACCGAGCCCGATCGCGCTGGCCGCATTGTCGCCGGCACCGCCCGCGACCACGACATCCTTCTGCATGCCCCAGCGCCGCGCGTAGTCCGGCGCGAGCACGGCGCTCACCTCGCTGCCCTCGACCAGGCGCGGCATATGGTGCAGATCGAGTCCGGTGGCATGCAGCAGCAGGGCCGACCAGCGACGCAGACCGACATCCAGCCACAGCGTGCCGGCCGCGTCCGACATGTCCTCGACCATCTCGCCGGTGAGGCGATAGCGGACATAGGCTTTCGGCAACAGCACCTTGGCCACGCGGTCGAAGATTTCGGGTTCATGCCGCGCGACCCATAGCAATTTCGGGGCGGTGAAGCCGGGCATCGCCAGATTGCCGGTGATCGTATGCAGCGAGGGACAGCGCCGCTCCAGCGTGGCGCATTCGGCCTGCGAGCGACCGTCGTTCCAGAGGATGGCCGGACGCAGCGGCCGGCCGTCCTTGCCGAGCAGCGTCGCGCCATGCATCTGGCCTGACAGCCCGATGCCACGAACCTGCGCAACCTCGCGCGGCTGGCGCACGGCGAGATCGTCGATTGCGCCGATGGCCGCATCGACCCAGGCGTCGGGATCCTGCTCGGACCACAGCGGCGCTGGGTGCGACAGCGCAAGTTCGCGCGCCGCCGTCGCGACGACCGCGCCGGCTTCGCTCACGAGCACCGCTTTCACACCGGACGTGCCGATGTCGATCCCGAGATACACGCTATCCTCCCTTTTGCCTGCTGCGGGGCGCGATCTTGCGTCGCTTTCCCCGCAACGGGCCGTTCCGAAATCCGCCTGCCGCTAAGGCAGATTGTCCCGCATCACGATGTCGATCCTGATCTTCTCCTGTTCGCGCAAGATCGGCTCGCCGCGGGCGAGCGCCAGCAGCACGCGCACGGCCGCGCGCGCTTCATGTCCGGGGTTCTGCGAGATCGCAGCATCCATCACGCCCTGCAGCAGCAATCGGCGCGTCAGCGCCGTGACGTCGTGTCCGACGAACACCACCTGCTTGTCGCGGCCGGCCTCGCTCAACGCTTTGGCGACGCCTTGCGTGCCGGCACCGACGTTATAAAGACCAACAATGTCGGCATGGCTGCGGAGCAGCCGGCCCAGCAGCTGCTCCGAACGGTCGTCCTCGTCGCGTCCTTCCAGCACCGGCAGCACGCTGAGATCGGGGAATTCCGTCGCCATCACCTGGTTGAAGCCGAAGATGCGCTCGGCATGATCGCGCAGGCCCTGCGAGCCCGCGACGATCGCGACCTTGCCGGACCTTTGGCCAACCAGCCGCCCGACCAGCGCGCCGGCAGTGCGCCCCGCCGCGATATTGTCGATCCCGACATAGTGGTGCCGGCGCGAGGATGGTACGTCCGAGACCAGCGTCACGACCTTGGTGCCGGCATCGACGAGATCGTTGATGGCAGCACGCACGCCGGGATGATCCAGCGCCACCACGGCAACCCCGTCGCAATCGCCCGACAATGCCTCCAGCGAGGCCGCGAGCGCGGAGGGGTTGAACACGTCGGTTGCGACCGTCTCGACGCTGAGGCGGCGGGCCGCCAGCCAGGCTGCCATCTCGCCGAGATAGGCCTCGATCTGCTGCATGAACGGGTTTGGTCCCGACGGCATCACGAAGGCGAAACGGCGGGCGCGGCCGCGGGCGAGCTCGGCGGCGGCCACATGCGGCTGGAACGAATTGCGTTCGATCGCCGCCTTGACGCGCCGCACCGTGTCCGGCCGCACGCCCGGGCGATTGTGCAGGACGCGGTCCACCGTCGCGAGGCTGACGCCAGCCTCGCGGGCGATGTCCTTCAGGGTCAGCGCGGTCGGGGTGAGCGTCTCGGCCATGGCTGAAGGCTAGCAGAGGTGTTTTGAGGTGCGCAACTCATTTTGAGGCGACCTCGCTGATTTGCGTGCCTTGCGTGGAGACGCGCTCCTGAGCTACCGACGCGCCGGCGCCGACAGGTCCAGCGCCAGGAACAGGCTGTTGGGATCCTCGACATAGCCCTCGAACGGGCCACAGACGATGAAGCCGTGCGCAAGGTAGAGCGCGTGGGCCGGCTTGAAATAGTCCCACGAGCCGGTCTCGAGGCTGAGCCGCGTCATGCCGCGCACACGAGCCTCCGTGATGATGTGACGCAGCATCCGGCCGCCATAGCCGCGCCGCCGCGCGGTCTGCAGCGTGTGCATCGACTTGACCTCGCCGTGGCTCGCCGAAAGCGTCTTCAACGCCCCGGTGGCGACCAGCGTCTCGCCGTCCCAGCCGGTCCAGAACGCGACGTCGGGTGCACGCAAGCCCGCAAGATCGAGCGCGTGGGCGCTGCCCGGCGCCGTCTGCGCCCGCGCGGCCGTGACGTGGTGATCGAGCAGCGCGACGACGCGGGGATCATAGGTGTCGCCGGTGCGGATCTGCATCGTGCTCGTCTCCATGTCCTGCCCTCACATCTTGCCGTAGGACGCGCCGCGCCTGATGATGATGACGTAGCGCGCGTCCTGCCTGGTTTCGTTCTCGAAGATCACGGCGCGCATCACGTCGAAATCCAGACAATCGCCCTCGCGCAGCCGCACCGCCTTGGCATCGATATGCACGGCGATCGCGCCCTCCAGCATCAGCAGCTGCTGGGTGAAGGCGTTGCGGCCCCAGGGGCTGTAGGAGACGCGGGCGCCGGCCGGAAGGTCGACGACGATGATCTCGATGCCGCTGGCCGCATCCGGCGGCGAGGCATGACGCCGGCGATAGCCGCTGTCGGGATCGCGCCAGAGCGGCTGGTCCGCAAGTCGCACCAGGCGCTCCGGCGGCTTTTCGGCGAGCGCGACGACGTCGCTGAGCGTGACGTCGAGCGCCGCGCAAAGCTTGTTGAGCAGCGCCGCCGTCGCACTGCTCTGCGCCCGCTCCACCCGCCCGATCATGGCCCGGCTGACGCCGGAGCGGCCTGCAAGCTCGTTCAACGTCATGCCCGCCTGCGTCCGCAGCGTTTTCAGGCGCCGACCGATGGCGCGATCGAGTTTCTGCTGGTCCATGGCTTTCATCAAAACATCGCCCCATACGAGGACCGCACCCATCAGAGCGAGAGCAGCCTAGCGCGCACAGAGGCAAACGCCGGGAGCGGAAGTCTAATATATTAGAATCTTTTCTGAGCACGTAGGGCCGATTAGGATGGGCCCCAACCACAATAACCAATCGGAGGCGACGATATGGGCGAGCCGACGCAGCGGACGATCAAGGCCAACGGCATCAGCCTCAATGTCGCCGAGCAGGGTGAGGGGCCAATGGTTCTGCTCTGCCACGGCTTTCCGGAAGGCTGGTACTCATGGCGGCATCAGCTCGAGGCGTTGGCAGCGGCCGGCTACCACGCGGTTGCGCCCGACATGCGTGGATACGGAAAGAGCGACCGGCCCGAAGCAATCGATCAATACACGATCCTCCACATGGTCGGCGACCTCGTCGGCGTGCTCGACGCCTTCGAGGCGAAGGACGCCGTCATCGTCGGCCATGACTGGGGCGCGACGATCGCCTGGCACACGGCGCGCCTGCGGCCCGATCGCTTCCGCGCCGCCGCTATCCTCAGCGTGCCCTATCGACCGCGCAGTCCGGTGCGGCCGACGAGCGTCATGCCGCAGACGGCGGATGCGCAGTTCTATCAGCTGTACTTCCAGGAGCCGGGTATCGCCGAAGCGGAGTTCGAACGGGATCCTCGCGCAACGCTCCGTGCCATGCTCTTTGGCGGTTCCGGCGAAGGAGCCGCGGCGATCCGTGCCAATGCCGAGCGTCAGGGGCGGACCGTTGGCGTCGGCATGGTCTCGCGGAAGGACGGAATGTTGCCGAAGATGCAGGTGCCGCTGCCGTCGTGGCTGAGCGCCGCCGATCTCGACTATTATGGCGCCGAATTTACGCGCAGCGGGTTTCGCGGGCCACTCAATTACTACCGCAACATCGATCGAAATTGGGAATTGATGGGGGCCTTCGAGGGCGTGAAGGTGGTGGTGCCCTCGCTTTTCATGGCAGGCGACCACGACATGGTCATCGCCTTCCCCGGTGCGGCCGATCATCTCGCCAACATGAAGCAATGGGTGCCGCAGCTCCGCGAGATCATAATGCTGCCCGGCTGCGGACACTGGACGCAGCAGGAGCGGCCGGCGGAGGTGAACGCGGCGATCGTGGAGTTTCTGCGAAGCTTGCCGGGCTAAAGGCTTGGAGCGGGCGAAGGGAATCGAACCCTCGTATGCAGCTTGGGAAGCTGCCGTTCTACCATTGAACTACGCCCGCTTATGCGCGCCTTGCGCCCCTACTGATTAGCCGAGACGGCGCGTCCCGCCAAGCGGTTTGGCGCGCCCGGCCCGACGGTTGTTAACGTCCTGATAAGATTCCAGCTGCGCCGGATTGTGGCGGTGTTATGATTGCGTGTCTGGGGCGAAACGTGCACTGAGTGGGGCGTGTGCATGGCGGGGCGTGCTTACGCGATTTTCGACACGGCGCTGGGGCGCTGTGGCATCATCTGGAGCGGCACCGGCGTGGTCGCCGTGCAATTGCCGGAGGCGCGGGAGATCGACACCCGCCGCCGCATTTTCCTGGCCCATCCCGAGGCGCGGGAGCAGCGACCGTCCGAGAACGCCGAGCTGGCGATCGAGGGGATCGTCGGCCTGCTGCAAGGCGGCGAGCCGGATTTCTCCGACGTCAGCCTGGACGCCGGCGGGGTGCCCGGCTTCGACCGGCGAGTCTACGAGTACACCTGCATGGTCCCGCGCGGCGAAACGCGCACCTACCACGAAATCGCCAAAGCCCTGGGCGCCTCCGGCGCCGTGCACTCGGTGGCACAGGCGATCGCCAAAAATCCCTACATGCTGATCGTGCCCTGCCACCGGGTGCTGGAGGCCGGCAATTACACCGACCGGCTTTCGCCCTATGCCGGCATGATCTCCAAGCGGCGGCTGCTGGCTCTCGAAGGCACCCATCCCGTCGCCAGCAAGACGCTGTTCGAGGTGCTGCTGCCCGTTGCTCCGCCCCGCGCGCCTACCTAGATAGGCCGGATGGATGCGACCACGCTGCTGACGACGCCATCGATGACGGTCTCCGAATTTCGCTGCGATGCGGGACCGGACGATACGCCGTTTCCCGAATGCCGCACCGGCCATTCCATCGCTTATGTCCGCGCAGGGAGCTTCGGCTGCCATTGCCGCGCCGGTTTCTTCGAGCTGGTGGCAGGCTCGATGCTGGTCGGCGCCCCCGGCGAGGAATACACCTGCACGCATGAGCACGTGTCCGGCGACGTCTGCCTGTCGTTCTTCCTCAGCGAGGACCTGGTGGAGACTCTCGGCGGGCGGCGTGACGTCTGGCGGATCGGTGCGACACCACCGCTGCCCGAGCTGATGGTGCTGGGCGAGCTCGCCCAGACGGCAGCAGATGGCAACAGCGACCTCGGCCTCGACGAGATCGGCCAGATCCTGGCCAGCCGCTTTGTGGATGTCGTCTCCGGCAAGGCGCGACGGCCGGCGACGCCGACCGCGCGCGACCGCCGCCGCGCCGTCGAGGCCGCGCTGTGGATCGACGACAACTCGCATGCCGAGCTCGACCTTGAACAGGCCGCGCGTCAGGCGGGCCTCAGCCCATTCCATTTCCTGCGGCTGTTCTCGAGCGTGCTTGGCGTCACCCCGCATCAATATCTGGTGCGCTCGCGGCTGCGGCACGCGGCGCGGCTGCTCGCCGACGACGACATCGCGGTCACCGACATCGCCTATGACGTCGGTTTCGGCGATCTCTCCAATTTCGTCCGCACCTTCCACCGCGCTGCCGGTGTGTCCCCGACCAAATTCCGCCAGGCCTCGAAGGGACAGCGCAAGATTCTCCAAGAGCAGCTTGCCCTCAACTGACTAGGGTCGTCTCCGGCGCATGCCCCTCTCGGCGCGCTTCTGCAATGGAGACGAACATGTACGACCACATCGGATTGCGTGTTGCCGACCTCGACGCTTCGACACGCTTCTACACCGCAGTGCTGGCGCCGCTCGGATATGTCCTGTGCTCGAGCGGCGACGGTTATGCCGGCTTCGGGCCGAAGGGCGAGCCGGCGCTGTGGCTGCACCTGAACAAGGGCCGGAAGGCCGACGGCGCCCATATCGCCTTCCGCGCCAAAGATCATGACGCGGTCAAGGCGTTCCATACCGAAGGGCTGAAGAGCGGCGGCCGCGACAATGGCGGCGCCGGGCCGCGCAAGGACTACAGCCCGACCTATTATGCGGCGTTCTTGATCGACCCTGACGGCAACAATGTCGAGGCGGTTTGCGCGTGAGCCCCAACGAAGCGCGCCACATTCGCCGTCATTCCCGGATGGCGCCTAGCACCAGACCCGGAATCCCGAGATTCTCAGGCGCGCAACTGCGCGCCGTAGTTCGCGCTTCGTGCGCCCCGGAATGACTCCAGCAAAACAGGAATCCCATGGCGTCCATCCGCAACGACGTTTCCCTCCCCGCCTCCGCACACGACGTCTGGGACGCGGTGCGCGATTTCGGCGCGCTGCACCAGCGGCTGGTGCCAGGCTTCGTCACCGCCTGCACGCTCGACGACGATGCGCGCATCGTCACCTTTGCCAACGGTTCGGTCGCACGCGAGGTGCTGGTCGATTGCGACGATGCGCGACAGCGCCTCGTCTATGCGATCAGCAACGAGCGGCTGAAGCATTACAGCGCCTCCGTGCAGGTGATCGCCGAGAGCGACTTGCGCTGCCGGCTGATCTGGATCATCGACGTGCTGCCGAACGAGCTCGCGGCCTACATTCAAGGGCAAACGAAGGAGGCTGTCGGCGCGATCCACAGGGCATTCCCGCCCGCGACTGCGTGATTTTCTTACAGAGCCGCGCCCTCGCCAGCCGTAACCATGCCCGCGTGCGTCCGGTCGGCTCCGCTCTCCCGGCGAAGCCAAGTACACGAGGAGCATGCCATGCGAGGTGCGGACAAGGTGATCTGCCAGCTAAAGCATGATCCGGAAAAGTGTGCAGCGGATTTCCGAAAAGTCACGCTTGAACAGCGACCTAAAGCACGATGACGATATTCATCCCAATCGCATCGCGCATCAGTCGGCAGTCGAAAGCGCCGGCCTGATCGCAGCTTTTTCCTTGCGCGGCCCCCAGCGCGTCAGCACCACGCTGGAGCACGACAGTACGCCGAGCACGACCATCGAGCTTGCGGCTAGCCAGAAGAAGCTCTGCGCGCTGGCGTCGTGCGTCGACAGCCACCAGCCGACAGCCGCGATGTAAATCAGCCGCGCCGTCTGCGCGAGCACCGGACCGATCACCTTGGCGGCGCCTTGCGAGGAGAAATACATCGTCGTTGCAAGGCCGAAGAAGGCGTAGAACGGCCCGACGGTCGAGAGATATTGATGACTCGCCGCGCGCACGGCCACGCTGTCGGTGAACATGTTGACCCAGATATCCGGGAAGATCGAAACGAGGCACGCCGGCGCGCCGACCGCCACGAAAGCGGCCGCACTGGCGATCCAGGTGATGCGCCGGGCGCGCGCGATGCGGCCTGCGCCGATCGCCATCCCGACCATCGGCACACAGGCGATGCCGAACGAGAACGCGATCGAGGTCAGCAAGAACTCGAGTCGCGCGCCGATGCCGTAACCGGCGAGGATCGCGGTGCCGAACTTCGCCAACATGTGGGTGAAGATCGAGATCGTCAGCACCGATTGCAGCGGCGAGAAGCAGGCGATGGCGCCGACCTTGAGGATGTCGAAGAACATCGCCCATCGGATGCGCAAGCCGCGCAGTCTCAGTACGATCCGTGCTCGGCCGGAGAACAGGTACCAGCCCATGATGCAGATGTTCATGGAATAGGCGATCAGCGCGCCGGCCGCGACGCCGTGCATTCCGAACTGCGGCACCGGTCCGAGACCGAGACCCAGCGTGCCGCCGAGCACGATCTGCCAGGCCGCAGAGTTGAGGATGAGAAATGACGGCAGCTTCATGTTGCCGGTGCCGCGCAGGACACCCGCCATGGTATTGAGCAACCAGGGCAGCACGGCGCCGCCGAAAAACACCTGCGTATAGGCGATCGCATGCGTCAGCACAGCGCCGCGGCCGCCAAGCATTTCGAGCAGCCGTGGTCCGAAGATCAGCATGCCCAGCATGAAGACCAGGCCGAAGCTGACACCGATCAGCATCGCATGCACGGCGAGCGTTCCGGCGCGCTCGCGATCACCGGCGCCGAGCGCACGCGCGATGGCCGAGGCCACCGCACCGCCCATGGCGCCGCCCGACATCGTCATGGTCAGGATCACGGTCGGAAACACCAGCGCCATCGCCGCAAGCGCCTCGACACCGAGCCGGCCGACATAAGAGGTCTCCGCGATCACCACGCAGATGCCGGCCGACAAGCCGATCACGTTCGGCCACGCGAGGGAGAGCAGCGTGCGCAGAATTGGCCCGTCGGTCAGCGCGCTCTTGACGGGGCGCCGCGGCGGCGGCAACGGGCGCTCTTGCTCATCGACCGGGATCTCGGCGATGTCCGACATGTCCTCTCCCGGGCAGGGGCGCCTTTTGCGGCGCAGCAATGAAAAGGTGTGCCAATCAATCTATTCGCGCGCAGGGCGCGGCGGGGACTTGTTAGCACGGTGCGCGCCGATTCCTCCTGCGCCGGGTGCAGGCGTGCCCTGCGGCAGCGCTCCCCATCGGCGAACTTACCCGATCGTCCAGACCAGTGGCGGACGGCCGGCGACTGCAGAGCGCATCTGCACGCCGATGTGCCGTCCGCACCCCGCGGCGAGCCCCTCGAACAATCCCGCCAGCACCTGCGCACAAGCGGGGTGATGGTCGGCGACGTCGTCCATCAGCTTCCAACTCTGCTGGTGTATTTCGAACGCGCCTTCTGATTGCGTGGTCTCGGCCGCATCATCCTGCGCGGCAAACAACGCGCTCAGGAACGATGCGAACTCTCTCGCGCCGCCGCGGGTCATCGCCAGCGCCGGGGCAACCTCGTCGAAATATTGCATGCCGATCAGCTTGCCGGTGAGATGCAGGAGATAGCCGGCATCCTCCGGACCGAACAGCTGCACCATCACGGGCGCGGCGGTGCGGACATATTCCATGGCGTAGTTACGATAGGCCTTTTCCAAACGCGGCTTCGGCCAGTTCGCGACCGGCAGCGCCGGCGCGGTCGTCGCATCGAACAATGGAGCTTCCAGATGACGGGCGAACACCAGGCGCTGGTCCGGCTCGAGCGGATGGTCGTACTGATGATAGTAGCCTTCGAGCCCATCCTGGCCATCGACGCTCTGCTTGGTGCAGACGAAGCCGAGCCTGAGATCGCCAAGCGCAACGCCGTTGTTGGCGTGCCAGCCGCGCAGCATCGCGCTGGAGACCTCGCCCGGAACGCCGCAGATCGCGGTGCCCCTCCAGATCCAGCGCGGCGGCGGATAGCGGATCCAGGCTTTGCGGTCGCTCTCATACATGTATTCGACATGCACGCCGCCGATCCAGTTGGAGAGATAATGATACTGGGCAGCCGCCACCGCCGGCGGCAGATGGCTGAGGCCGAGCTTTTGCAAGCCGGGAAGGAAGCGCTCCCGCTGCTGACGGCGGAACACGCGGAAGACGAATTCCGAGGCATCCGCTGTCCCGCGCCGAGTCACCACGGTGAGGATCAGGCCGGTGAAATAAGCATGATAGAGGTCGGCGACCGCCCGCCAGCGTCTCCATTGCGCTTCCTGCGCGGCTTCTGTTTCGCTCCTCATGCTTGCTCCCGATGGATTTGTTGTAACGGACTGTGTCATTGCGCGAGAGGCGACGCAACCGAGCCACGCGCGCGGCCGTCATGCCCGACCAGACCGGCGATCCAGAAAAGTAGCCGGATGAGCGACGCCATATCCGGATCCTTCCTCAGATCATCCCGGATATCGCTTCGCTCGTCTACGGCTTGGAGCGATCTCGATACGCTTTCATCAATTCGCTCAGCATGACGTTCAGGACCTTTCGTGTTAGCTTTCTTACTTATCCCGAGAACAAAGGCTATCGGATGCGCGCAATATCGCTGGCTGTTCTCCTGCTCCTGTCGCAGATCTTGCCGTTGCTTCCCGTATCGGCGGCGGACGAAGACAGCGCAGTCGGTCCACCGCCAGCGCTGGCGCCGGGGCAACCGCCGCCGCTGCCTGGGCAAGGGCCACTCGCCGAGCCGCGCTCGCGGGATCAGGTCGGTTTTCCCGCGGCGCTGACAGCGTCAGTGATCCCGCCGGCAACACCGCTTGCACCTGCGACGGTTGCGTTGGGACAGAAGCTGTTCTTCGACGCCCAGCTCTCGGGCGACGGCACCATCGCCTGTGCCACGTGCCACGATCCGGCACGCGCCTTCACCGACGGCAGGCCAGTGTCGATCGGCATCCATGGGCGCGCCGGCCAACGCAACGCCCCGACCGTGCTGAATGCGCTCTACAACAAGTCGCAGTTCTGGGACGGTCGCGTCGACACGCTTGAGCAGCAGGCGGCGCTGCCGATCACCAACGCTCTCGAGATGGGCTCGGCCAGCATCGGCGATGCCGTATCCAGGATCGCCGGCGACAAGGACTATCAGGCCCAGTTCATGCAGGCCTTCGGCCGCGGCGTCAACGAACAGGACATGTTGCGCGCCATTGCAACCTATGAACGGACGCTCGCGTCCTTCGATTCGCCCTTCGATCATTTCATCGCTGGAGATGCGAATGCGATCAGCGATTCGGCCAAACGTGGTTGGGAATTGTTCAACAACAAGGCGCGTTGCAATCTTTGCCATGCGCTGACGGATAGAGAGCGCGATCCAACTGTCTTCACCGATCACGATTTTCACAACATCGGCATCGGCATCCTTCGGCATCGCGTCGGTGCGCTGGCGGAGCAGGCCGAGCGCGAGCTGGCGCAGGGACGTGCGCTGGATGTCGACAACGCGGCGATCGCGAACGAAATGTCGGTTCTGGGGCGTTTCCTGATCACCAAGCGGCCGGGCGACATTGCGTCCTTCAAGACGCCCGGCCTGCGAAATATCCTGGTGACCGCGCCCTACTTTCACGACGGATCGATGGAAACACTGTGGGACGTCATGGATCACTACAACAAGGGCGACGGCGTCGCTGACGCGTGGCTCGATGAGGACATCCAGCCGCTGGCGCTGACGGAGCCCGAGATCGACGACGTGGTGGCGTTGATGGCGGCACTGACCAGTCCGCAATACAAGGACGCCGGCGACAAGGAGTATGCGCGACAGCTCGCACTATCCAAGGTGAACCGTCCGCAGCGCGATACGGCACGCGCCTTTGGTCCGAAGCCGCCACGGCCGAAGCCGCCGCTTTGAGCCATGGTTCACGCGCAGCGCTTGCTGACACTTACACCCGAAAATGCTTGCTCAGCTTCAGGCCCTGCGCCTGGTAGTTCGAGCCGATGCGCTGCCCGTACATGGCGTCGGGGCGGGCGAGCATCTTTTCATAGACGAGGCGGCCGACGATCTGGCCGTGCTCGAGGATGAACGGCACCTCGCGCGAGCGCACCTCAAGCACGGCGCGCGAGCCCTGCCCGCCGGCGCCGGCATAGCCGAAGCCGGGATCGAAAAATCCGGCATAGTGCACGCGGAACTCGCCCACCAAAGGATCGAACGGCACCATCTCCGCGGCGTAGTCGGGCGGCACCTGCACGGCTTCCTTGGAGGCGAGGATGTAGAACTCGCCGGGATCGAGGATGAGGCTGCCGTCGGGGCGGGCCGAGATCGGCTCCCAGAAGTCTTCGACCGCGTAGCCGGAGCGGCGATCGACGTCGACGACACCGGTGTGGCGCTTGGCGCGATAGCCGACGAAGCCACTCGCCTTCTCGCCGGAGAGATCGACAGAGACGGCGACGCCGCCGGAGAGGTCGGCATCGTCGATGTCGACGAGGCGCTCGGCGGCGTGCAGCGCCTCGAGCTCGTCGGCATTGAGGATGGCATCACCGGTGCGGAAACGCACCTGCGACAGGCGCGAGCCCTCGCGCACCAGCACCGGAAAGGTCTTCGGGCTGATCTCGGCATAAAGCGGGCCATGATAGCCGGCGCCGATCATGTCGAAGCGGCGCGTGCCGTCGGCGATCACGCGGGTGAAGACGTCGAGCCGGCCGGTCGAGCTCTTGGGGTTGGCTGCCGCGACGATTTCCGGCGGTAGCGCCAGGCTTTCCAGCAGCGGCACGATGTAGACGCAGTTGGTCTCCAGCACCGCGCCGTCGGCGAGGCTGAACTCGTGCAGCTTCAATTCGTCAATGCGTTCGGCGACCGTGGCGCCGGGACCGGGCAGGAAGCTGGCGCGGACGCGATAGGCAATGTCGCCAAGGCGCAGATCGAGGCTCGCCGGCTGGATCTGGCTTTCGACGAAGTCGTATTCGGGCAGGATGAGCCCCGCTTCCGCCATCGCCGCGATCATGCGGTCGGGCAGGATACCATTGGCGTCGGCGGCGACCGTGAACGTCAACCGGGGGTCCTCATCAGGGCTCTCTTGCGTCCCGACATACGGGAAAAACAGCCTTTTACGGCTAGCCGATGGACGCCTTGACGGAAAGGGCATTGCGGAATATGAGCATCACTTATCCCGTGGTGATTTGAGCCGGCCGGCTTGCAGCCACGTTAAATAAGTCGCTAAACAGGCCGGGGACCTCTGTGATCCCGGCCAGTGGAGATATCCAGGCCGGTTTTTTTGTGACCGTTTGCGCATCGAATGGTCATGTCGGAGGGTCCTATGTCGAAGTCGCCTGCCAACTACCGTCCCGAAACCCGCCTGGTCCATTCCGGGACCCTGCGCTCGCAGTTTGGCGAGACGTCGGAGGCGCTGTTCCTCACCCAAGGCTACGTCTACAACAGCGCCGAGGAGTGCGAGGCGCGGTTCAAGGGCGAGGATCCCGGCTTCATCTATTCGCGCTACTCCAACCCCACCATCGCGATGTTCGAGCGCCGCATGATCGAGCTCGAAGGCGCCGAAGCCGCCCGCTCGGCCGCGACCGGCATGGCCGCGGTGACGACCGCGATCCTCGCACCGCTCAAGGCGGGCGATCACGTCGTGGCTTCGCGCGCCCTGTTCGGCTCGTGCCTTTACGTCATCCAGGACTTGTTGCCGCGCTACGGCATCGAGACCACGCTGGTCGACGGGCTCGATCTCCACCAATGGCAGCGCGCGCTGAAGCCCAACACGAAAACGTTCTTCCTGGAGAGCCCGACCAACCCGACCCTCGACGTGCTCGACATCCCCGGGATCGCCGAGATCGCGCACAAGGGGGGCGCGCGGCTCGTGGTCGACAACGTGTTCGCCACGCCGATCTGGCAGAGCCCGCTCGCGCTAGGGGCCGACGTCGTCGTCTATTCCGCGACCAAGCATATCGACGGCCAGGGCCGGTGCCTCGGCGGCATCATCCTGTCGTCGGAAGCCTTCATCGCCGAGCACATCCACAATTTCATGCGCCAGACCGGCCCCTCGATCTCGCCGTTCAATGCCTGGGTCCTGCTCAAGGGCCTGGAGACGCTGGCCGTGCGCGTGCGCGCGCAGACCGATACCGCAGCGCGCATCGCCGAGGTGCTGGCGAGCCATCCGAAGATCTCGCGGCTGGTCTATCCCGGCCGCGCCGATCATCCGCAGGCAGCTTTGGTGAAGAAGCAGATGCGCGGCGGCTCGACCCTGGTCGGCTTCGAGGTCAAGGGCGGCAAGCAGGCGGCGTTCCGCGTGCTCAACGAGTTGAAGCTTGCGAAGATCTCGAACAATCTCGGCGACGCCAAGAGCCTCGTCACGCATCCGGCGACGACGACCCATCAGCGCCTGAAGCCGGAGGACCGTGCCGCGCTCGGAATCAGCGAGGGGTTCATTCGCTTCTCCGCGGGGCTCGAACATGCCGACGACCTGATCGAGGATCTGACAGCGGCGCTGGAGAAGGCGTGAGCTTCTCACCCTCCCCTGGAGGGGGAGGGTCGATCGCGCGAAGCGCGAGCGGGGTGGGGTGATCTCTCCACTCGGGCATCGTTGGACGGGGAGAGACCGTCACCCCACCCCGCTACGCATTCCGCTTCGCTGCATGCCTAGCGACCCTCCCCCTCCAGGGGAGGGTAAGCGAGACCTACATCGGCCGGTACGTCCGCACGTCCGCGGGCACGTTCACCCCGAGCTTGATCTGGCCGACGGAACGGATGATGTCGTCACCCAACAGCTGAGCGAAGCAGGCATAGCCCCAATCGTTCATGTGCAGGCCATCGGCGATCACGAAGCCCTCGACCGGAATGGCCTGCTTCTCATGCCAGTCGCGCATCACCTCGAAGCGCGGGAAGATTCCGACGTGACGGAGCTCGGCGACCTTGTTGAGCAGCTTCACCATCTTGCCGGCGCTCTCGGCGCGCTGGTTGACGGCCGGCGAATATTGCGGATCCACCAGCACGATGTCGGCGCCGCCCGCGGCCTGGATGCGGCTGATGCCGTCCTCCACCATCTTGGCGGTTTCGCCGGGATCGAGATTGCGCAGCACGGCGTTGGTGCCGACCTGCCAGATCACGAGATCCGGATGCATGTCGATCACCTGCGTCTGGAGGCGCTTCATCATCTCGGGGGCGTCCTCGCCGCCGACGCCGGCATTGATGACGCTGATGTCGGCGGTCGGATAGTGCCGGCGCAGCTGCGCGGCGAGACGATTGGGGTAATTGAACTCCGGCGAGCTCGCGCCGAATCCCTGAGTCGACGACGAGCCGAACGCGACGATGACGACGGGCAGGCCGGCGACGAGCTTGCCAGCAACGTGCGGCAGCGAGCCCATCGCCTTCGAACCGTCCTTCGGCGGCTGGCAGGGCACACGGTTGAAGATGTCGCTGGCGGATTTGGCGGCCTGCTTCACCTTGTCGATGGCGCGCGCCGTGATGCCGCGCTGCTCGGGCGACGTCGCAGCGACGGTGGTCTGGGAGGGCGAAGCGGAAGCGGGATCAGCCGACTGCGCGGGGGCGGGTGTCGCCTGTGCGGCTGCCGTCTGGGCATGCGATTGCGGGGCCGGCGTCAGCAACAACAGCGCCGCGGCTGCAGGCGCGGCCAGCCATGTCGTCAGGCAAAAAGGGCAGAGAGAACTCATTAACGCTAGACCTCAATTTTGCTGCTGGGCCGGCTCGAGACGGGCTGCGTCGATCACGAACTGTGCCAACGCCCGGCCAAGGCAATCATGGACCTGTTTCGCCAGCTCGGGCCCGCGGGACGGGCTGAACAGGTCGAACTGACCCTGATCATTCCACTGCCGCATGATCGCGAAACGATCGAACAGCGGGATACCGTGCTCCTGCGCCACCACCCGCATATTGTCGAGAAAAGGCTGCGCCGAGATCATGGTTTCAGTGCGTGGACTATACTGCAGATTCATCAAGACGACGTCAGCCCCCGCATTTTGCAATGCAGCAACCCCTTCGGTGACGGCACTGCGAAACTCGTCGGGATCGCTCGCTCGGATAGCGTCCACGGTCCCGGTCTGCCAGATGACCAACGTAGGCGTTTTTGCTTCCATCAGCTTAACGAAAGTGGAGGCGGTCTCCTCTGCCGTTTTCTTGCTCTGTATTTCTACGGAGACATGTACCACCTCCGGCGGCGGCAGCTTCTCCTTGAGGATCGCCTCCATGCGCGCCGGGTACGAGCTGTTCTCCGAAGATGGAATGGTCGTCGAGCGGCTGCCGATGACCAGGATCTCGAGCGGCTTGCCGGCCTTGACGGCGGCGGCGACCTTGGGCAACGCGCTTTCGCTGGTCAGCAGATAGGCCGGCAATTCGCAGGAAGCGGGCGCAGGGGGAGCCGTGGGCGCAGGATCGCCCGCACGCGCCACAGGCGCGGCGACGCATAGCAGGATCAGGCTCAGGAGAACCTTCGCCTTCATCAGCCCCCTCCCGCCAGATCGGCGTTGCCGACGGCGTTTTTGGTCTTCGCACCGCTCTTGTCAGCCACGCGCTTGTACCACGAAATGACCCAGGCCACCCCCCACATGATCAGCACTCCGGAGAGACTAATCAAGGCATGCATGGCTGCGCCGCCGGAGACTTCGGCCAGGATGAAGTGGCCGGCGAAAGCAAGGAAGACGCCGAGACAGAAGATCTCGAGGGAATGCTGGCCGCACAGGATCAGCGGCCGCAGCCAGGGCGACTTCAGGCCCGGCCAGTCCCGCGGCAGGAAGCGCACCGTGAGCGCGGCCAGCGCCAGGAAATGCGTGAAGCGCAGCACGTCGAGATCGGTCTTGTTGATCGGATACATCCATTGCTCGATCAGCTTCGGCATGAACTGGGAGAGCTGCGGCACATACCAGGTCAGCGTCACGTAGAACGACGCGACGAGATAGGCGATCGCCAGCCACATCGTGACGCGTGACGACAGAATACGCGACATGCGGCGCGCACCTCCGAGCGCACACCATGCTCCAAACACGAACAACAATTGCCAGGCAAAGGGATTGAAGGCCCAGAAGCCGTTCGGATAGGCCGATAGATAAAGATCGTACTCCCAGGTGACCGCGTAGAGCACGACCGAAAGGCCGAGGGTGACGTCGGGGCGCCATTTCATCGACCACAGGATCAGGGGCAGCGCCAGCATCAGCACGATGTAGAGCGGCAGCACGTCCATGTTGACGGGACGAAAGCGCAAGAGCAGCGCCTGCACGATGGTGACGTCCGGCTGCTTGAGGAAGTCCATGATACCCATCTCTTCGGTGTAGAGCGGGTTCTCGAACCTGGTCGCCACGTAGGAGATTTCGGCAAGGAAGATCGTGAACAGGAAGACGTGGGCGACGTAGATTTGCCAGACCCGGCGCAGGATGCGCGCGGTGGCGATGACGACGCCGCTCTCCAGCATCGCCCGGCCGTAGACGAAGGCGGCGGTGTAGCCGGAGATGAAGATGAAGATCTCCGTAGCGTCGCTGAAGCCGTAATTGCGGATCGTGAACCAGGTCAACAGACTCGGCGGCAGGTGGTCGATGAAGATCAGCCACAGCGCGAGCCCGCGGAACAGATCGAGCCGGAGCTCGCGCTCGCCGATGGCGGGCAGCGTGATGGCCGGCGCGGCGGCGCGCGGCTTGGTCCCTGCGGGTCTGGCCTCCGCGGTCCCCGCGATCGTCGATCCCGTCACTTGGTCGGCAATGGTCATCGGGGCCTAAAAACCCTTCCGCAAAACGCGACGTTGAAAGAATGTAAGGGTCCCGCCGTCGTCTCGCAAAGCGGCCCGGATCATATAAGGGAATCTCCCTTTGGGGTGTCCTTCCCTTCGAATTCTGGCGGGACGATGTCGCCAAAGCCGTCTGTGGCGTTTGGTTCCCGGGACGGATTTGGCTATTATAGCAACCATGTACCGCGCCGTGACCCGCCAGATTGAAGTGACCGTCGAGCCGAACTTTGTTCCGGAGCAGTCGTCGGCCGACCGCTCGCGCTATTTCTGGGCCTATACCATCGTCATCACCAATTCGGGCGAGGAGACCGTGCAGCTCAAGACGCGGCACTGGATCATTACCGATGCCTCGGGCCGCCAGCAGGAGGTGAAGGGCGAGGGGGTGGTCGGCGAGCAGCCGATCCTGGCGCCCGGCGAGCGCTTCGAATACACCTCCGGCGTGCCGCTCTCGACCGCCTCGGGCTTCATGACCGGCCGCTACCAGATGGTCAGCGAAACCGGCGAGCGCTTCGAGATCGACGTGCCGACGTTCTCGCTCGACAGTCCCGACAACAAGCGGGTGTTGAACTAAAGCATGATCCGGAAAAATGCACAGCGGTTTTCCGAAAAGATCATGCTGAAACAACAACCTGAAGCGCGATGACGATTCATCCTAGTCGCATCGCGCTTTAGCGCGGTGTCGTAGGGCGGGCAGAGGCGCAAAGCGCCATGCCCACCATTCCGGTCGTCGCACAGGACATGGTGAGCACGCTCCACTTTGCCTACCCTACGATGTCCGAACCTTTGGCGAACTGCCTCCACATCGTCTTTGCGAGAATGCCGCGTCAGGCGTCTTCCACGCCCGCCTCGTGGGGCGAGAACTGGTACACCGATGAGCAGAACTCGCAGGTGACGACGACCTTGTCGTCCTTGACCATTGCGGCACGATCGTCCGGCGAAAAGCTCTTGAGCATCGAGGCGACCGCATTGCGCGAGCAGGAGCACTGCGCCTTGAGGACCTGCGGATTGAACACGCGCACGCCGCGCTCGTGGAAGAGACGGTAGAGCAACCGCTCGCCCGAGAGTTCGGGATCGATCAGCTCGACGTCTTCGGCGGTCTCCATCAGCGAACGCGCCTCGACCCAGGCGTCGTCTTCGGCGACGCTGTGCACTTCGACACCTTCAGGCGCATCGCCGGGATGCAGATCGGCCTGCCGGGCGCGCTCCGGCGCCTTCGGCAGAAACTGCATCAGCATGCCGCCGGCCCGCCAGCGATGCTTGCCGCCGTCGCTCGAGCGCCACTCCTCGCCGACCGCAAGGCGCACGCGCGTCGGAATCTGCTCGGAGCGGAGAAAATATTCGTGCGCGGCGTCTTCCAGGCTACCGCCGTCGAGCGCAACCAGACCCTGGTAGCGGCTCATGTCGGGGCCCTGGTCGATGGTCATGGCGAGATGGCCGCGGCCGAGCAGCGTGCCAGACTGCATGCCAGCGTCCTTGGCCTCGCCGAGGCGCTCGGCGTCAAAGCGGGCATAGGCGCGCAGGCGATCCGGCGCCATGTAGTCGACGACCAGGAACGACACCGGACCGTCGGTCTGAGCCTGGAGAATGAAGCGACCTTCGAATTTCAGCGCGGTGCCGAGCAACGTCGTCAACACGATGGCTTCACCGAGCAGCTTGCCGACGGGTGCGGGATAATCGTGCTTGGTCAGGATATCGTCGAGCGCCGGGCCGAGCCGCACCAGCCGCCCGCGCACATCGAGCGCATCGACCTCGTAAGGCAGCACGGCGTCGTCGATCGGAACCGCCGATGGTGCGCGAACCGGGCCTTCTGGCCCGGTTTTCATGTCAGGGGATTGGGAAACCATGGCGCGTTATCTGGGGTCGGAGGGCTGAGAATGGAAGGGGGGCGGCTACCACCACATATTCCGCTATCGTTCCGGACAAGCGAGCGGAGCGAGCGCTGATCCGGGACGATAGCGGCGCGCGGGGCGACAGCAACGCCACCACACGCCCCCGCTATTTCACCGCGTCGAAGCACCAGGCCAGAATGCCCTTCTGCGCGTGCAGGCGGTTCTCGGCCTCGTCGAACACGACCGATTGCGGACCGTCGATCACTTCATCCGTGACCTCCTCGCCGCGATGGGCTGGCAGGCAGTGCATGAACAGCGCATCGGGCTTGGCCAGCGACATCAGCTTGGCATTGACCTGGTAGGGCTTGAGCACGTTGTGGCGGTGCTCGCCCTCCTTGTCGCCCATCGACACCCAGGTGTCGGTGACGACGCAATCGGCGCCGCGCACGGCGGCTTCCGGATCGGTGCCGAGCACGATCGGCGCGCCTGACGTCTTGATCCAGTCGCGCATTGCCTTCTTCGGCGCGAGCTCCGGAGGTGTTGCGACGTTGAGCTGGAATTTGAAGCGCTCGGCGGCGTGCGCCCAGGACGCCAGCACGTTGTTGTCGTCGCCGGTCCAGGCCACCGTCTTGCCCTCGATCGGGCCGCGATGCTCCTCATAGGTCATGAGGTCGGCCATCACCTGGCAGGGATGCGACCGCCGCGTCAGGCCGTTGATCACGGGCACGGTCGCATAGGCCGCGAGCTCCAGCAGCGCCTCGTGATTGAGGATGCGGATCATGATGGCGTCGACATAGCGCGACAGCACCCGCGCGGTGTCGGCGATGGTCTCGCCGCGACCGAGCTGCATCTCGGCGCCGGTGAGCATGATGGGCTCGCCGCCGAGCTGGCGCATGGCGACATCGAACGACACCCGCGTCCGCGTCGAGGGTCGCTCGAAGATCATCGCCAGCGTCTTGCCTTCGAGCGGCCTGACCGGCTGGTGCGCCTTCTGCTTCGCCTTCATGGCGGACGAGGCGGCGAGCATGCTCTTGAGCTCCGACAGCGGCAGCTCGTTGATGTCCAAAAAGTGCTTTGGAGCTTTATTGGGCGTCTTGCTCATCAGCTTGCCGCCCGCTTGGTCTGGCTGGACGAGATCGCAGTGCAGGCGCGTTCGAGCCGCCCGACGCTGTCCTCGATCTCCGCCTCGGTAACGATCAAGGGCGGCAGGAAGCGCACGACATTGTCGCCGGCTCCGACGGTGAGCAATTTTTCGGCGCGCAGCGCCGCGACGAGATCGCCCGAGGGCACCACGGCCTTGATGCCGATCAGGAGCCCCTCGCCGCGCACCTCGCTGACGACATCTGAATGGCGATCGATCACGGAGGCGAGCTTCTGCTTCAGCAGCAGCGACATTTTCTGCACGTGGTCAAAGAAGCCGGGCTTGAGCATGACGTCGAGAACGGCGTTCGCAGCCGAGATCGCGAGCGGATTGCCGCCGAAGGTCGAACCATGCGAGCCCGGCCCCATGCCGCGCGCAGCGTCGGCGGTGGCGAGCACCGCGCCGATCGGGAAACCGCCACCGAGCGCCTTCGCCAGCGACATCACGTCGGGCACAACACCGGTACGCTTGTAGGCAAAGAGTTCGCCGGTGCGGCCCATGCCAGTCTGCACCTCGTCGAAGGCGAGCAATAGGCCGCGCTCATTGCAGAGCTCGCGCAATGCCTTCAGGAACGTGGGAGGCGCAGAACGAACGCCGCCCTCGCCCTGGATCGGCTCGATGAGAATGCCAGCGGTGTGCGGGCCGATCGCCTTCTTCACAGCTTCCAGGTCGCCATGCGGCACCTGGTCGAAGCCGTCCATCGGCGGGCCGAAGCCCTCGAGATATTTTGCAGAGCCGGTGGCGGCCAGCGTCGCCAGTGTGCGGCCATGGAAGGCGCCCTCGAATGTGATCATGCGGTAGCGCTCAGGATGCCCCTTGGAGAAGTGATGGTGGCGCACCAGCTTGATCACGCCTTCCAGCGCCTCGGCGCCGGAATTGCAGAAGAACACGAAGTCCGCAAAACTCTCATTGCACAGACGCGCCGCGAGCTTCTCGCCGTCCGGGCTCTGGAACAGGTTCGACATGTGCCAGAGCTTCGTCGCCTGCTCCTGCAACGCCTTGACCAGAGTGGGATGCGCATGGCCGAGCGCATTCACCGCCACGCCGGAGGTGAAATCGAGATAGCGATCCCCATTGGTTGCGATCAGCCAGCAGCCTTCGCCGCGCTCGAAACCGAGGTCGGCCCTGGCGAAAACGGGGAGCAAATGCGGCGCGGCGCTGTTCGTCATGACGTCACTTGAATGTTGCGGACGGTGTGACGCGCGCATTACGCAACGCACCATTGACCGGCCCGGAAAACGAAACGTGCCGCCTTTTAAGGGCGGCACGTAGGACTATCTTATGCCTGGCAAGACGGGTGTCAATGCCGCCCGGAAAGCCCCGCGAAACGCTGAATCCGTAGTCTTGCGGTGCCGATTTCGCGGGATTTTCACCACGGAACATGTGGACGCGAGTCGGCGGACTCTTGCGCGGGAGTCACGCCATATTGTAGCGTTTGGACTGTCAGATACGACATCTCGTGCAGCAGTTCTGATCCCTTAAGTCCTCATGTACCGGCGTAAACGTTCGGGCGTCTTGAGCGCGCCCGGCGAGCCTTAAGGGATTCTGGCCGCACGGGTTTTTCAAGGCTTAGGCAATCGCTGCGAAGGCCCCAGGATGGTAGGCGCGCAGCGAGGGAAAGGGTGCAATGACGGTTTTGACCTGGTCCGATGATCGCGTCGAGCAGCTGAAGAAGCTTTGGGAGGCCGGACTTTCGGCCAGCCAGATCGCGGCGGAGCTCGGCAATGTGACCCGCAATGCCGTGATCGGCAAAGTGCACCGGCTCGGCCTGTCCGGCCGCGCCAAGAGCCCTTCGTCGGCAGCGCCCCGGCCGCGCAAGGCGCGGCCCGCGCAGCACATGATGCGGGTGACCCGCCCCGTTGCCCGCGGCAACACCGCGCTGGCGCAGGCCTTCGAGGTCGAGGTGGAGGCCGAACCCGTCACCTACGACAATGTGGTGCCGATGAACCAGCGGCTGTCGCTGCTGGAGCTGAACGAGGCGACCTGCCACTGGCCGGTCGGAGATCCCTCGAGCCCGGATTTCTTCTTCTGCGGCGGCAAGGCGCTCTCCGGCCTGCCCTATTGCGCCCAGCATTCGCGCGTGGCGTATCAACCCGCAGCGGATCGCCGGCGCGCGCCGGCGAAGCCGGGCACGCGGTGAGTTTGCGGATTTAGCTGACTGCAGCCGTCACACGATGACGGCTCGACTTACTCGGTGTCATCCCCGCGGAGGCGGGGATCCATAACCACAGGGCGCAGTGATTGCGCGAGATGGCTACTGCGAGTCTTCGCCAAACCACGTCTTGTGGTTATGGATCCCGGGCTCGCGCTACGCGCGCCCCGGGATGACGGCCAAGATTGTTGCCGCGGCTCGCTAATTCGACATCCACAAAACTCAGGTCTGCTCCGCCTTCGCGAACCGATCGTCCAGCGCATAGCCGGCGCCACGCACGGTGCGGATCGGATCCTGCTCCCGGCCGAGATTGAGCAGCTTGCGCAGGCGGCCGATGTGGACGTCGACAGTGCGCTCGTCGATGTAGATGTCGCGGCCCCAGACGCTGTCGAGCAGCTGCTCGCGCGAGAACACGCGGCCGGGATGCTCCAGGAAGAACTCCAGCAGACGATATTCGGTCGGGCCGAGATCGATCGGCCGGCCCGAACGCGCCACGCGGCGCTTGTCGCGGTCGAGCTCGATGTCGCCATAGGCGAGCACGGTGGCGAGCCGCTCGGGGCTGGCGCGCCTGAGCAGGCCCTTCACGCGCGCCAGCAGCTCCGGCACCGAGAACGGCTTGACGATGTAGTCGTCGGCACCGGTCGCAAGTCCCCGCACCCGCTCGCTTTCTTCGCCGCGCGCGGTCAGCATGATGATCGGAAGCTGCTTGGTTTCGGGACGGGTGCGCAGCCGCCGGCACAGCTCGATGCCCGACAGGCCCGGCAGCATCCAGTCGAGCACGATCAGATCGGGAATGTGCTCCTTGAGGCGGGTGTCGGCATCATCGCCGCGCATCACCGTCTCAACGTCATAGCCGTCGCCTTCGAGGTTGTAGCGAAGAAGCTCGGTGAGAGCTTCCTCGTCCTCAACCACCATAATGCGTGCGCCCATGTTGTCGTCGCTCCTTGGGTATTCGGCACCGTTTAGGTATTCGGCACCGTCGTGGCGAAGGTCGTCATGTCGCCCTTCGGCCGCTTGTCGGTGATCGCCTGACCCTCGATCATGTAGAATACGGTCTCGGCGATGTTGGTGGCGTGGTCGCCGATCCGCTCGATGTTCTTGGCACAGAACATCAAATGGATGCAGAACGAGATGTTGCGCGGATCCTCCATCATGTAGGTGAGGAGTTCGCGGAACAGCGAGGTGCAGATGGCATCGACTTCCTCGTCGCCCTTCCACACCGCCATCGCTGCCGGCAGATCGTGCGCGGCATAGGCGTCCAGCACCGACTTGACCTGCTGCTGTACGAGGTCGGTCATGTGTTCCAGGCCGCGGAACAGTTTCAGCGGATGAAAATCCGTCTCCAGCGCTGCGACGCGCTTGCCCATGTTCTTGGCGAGATCGCCGATGCGCTCGAGATCGGTCGCGACGCGCATGGCCCCGACGATCTCGCGCAGATCAACGGCCATCGGCTGGCGGCGGGCGATGGTGAGCACGGCGCGCTCCTCGATGCGCTTCTGCAGCGTGTCGAGTTCGGCGTCGGTGGCGACGACGCGTTGACCGAGCGCGACGTCGCGGCGGATCAGCGCGTCGACGGAATCGACGATCATGCGCTCGGCGATGCCGCCCATCTCGGCGACCAGGCGGGTGAGTTCCTGGAGGTCGGTATCGAAAGCCTTTGCGGTATGTTCAGAACCCATGTTCCGTCTCCTCAGCCGAACCGGCCGGTGATGTAATCCTGCGTGCGCCGGTCGGTCGGCGACGTGAAGATCTTGCTGGTGTCGTCGAACTCGATCAGCTCGCCGAGATACATGAAGGCGGTCTTGTCGGAGACGCGGGCCGCCTGCTGCATGTTGTGGGTGACGATCGCGATCGTGTAGTTCTCGGACAATTCCTGGATCAGCTCCTCGACCTTGGCGGTCGAGATCGGGTCGAGCGCCGAGCAGGGCTCGTCGAACAGGATCACCTCGGGCCGCACCGCGACGGTACGGGCAATGCAGAGGCGCTGCTGCTGGCCGCCGGAGAGCGACAGGCCGGAGGCATTGAGCTTGTCCTTGACCTCGTTCCACAGCGCGCCGCCGCGCAGCGCCTTCTCCACGCGATCGTCCATCTCCGATTTCGAGATCTTCTCGTAGAGGCGGATCCCGAAGGCGATGTTCTCGTAGATCGTCATCGGGAACGGGGTCGGCTTCTGGAACACCATGCCGACCCGCGCGCGCAGCAGATTGAGGTCGAGCTTGGGGTCGAGCATGTTGGTGTGGTCGAGCATGAGCTGGCCGGTGGCGCGCTGGCCCGGGTAGAGGTCGTACATCCGGTTGAAGATACGCAGCAGGGTCGACTTGCCGCAGCCGGAAGGGCCGATGAAGGCCGTGACGCGATTGGTGCCGAGCGCCAGATTGATGTTCTTCAGCGCATGGTGCTCACCGTAGTAGAAATTGAGGTTGCGCGCCGTGACCTTGGCAGGCGCCTCGGGCAGCGGCTGCGAGCCGGGGTGAACGGTCGGCGCGCTTACGGAAACAGACATTTCACTCATTTTGCGGTCCTCTCGGCACCAAGGATGCGGGCGCCAATGTTCAGGGCAAGCACAGTCAGGGTGATCAGCAGCGCACCGCTCCAGGCGAGTTGCTTCCAGTAGGCGTAGGGGCTCTGCACGAAGTTGTTGATGGTCACCGGCAGGTTGGCCATCGTCTTGTCCAGGCCGAGGCTGAAGAATTGGTTCGACAGCGCGGTGAACAGCAGCGGCGCGGTCTCGCCCGCGACGCGAGCAGTGGCCAGCAGCACGCCGGTGATGAGGCCCGAGCGCGCCGCACGGTAGGCGATGCGCTTGATCACCAGCGAGCGCGGCAGCCCGAGCGCGGAGGCCGCCTCACGCAGCGGGTTCGGCACCAGCAGCAGCATGTCCTCCGTGGTGCGCACCACGACCGGGATCACGATCACGGCGAGCGCCAGCGCGCCAGCGATTGCCGAGAAGCCTCGCATCGGCACCACGACCGCACCGTAGATGAACAGGCCGATGATGATCGAGGGCGCCGAGAGCAGGATGTCGTTGATGAAACGGATGACCGAGGTCAGCCTGTCGTTGCGTCCGTATTCGGCAAGATAGGTGCCGGCGAACATGCCGAGCGGCGCGCCGATGCCGACGCCGATCACGGTCATGATCAGCGAGCCGACGATGGCGTTGCGAAGGCCGCCCTCGGTCGATCCGGGCGGCGGCGTGTCTGCGGTGAAGACCTGAAGGTTGAGCCCAGCCAAGCCGTTGTAGAGCAGCGTGACCAGGATCAGCGCGAGCCAGGTGACGCCGAAGGCGGCGGCTGCGATGCAGAGGCCGCGGATGACGATGTCCCAGCGGCGGCGGCGCGAATAGATCGGGTTCATGGCTTCACTTTCCGGCCTTGGTTTCCAGGCGCATCAGCATCAGCCGCGCGGCCGCGAGCACGAAGAACGTCAGCACGAACAGGAGCAGGCCGAGCAGGATCAGGCCGGACTGGTGCAAGCCGTCGCTCTCGGCGAACTCGGATGCGATCGCTGCCGAGATCGTGGTGCCCGGGGCGAAAATCGATGAAGAGATGCGAAACGAATTGCCGATGATGAAAGTCACGGCCATCGTCTCGCCGAGCGCGCGACCCAGCGCCAGCATGACGCCGCCGATGATGCCGACGCGGGTATACGGGATCACCACGCTGCGCACGACTTCCCACGTGGTGCAGCCGACACCGTAGGCGGCTTCCTTCAGCACCGGCGGCACCGTCTTGAACACGTCGACCGAGATCGAGGTGATGAAGGGCAGCACCATGATGGCGAGGATCAGCGCGGCATTGAACAGGCTGAGATAGGACGGGGGACCCGCGAAGATCGCGCCGAGCACGGGCACGCCGTCGAACACCCTGATCATGAAGGGCTGGAAGGTGTTGGCCAGGAACGGCCCCAGCACGAAGAAGCCCCACATGCCGTAGATGATCGAGGGAATGCCGGCGAGCAGCTCGATCGCCATGCCGATCGGGCGGCGCAGCCATTGCGGACAGAGCTCGGTGAGGAAGATCGCAATGCCGAGACCGACGGGAATGGCGATCAGCATCGCGATGAAGGAGGTGACGAGCGTACCGTACATCGGCCCGAGCGCGCCGAGCACGGGCGGATCGGCCGAAGGGGCCCAGCGCTGCGTCCACAGGAACGACAGGCCGTATTCCTTGATCGCCGGGAAGGCGCCCACGATCAGCGAAATGATAATGCCGCCGAGGATCAGCAGCACCGAGATCGCGGAAAGCCGCGTGACCCAGTAGAAGGTGACGTCACCGAGCTTGAACGCGCCCAAGGCCTTGGCGCGATCATACGGTCCGGCGTCGTCGATTGCATCGCTCTGAACGGCCATCTCTGCCACGCCGATCCCCTGTTTTGCCTTACGCCATCTGCATGCCGCCAAAGGCGGTCGTTTTCGACGGTTTGCCGCGTCGTTCCGGGTGGTCTCAAGGACCCGGAATCCTGGGATTCCGGGCCGTTCTTTCACTCGCGCCCGCCGAGGCGGAGCGCGAGTTTCAGTACGCTGCAATCAGCTCTTGATCTCGGCAGCCCACGTCTTCTCGATCTGCTTCACGACCGTGTCGGGCATCGGGATGTAATCGAGCTCCTCCGCCATCTTGTCGCCCTTCTCGAACGCCCACTTGAAGAACTTGATGGCTTCCTGGGACGCCGCCTTGTCGGTCGCATCCTTGTGCATCAAGATGAAGGTCGCGCCGGTAATCGGCCACGACGTTTCACCGGGCTGGTCGGTCAGGATCACATAGTAGTTCTTGGAGCCGGCCCAGTCGGCGTTGGCGGCTGCTGCCTGGAAGGCCGCAACGGTCGGCTGCACGGTCTTGCCGGACTTGTTGATCAGGGCACCGTAGGTCAGCTTGTTTTGCTTGGCATAGGCATACTCGACATAGCCGATCGAGTTCTTGGTCTGGCTGACATTGCCCGCGACGCCTTCATTGCCTTTGGCGCCAACACCCGTTGGCCACTCGACCGCGGTACCGGCACCGACCTTTGTCTTCCACTCGGCATTGGTCTTCGTAAGGAAATCGGTCCAGATGAACGTGGTGCCGGAGCCGTCCGACCGACGCACGACGGTGATGGCGTCCGAGGGGAGCTTCACTTTGGGATTAAGCTTGGCGATCGCCGGGTCATTCCATGTCTTGACCTTGCCCAGATAGATGTCGCCCAGCAACTCGCCAGAAAACACCAGCTCGCCCGACTTGATCCCTTCGAGATTGACGACCGGCACCAAGGCACCCATCGCCTGCGGCCATTGGATCATTCCGTCCTTTTCAAGTTGCTCAGGCTTGAGAGGCATATCGCTCGCGCCGAAGGTGACGGTCTTGGCCTGGATCTGCTTGATGCCGCCGCCCGAACCGATCGACTGGTAGTTCAGACCGTTGCCGGTCTCCTTCTTGTAGGCGTCAGCCCACTTCGAATAGAGCGGGAACGGGAACGTCGCGCCGGCGCCGGTGATGTCGGCCGCAAAGGCTGCCGTCGTCGATGCGGCGACCAAGCCAGCAGCGACCATAGTTTTGAGGAAATTCATGCTGGTCTCCATACAGGGGAGCGAAGCGCCATCCGCGCCCGATCGCGCTCCCCGCGCCGCCCGTTTAGGAGCGGTCGGCTGTGCTTTTACGAAGGTTTCATGACAGTTGGATGACGCCACCAAGCAATTGAATCCGCTTGGTTTTTAGGCCTGAGCCGAAATCTTCGCCTGGGGAAAACACGCCGTGAAAGTGGCGCCCTGCTTGGGCACGCTTTCAATCAGAAGCCGGCCGCGATGGCGGTTAAGAATATGTTTCACCAGCGATAATCCGAGCCCGGTCCCGCCTTGCGAGCGGCTGTCGCCGACGTCCACCCGGTAGAAGCGCTCGGTCAGCCGCGGCAGGTGCTCGGGCGCGATGCCGGGGCCGAAATCGCGGACCAGGACCCGGATTTCCTGAGTTCCATCAGTGGCGACGCCGGATGTCAGCGACACGATGACGCGGCCGCCGGAGGCGCCGTATTTGAGCGCGTTCTCGATCAGGTTCTCGAACAGGCGGAGCAGTTCCTCGCGGTCCCCCGCGATCATCACCGGCGGCTCCGGCAGATCGATCTCCACCTCGACCTGACGCTCGCGCGCCAGCGGCTCGAGCCCGTCGGCGACCTGGCGGATGATCGGTATGAGGTCGACCAGGGTGTCGGGCCGGACATGGGCCGACAGCTCGACCCGCGACAGCGACAGCAGATCGTCGATCAGGCGCGCCATGCGCGTGGCCTGGTTGTGCATGATACCGAGGAAGCGCTCGCGCGCCTTGGGATCGTCTTTGGCCTGGCCCTGGAGGGTGTCGATGAAGCCCGACAGCGCGGCCAGCGGCGTGCGCAGCTCGTGGCTGGCATTGGCGACGAAGTCGGCGCGCATCTCCTCGACCCGGCGTAGCGGCGTCTGGTCGTGGAAGGTCATCAGCATGCATTTGTCGGCGCCGCCGAAGCTGGTCGGCACCGGAACCGGCGTGATCATGAGCTCCATCCAGCGATCGACCGGAACATGGTCGAGATAGGTCGCGCGCCGCGGCTCGGTGGTGGCGATCGCCTCGCGCAGCGCCGTGATGATCTCCGGCGAGCGCAGCGCGAACTGGGCGAGTTCGTTCCTGCGCAGCGCCGGTGCGAGCTGGGCGGCCGCGGCGTTGAGATGGATGACGCGGCCGGCGCGGTCGAGCAGCACCGCCGGATCCGGCATGCCGGCGACCACCGCAGCCACCGCCGCGCTCTCGACCGGGTTGATGCGCCTGACATCATCGCGTGAGGCGGCGGGATCGTGCAGCCGCCACGGGATCAGGGCAGCCGCCGCGATGCAGAGGAACACAATCGCGGCGTGCAGCGCGGACAATTCGCCGAGCGAGACCACGACGGACAGCGCCAGCGCCGCGGCGATCAGGATGACGGTCGAGTGGCGCAGCCGGTCGGACCAAGGCTGGGCGGGGGGAGAAGATGGGGCGTCGATCGCCATCGGGGCAGGCTTCTCCTGGAGGACTTGTCCTAAGGACCTGGCACCGGTCAGGCGCCGCTGTCGCTACGCTCTCGCACATAGGCAGCTTCACGCGCCGGGCCGGGGTCCAGCTTGAGCGCCGCCTGATGCAAGCGCTTCGATCGCGCGCCGATGATAACTTCGCGAAGCGTCAGCAAGATTACAGATAGGACGAAGGGAGACAGATAATAGAGGACGCGGAACAGCAGCATGCCGCCCAGAAGCTCCTCCCGGTCCATCTGCCAGAGGCCGACCAGCATGGCGGCGTCGAACACGCCGAGCCCTCCGGGCGAATGGCTGGCGAAGCCGAGCAGGGTGGCCGAGACGAAGATCACCGCGACCACGACGAAGCCGAGATTGGGCTCGTCCGGAACTAGGACATACATCGCCAGCGCGCAGAAGCCGAGATCGACGATGCCGATCGCGATCTGAAGCAGCGTCAGCGGGCCGCCCGGCAGCACCACGGTCCAGGGGCCGCGGCCGACCACCCGCGGCTGGGTCCAGACCCAGACCACGTAGCCGATCAGCGCCACGATGATCATCAGCGCCAGCGTCCGGTTCAGCCAGGGCGGGAGCTGGTCGATCGAGGCGGCGGCCTCCGGGTGATAGGAGATGCCGAGGCCGAGCACGGCGGCATTGCCCAGCCAGAAAGTCAGGCCGGCGAGGAAGCAGATTTTTGCGACGTCGATCGCGTTCAGCCCATAGGCCGAATAGATGCGGTAGCGCACCGCGCCGCCGGTGAAGACGCTGGCGCCGACATTGTGGCCGATCGAATAGCTGGTGAAGGCCGCGAGCGCATTGATGCGATAGGGCACATGGGCATGGCCGATCGCGCGCGTGGCGAAGAGGTCGTAGAAGGTCAGGGTGAAATAGCCCGCAGCGACGAACAGCGCCGCCATCGCGATCTGACTGGGCTCGGTGCTCTTGATCGCCTCGAGGACCTCGTTGAAATCGATGCCTCGCAGCATGTGGTACAACACATAGCAAGCGATGCCGATGACCGCGATGCTGATCACAACTCCAAGCTTATGCAGGACCTGCTTCTGGCGCAGAAACGACATCGCCCTGCGTATGGCTTCCAGCATCTAGACCTCGAACAACGCTTCGGCGGCCAGGGTGGCCGGCGGACAGGCGGACGACGCACAGGCACCCAGCGAACCCTCGCCGTCGGCTCCGGCATCGCGCATGCTCCCTGCCCCTCCACTAGCGCGTTTTCGGGCGGAGTGGAATTCGCCAATCCGAACAAAAACACGTGCCTTCAATATTTTAGGCAGGGTTACGGCTCCTGATGCACGATTTGGCGCTTTCGGCGGCAAGGCTTGACGCGAATCTCCATGGCAATCCTGCGCAGACGCCATGAAGTTTTGATGATTTCGGCCGCACAATGTTCCGTCACGCCTTAAGCCGACGTCAATCTATGGGGCAGTCCTGCCCGTTGAAAGAGGATGATCGAGGCGGCCAGTTGACGCGTTCTGACGCGCCGAAAGGCCGCGGCGGACGCGCCCCCCGTCCCTTCAGTGAGGGTGCGCAGCAACATCACAGAGCGGCTGGTGGCGCGGTGCGCGAGACCACGCGGTCGCGCAGCCATGCACCGATGGTACAGCCGACGAGGTAGCACGCGAACATGATCAGGCCGAGATCGAGCCAGTAGCCAAAGCGGCCGGGGACCACATGGGCGAGCGAGGCCGCGACCAGCGCGGCGGCGAGCGCGGCGAGCCAGCGCGCCGTCACCTTCGAGGTGCCGTTGCCGCGCTGGACCACCGAGATCCAGCCCATGCAGAAGCCCAGCAGCAGCGAGCCGATCAGCCAGCCCAGATGGAACGAGACGAGATAGGGCATCGTCACCTCACCAGAAATTCGATACGGCGGTTCTGGGCCTTGCCTTCATCGGTGTCGTTGCCGGCAAGCGGCTGCGTGCTGCCATGGCCAACCGCGGTGAAGCGGCTGGCGGGCAGGCCGGCCTTGACCAGATAGTCGATCACCGCCTGCGCGCGCTTTTCCGAGAGAGCCTGGTTGAAGGAATCCTCGCCGTCGGCGTCGGTATGCCCGGCGATCTCGATATTGGTGGTGGGGCAGCGCAGCGCCGTCTCGATGAGACGATCGAGGATGCCGGCGGAGTCGGGATCGATGTCCGCACGCCTGGTCGCGAAACGGATCTTGCCCTTGGTCAGAAGCTCCGAGAACAATTGCTGGCACACAGTGCCGTCGACCGGGCCTGCCGCAGGCTTCACCGTGATTTCCGGCTTGTATTGCCAGTTTTTCGGGAAGTCCTTGCCGAGCCCTGCGCGGATGTCGTTGGCAGCGCCTTCGTAGAGCGCATCGCCCGACAGCTTCACCTCGCGGTCGGAGACGACAAGCGTGCCGGTCGACAGCCGCGACAGCGCGCCGAGCGCTGGGACCACGGCCGTGCTGAAGGAGCCGGGTGCCCCGATGCTGGCCTTGAGGTTGTCGACGACCTTCTCGGTGAAGAACTTCCGCGCGGCGCTGGTGGCGATCGCCGCATGGACGTTGTTGTCGGGAACATAGCCGGTCAGCGTCACGGTCGCGGCCACCGGATCCTTGTAGGCCTGGAAGATGTAGGGCGGCGCCTTGATGTCGTTGGCGGCGATCGAAAAACCTTCGGGCAGGTTCTTCAGCGCCGCCGCGATCGCCTCGCGGCCGCCGAGCTCGCGCGCCATGCCCGACAGATTGACCTTGGTGTCGGTTATCGTGATCTTGCCGTCCTTGAGCTTGCCGATCTGATCCAGCAACAGCATCGCGGCAGCCTCGAACCGCGGCGGCGCACCGCGGGCCAGCCCCATCTGGTCGGCCACCTCGACGCCGCCGACCTCCTTGCGGGCGGCCTCGGTCAGCCGGGCCTTCATCGACGGCAGGGGCGCGGAGCCTGACAGAGTCACCCGCACCACGTCGCGCTCGGCGGTCCAGACGAAGGGCTTGGCTTCGGGAACAAGGCGGGTCCGATCGTCGACCAGGCGGACGCCGGAGACAGTCTCGACCGCCATCACGGCGTCGCGGCGCCCCTCCTCGGAGAAGGCGTCCGCGGCCAGGCCGACGTCGCGGCCATCGACGACGATCCGTGTCTTGTCCAGAACGGTATCCTTCAGCGCCGCCGAGCTGCGCGCCGACAGATCGGCCTCGACCGGTAAAGTATTATTCCAGGCCGCAAATCCCCACATGACGGCCAGGGGGATCAACCCCGGCCACCATTTGCTGGCCCACCTGAAAAGCTTCTGCATTCGACGACCCGAACTCTGGAAACGGAGACAAAACAAACCCTTGGCAGGCTGTCAAACCGGAAATGCTGCCGTTCCGACGGCCCCGCCTGGACAATCGGAATAACTTTTTCTTCAAGGGTTCTTCCGTAAGTTGAGGACGGAATGCCAGAGTCCCCCAGCCGCTCATGAAACAACTGCGTAATAACGTCATCCGCGCCGGGCTGGGAGCACTCTATTTCAGCGGGGCGCACCACCTGCTGCGCCCACTTTTGTCGGGCGTCGGCGCCATTTTCATGCTGCACCACGTGCGGCCGGCCCGTGAGGCCGCGTTCCAGCCGAACCGGCATCTCGAAGTCACACCCGAATTCCTGCGCGCGACGCTGTGCCATTTGCGCTCGCGCGACATCGACATCGTCAGCATGGACGAGCTGCATGAGCGGCTGACGCAGGGCCGATTCGACCGCCGCTTCGCCGCCTTTACCCTCGACGACGGCTATCGCGACAATCTCGACTATGCTCTGCCGGTGCTGCGCGAATTTGACGCGCCTTTGGCGGTCTATGTCGCGAGCGATTTTGCCGAGGGCACCGGACGATTGTGGTGGACGGCGCTGGAGGCCGTGATCGCCAAAGCCGAGCATGTCGACGTCAGAATCGGCAACTCCGCGCTGCGGCTCGATGCGACGACGCCTGCCGCCAAACAGGCGGCGTTCGATCGCCTGCACGACTGGCTGCGCGCGCTGCCGGGCGAGCACGACCTCAAGCGCGAGATCGAAGCGCTCTGCACGACGTACGACGTCGACATGGAAGCGCTGTGCCGCAGCCTGTGCCTGTCCTGGGCCGAGGTGAAGACATTTGCCGCCGATCCGCTGGTCACGATCGGCGCGCATAGCGTCAGCCATTGCAACCTCGCCAAGCAGGCGGAAGACATCGCCGCGCAGGAGATGGCCGCGAGCCGCGCGCGGATCGAGCGGGTGTTGGAGCGCCCCGTGTTGCACCTCGCCTATCCCTATGGCGATCGCGAGGCCGCGGCCGAGCGCGAGTTCGCCCTTGCCGCATCCGCCGGCTTCAAGACCGCGGTGACGACACGGCCCGGCATGCTGTTCGCGGAGAATGCCGGTCACATGACCGCGCTGCCCCGCGTCTCGCTCAATGGCAACTACCAGGACGCGCGCATCCTGCCGGTGCTGACCTCGGGCGCCGCGACCGCGATGTGGAACGGTTTTCGCCGGATCGCGGCGGCGTAGCCACTCCTATCTCCGCGGCCGCGGAGATTGACTCCCCTCCCCGCTCCGCTCACAACCAGCGCCAACCAAAGGGAGGCACCATGTTCAACGATCTGTTCTCGCTCAAGGGCCGCATCGCGCTGGTGACCGGCGGCTCGCGCGGCATCGGCAAGATGATCGCCGCGGGGTTTCTGAGCGCCGGCGCGGCCAAGGTCTACATCACCGCGCGCAAGGCGGGACCCTGCGAAGCCACCGCGAAAGAGCTCACCGCACAATGTGGTGGCGAGTGCATCGCGCTGCCGATCGACATCTCCACACTCGCCGGCTGCGAGCTGCTGGCGAACGAATACAGCAAGCGCGAGTCCAGGCTCGACATCCTCGTCAACAATGCGGGCGCGGCCTGGGGCGCGGAGTTCGACGAATTTCCGGAGAGCGGCTGGGACAAGGTGATGAACCTCAACGTCAAGGCACCGTTCTTCCTGACCAAGGCGCTGGCGCCGACGCTGCGCGCGTCGGGAAGCGCGGAACGGCCAGCCAAGGTGATCAACATCGCCTCGATCGACGGCATCTTCGTCAATCCGGGCGAGACCTATTCCTATGCCGCCAGCAAGGCCGGCCTGATCCATCTGACCCGGCGCATGGCTGTGAAGCTGATCCCCGACCATGTCGTGGTCACGGCGATCGCGCCTGGCCCGTTCAAGTCCGACATGAACCGCGCCGCCCGCGACCACGCCGACGAGGTCGCAACGCGCGTACCCGTGGGCCGCATCGGCACCGACGAGGACATGGCGGGCGCCGCGATCTATCTCGCCTCGCGCGCGGGCGATTACGTGGTGGGAGCCACCATCGCGGTGGATGGCGGCATCGTGTATGCGAACCCGGGGATCAAGGGCAGCGGGTGGGACAGTGATTGATCGGGCGATCTCACGTCACCCGCAGTGGGGCGCCGAACCAAAATGTCGAAAACAACCCCATGCACAGTAGAATGCCCCTTGATCAATAAGGGATTTTTTTACGCCTCTGGAAGACAGGATCACCCGCGCAATTGCGCAGCGGGGCGGGTGATGACGCCATTTGTGTTGCGGGAGCGTCGGCTCCCGTTGCTTACGACTCGATCTTCACATACTCGAAATCGCCGGGCTTGTTGTCGATGCCGACCTTGGGCGGCGAGATCCAGGAGGCGAACTGGCCGATCTCGGTGACGGGCTGCATCAGGGAGGTGATGAAGTCGCCGTCGCTCGCAGAGGGCAGCCATTCGTCCCGTCGTTTCGCCCAGGTGGCATCGTCGATCAGGATGCCGTCGGGAGTCGCGTGAACGTCCTTGAACTCGCCGATGTGGCGGTGGAAGGCGACGTTGGGCAGAGCGAGCTTGAAATCGTAGCCCGCGGTCGAGATCACCTTGTTCCAGCGCAGCAGGCCCTTGACGCAATCCTGGCTGTAATCGTCGCGCAGGCGCATGTTGAGCGCAGTCAGCGCCGGCTCGTCGACCAGCTTGATCTCGCCGTTGATCAGCTTGAGCACCGGATAGGTGGAGTTCTTGAGCTGATGATCGTCGTCGATCTGGGTCTCGTGATAGCGGCCCTTGATGCCGGCGTTGAAGGCGTTGGCCGCGTTGGTCGAGACTTCCGAGCCGAACAGGTCGAGCGACAGCGTATAGTGCAGGTTCAGCTTCTTCTGGATGGTCGGCAGGTCGATCACCCCCAACGCGCGAACCTTGGCAATGTCGGTCGGGTCGGTGATGCCGGCCGCCTTCATGGCGTCGCAGGTGCGCTGCACGACACGGGTGATGCCGGTCTCGCCGACGAACATGTGGTGGGCTTCTTCCGTCAGCATGAACCGGCACGTGCGCGACAGCGGATCGAAGCCGGACTGCGCCAGTGAGTGCAACTGCATCTTGCCGTCGCGGTCCGTGAAATACGTGAACATGAAGAATGACAGCCAGTCCGGCGTCGCCTCGTTGAATGCGCCCAGCATACGCGGCGCATCGGCATCGCCGGAGCGACGACGCAGGAGATCGTCGGCTTCTTCACGGCCGTCGCGGCCGAAATATTTCTGCAGCAGGTACACCATCGCCCAGAGGTGACGGCCTTCCTCGACATTGACCTGGAACAGGTTGCGCATGTCGTAGAGCGAGGGCGCGGTCTTGCCGAGATGGCGCTGCTGTTCGACCGAGGCCGGTTCGGTGTCGCCCTGGATCACGATCAGGCGGCGCAGCATGGCGCGATGCTCGCCCGGGACTTCCTGCCAGGCCGGCTCGCCGTAATGCTCACCGAACGGCACGACGCGGTTCTCTTCCTGCGGCGCAAGGAGAATGCCCCAGCGATATTCGGGCATGCGGACGTAATCGAACTTGGCCCAGCCGCGCGGATCGACCGAGTACGCGGTGCGCAAATACACCAGCGACTCCTGAAAGCCTTCCGGCCCCATGTCGCTCCACCAATCCATGTAGCCCGGATGCCAGCCTTCCAGCGCCTTCAGAACCTGGCGGTCTTCGGCAAGATTCACGTTGTTCGGAATCTTGGTCGAGTAGTCGACGTTCATGATGTTCATGTTCATGGCCGTGCTCCTTGATCGGTCTCGTGTCCCGGACGCAGTGCGGCGCGAAGTGCTGCACTGCTGAGCCGGGACCTATTGTCTGGTCCGTCTGGGTCCCGGTTCTGCGTCGCATCGCTTCGCGCTGCGCCGCGCCCGGGACACGAAAATCATCAAACCCGCGTCATATCGAATTTCGGCTTCTGGCCGCTGCCGTAGCGGCGCAGCGCGCCTTCCTCGCCGACGGCGTTGGGGCGCTGGAAGATCCAGTTCTGCCAAGCGGTGAGGCGCGCGAAGATCTTCGACTCCATCGTCTCGGGGCCGACGAAGCGCAGGCTCGCCTCCATGCCGGTGAGGCTGTCGGGCGAGAAGCTGGCGCGCTCCTCGAGGAACACGCGGACCTCGTCGTCCCAGTCGATGTCGTCGAGCGCGAAGGTGACGAGGCCGAGCTCCTCGGCCTCCTCGGCATCGAGGCTGGTGCCGATGGTCGCTTCCGCGCGCTCCACATCGGACGGATCGGCCTGGAAGCGCGATTGAAGCCGCGTCAGGCCATGGCTCATCGGATACGGCCCGAAATTCATCGCGGACAGCTCGATCGACGGCGGCGGCCGATTGTCGCCCTGACGCGTGCCGATCAGCATGTAGGAGCGGTCGGCGGCAAACACGAGCTCGGCGAGCGTACCGGCAAAGCAGGAACCGGGCTCGACCAGCGTCACCAGTGTGCGCGAGGTGACGTCGATGCGCTTGAGCACGCGCTTCCAGTAGTGCCTGATCTCGTTGACCAGCCAGTGCGCCTTGTTGACTTCGAGGAAAGCATCGCAAGCGAGCACATAGGCACGATCGCCGTGGCTCTTGAACACCAGCATGGCGATCTCGAGCTCGTTGATGCGCAGATGCAGGATGGCGTCATCGAGCTCGCGTGCGACCTGGAGCGGCCAGAACGAAGCGCCCTGCGCCATCATGCCGTCAATGTCGGCAGGCGGCGCGGCCTCCGGCGCCTTGATCGAGATGGTGGCCATGCGGGCAGCGCGATCGATATCGACGGTGACGAAGCCGTAGCGGATGCTGTTTTCGTCGATGACGCGCTTGAGCGGCGTCAATGCGATGCCCTTGCCGCTGCCGGTGCGTTTCGAGGCTGCCGCGAATTCCTTGGCGCGCTCGGCGATTTTGGCTTCCAATTTGGAATTCGGCGCGATCTCATCGACGAGACGCCACTGCACCGCGCGCTTGCCCTTCACACCCTCCTCGATGGTGCAGAAAAAATCGGCGTGGTCGCGGCGCACCTTGCGCTTGTCGACCACACGCGTGAGACCGCCGGTGCCGGGCAGCACCGCGAGCAGCGGCACTTCAGGCAACGCAACGGCGGACGAGCCGTCATCGGCGAGAATGATGTGATCGGTCGCAAGCGCCAGTTCGTAGCCGCCGCCGGCGGCCGAGCCGTTCACCACGGTGATGAAGCGCTGGCCGGAATTCTCCGAGGAATCTTCCATGCCGTTGCGGGTCTCGTTGGTGAACTTGCAGAAATTGACCTTGTGAGCGTGGGTCGAGCCCGCGAGCATGCGGATATTGGCGCCGGCGCAGAACACGCGGTTCTTGGCCGAGCGCATCACCACGACCTTGACCTCGGGATGCTCGAAGCGCAGGCGCTGAATCGCGTCGGCAAGCTCGATGTCGACGCCGAGGTCATAGGAGTTGAGCTTGAGCAGGTAGCCCTCGAACAGGCCGCCGTTCTCGTCGACATCCATGGTCAGCGTCGCAACGTCGCCCTCGACCGCGAGCTTCCAATGCTTGTAGCGGGACGGTTCGGTCTGGAAATCGATGAATGTCGCGCCGCCTGCGAGGCGCCGATCTTCCCCGGCCATGGGTCATCCCTGAGCTTGATTATGCGTTTAGGCTTGAGCGTTAGATGCACAATAGTGCATCTTTTTGGATACGTCTAGCCCTCAACAGCTATAGCATGCACTTTGTTTCATGGCAGCCACTATCGGCCGCCATCACGCGGCGCGTCCTTGCAGGCCCTGATCTTCGCGCAGGGCCGCTCGTGCGAATTGCTCGATCGCCTCGAGCGTCGGCCCGGGCGCTTCACGATGCGGAGAATGTCCCGCGCCTGGAATGATCTTCGGATCGACCGGGCAGTAGCACTCTTCCTGCGCGATCTCGACCTGACGCAGGGTGCCGTATTGGTCGTCCGCGCCTTGCAGGACCATGATGGGGACGCGGATATAGGCCAGGTATTCCGAGATGTCCCAGTCGCGGAACTTCGGATCGAGCCAGGCTCCGTTCCAGCCGTAGAAGGCATTGTCGACATCCTTGTGCCAGCGCGCCAGTTTTGCCTTCAGGTCCGTGGTCTCGAACGTCGTCTTGATCGCGGCGATCGATTTGATCGAGATGTCCTCGACGATGAAATGCGGCGCGATCAGCACGAGACCGTTCAGGCGATGATCCTCATGCGCCCCGGCATAAATCGTCGCGATCGAGGCGCCGTCAGAATGGCCGAGCAAGAGGCCACGCTTGAAGTCGATCGCATCGAGCAGCTTCGGCAGCACGTCCAGCGCCTCGCGCTGCATGTAGTCGAGCGGCCGCGGCAGTGCGACCGGACTGGACTGGCCGTAACCCGCGCGTGAATAGGCGAAGATGCCGGCGCCGGTCGCCTGCTGCAGCTTTTCCGGGAAGTCGCCCCAGAGGCCGACCGAGCCGAGGCCTTCATGCAGCATCACGATGGTCGGCGCGTCGGCGGCCTGCGGCGCGAGCCATTTGTATTCGAGGCTGGCGCCATCAATGCGGAGAAATCCGGTGGGGGTGAGGTTGGTCATGCTGTTCTTCCTGTTCGCTCCGTCTGCACCCTCCCCTGGAGGGGGAGGGTCGGCTCATATCGAGCGCAGCGAGATGTGAGACGGGGTGGGGTGACAGTCTCTCCGCGGATGCGGTGCCCGTGTGGAGAGATCACCCCACCCCGCTTCGCATTGCGCTTCGCTCAACGCGAAGCGACCCTCCCCCTCCAGGGGAGGGTAAGCAAGCGAGTCCACCGCCTGCACCATCAATGCGCTCCTTCCCGCAGCTTGAACCGCTGGATCTTCCCCGTCGCCGTCTTCGGCAACGAGTCGACCACGTCGATCCAGCGCGGGTATTTCCATGGGCCGATCTTCTGCTTGACGTGCTCCTTGAGCGTCTCCTGCAAGTCCGTCGTTGTCGCGCCCGGCCGCAGCACGACGAAGGCCTTCGGCTTCAACAGCCCCTCCGGATCGGCTTCGGGCACGACGGCGGCTTCCAGCACGGCCGGATGCGTGATCAGCGCGCTCTCGACCTCGAACGGTGAGACCCAGATGCCGGAGACCTTGAACATGTCGTCGGCGCGGCCGCAGAAGGTGTAGCGACCCTCGGCGTCCCTGACATATTTGTCGCCCGTGCGCGTCCACGGTCCCTCGAACGTGCGGCGGCTCTTGTGCCGCTGGTTCCAGTAGCCTTCGCCGGCGGAGGGCGCGTCGACCAGGAGCTCGCCGACCTCGCCGTCGGCAACGTCCTGACCGGCCTCGTTGACGAGCCGCACCGCATAACCCGGCACCGGCTTGCCGGAGGAGCCGTATTTGATGTCGCCGGGCGCGTTCGAGAGGAAAATGTGCAGGAGCTCGGTCGAGCCGACGCCGTCGAGGATGTCGACGCCGAAGCGCGCCTTCCAGCTGTTGCCGACCGATTCCGGCAGCGCCTCGCCGGCCGAGGTGCAGATGCGCAACGCCTTGCCGCAGCGCTCGCCCTTCATCGCCTCGTCGTTGAGCATCGCCGCGAACAGCGTCGGCACGCCGTAGAAGATCGAGGGATTGTAGCGGTTCATCAGATCGAACATGCGGGCCGGCGTCGGACGCTCGCTGTTGAGGATCACGCTGGCGCCGACCGACATCGGGAAGGTCAACGCGTTGCCGAGGCCATAGGCGAAGAACAATTTTGCCGCTGACAGACAGACATCGCTCTCGCGAATGCCGAGCACCTGCTTCGCATAGGTGTCCGCCGTCGCCTGCAAATTCGAGTGCAGATGGCGCACGCCTTTGGGCATGCCGGTCGAGCCGGACGAGTACAGCCAGAACGCCGGCTCGTCCGGATGCGTCGCGGCAGTGGTGAACCGGTCGCTCTCGCCTGAGAGCTCCTCGGCGAGCTGCTTGTGGCCGTTCTGCTTGGCACCGGAGACCACGACATGCTCGAGATCGGGCATGCGGCCGACGACGTCCTTGATGACGGGATAGAGCGCTTCGGACACGAACAGCACGCGCGCGCGGCAGTCGGCGAGGATGTAGGCGTACTGGTCCGCGGTCAGCAGCGTGTTGAGCGGCACCGGCACGATACCGGCGCGGATCGCGCCCAGGAACACGATTGGGAAATCGATCGTATCCAGCATGATCATCGCCACGCGCTCCTCGCGGCGGACGCCAAGCCGGCGCAGCATGTTGGCGGCGCGCCGGGTCTCGCGCGAGAGCTCGCCATAGGTGAGCCGCGAGACCGTGTCGTCGAAGGCGAGCTTGCTGGCGCGGCCTTCCTCGACGTTACGGTCGAGCAGCCAGGTCACCGCGTTGTAGGATCCCTCGCTCACGAACATCTCCCCCGAATTTAGAATTATAATTCATAGAAAGACACCGCGGCGGCTTGCTGTCAATGCCAGCAGGCATTATGTTTCATTAAAACGCGCCGCAGGACATCCGTAAAGAGACTCATGACCGAAAGTCCCGACGCCGAAGCCCGATTTCTCGAACAGCTCGGCCAGCGTGTGCGCACCATGCGCGCATTGCGCGGCATGTCGCGCAAGGTGCTCGCCAAGGTATCCGGGATTTCGGAGCGCTACATCGCGCAGCTCGAAAGCGGCAAAGGCAATGTCTCCATCGTGCTGCTGCGCCGCGTCTCGGACGCGATGGGCGCGCACCTCGAAGATTTGCTCCCCTCGGCCGATCCGACGCCGGACTGGCAGATGTTTCGCGATCTCTTGCGCAAGGCAACGCCGGCGCAGATCGCGCAGGCCAAGGATTTGCTCGCCGGCGGCAGCGCCTCCGCCCCGCGGCGCGCGCCATTCTGCGGCATCGCACTGATCGGCCTGCGCGGCGCCGGCAAGTCCACGCTCGGCAAGATCCTGGCGAAAAAGATCGGCTGGAGTTTCGTCGAGCTCAACAAGGAGGTCGAGCAGCAGAACGGCCTCTCGGTCGCCGAGATCATCGCGCTCTACGGCCAGGAAGGCTTTCGCCGCATGGAGCAGGCGGCGCTGCAACAGCTGCTTGCGCGCAACGAGCTGATGGTGCTGGCAACCGGCGGCGGCATCGTCTCCGAGCCCCTGACCTTCGACCAGGTCCTGACCTCGTTCTACACGATCTGGCTGAAGGCCGAGCCCGAGGAGCACATGGCTCGCGTCCGCCGCCAGGGCGATCTGCGCCCGATGGCGGATGATCGCTCCGCAATGGCGGAGCTGCGCAACATCCTGCTCAGCCGCGAGCCGCTGTATTCGCGCGCGACGGCGGTGGTGGATACGGCTGGGCTTTCGGTCGATGCAGCTGCTGCACGGCTGATTGATGCGGTGCGGCCAGTGCTGCAGAACGAGGCGCGCAGCTTCGGGCTGCGCAGCGTGGCACTGTAGAGATGGCCGACAGCAACGTCGCAATTTCCATGTTCGAGCGGATCGGCGGCAGTGCCACGATCGATCGTCTCGTCGACCGCTTCTATGACCGGATGGACACGCTGCCGGAAGCGCAAGCGATCCGCGCCATGCATGCGGATGATCTCGGCGTGATCAGGGACGTGCTGAAGCGCTATCTCACCGAGTGGACCGGCGGCCCGCGGCTATACTCCATCGAGAAAGGCCATCCGCGGCTGCGCCAGCGCCATATCGGCTTCGCTATCGGCGATGCCGAGCGCGACGCGTGGATGCTCTGCATGCGCGACGCGCTGGAAGAGACGGTGACAGATAGCGCCGCGCGGCAGGATTTCGACACGGCGCTATCCGGTCTTGCCGATTGGATGCGCAACCGGAACTGATCGGGACCGTATTGCCGACATTTGGCCCGCCTACGGAAGTTGCGACGCCGCTAAAGCATGATCCGGAAAAGTGCACAGCGGTTTTCCGAAAAGATCATGCTTAAACAACACCTAAAGCGTGACGAGATGTGGCATGATTGCTGCAACGACGGAGATGCACTCCCTCTCCCGTTTGCGGGAGAGGTGTACGAGCCGCAGCGATCGATTCAACCTAAGGCCATTCCGCTTTAGATCGACCAGTAATGCGGATGCGGGTACGGCCGCGAGCGGTCGCCCCAGTCGAACGCGTCGCCATCGAATTCGCATGGGCCGCTGCTGAGCTCGTCCAGCGTCAGCTCGATCTGGAAAGCCTGCCGTCCTGGATCGTATTTCAGCGCGCTCCACTGGAGCGGATAATGGTGACGCGTACCGAGCAGCCCGCCGGTCTTGATCACGGCATAGGCGACCGTTCCGCTCATCTTGTCCAGCATCAGTCGCTCGATCGTGCCGAGCTTTGTGCCGTCGCGTCCGTAGACGGCGACGTGCTCCACGCGATCACTGGGAACCATGGTGTGGTTCATGGTGTCCTCCCTGTTCTCTTGTGCTTGCGGCAACTATAGCACCGTTTTCGAGGCGGCGGGAGCAGCTACAGAAGCTGCGATCGCACCGCCTCCGCGCCTTTCCGCAACAACGGCAGGAAGCGGTTGATCGGTTCCCGCGCCGGCAAGCGATCGACATGCTGCCGGAAGCGACTCTGTCTCTTGGTGCGATGCCGTCGTCCGGCTAAGCTGTGCATGACAACGGAGGCTTCTCCATGGACGCAAGCACCGCGCCGGAAGTCATCAGACGGCCCGTCCCCGCGCATATGGCGCACGTCGTCTCGTCGATCTCGTGCTACCGCGAGCGTGGGCTCGGCCTGACCAATTTTCGGCATGCCGCGCCGTTGGCCCTGCCGTTGCTCATCAGTCTTGGATCCCCCTTCCGCATCGCGCTCGGACGCGACCCCGATCGGGCGGATACCCAGCCGAGCTTTGCGGCCGGCTTGTTTCCCGGACCGGTGCAGATCGAATCCGACGGCCGCGCCATCTGCATCCAGGTCGACTTCACGCCGCTCGGCGCCTATCGGTTCTACGGCGGCGCCGTGCCTGACCTCACGGCGCGTATGGTCGATATCAGAGATTTGCTTGGCCGCGACGGCCGAGAGCTCGGCGAGAGGGTGGCGGAAGCAGAGGGATGGCAGCAACGCCTGGAGATCATCGAGACTTTCGTGCTCGAGCGTACGGTGAACGAACCCTCTCCCGCGATCGCCGCGGCGATCGGCTGGCTCTGGCGCAGCGCCGGCGCGGCGCGCATATCCGAGATTGCAACCGACATCGGCTGGAGCCGCAAGCATCTGTCGCGTCGGTTTCAAAACGAGATCGGCGTTTCACCGAAGACCCTGGCACGGATGCTGCGCTTCCACCGCGCCTGCGAATTGGCGCGCAGCGGGAGCGCGTGCGGATGGGCCGGCATCGCGCTCGAAGCGGGCTTTGCCGACCAGGCGCATCTTGCCCGAGAGTTCCGGGAATTCAGCGGCGAAAGGCCGACCAGCTGGGCCGCGCGGCTGGCGAACATGGATCCCCACCTGATGCGGGAGGCCGGCGGATAAGTCCAGGTCCCATTTCTTCAAGCCGCGGGACGACGGCTGACCTAGGGTGAGCGCGAAACCCACGGGAGACAGTCATGACAGACTCAATCCGGAAGGAAGCGCCGCGCCTGTATCATACACTGCGCTGCAGGGATGCCGAGGCGATGATCGCCTGGCTGACGGACGTCCTTGGCTTCACCGAACGCGTGATCTACAGGCGCGAGAACATCATCGCGCATGCAGAATTGTCGTTCGGGACATCCATCCTGATGCTCGGGGCAGACCGCCCGGATGCCTATGGGAAAAGGGTGGGAGACCTCGACGGACACAGGACCGACTCGGTGTATCTGGCCGTTGACGATCCCGACGCGCTCTACGCAAAGGTAAAGGCATCCGGAGCTCGGATCGAGATGGAATTGCACGATACCGATTACGGCAGCCGGGACTTTTCGGCACGGGATCCCGAAGGAGGCTTGTGGAGCTTCGGCACCTACTGGCCCAAGGTCGGCGAAGGCCCGCTGCCGGGTTGATCGCGAGTCACACGGGATGTGCAAGGCTGACATCCAGGCGCAACGAGCACAGAGCGTGGACAACGCCCCGCACCGCACTACACTTGCAAGCATGACCGAGATCCTCCCCGACACCATCCGCCGGCTCTACACCGATCCCGGCGAATACATCGACAGCGATCATCCCGCGGTGCAGCGCTTCGCCGAGAGCAGCGTGCCGGCGGAGGCGAGCGCGCGCGAAAAGGCGAGCGTCCTTTACAAGGCGGTGCGCGACGGGATCCGCTACAACCCTTACGTCAGCATGCGCGTCGCCGAGACTTTTCGCGCATCGAGCGTCCTCGCCGCCGGACAAGGCTATTGCGTCGGCAAGGCGGCGCTCTATGCGGCCGCCTGCCGCGTCCACGGCATCCCCGCCCGCGTCGGCTTTGCCGATGTGAAGAACCATCTCACCACCGAGAAGCTGCGGGCGAGCATGGGCACCGACATCTTCACCTGGCACGGCTTCACGGAAGTGTTCGTCGACGGCGCCTGGCGCAAGGCGACGCCGACGTTCAACGATACGCTCTGCGCCAAGGTCGGCGTGCGCCCGCTCGATTTCGACGGCCACACCGATGCGCTGCTGCATCCCTTCGACGGCGAAGGCCGTGCCTACATGCAATACGTCAATGACCGCGGCAGCTATCACGACGTGCCCGCGAAATTCTTGATGCGCGAGATGGCGCGCGACTACGCCAACATGCAGGGCGAGGATCTGTCGAGCCGCGACATGGAGCGCGAGGCAGAGGCGCTGTAGCGTACAATGCCGTAGCTGGCGGTAGTCGGATCAGCGCAGCGACATCCGGGATTCCTCGCGAACAGTTTCCCAGGGTATCGCTTCGCTCATCCCGGCTACAATAAATGCGAGCGCACCGCCTCCGCCCCTTCCCGCAGCAGCGGCAGAAACCGATCGATCAGTTCCTGTTCCGGGACGCGATCGACATGGGCACCCATGTTGACGGCGGCGACGATGACGCCGTCGTAACGGCGCACCGGAACCGAGATCGAGCGGAAATGCGGCTCGGCCTCGCGGTCGACCAGCGAATAGCCCTGCGTGCGGTCGACTGTGATGCGCGCGAGCAGCGCGCTCGGGTCCGTCACCGTCTGCGGCGTCAGCGCCTCGCGCGTCATTGCGTTCAGCCGCGCGCCGAGCTCGGCGTCGTCGAACTGGCCGAGCATGGCCCGGCCGACGGAGGTGCAGAAAGCCGGCAGGCGATAGCCGATCTCCAGGCCACCCGAGAAGACTCGCGTCGGACCGCCGCGGGCGATGAACACGACGTCGTCGCCGTCGAGCACGGCAAGCGAGGAGATCTCCTGCGCGGCGGTTGCGATGCGGTCGAGCACGGGTTGCAGCACCGCAACAAGCTGGTTTGAGCGCAGATAAGACGCTGCCAGCGTCAGCACATGCGGCGTCAGCGAGAACAGCTTTCCGTCACCGGCGACGAAGCCGCCGCGCTGGAGCGTGAACAGCATGCGCCGTGCGGTGGCGCGCGGAAGCTCCGCAGCCCGGGCGAGATCGCTCAACGTCATCGGCCCGGCCGTCGTGCCGAAGCACTGAAGCAGGCGCAGCCCGCGATCGAGGCTCTCGACGAAATCCGTCCCGCGTTCGTCGCTCTCGCTCCGCTTCAGCTTGGGCATGGGTGGGACAATCCTGCAAAATAGTGCTTGCTGTTGCTTCAAGGCATGTCATAATTCGCCCATTCGTTCAATAGGCGAACAAACGCCACTCCACAAGGATGCACGCGCCATGATGAGCCAGGAGCAGAACGACCTGATCACCCGCACCGGGCCGAAGGACCCCTGCGGCAAGCTGATGCGGAGCTATTGGCAACCGGCAGCGCTGGTGGACGAGCTGGAGGGGGCGCGGCCAATCCGTCCCGTAAAACTGCTTGGCGAGAATCTGGTGTTGTTCCGCGACGAAGCTGGACGTTACGGCCTGATCGATCGCCATTGCGCCCATCGCGGCGCCGACCTCGCCTTCGGCCGGCTCGAACATGGCGGCCTGCGCTGCGCCTTCCATGGCTGGCTATTCGACGCCACCGGCCAGTGCATCGAGACGCCGGCCGAGCCGAAGGATTCGAAACTCTGTCAAAATGTCCGCCAGCGCTCCTATCCCGTGGTCGAGAAGAGCGGAATCCTCTGGGCCTATCTCGGCGAAGGTGAACCGCCGGCATTCCCGGAGATCGACTGTTTCGTCGCGCCCGGCACGCACACCTTCGCGTTCAAGGGTCACATGGCCTGCAACTGGCTGCAGGCGCTGGAGGTCGGCATCGATCCGGCGCACGCTTCCTATCTGCACCGCTTCTTCGAGGACGAGGACACGTCCACGGCGTACGGCAAGCAATTCCGCGGCGCCTCTGCCGGCTCCGATCTGCCGATGACGAAAATCCTGCGCGAATACGACCGTCCGATCATCAATGTCGAGCACACCGAATATGGTCTCAGGCTGATCGCGCTTCGCGAGATCGACGAGGAGCGGACGCATGTGCGCGTCACCAACCAGCTCTTCCCGCACGGCTTCGTCATCCCCATGAGCACGGAGATGACGATCACGCAGTGGCACGTGCCGATCGACGACGAGAACTGCTACTGGTACGCGATCTTCACCAGCTACACGAGCCCGGTCGACAAGCAGAAGATGCGCGACCAGCGGCTCGAGCTCTATGAGCTGCCGGACTACAAATCGCGCAAGAACCGCAGCAACGACTACGGTTTCGATCCGCACGAGCAGCAGACCGCGACCTATACCGGCATGGGCAACGACATCAACGTCCACGACCAGTGGGCGGTTGAATCGATGGGCGCGATCCAGGACCGCACCAAGGAGCATCTCGGCCAGAGCGACAAGGCGATCGTGCAATACCGCCGCCTGCTCCGGCAGGAGATCGAGAAGGTCTCCGGCGGCGAGAAGCCGATGCTGTTCCTCGACGAGGCCAATGCACGCAGCATCCAGGGGCCGGCGACCATGGACGGCATCGGGCCGACGCGGGGCTGGGAGACCTATTGGATGGAGGTCGACGTCAAGCGCCGCCGCGGCGCGCCCTGGACCGCACCGGTGCCGAAGGAGATCGCTGGCAAGGTGCATCGGCTGACGGCGGCGGAGTGACGTGACGCTCTATCCTCGTCATTGCGAGCGCAGCGAAGCAATCCAGACTGCCTCCGCTCACGGACTTCTGGATTGCTTCGCTGCGCTCGCATTGACGGAGAATGTGGCGCATGCTTCGCGCCTCACGGCTGGAGGAGTAGAGAAGTGACTTTCGTCGCGCGTCATAGGCTGTGGTCGGATGAGCAGAGGGACGCAGCTCAGCGCATGCGCCGCATCGTCGAGGAGAGGAACCTCGAGGTCATCCGCCTCGCCTTCCCCGACCAGCACGGCATCTTGCGCGGCAAGACGATCGTCGCCTCCGAGGCGATCGCCTCGCTGGAGAGCGGCTGCTCCATCACCACGACCATGCTCGCCAAGGACACCTCGCACCGCACCGTATTCCCCGTGTTCACGGCAGGCGGCGGCTTCGGCATGAAGGAGATGGAGGGCGCCGCCGACGTGCTGATGGTCGCCGACCCCGCCACCTTTCGCGTCTTGCCGTGGGCGCCGACAACGGGCTGGGTGCTGTGCGATCTCTATTTCAACGATGGCCGCCCGGTGCCGTTCGCGACGCGCGGGCTGTACAAGCGCGTGCTCGATGAACTCGGCGCACGCGGTTACGACTTCGTCGCGGGCCTCGAAGTGGAGTTCCACATCTTCAGGCTCGACGATCCGCATATGCGGGCCGAGGATGCCGGCCAGCCCGGCACGCCGCCCTCGGTCAGCCTGCTCAGCCACGGCTATCAATATCTCACCGAGCAGCGCTTCGATCAGATGGAGCCGGTGCTGGAGATTTTGCGGCGTGACATCGTGGCGCTCGGGCTTCCCTTGCGGTCGGTCGAGGTCGAGTTCGGGCCGAGCCAGTGCGAGTTCACTTTCGCGCCGAAGAAGGGCTTGGAGTCCGCCGACAACATGGTGCTGTTTCGGAGCGCCGTGAAGCAGGTCGCGCGCCGCCACGGCTATCACGCCACCTTCATGTGCCGGCCGAAACTGCCTAACGTGTTCGCGAGCGGCTGGCACCTGCATCAGTCGATCGTCTCGCGCGCGAGCGGTGACAACCTGTTCATGGCGAAAGGCGGCGGCGAGCCGCTCAGCGCGTTCGGCCGCGCCTACCTCGCCGGCCTGCTCGATCATGCCCGCGCATCGACCGTGTTCACTACCCCGACCATCAACGGCTACAAGCGCTACCGCTCCTATTCGCTGGCCCCGGACCGTGCGATCTGGGGCCGTGACAATCGCGGCGTGATGATCCGCGTGCTGGGCGGGCCCAATGATGCCGCAACGCGCCTGGAGAACCGCATCGGCGAGCCCGCCGCCAATCCCTATCTCTACATGGCCTCGCAGATTCTCTCAGGGCTCGACGGCGTCGACCGCAAGCTCGATCCCGGCCCCTCGGCCGACACGCCCTACGAGACCAAAGCGCCGCCATTGCCGAAATCGCTGCGCGATGCGGTCGCCGCGCTGAAGGACGATCCTTTCTTCCGCGAGAAGCTCGGGGCCGAGTTCGTCGACTACTACACTCACATCAAGAACGCCGAGATCGATCGCTTCCTGTCCGAGGTCACCGACTGGGAGCATCGCGAGTATTTCGAGATGTTTTGAGCAAGTCCGGCTCGATCCGGCACCGATGGCCTACTTCAGCCAGCTCGAACCGGTGCATTGCTTCACGCTCCCGTGAGGCGACTTCTTCCGGAATGTTCCGACGACATTGCCCCACTCGGGACGAAGCCATTTCCTCATTCCGCGAAAACCGCCGGAAAGACATGCGGCCTATAACTACACCCATGATCAACAGCGGAGTTCGGTCATGTGGGATCAATTTTTCAGCCTGATCTATCGCTTGTCCTGTCGGACCACCCTGATCGAGATCGGCATGCACCGCCTCTCGCGCTAGTCGGGCGCCGCATGCGGCCACACGGGAAGCGACCAAGACCGACATCGCCAAGCCAAAGCGCCGGCAGTCGTCGACGGGGGCGCGGGTGATCCGCGAGCTGCACCGCCATGGGATCTATTGGTGATGACGAATGTCATCCCGGCGAAGGCCGGGACGCATTACCCCCAGGGGGACGTTTGACGAAGACTCCTCGCCCGGTCCTGATACCGACCGCAGTCTATAGGTCACGCGGTATGGGTCCTGGCCTTAGCCAGGACGACGCTGAATGTGAGGCACTGGCACTCCACGCCTCACCTCGCCGGCGGAAGCGCTAGATCCCCAGATATTTGTGCTGCAGATCCGGCTCGGCCACGAGTTCGTCGGAGGTGCCGCTCCACACCGTCCTGCCGCGCTCGATGATGTAGTGGCGGTCGCAGATGCGGGCGAGATGGTCGACATTCTTGTCGACGACCAGGATCGACTGTCCCCGGCTCTTGAGCAGCGACAAGCAGTTCCAGATTTCCTCGCGGATCAGCGGCGCAAGGCCCTCGGTTGCTTCGTCCAGGATCAGGAGTTTTGGATTGGTCATCAATGCGCGGCCGATCGCGAGCATCTGCTGCTCACCGCCGGAGAGCTGGTTGCCCATGTTCGAGGCGCGCTCGGCGAGGCGCGGGAACAGCACGTAGATCGCGGCGAGCGTCCAGGGATTGCTGCTGCCAAAACGGTCGGCGGCAGCCGCCACCAGGTTCTCGCGCACGGTGAGGTTCGGGAAGATCTGACGCCCCTCCGGAACGAGGCCTACGCCGAGCTTTGCAATCCTGTAGGACGGAAGCTGTCGCACCTCGGCGCCAGCGAAACGGATCGCGCCTGCGCGCGCCGGCGTCAGGCCCATGATGGAGCGGATGGTGGTGGTCTTGCCCATGCCGTTGCGGCCCATCAGCGAGACCATCTCGCCCGGCTTGATCGACAGCGACAGGCCGAACAGCACCTGGGACAAGCCGTAGCAGGTCTCGATGCCTTCGACGTCGAGCAATGTGTCAGCCATGATGCGTCACCACATGCTGATCGCCGAGATAGGCGCGCTTGACGTCCTCGTTCTGACGGATCGCGGCCGGATCGCCGGAGGCGATGACGCGGCCATAGACCAGCACCGAGATCCGATCGGCGAGCGCGAACACCGCCGGCATGTCGTGCTCGACCAGCACGATCGACACTTCCTTCCGTAGCTCCTGGAGCAGCTTCACCATGCGCTGGGATTCGGTGACGCCGAGGCCGGCCATCGGCTCGTCCAGCAGCAGCAATTTCGGCTTGCTGGCGAGCGCGACGGCAAGCTCCAGCTCGCGCCTCTCGCCATGGCTGAGCCTGTTCACCACGACGTCGGCGCGATGCGCGAGACCGACGCGATCGAGCGCCGCATGGGCGGCATCGCGCAGGCCTTTTTCCTTGCGCGCGTTGGCGAAGAAGCGGAACGACGTTCCGGCATGCGCCTGCGCCGCCAGCGCGACGTTGTCGGCGGCGGTGAAATCGAGCAGCAGCGAGGTGATCTGGAACGAACGCGCGAGCCCGAGCGCACAGCGGCGATAGGCCGGCAGATAGGTGATGTCGCGGCCACCGAGCAAAACGCGACCGGAATGCGGGGAAAGATGTCCTGTGAGCTGACTGATCAGCGTGGTCTTGCCGGCACCGTTCGGGCCGATGATGGCGTGCAGCTCGCCTGCCGCGACGTCGAGCGAGACGTGATCCGTCGCGATGATGCCACCGAAGCGACGCACCAGCTTTTCGACGCGGAGCAAGGGTTCAGCCACGGCCAGCCCTCCCCAGCGCGCCCATGATGCCGCCGCGGCCGAACAGGACGATCAGCAGCAGCAGCGGACCCATGATCAGCGCCCAATATTCGGTGATCTGCGACAGAAACTCTTCGAGCAGCAGGAACACCACGGCGCCCATGACCGGGCCGAACAGCGTGCCCATGCCGCCCAGGATCACCATCACCATCAGGTCGCCGGAACGCGTCCAGTACATCACGGCCGGGCTGATGAAATCGGTGTTGTTGGCGAGCAGCGCGCCGGCAAGGCCGCACATGGTGCCGGAGATGACGAAGCAGACCAGCTGGTAGCGCTTGGCCGGGAAGCCGATCGCCTGCATGCGCTGCTCGTTGGAACGCAGGCCCTGCAAGACGAGGCCGAAGCGCGAATTGACGATACGCCAGATCAGGAAGATGACGCCGAGCAGGCAGGCAAGGCAGAGATAGTAGAACTGCACGCGATTGCCGAGATCGATCAGGCCGGAGAAGTCGCTGCGCTTGTAGATGGTGAGGCCGTCATCGCCGCCGTAACGCGCCAGCCCCGAGGCGACGTAATAGGCCATCTGGGCGAAGGCAAGCGTGATCATGATGAAATAGACGCCGCGCGTGCGAAGCGAGAGCGCGCCGATCACGAGCGCGTAAATGGCGGAGGCGGCGAGCGCGACCGGAAACTGGATGAAGCCGCTTCCGACGCCCTCCTGAGCGAGCATGCCGACCGCGTAACCGCCGATGCCGAGATAGGCGGCGTGACCAAAGCTCATCATGCCGCCAAAACCCATGATCAGGTTGAGGCTCGCAGCCGCCAGCGCCAGGATGATGATGCGGGTGAACAGCGTCAGGATGAAGATGTTGCCGGAGAGCTGCGAATAGAGCGGCAGCAGCACGAGGCCCGCCAGCAAAAGGGCCGTGACGGCCTTGCTCACCGTGAAAGCCTTCATCGACGATTGGCCGGAAACAGCCCCTCCGGCCGCACCACCAGCACGATCGCCATCAGGAGGTAGATCAGCATGGACGACAGGGCCGGCGCGGCGGTGGAGGCAGCGGCGCCGCTCAGCACCTGCCGCAACAGGTTCGGCAGAAAGGCGCGGCCGAGCGTGTCGATCATGCCGACGAAGATCGCGGCGAGGAACGCGCCGCGGATCGAGCCGATGCCGCCGATCACGATGATGACGAAGGCGAGGATCAGGATGTTCTCGCCCATGCCGATCTGCACGGTCAGGATCGGCGCCTGCATCAGGCCGGCAAGGCCCGCGAGCGCGGCTCCCAAACCGAATACCAGCGTATAGAGCAGCTTGATGTTGATGCCGAGCGCACCGATCATCTCGCGATTGGAGGCGCCGGCCCGGATCAGCATGCCGATGCGGGTGCGCATCACGCCGAGATAGAGCAGCAGCGCGACCAGCAAGGCCACCACGATGATCGCGAGGCGATAGGCGGGATAGTGAATGCCGGGCAGGATCGGCACAGGCACAGTGAGCCAGGCCGGCAGCGGCAGCGCAAGGCCGGCCGGGCCCCAGATCAGCCGCACGGCTTCGTTGAAGAACAGGATCAGGCCGAAGGTCGCGAGCACATGGTCGAGATGGTCGCGGCCGTAGAGATGCCGCAGCGCCGTCACCTCCAGCACGATACCGAGCACCAGCGTGGCCCCCAGCGCCATCAGCGCGCCAAGCAGGAAGCTGCCGGTCCAGGCCGCAAAGGTCGCGGCGAAATAGGCGCCCATCATATAGAGCGAGCCGTGCGCGAGGTTGACGAGATCCATGATCCCGAACACCAGCGTCAGGCCGGCGGCGAGCAGGAACAGCAGCAGGCCAAACTGCAATCCGTTCAGGAACTGTTCGACGACGAGCAGCATCAAGACTCTTTCAGGCGCACGCAGCGTCGCGCCGATGTTCGAACAATGTCGCCATCAGTGAAAGAGCTCCCCCTGCCTCTTCAAGGCCGAAAAATGGGTAATGGCAGTATCGTTCCGAGGCAAGAGCGATTCGACACCAAACATGCACTTTGTTGCATGCCGGTGCATGCGATCGAAATCGGCCTTGCAAGAAGGCTGCCGTGCAGGCTGGGGCAACCTGCCGCACCTAATGATCACCCTCTCGCCGGCGGGCCGCAGAGAGGGTGCAAAATTTGTCGAAATGTAGTGGGTTTAAGTCTAGTGCGACGTCATCCGCCGGGGAAGGTCGTCCGGTTCGGCGAGCGCGCTGTGGGCCGTCGAGGCCTCCAGCGCGGCCATCCGGAACAGATAGGCGAGCGTCGTCAGTCCGGTGTCCTCCGCCATCTGCGCCAGCTCGAGCGCCATGTCGGACATGTAGCCGAGATTCTCGTCCTTGATCTGCGCCATGATCTGGCTGTCCCGCATCATGTTCGACATCTCAGGCGCTCTTTCGTTGGGCGGCGAGGCCGCGGAGGTTGGCACGGGCGATGACGTCCAGATGCGGCCCATCCTGACGCACGACCGAAGCCATGCCAATACGGTCATGCAAGACATCGAGCGTCTCGCGACGAATGTCGATGGTCGCCGCCATGGTCCACGCATTCTCCACCAGAGCCGGCAGGCCCAGCGGGGTCACGACGAAGCCGGCCTCGTGGAAGCGCGGCAACCACCAGGTCTCCATGACCGCGCTGACCTGCGCTATTCCCTGATCAAGACAGAACTCCTGCGCCGCCGCCATCAGTTGCAGGTTGAGCAGGCCGTCGCGGCGATGACGCACGACGAAGTAGCGCGACCATTCCCAGACCAGCGGATCCGCGGGGCAGCCGCGAACCGACGCCAGATGCGGGAACACCTCGCTCATCATCGAGGGCTTGGTCGTCGGGTAAAGGCGGTGACCGCCAACCACGCGCCGCCCTTCCAGGGCGAGCAGATAGACGGTGTCCTCGTCATCATAGGAATCGATCTCGCGGCCATCCGGCCTGCGCAGCGCGTCCCAACGCCGCTCCTCGACGAAGATATCGTGACGCAGCCGGAAATGCTGCTCGATCACGTCTTCATACAGGTGGCGATTCGCCACGGAAATTGCGTGAATCATGAAAGCCCCCATCATCCCGAACGGGGGACAGCATCCGTGAAAAGAGCCGGGTTCGGTACTGGGAAATTTCCCAGTACGGCGCTCAGGGATTGATGATCTTGTTCCGAATCGCCAGCGCCACCGCATGCGTCCGGTTGACGGCGCCGAGCTTGCGCGCGGCAGCTGCAAGATGCTCTTCGGCGGTGCGCTGCGTGATGTGCAGGATCTCGCCGATTTCCCAGGCCGACTTCCCCTGCGAAGCCCAGGCGATCACTTCCCGCTCGCGCGGGGTGAGCCGCGTCGACGGATGCGGCGCCGGCTCGAGCAGACGCCGGATGTGGTCGAAGCCATACATCGCCATCAGGTGCAGTGCCGGCTTGCTGCGGGGATTGAGGTCGAGATGGACGCCGCCGAGCGACACGGCGGCCTCATAGCCGGTCAGCCCGTGGATCGGCACGATGAAGCCGCGCGACATGCGAAACTCGCTGGCGCGATTCATCACCTCGGCTGCGTTCGGTTCCAGTTCGGCGTCATAGGGGGCTTCCGACCACTCGAACGGATTGACCGATTGCCGGCACAACCGCACCACCGGGTCGAAGCGATCGTAATTGTTCTCGGTGTAGAGGCTGAACCATGCCGCCGGCCAGCGCTTGGCCAGCACCATCTGTGCAAATCGCTGGTCGGGATTCGGCAATCCCGTCACGATGATGGTTTCGAAGCCGAAGCGACCGAAGGCCACTTCAAGCGCATTCATGGCTTCTGGTACTTTGCGGTAGACGTCCAGGCCTTCGATGAAGTCGAGCGCCTCCCGGCCATAGTCTACGGCGAACATCAGTGCGTTTCCTGACTCTCGGACTCGCGTATAACACGTATTTGGCGAACGCCTCAATTCGAGGCTCCCGTAGTTTACCGGTGCCTGTTTGCTAAGACTCAATCTACTTGTGGAAGAAGTGCCCTCAAGTTACAGCTGTGACTTACGACGAGGGAAAACCACGATGGAAGACGAGAACATCGCCCTCAACAGCGTGCTCGGCCTGGAATTGAACCGCGTGTTTTTCGCCGTCCGCGAAACGGCGAACAAGCAGAAGATCATCGAGTTCGCGCGCAAGGTGCTGCAAAGCGAGCACGCGGAGGCGGCCGAGAACGCATCGCCCGAGGGCCCGGCGAGCTAGCCATCGCAGTTGCAACAAACGACGCCGATGCAACAGATCGCGCGGCGACGCGGCCCTTCCATTTGAACGCGCAGACCCAATCGAAACACTCAGACCGGGAAGTTCTTCGCCTTCTCCTGCTGGAGAAGATCGAAGCACCTAGCCGCGCCCTCGTGCCCCGGACGCGGCGCAGCGTCTCTTCGACGATGCGCTGCAGAGCCGGGGCCCACATTGCATGGAGGCATCGCCGCGACATGGGTCCCGGCTCTGCGCTGCAACGCCAAAGGCGTTGCAGCGCGTCCGGGACACGAGAGCGACTGGCCTCTTCCCGCCACATCGACACACACTTGCCGCTGGATGACATCACGGCTCTCGTGAGATGATGGTGGCCACCATGCTCATCCTTCGGATGCCAAGGCCATGATGACGCTACGCCAGGTCGAAGTGATCCGTGCCGTGATGGTGACGGGCACCATTGGCGGTGCGGCGAAGCTGCTCAACGTGTCGGCGCCAGGGATCAGCCGTCTGGTCAAATACACCGAACGCTCGCTCGGCATCCGCTTCTTTCAGCGCCAGAACGGGCGCTACTTCCCGACGCCGGAAGCCGAGAGCATCTTCGAGCAGATCAACGGGGTCTACAAGAAGGTCGACGATCTCTCCGAGATCATCTCCAAGATCGGCCGCGGCGGCCTGTCGGAGCTGCGCATCGGCTCGGTGCCCAGCATCTCGCAGGTGATGGTGCCGCGCGCGATCGAGCGCGTCCGCCGCCGCTATCCCGATCTCGGCATCGACATCAACATCCTCAAGCTCGAGGAAGCCATCGACTATCTCCTGCTCGGCCGCGGCGAGTGCGTCGCGATGAGCTACCGGCTGGAGCATTCCGGGCTCGACTTCATGCCACTCGCATCGGGCGAGCTCTATTGCATCGTGCCGCCGGGTCACGAGCTCGCCGGCCGCAAGCAGGTCTCGGCCGCCGAGATCACCCGCTATCCGCTGATCGGCATCGACCCGAACGATCCCTATGGGCGGATCATGGCCGAGATCTTTGCGCGCAACCGGCTCGACTACAACATCACCATCCGCGCGCGCTTCGGCACCACGGTCTGCGCGCTGGTGAAGGCGGGGCTCGGCATCGCCATCATCGACCAGTTCACGGTGGCCCATGGCGGCTATCCAGGGATCGAGCTGTTGAAGATCACCGAGCCGACACGGTTCGACACCTACGTCGCAGTGAAGCGCGGCGCGCCGCTGTCGCTGCATGCCGAGTATTTCATCGAGTCCCTGCGCACCGAGATGCGCGCGGTCGAGCCGTCCCGCGGCAACGGCAGGACCGTTTCGGCACGGAGCCGGAGGAAATAACATGATGTTAGGTTTGCCGGATAAAAGGGTAATTGTGTTAGGCGGCGGAAGGACTATCGTCGCAGCTGGAATTGCGCGGTTTTCCCGGCCAATGGCCGAGACCGGACGCTCCCAACGAGACGATGGCGAACCATGTCGAAGCGCGAATACGCCGCCAGCAAGAAGCTTCTCACCGGCCTGATCGGCGCGCCGATCGCGCATTCCGCGTCCCCCGCCATGCATGAGCGCGCCGCCGAGGCGCTGGGCCTGCGCGGTCACTACCAGCTCATCGAGGTCGCCGGCGCCGACGCGGCCGGGCTCCGCATGATGCTCGAAGGCGTACGGCGGCTCGGCTTCGCCGGCGTCAATGTCACCTACCCCTACAAGGAAGCTGTAGTCCCGCTGCTCGACGCGCTGGCGCCGGGCGCAGCCAGCATGGGCGCGGTCAACACCGTCGTCGTCGGAGATGGCCGGCTGACCGGCCACAACACCGACACCACGGGTTTCGCCCGGGCGGTGGCGCCACTGCTTGCGCCGTCCGGCAACGCCGTCGCGGTGATTGGCGCCGGCGGCGTTGGCAAGGCTATCGCGTTTGCGCTGGCGAGCCTGAAAGTCGCCGACATCCGCATTTTCGACAGCGAGCCGGCGCGCGCAGAGAAACTCGCTGGGCTGCTCGCCGGGCAAGGCGGCGCGAGGGTGGCTGGAAGCGTCGAGGACGCGCTCGTTGGCGCGACCGGTCTCGTCAACGGCACGCCAGTCGGCATGCTGCCGAGCCGTGACACGCCGGTACCGGCGGTGCTGCTCAGGGCGGACCTGTGGGTCGCTGACGCCGTCTATTCGCCGCTGATCACGCCGCTGCTCGCCGCAGCGCGAGAGAAAGGCGCTCGGATCATGACCGGGCGCGAGCTCGCGATCTACCAGGCCGCGGACGCCTTCGAACTGTTCACCGGCCTTGCCCCATCGACCGAAGTCATGGGAGAGGCTTTTGATGCCGTGATGGCTGCGCGTAGTGCCGCCTATCAGGCAGCTTGAGGCAAAGCGGCCGGACACAAGGCCGCTTGCAAGATTCGAAACGGGAGGAGAGGACGATGAAATCAACGCTATTGGTGGGCGCGCTGTTCACCATGATGACCGCAACGAGCGCCCACGCCCAGGCGATCAAGCTCGCCGACGTCGCCGAGTTGTCGGGCGGCGGCGCCACTGTCGGAACCAACTGGAAGAACGGAATCGACCTCGCGATCGAGGAGATCAACGCCAAGGGCGGCGTGCTCGGGCGCAAGCTGGAGGTCACCCACGCCGACTCGCAGTCCAATCCGGGCGTCGCCCGCGCGCAGGTGCAGAAGGCGCTCGACGCCGAACCCTATGTGCTGCTCGGGCCCGGCTATTCCGGCTCGGTGAAGGTCACCGCGCCGCTCGCCGCCGAGGCCGGCATCGCGCAGATCATGGGCGGCGAGGCCGCCGAGCTGACGCAGCAAGGTAACAAGTTCCTGTTCCGCACCTCGTTCGGCCAGCAATCCTCGATGCCGAAGGTCGCGAAATACATCCACGACGAGATGAAGGCTAAATCCGTTGCGGTGGTCTGGGTCAACAACGATTTCGGCCGCGGCGGCCGCGACGTCGTCGTCAAGGAGCTCGACCGGCTCGGCTCGAAGGTGGTCGCCGACCTCTCCACCGAAGCGGGCCAGGCCGATTTCGCTGCCGACGTCGGCAAGATCAAGGCCGCCAACCCGGACGCCGTGTTCGTGTATCTCAACGAAGAAGAGAGCGCGCGCATCCTCAAGGAGCTGAAGCGCCAGGGCGTCACTGCGCCGCTGATGGGCGAGACCACGCTGATCGGCCAGAAGGTGATCGAGCTGGCCGGCGATGCCGCCAACGGCGCGCGCGGCCATGTCGGCCTCACCACGGATGCCCCGGTCGATCTGATCAAAGCGTTCCGCGAGAAGTTCTCCAAGAAGTACAATTACGTGCCGGACCACAACGGCCTGAAGGGCTATCTCGCCGTCTATATGGTGAAGGCCACCACCGAGAAGATGGGCAAGGTCGACCCCAAGAAGTTCGCCGACACGCTGCACGGCCTGACCATCAAGGCCGCGGACGAGCCGGGCATCCTGATGGACGTCACCTTCAGCGATACCGGCGACATCGACCGTCAGAGCTTTCTGGTCGAGGTCGTCGAAGGCAAACAGGTCGTGAAGCAGGTGCTGCCGAAGGTGAAATGAGGTTCTTCGCCTCTCTCCGCTTGCGGGGAGAGGGAGAGGAAAGAGGGGAAAATGTCCAACCTATTCGATCTTCTGGTCGCGGGACTTGCCACTGGCGCGATCTACGCGCTGGTCGCGGTCGGCTTCACGCTATTGTGGCAGACCTCGCAGACCATCAATTTCGCGCAAGGCGAGTTCGTGATGCTGCCGGCGTTCCTGATGCTGGCGGCGATGCATGTGGGCGCGCCGTTCTGGCTCGCCATCATCCTCGGGATCCTGCTCTCGATGATCCTGCTCGGCCTCGCCTTCAAGCTGCTTCTGGTCGACCCGATGATGCGCCATGGCGTGCTGCCGCTGGCGATCGCGACGATGGCGCTCGCGATCGGCATCAAGGAGGCCGTCAAGCAGTTCTACAGCGCGGAAGCCTCGCCCTTCCCCTCGATCGTGCCGACCGGCGACATCTCCATCCTCGGCCATGCGCTGTCTCTGCAGAGCATCGGCGTGCTCGTCGTCGCCATCCTCGCCGTGGTCGGCCTGACAACGCTCTTGAATCGCAGCTCGCTCGGGCACCAGATGCAGGCTGCGGCGCAGAACCCGACGGTGGCGCGCATCATCGGCGTCCCGGTCGAGCGCATGATCCTGCTGACCTTCCTGATCAACGCCTTCCTGGTCGCGCTGGCTTCGCTGCTGATCACGCCGATTTACCTCGCAAAATTCTCCTCCGGCGAGGTGCTGGGCCAAGCCGCCTTCATCGCCGCGATCGTCGGCGGCTTCAACCAGGTGCGCGGCGCGATCGCCGGCGGCCTCTTGATCGGCGTGCTCGACAATCTCGCGGCCGCCTACGTCTCGACCCAGTATCGCGCCGCCGTGCCGATGCTCTTCCTGATCGTCGTCATCCTGTTACGGCCGCAGGGCTTGCTTGGCCGCGCCGAGGAGCGCACCGTATGAGCGGCTTCGCCAAACCCCTGAAGATCGCGCTTGGCCTTGCCGTCATCGCCGGCCTGGTCATCGTCCCCATGAACTTCAACCGCTACGGCCTGTTCATCCTGAGCCAATGGGCGGTGATGAGCATCGCCGCGATGGGCCTCAACCTCACGCTCGGCTATGCAGGCCAGGTCTCGCTGGCGCAGGGCGCGTTCGTCGGCATCGGCGCTTATGCGGCGGCGATCATGACGACGCATGGCTGGCCCCTGCCGGCGGCGATCGTGGTCGCGATCGTCCTCAGCTTCGCGGTCGGCTGGGTGCTCGGCTATCCCGCGCTGCGCGTGCAGCACCACTACCTCGCCTTCGTCACGCTCGCCTTCTCCACCCTCGCCTTCCTGGTGTTCCGCAACGAGAGCTGGCTCACCGGCGGCATCTACGGCATTTCCAACATTCCGCGGCCGCACGTTCTCGGGTTCGCGACCAACAAGCCGCTGCCCTTCTACTATGTCTGCCTCGGCTCGCTCGCGATCGTGTCGCTCGCGGTGTGGTGGCTGATCCGCTCGCCGTGGGGCCGCGCCTTCATGGCGCTGCGCGAAAATCCGCTGCGCGCGCAGTCGCTCGGCGTCGACACACGGCGCTACACGCTGATGGCGTTCGCGATCGGCTCGGCGCTCGGCGGCGTCGCCGGCGCGCTCTATGCGCCGCTGACGCAATATATCGACCCTGTTCCCTTCAACCTGTCGCTCTCGCTCGACCTGCTGATGATGGTGATCGTCGGCGGCGCCGGGTTCTATTTCGGTCCCTTCCTCGGCGCCATGATCGCGGTGCTGCTGCCGGAATGGCTGCGCTTCACCGAAGGCTATTATCTGATGCTCTACGCCGTCGCCGTGATACTGCTGCTGATCTGGTCGCCGACGGGCATCCTGGGAATCCTCGACCGCTATCTCGCCGAACGCCGTACCAAGGCGGCCTCCGCGCTGCGCGCCGTCGCGAAATCCCGCCTGGAGACGGCGCAATGAGTGCGGTCCTCGAAGTCACCGACATCAGGAAGAACTTCGGCGGCATCAGCGCCGTCGGCGGCGTCTCGTTCGACGTGCACGAGGGCGAGATCCTCGGCCTGATCGGCCCGAACGGCTGCGGCAAGTCGACCCTGTTCAACTGCATCCTCGGCCAGCTCACCCCGAGCGGCGGCGAAGTGAAGCTTGACGGGCGGGTCGTCACCGGCCTGCGTCCGTCCGAGCTCAACAAGCTCGGGGTGAGTCGCACCTTCCAGCTGCTGCAGGTGTTCCCAAAGCTCTCGGTGCGCGAGAATCTGATCCTCGCCGGGCAGGAGCACCAGGGCAACATGGCCTCGCGCCTGGTCGGCCGCTCCGATGCCGGGCTGACCGACGCCGCCAACCGGATGATCGGCTTCTTCAAGCTCGATCATCTCGCCGACGAGCCGGCCGGTGGACTCTCCTATGGCCAGCAGAAGCTGCTTGATGCCGCCATGGCCTTCATGGGCGGACCACGCCTGGTGCTGCTCGACGAGCCCGCCGGCGGCGTCAACCCGTCGATGCTGGCGGACCTCAAGGACCGGCTGATCGCGATCAATCGCGAGAAGAACGCCACCTTCGTCGTGATCGAGCACAACATGGAGTTCGTGATGTCGCTGTGCTCGCGCGTGATGGTCATGGCGGAGGGCAAGGTGCTGGCGACGGGCCGGCCGGACGAGGTGCGCAAGAACCCCGCCGTGATCGAAGCCTACCTCGGACATTAGGAGAGCGAGCCATGAGCGATCCGATCCTCTCGGTTCACAATCTCGTCGGCGGCTACGGCAAGATGACGATCTTGAACGGTACGACCTTCGCCGTGCCGCAGGCGACCATCACCACCATCATCGGCCCGAATGGCGCCGGCAAATCGACCGTGTTCAAGGCGATCTTCGGCCTGCTCAGGCTGCGCGATGGCAAGATCAACTTCGGGGGTCGCGACGTCACGAATCTGAGCCAGCGCGCGCTGCTCAATGCCGGCATCTGCTACGTGCCGCAGGGGCGCAACATCTTTCCCGAGCTGTCGGTGCGCCACAATATCGAGCTCGGCGGCGTCGCCGCCGACAAGGGCCTCGACCTGCCCAGGCGGATCGAGGCCGCGCTCGACCTGTTCCCGGCGCTGCGTCGCAAGTCTGCGCAGCAGGCCTCGACGCTGTCGGGCGGCGAGCAGAAGCAGCTCGAGATTGCCCGCTCGCTGCTGCTCGAGCCGAAGCTGGTGCTGATCGACGAACCCTCGATCGGCCTGTCGCCGCTGATGGTGCAGCAGACCTTCGATATCCTGAAATCCCTGCGCGACAATGGCGTCACGATCCTGATGATCGAGCAGAACGCGCGCTCGGCACTGGAAATCTCGGACATCGGCATCGTGCTCGAGCTCGGCCAGACCCGCATGGTCGACGACGCAAAGCGCATCCTGAATGACCCGCGCATCGGCCAGCTCTTCCTCGGCGGGGCTATGGAGGAGAGCGCGGCATGAACAAGCGCTCGATCGCAACGGTCTCCCTCTCCGGTGCCCTCGACGAAAAGCTCCGCGCCATCGCAGCTGCCGGCTTCGACGCGGTCGAGATTTTCGAGAACGATCTGCTGTCGTTCGGCGCAGGCCCGCGCGACATCGCAAAGCTCTGCCGCGATCTCAGTGTCGAGATCTGCGCGTTCCAGCCGTTCCGCGATTTCGAAGGCATGCCGGAGCCCCAGCGCACGCGCAATTTCGCACGCGCCGAGCGCAAGTTCGATCTGATGCAGGAGCTCGGCACCGAATTGCTGCTGATCTGCTCCAACGTGTCGCCCGCCTCGCTCGGTGGCATCGACCGCGCTGCGGACGATTTTCGCGAGCTTGGCGAGCGCGCCGCCAAGCGCGGCTTGCGCGTCGGCTACGAAGCGCTGGCCTGGGGCCGCCATGTCAACGACCATCGCGACGCCTGGGAGATCGTGCGCCGCGCCGATCATCCCGCGATCGGCGTCATCCTCGATAGTTTTCACGCACTGGCGCCGGGCTTTCCGACCCGCCCAATCGCTTCGATCCCCGGCGACAAGATCTTTCTGGTGCAGCTTGCGGACGCGCCAAAGCTCGAGCTCGACATCCTGTCCTGGAGCCGGCACTTCCGCTCCTTCCCCGGCCAGGGCGACCTGCCGGTCGCCGAGTTCATGGCCGCGATCGCGGCAACCGGCTACGCCGGGCCGCTGTCGCTGGAGATCTTCAACGACCAGTTCCGCGCCGGCTCGGCGGCGCAGACTGCGATCGACGGGCTGCGCTCGCTGATCCTGCTGGAGGACCAGCTCGCACCGGACTGGCCGAAGCTTGCCGGCGAGCCGCTCGCGCCGAAAGCCAGGAGCCGCGGCACCGGCTTCATCGAGTTCGCCGTCAACGAGACCAAGGCGGGCGAACTCGGACGCCTGTTTTCGCAGCTCGGTTTCCGCAAGACAGGCAAGCATCGCAGCAAGGCGGTCGAGCGCTGGTCGCAGGGCAAGGTCGAGCTCGTCATCAATTGCGAGACCGACGGCTTTGCCCATTCGCACTACGTCACGCATGGTCCCGGCGTCTGCGCGATTGCGCTCGATGTCGACAATGCCGGCCTCGCCATGCAGCGCGCCGAGACGCTGAAGGCGCGCACGTTCTACCAGCCGGTCGGGCCGGGCGAGCTGGAAATTCCCGCGATCCACGGCGTCGGCGGCAGCCTGCTCTATTTCCTGGATCAGGCCGGCAAGAACTGGGACACCGATTTCGAACTCGTCACGAGCGATGCAAGCACGGACGCGCTGCTCGCCGTCGACCACATCGCGCAGTCGATGCCCTATGACGAGATGCTGTCCTGGCTGCTGTTCTACACCGGCATCCTCGATCTGAAGCGGCAGCCGCAGATGGAGATCGTCGACCCCAGAGGCCTCGTGCAGAGCCAGGCCATCATCAACGGCGACGAAAGCCTGCGTTTCGTGCTCAACGGCTCCTCCGCCAACCGCACGCTGCCAGCGCGCTTCATCTCGGAATTCTTCGGCTCCGGCGTGCAGCACGTCGCGTTCGCGTGCCGGGATATCTTTGCGACCGTTGCCGCGATGCGCAAGCGCGGCGCGGACTTCCTGGATATCCCCGAGAACTACTACGATGATATCGAAGCCAAATACGACCTCGCTCCCGAACTGATGGCGCAGCTGCGCGCCAACCACATCCTCTACGACCGTGAGGGCGACGGCGAGTTCTTCCAGGTCTACACCCACATCTTCGATGAGCGGTTCTTCTTCGAGATCGTCGAGCGGCGGGATTACCAGGGATTTGGCGCGGCCAACGCCGGCATCAGGCTCGCAGCGCAGGCCCGCGAAGTGCGTCCCGCAAGCATGCCGCGGATGTGATGACCCTCTCCCCTTGTGGGCAGGGCAATCGCATTTGAATATTGCAGAGGTCGTCATGCCCGGGCTTGTCCCGGGCATCCACGTTCTTTGTGCTGCGTGGAAAGGCGTGGATGGCCGGGACAAGCCCGGCCATGACGCTGTGGAAACAGTCGGTACCCACAGCCACGTCTCATATGCGATAGCCCTGCCCTTGTGGGAGCGGGTGGCTCGCCGCGACAGCGGCGAGACGGGTGAGGGGTCTCTCTCCGCATGCAAACCTCTTGCTTCTGAATACGCGGAAGCAACCCCTCATCCGGCGCTGCGCGCCACCTTCTCCCACAAGGGGAGAAGGGGCAACGTCGCTTGTGGCTACTTCATCTTGCACTTGTCGTGGAAGCGATCCTGGTCGTTCTCGACGATGGTGGCGACGGTCTTCAGCGCGAGCTGGCCTTCGGAATCCTTGACCACGTCCTGGAGGTAGAAGGTCTGGATCGGGATGTGATTGTTGCCGAACTTGAACGCACCGCGCACCGACTTGAAGTTGGCCTTCTCCATCTCGGCCTTCATCTCGTCCTTCTTCGAGGTGTCACCGTTCACGGCGACGACGGCGCTGTTGATCAGGTTCGCGGCGTCATAGGACTGCGCACCGTAGAAGGTCGGGCGCAGGCCGGTATACTTCTTGCGGTAGTCGGCGACGAAGCGCTTGTTCTGCTCGTTGGGGAGGTCGTTGACCCATTGCTGCGCGCCGGGCACCCCGAGCGCGTTCTCCTTCTGGAGCGGCAGCGAGAGCTCGTCGATGGTGAAGGCGGTGTAGAGCGGCATCGTGCTCTTCAGCCCGGCCTGGGCATATTGATTGAGGAATTGCACGCCGGCGGCGCCGGGGTAGAACACGAAGATCGACTCCGCGCCGGAGGCGCGCGCCTTGGAGAGCTCGGCGGAGAAGTCGAGCTGGCTCGGCCACACCGTGTATTCCTCACCCACGACCTGGCCCTTGAACGTGCTCTTGACGCCGGCCAGCATGTCCTTGCCGGCGGCGTAGTTCGGGCCGATCAGGAACACCGACTTGACGCCCTTCTGGTTCATGTAGGTGCCGACCGCCTGCGGGGTCTGGTCGTTCTGCCAGGAGGTCGAGAACACGTAAGGCGAGCACAGCTCGCCCGCGAGCTGCGACGGACCGGCATTGGCCGAGATCAGGAAGGTCTTCGAATCGACCGCGGTCTTCAGCGAGGCGAGCAGCACGTTGGACCAGATATAGCCGACGATGAAGTCGACCTTGTCCGACTGCACCAGTTTCTCGGTCTTCTGCTTGCCGACGTCGGGCTTCTGCCCGTCGTCCTCGTAGATCACTTCCACCGGCTTGCCGCCCATCTTGCGGCCGAGGTGATCGAGCGCGAGCTCAAAGGAATTGCGCATGTCGTTGCCGATCACGGCGGTCGGGCCGCTGAAGGTCGAGACGAAACCGATCTTGATGGTGTCGCCGGCGAATGCCTGATTTGCCAGCACCAGCGCCGCTGCGCCCGCCAGCCAAAATGCCGTCCTCATAACCACTCCCTCCTTATTATCGGTCCCGGAAGCGGGGTGATCGCCGCTCCAAGCCTGTCTCTATTGAACGCAAAATCTGTCGAGCCGCCAATGGCTCAGCGTACGCCCTGCACCATATTTCGCCTCAATCAGCGATGGCAAGAAATATAATTCTACTCGTTTCGGCCGAGGTCGGCCCAAGGCCGGCCCACCGCCGGTCCGGGCGCTGCGGCGCTTTTTCGCGCCCGATCGATACATCAGGCCTATGTGGCGATTGATGACAGCTATTGGACCGCGGCCCCCAATCCGCACTTAAATGAAGGTGAGCAGCAGCGAGATTCGAGGGTGCATCATGACCGCAAATCCCCATCGCGTCGTCATCGTCGGCGCCGGCTTCGGCGGGCTGGAAGCGACCTACCGGCTTGCGGGAGCGCCGGTCGAGATCACGCTGATCGACCGCCGCAATCATCATCTGTTCCAGCCGCTGCTCTACCAGGTCGCGACCGCCTCGCTCGCGACCAGCGAGATCGCCTGGCCAATCCGCCATCTCATGCGCGATCGCCGCGAGGTGACGACACTGTTTGCCACCGTGAGCGGGGTCGACACGGCGCGTCGCTGCGTGCTCATCGACGATGGCAGCGAGGTGCCCTACGACACGCTGGTGCTCGCCACCGGCGCGCGGCACGCCTATTTCGGCCACGACGAATGGGAGCAGTTCGCGCCCGGCCTGAAGACCCTGGAGGATGCGACCACGCTGCGCCGGCACATTCTGGTGGCGTTCGAGCGCGCCGAGCGCGAGACCGATCCGGAGAGGCGCGCGGCGCGGCTGACCTTCGTCATCGTCGGGGCCGGCCCGACCGGCGTCGAACTCGCCGGCACCATCGCCGAGATGGCGCATCACACCCTGCCCGGCGATTTCCGCAACATCGACACGCACAAGGCGCGCGTCGTGCTGATCGAGGCGGGCCCGCGCGTGCTCGCAGGATTTCCCGACGACCTCTCGGCCTATGCCCAGGCCTCGCTGGAAAAGATCGGCGTCGAGGTCGTGCTCGGCCAGGCCGTCACCGAGATCAATCGCGAGGGCGTCGTGTTCGGCGGCAAGCTGCTCGAGGCGAAGACCAGAATCTGGGCCGCCGGCGTTCGCGCTTCGCCCGCGGCCGAATGGCTGGGCGCCCCCAGCGACCGCGCCGGGCGCGTGCAGGTCGAAGCCGACCTCACCATTCCCGGCCATCCCGAGATCTTTGCGATCGGCGACACCGTCAGCATCAACGCCTGGAACGGCAAGCCGGTGCCCGGCATCGCACCGGCCGCCAAGCAGCAGGGCCGCCACGTCGCCGAGACCATCAAGGCACGCCTGCGCGGCGCTGCGACCGGCTCGTTCCGCTACAAGCATGCCGGCAGCCTCGCCCAGATCGGCAAGCGCCTGGCAGTGATCGATTTCGGCCGCATCAAGCTGCGCGGTGCTATCGCATGGTGGATCTGGGGCATCGCCCACATCTACTTCCTGATCGGCCTGCGCCACCGCCTCAGCGTCGCGCTGAGCTGGCTCTGGATCTACTCCCGCGATCAGCGCGCGGCGCGGTTGATCACGCAGGGTAGCAGCAAGGTCGTGGGGTGAGACTGTTCTCGCGTCCCGGACGCGGCGCGGCATGTCCCGGCGATGCGAAGCATCGTCCGGTGTGACGCGACGCAGAGCCGGGATCAGAAGCGGTGGGCCCCGGCTCTGCGGCGCAACGCTTCACGCTGCACCGCGTCCGGGGCACGAGACCATTCATTTTCTACTTCACCAGCTCACATCCGCCTTCCGTCAGCGGACGGAACGCCTGCTCGGCGGGAATCGTCGAGACCAGCTTGTAGTAGTCATATGGATATTTCGACTCCTCCGGCTTCTTCACCTCGAACAGGTACATGGGGTGCACGACGCGGCCGTCCTGGCGGATCGTGGTGTCGCCGAACAGCTTGTCCTTGCCCCTGAACTTCTTCATCTCGGGCACGACGTTCCTGGCATTGTCACTGCCGGTGGCTGCAACCGCATTGAGATAGGCGAGCGTTGAGGCATAGACGCCGGCCTGATTGCCGCTCGGCATCTTGCCGTTCATTCCGGGCCGGGCGGCGAAGCGCTTGGCAAAGGCGCGGGTGTCCTCATTCATGTCCCAATAGAAGGCCTCCATGAGCTGGAGCCCTTGGGCGACCTTGATGCCCATGCCGTGGATGTCGTTGATGAAGAGCAGAAACGCGACGAGCTTCTGGCCGCTCTGCTGGATGCCGAATTCGGCCGCCTGCTTCACCGCGTTGATGGTGTCGCCGCCGGCATTGGCAAGGCCGATCACCTGTGCCTTCGAGCTCTGCGCCTGCAACAGGAAGGACGCGAAATCGGAGGTGCCGAGCGGATGCTTCGAGGACCCGAGCACCTTGCCGCCGTGACCTTCGATATATTTCTGCGCCTCCGCCTCGATGCCCTTGCCCAGCGCATAGTCGACTGTCAGGAAATACCAGTCCTTGCCGCCACGCGACATCATCGCGGCCGCCGTGGTGTTGCCGGTTGCCCAGGCGTCATTGACCCATTGGATGGTGTTCGGCGAGCAGGCCTTGCCGGTGAGATCCGAGCTTGCGGTCGAGGACGCCAGGAACGTCATGCGACTGTCGCGCAGCAGGGCATTGATGGAGAGGCCGACCGCCGAGTTCGGTACGTCGACGATGGCATCGACGCCCTCGACATCGAGCCACTTGCGGGCGATGGCGTTGCCGACGTCGGCCTTGTTCTGGTGATCGGCGTAGACGATCTCGACCTTGATGCCCTTGCCGCCGCCGTTGAAATCCTCCGCCGCCATGCGCGCGGCCTCGACCGAGCCCATGCCGTTGGTGTCCTGGAAGATGCCGGAGATGTCGTTGAGCACGCCGACGCGCACGACATTGTCCGATATCTGGGCGCTTGCGGCGCCGGTTGCCAGGCTCGCAGCCAGCGCGAGCGTCCACTTCAGACGTTTCATCATTCCCTCCCCTGTTGGATCGATTGCCGCGCCGGTCGATGCCGGCGCGTTTGAAAAATCAGACCTGCCGTTCGGGCAGTCTCAGCACGAGCCCATCGAGTGCGGGCGCGATCTTGATCTGACAGGACAGCCGGCTGTTCGGCAGCCGCTCGCTCGCGGTACCGTCGAGCAGCGCATCCTCGTCATCCGCCATGTCAGGCAGGCGCGCGAGCCAGCTGTCATCGACGTAGACGTGGCAGGTCGCACACATGGCATTGCCGCCGCATTCGGCCAGAATGCCGTCGAGCCCGTGACGAGTCGCGGCCTGCATGGCGCTCTCGCCGTCGCCGGCCTCGACGCGGTCGGACTTGCCGTCGGGATGAATGAAGGTGATGGCGGGCATGAGCTCCTCGTCAGGCCGGAATGATGGTGACAGGCAGGCTGTCGAGCCCGCGCAGCGTGTTGTTGAAGCGGCGCTTCGGCTCGCCGGTGATCTCGATCTTTGCGATGCGCCGGGCCAGCGCCGTCAGCATCACCTCGCCTTCGAGGCGGGCGACGAGCTGGCCGACGCACATGTGGATGCCGGAACCGAAGCCGACATGGCCGGAGGTGCGGCGGGTGATGTCGTAGCTGTCGGGCTTGTCCCAGCGGCGCGGATCGCGATTGGCGGCGGCCAAGAACATCAGCACCTTCTCGCCCTCGCCGATCCGCGCGCCGGAGAGCTCGACCTCGCGCGTCGTGGTGCGGAAAAAGGTCTGCACCGGGCTTTCGAAGCGCACGGCCTCCTCGAAGGCGCCACGGGCGAGCGTGAGATCCTCGCGCAGGCGCTGCCATTGATCCGGGAAGCGGGCGAGGCAATAGACCGCGGCCCCGATGCCGTTGACGGTGGTGTCGAGACCGGCCGACAGCAGTGAGCGCACCAACAGCGGCGCCTCGGTCGCCGTGATGGCACCTTCGTCGACCTGTGCATGAATGCACGCCCCAAAGCCACCCGGCGCCAGGTTCTCGCGCTGACACTGCTCGGCGACATAGGCCTGGTGCGGTGCCGAGCGTTCGATCGCCTCCTGGCGCAACTGGTTGGGCGGACCGAAGGCGTTGAACACCACGCTGGCATAGGGAATCAGATGCTCCCGCCCCTCCGGCTTCAGGCCGAGCGCATCCGGGAAGATCGAGAGCGGATAGGCTTCCGCAAGATCCGTGATCGCATCGAAGCTGCGCCTCTCCAGCAGCGCATCGACCCGCGCCTCGGCCGCTGCGGCAAAGCGATCCCGGACCTGCTTCATCACCGTCGGCGACAACACTTTTGACAGCACGGCGCGGGTACGGGTGTGTGCAGGCGGATCGGCCTCGAGGATCAGGCTCGGCGGCCGCCACGGCGCCTCCTTCTTGAAGTCGGAGAGGCCGACGCCGCGGCTCGAGCAGAAGGTCGCGGGATCGTTCAGCACGGCATGGACCTCGGCGTAGCGCGCGACGGCGTACACGTTCCATTTGTCCAGATAGACCACGGGCCCCGCTTCCCGCAGCAGCTCATGCGTGGGGTAGGGGTCGGCAAAAAACTTCATGTCGAAGGGATCGACGTCGAGATGCGGAATGCCTGATCCAGCGGGGCCGGATGCGGTCATGGAAGACCTCCCTCATTTTGATCTTGTGAAAGGGGAGCGCATGCCCTTAGGTCAGCAGGCCCGCCGCGAGTCAGAAACCCGATATGCCGCCGTCTTCGACCAGAGTCCGCCAGAAGCCCGCGCCCACGGATGTGGGACCGACGCTCGATCTCGACCGTTACGTCCCGGCGTTCATCACCTTCATCGCCAACAAGCTTTCGAACAGCGCGACCGCGTTCTATCAGAAGCAGTTCGGCGTGAACGTCACGGAATGGCGGATCATGTCGCTGCTGGCGATCGAACCCGGCATTCCGGCCTCGCGCATCTGCCACGTCATCGGCTTCGACAAGGGACCGGTGAGCCGGACACTGGCAGGACTGGAGAAGCGCGGGCTGGTCTCGATCCGCACCGATCCGAACGACGGCCGCACCCATTCGATCTCGCTGACGACGAGGGGCCGCGCCACCCATGACAAGGTGATCGTCGCTGCGTTCGAACGAGAGCGGCGCCTGCTGTCCTGCCTCAGCAAGGACGAGCGCGAGGTGCTGATCGAACTGCTGCGCCGGCTGCACGAAAATCTCGGCGCGGTGACCGGCAGCACCGAGGTCTGACAGGTCCCGCAACAGGGACCATCTTCCATCCCCAGGCATGCGCCCGCGTTTGCCGACGGCACCATGTCTGCCGCGCATTGTTTCCTCCAGAATTAGACGCAGCAGTTCGCCTGCCGTCGTCCTTGTCTGGAACGGTTCGCACAAATTAGTTGCTCAGGCAACAATAGAATCGGCAAAATGTTGCAGCAGGGTTGCTGGCCTATTTGGTACGCCTAACCCCGCTCTCGTGTCCCGGACGCGACGCGGCGTGAAATGACGCGGCGCAGAGCCGGGACCCAGATTAGCAACCTGCGTGAAGAATGGGCCCCGGCTCTGCAGCGCATCACTTGCGTGCTGCGCTGCGTCCGGGGCACGAGAGGAGTACGCGCGGTAACGGCACGCTAGCCGGCGCAGCCGATCCACTCGCCCGACGTATCGTCATTCAGCCGCGCCACGGCATCGGCACGACGCGTCAGCACGGCGCGCTGGTTGATGTAACCCTTGTCGGTGATCTCGCCGCCGTCGACGGAAGCCGGCTCGGCGAGCAGCAGCGCACGCGTGGCGTGGCCGGAGGAGTTGCCGCTCTGCTGTTTCAGCTTCGCCAGACCCTGCGCGATCGCGGTCCTGACCTTGTCGTGCGCCAGCACGTCGTTCACAGCCGCCGTCTCAGGCAGCCCGGCATGGGCGCGGCAGGCTGCGATGTTCGGAAACACCAGGAAGCGCACCTCGTCGCCGCCATGACCGGTGACGACGATGTCCTGCGCGAGCGGCGCCAGCGCGGCGATGCCGGCAACGCGCAACGTGCCGACGCTGACCCAGGTGCCAGAGTTGAGCTTGAAGTCTTCCGCGACGCGGCCGTCGAAGAACAGGCCACGCTCGGGCCGCTCGGCGTCAGCAAGTTTCACGGCATCGCCGATCAGGTAAAAGCCCTCGTCGTCGAACGCCTGCCTGGTCAGTTCCGGCGCCTTCCAATAGCCAGGCGTGACGTTGGGGCCGCGCACCCTCACCTCCAGCTTGTCGCCGGAGGTGACGAGCTTCAGTTCGGTGCCGGGAATGGGCACACCGATGTTGCCGGAGCGTTCGGCGAGGAAATGACAATCGGTGGCGAGCGGTGAGGTTTCGGTCGAGCCCCAGGCCGAGACCATCGGCAACGCACGACCGACGGTCTCGATGGAAAGCTGCTCCAGGGCATCCCAGAGATTCTGCGGCAGCGCGGCGCCGGCATAGAAGGCGAATTTCACTTCGCCAAAGAAGCGGCGGCGCAGTTCCTCGTCGCTGCGCAGCGACGCGATCAGCATGTCGAAGCCGCGCGGCACATTGAAATAGACCGTCGGCATCACGCTCTTCAGATTGGCGAGCGACGTCGCGAACAGACCGGGGGCAGGCTTGCCGCCGTCGATATAGAGCGAGCCGCCATTGCGCAGCACGAGATTGAAATTGTGGTTGGCGCCGAAGGTGTGGCTCCAGGGCAGCCAGTCGAGGATGACGAGATTGCCGGGGCCCTCGTCGAGAAAAGTCCAGGTCTGCGCCTTGGCTTGCTGACTGGAGGTCAGCATGCGCTGGGTGTTGATGACCGCCTTGGGCGTGCCGGTCGAGCCTGACGTGAACAGGAGTTTCGCGACCGTGTCCGGTGTGAGCGCGGCAAAGGCTGTCGCAACGTCGGGCGTCTCGGGCGTTGCCGTAACGGTGCGGAAGGCGAGTGCGCCATCGTCATCGGCATTGCCACTGATGATCTGCGCCTGGTGCAGCGGCTCGATAGCTGCCAGCGCTGCCGCGAATGGCTTCGTCGCGGAGACGTAGATCGCGCCGGGCTCGAGCAGCGCAATCATGCTCTTGAGCTTGTCGAAGTCTCTCGACATCAGCGAATAGGCGGGCGAGATCGCGGCCGAGGGCACGCCCACATGCTGGGCGGCAAGCGCGAGCAGCGCGTGATCGATGCTGTTGTCGGAGAGGATCGCGAGCGGGCGCTCTGCGCAAAGGCCCTGCGCCAGGATCCAGGACGCGGCGGCGCGCACCTTCCGCAATGCCTGGGCATAGGTGACGGTGGTCCAGGGCGCTTCGACATTGCCGCGTTCGGCCAGGAAGATCGCATCCGGCGTTCGCCGCGCCCATTGCTCCAGCCAGTCGCCGACGCAACGTGCGCCATCGCGCAACGGATCGGGCGATCGCAGCACGATGCTGCCGTCGGCGCGTTGCTCTGCGATCGTCCTTGGTGTTGCGAACAGGCCTGCAACGTCACCATCTGGGGCGACTGTCATGTGTTTCCTCCTCCGCCCGGATATGGGATCGGCCGCAGCCTCGTCCGGGCCGCTTTGGCCATAATGTTGGGCATGGCAATTGTTGTCGTCAACAACAATCTTTCTCTCGAGGCCGCGAGGCGCTAGGGTTGCGCGACAGGAGAGACCAACGTGACAGCCAGCGCAGCCCGGGCCGACAGCCGCCCCTCCCCACGCAAGCGCGCCGGCAACGGCGCGGCACCTCGCGATACCGCCGATGATGTCGGCCTCGACGCACTGGCCGGCCACGCCGGCTATGCGGTGCGGCGCTTCCAGATCTGGATCTTTCAGGACTTCATCAAGACGCTCGGCGAGGTCGACATCCGGCCGACGCAATATTCGGTGCTGACGGTGATCGGCGCCAATCCGGGCCTGTCGCAGATGGCGGTGGCCAAGCGCCTCGGCATCGAGCGCGCCCGGCTGGTGCACCTGCTCGACAGCCTCGAGCAGCGCAAGCTGGTGAAGCGAACCAAGTCGAAGGAGGACCGGCGCTCGCATGCGCTGCACCTCACCGCGCCGGGCGAGACGGCGCTTGAGAAGTTCAAGCGGCTCGCAGCCGAGCACGAACGGCACGTCGAGGCGAAGATCGGCAGGGAGAACAGGGCGCACCTGCTCCGGATCCTCGCCGGCTTCACCTGATCTCGAACTGCCTATGATTTAGGCATATGCACGTCACGGGTCGCTGACGCGTCCGCTCACGCCCCTGCCGAAATGTCCCCCAACCCACTGATCGCACGATAGTATCTGCGGCAATCGTCCTGCCCGGATAATGTACACAATGGCACATCGCTTGCTTCACTCCGGGCGAAGACAATTGCCGGAGTTTTGTCGCCATGGGGGCTGAGCAACCTGAAACGATCGCCGCGATTGTGGCCGCGCACCGCGCGGGCACGCTGACGCCGGCGCAGACGGTCGCGCGGGCCTATCAGCGCATCCGCGACCACAATGACCCCGCCGTGTTCATCAGCCTGCGCGACGAGAAGGACGCGATCGCGGAGGCCGAACGTCTCGCCACGAAAGACGCCGCCGGCCTGCCGCTCTATGGCGTGCCGGTCGCGGTGAAGGACAATATCGACGCGCTGGGCTTTCCGACCACGGCCGCTTGCCCGGCCTTCTCGTACACGCCGGCGCACGATTCGACAGCCGTGGAGCGCCTGCGCGCCGCCGGCGCCATCATCATCGGCAAGACCAATCTCGACCAGTTCGCAACCGGCCTCGTCGGCGTCCGTTCGCCCTACGGCATTCCCAAAAATTCAATCCGCGAGGATCTCATTCCCGGCGGCTCGAGCTCGGGCTCGGCGGTCGCGGTCGGCGCCGGGCTCGTGCCGCTGTCGCTCGGCACCGACACCGCGGGCTCCGGCCGCGTGCCGGCAATGCTCAACAACATCGTCGGGCTGAAGCCGAGCCTCGGCATGATCTCGACCGCGGGTCTGGTGCCGGCCTGCCGCACGCTCGACTGCATCTCGGTATTCGCACTGACGGTCGACGATGCCGCCCTCGCGCTGTCGGTGATGGCGGGGCCAGACAAGGCCGATCCGTTCTCGCGCGACCGGCCGCTTGGCGCGATCACGCCGTTGCCGGCAAAATTGCGCCTGGGCGTGCCGCGCAAGGGGCAGCTGATCTTCTTCGGCGACAAGAAAGCGGAAGCCGCTTACGGCGATGCACTGAAGCGATGGACTGCGCTTGGCGCCACATTGGTCGAGTTCGACCTCGAGCCGTTCTACGAGACGGCGCGGCTGCTCTATGAGGGTCCCTGGGTCGCCGAGCGCTACCTCGTGATCAAGGACCTGCTCGCCTCCGCGCCCGACACGATCCATCCCGTGACGCGCGAGATCACCGCCGCCGGCGCGCGGCTGACCGCGGCGGAAACCTTCTCGGCACTCTATCGTCTGCAAGGGCTGCGCAAGACCGCCGAGCGCACGTTCGCCAATATCGACGCGCTGGTGCTGCCGACGGCGCCGACGGCCTACACGACCGCACAGGTGCTCGCCAACCCGATCGAACTCAACAGCCGTCTCGGCACCTACACCAATTTCGTCAACCTGCTCGACCTCTGCGGCCTCGCCATACCCGCATCGATGCGCGGCGACGGCATTCCGTTCGGCATCACGCTGCTCGCGCCCGCGGGACGCGATGCGCTGCTCACCAGCATCGGCCGCGTCTTCCATGCGGATACCCGGCTGAGCCTCGGCGCAAAGGGCACGGCGCAAGCGCCGCTCCCGCCGCTGCCGGCCAGCAGCAGCGACGAGATTCCGATCGCGGTGGTCGGCGCGCATCTCTCCGGCATGGCATTGAACGGTGAGTTGACGGCGTTGAACGGAAAGCTGATCGAGGCGACGAAGACTGCGCCGGACTACAAGCTCTATGCGCTGAAGACCACGCCGCCGAAGCCGGGCCTTCTGCGCGTCGAGGCCGGCAAAGGCGCGTCGATCGAGCTGGAAATCTGGTCACTGTCGCCGTCCGCCTTCGGCAAGTTCGTCGACGCGATTCCAGCGCCGATGGCGATCGGCACGGTGCGCCTCGCCGACGACCGCAGCGTGAAGGGCTTTCTCGTCGAGCCGGAAGTGCTGGGCGAGGCGCTCGACATCACGGCGTATGGGGGATGGCGCGCCTTCATGAAGGAAGCCGCGACAGCGTAGGTCTCGTAGGGTGGGCAAAGCGAAGCGTGCCCACCATTCCGTCCATCATGAAGAAGATGGTGGGCACGGCGCTTTGCGCCTTTGCCCACCCTACGGCACCACGTGTGCGGCTACACCGACACCGCGTAGATCTCGTACTCTCCGCGCACCAATTCGATATGCGCGCGCATCGCAGCTGCTGCACCTTGCTTGTCGCCGCGCATTACGGCGACGACGACGCGGTCGTGCTCGGCTTGCGACTTGGCGAGGCGGCCGAGATTGCGGAACTGGGCGCGTCGAAACGGCTGCACCCGGACGCGGGTGGCGAGCGTGATCTCGGCGATGTAACCGTTCTGCGATCCGGCGTAGATCGCGTTGTGGAAGCGCTCGTTGACCTCGTGGAAACGCTCGGGATTGCCGGTATAGCTCAGCACCCGCAGCTCCTCGTGGATGGCCTCCAGGCCGTGACGCTCGGCCGCCGACATGCGTTCGGCGGCAAGGCATGCGCACAATGCCTCGAGCTCCGCCATCGCCTCGAACATGCCTTTCAGCCGCTCGACGGATGGCTGCGCCACCACCGCGCCGCGATGAGGCCGCGCCTCGACCAGCCCGCTCGCCACCAGCTGGCGCAGCGCCTCGCGCACTGGCGTGCGCGAGACGTTGAAGCGCCGTGCGATGTCGGTCTCGTCCAGCGGAGAGCCCGGCGCCAGCATTCCGCGCACGATCTCGTCGGCAAGTTGAAGGCGCAGCTCCTCGGCGCGCGTGACCTTCTGCACCGATGGCAGTGCCCGGTCGACGCGGGGCACCACCGGCTCGGCCGGCAATGTTCCCCGCGGAAGATCATCAAGCGTCATACGGTCTCTTTCGGCTCGTCGATGATGCTGACATGAGCCGCGACGACGCGCCAGCCCTCCGGGAAGCGAATCCACGTCTGCATCTGCCGGCCGACCTTGCCGGGCGCCGTGTCGCGATAGAACAGGGTGGAGGCAACGGCCGTGTCGCGGCCGTAGCTGGTGATCACCGTCTTTGCGGTGCGCCGGTTCAACCCGACCGGCGAGCGTGCGGCGCGGAAGCCGGAGATGGCCTCATAGCCGTAGAGGTTCTCGCCGATGCCGTAGCGCAGCGTGCGGGGATCGTTGCGAAAGAGCTCGCCGAGCACGGCGACGTCGTTGCTGACGAGGGCCTGCTCATAGCGATCGAACGCGGCTTTGACTTCCGCGATCACCTCGGGGAGATCAATCTCCATCTCAGAATCCTCTTGGCGCGGGCGCAGCAGCGACGCCCATCTTCTCCAACGCGTGCGCGACGCGCAGCGCGATGTCCTCGCGCCAGGGCGCACAGATGATCTGCACGCCGATCGGCAGCGGCTCGAGCGGCACCGGCACCGCAACGACCGGCAGGCCGATGAACGAGATCGGCTGGGTGTGGATGCCGATATTGGCGCGCACCGGCAGCTCGACGCCGTCGAGGTTGAAATTCACCTGGCCGAGCTTTGGCGCGGTGCAGGGCGTCGCCGGCGCCAGCAGCACGTCGACCGATTTGAAGATCTCGGCAAGCTGGGCGCGATACCAGCGGCGGAATTTCTGCGCGCGATCGACCAGCGGTGCCGGCACCATGGCGCCCGCGATCAGCCGGTCGCGCACGGCCGGATCGAAATCGTTCGGGCGCTTGCGCAGGCGATCGAGATGCAGCGAGGCGCCCTCGGTCGTAGTGATGACATAGGCCGCGGCGCGTGCGCGCGAAGCTTCGGGCACCTCGACCACCCGCGTTGCGCCAAGCGCCTTGGCAACGCGGCTGACGGCCTCGACCGCTTCCGGAAACACGTTCTTCTGGAAGTGACCGCCGGCAACGGCGATGCGTAGATCCGAGACCGGATTGGCGAGCAGCGGCAGCGTCGGTTCCAGGCCACGCGTCGTGCAGGCGGCATCGTCGGCATCCGGGCCCTGCATCACGTCATAGGCGAGCGCGAGATCGGTGACGGAGCGCGCGAACGGACCGAGATGATCGAGGCTCGCCACGAACGGGAACGACCGCGCTCGCGACAGCCGGCCGTAGGTCGGCTTCAGGCCGAAGATGCCGCAGAACGACGACGGCACGCGGATCGAGCCGTTGGTGTCCGAGCCGAGCGCGATCGGCACCAGAGCGCCGCCGACGGCGCTGCCCGAGCCGCCCGACGAACCGCCGCTCATCCGCGTGGTGTCGTGCGGATTGCGCGAGGGGCCGTCGTGGACGTTCTCGCCGGTGAAGTCGTAGGCGTATTCGCCCATGTTGAGCGCGCCGACGAGAACGGCGCCGGCGGCTTCCATCCGCTCGATCAGCGCCGCATCGCGCGTCGCAGGCGCGCGATCGCGGTTGATCTTCGAGCCTGCACGGGTCGGCAGGCCGGAAACGTCGAACAGGTTCTTCACCGCGAAGGGAACGCCCGCAAGCGGACCGACTTCCTTGCCGGCCGCGATATCGGCATCGATCGCGCGCGCCTTGGCGCGGGCACGATCGGCGGTGACGTCGGTAAAGGCGTTGAGGACGGTGTCGTGCTGCTTGATGCGCGCGAGCGCGGCTTCGGTGGCATCGAGCGCGGACATCTTGCCGCCCGCAACCGCACTCGCGATCTCGGAGGCCATCATCTCTGGCTTTGCGGTCATGGCGGCGTCAGGCGGTAAAAACGGGCGCCGGCTCGGTCTCGTCCGGCAGCGCGAATTCGTCGACAAGACGGGCGAGCCGCAGCGAGACCTCGAGGTTGGCGCGCACCGCGGGCCTCCAGGCCTCCTCGACCGGCAGCGCCAGCGCTTTCGATACGGCGTCGATATAGTCGTCCAGCGGTTCGGCCATCACTCTCTCAAGCTGATCTCAATGCACCGGCAACGGCGGATGCGGAATCGCCGTCAGCAGCTCCTTGGTGTAGTCGTCCTGCGGATCGCTCAGAACCTGCTCGGAAGAGCCTTCCTCGACGATTCGACCCGTCCGCATGACAATGACACGATCGCACAACAAGCGCACCACATTCAAATCATGCGAGACGAACAGATAGCTCATACCTAGCCGCGCCTTGAGGTCCTGCAGCAGATTGAGCACCACGGCCTGGACCGAGACGTCCAGCGCCGCCGTCGGCTCATCGAGAATGACGAGCTTGGGATGCAGCGCGATCGCCCGGGCGATGCCGACGCGGGCCTTCTGGCCGCCGGACAATTGGTGCGGGAAGCGGTCGAGCAGATTGTGCGGCAGGCCGACCATGGTGGCCAGCTTCTCGCAGCGGGCGCGGAGCGCGTCGCGCCCCTTGATGTCACCCAATTGCATGATCGGGTCGGCGATGGCGCGCGCGGCGGTGAAGCGCGGGTTGAGGCTGTCGGTCGGATCCTGGAACACCATCTGGATGCGGCTGCGCTGCGGCAGCCGGGCAAACGATGCCGGCTGGATGGCACCGATGTCCTCGCCGTCGAACTTGATCAGGCCGGAGGTCTGGTCGAGCAGCCGCATCACCATCATCGACGTGGTCGATTTGCCGCAGCCGGATTCGCCGACGAGGCCGACGCTCTCGCCATGACCGACCGAGAAGCTGATGCCGTCGACGGCGCGGAACACGTCGGGCTCGACCGGCGGCTTGCGGCCGAACAGTTTTCCGAGCACGGCGGTCGCGCCCTGGCGGGGATATTCCTTGACCAGCTTGTCGACGAGGAGGAGGGGTGCCTTCTCGCTCTCCCTGCTTGCGGGGTCGCGACGAGCTTCGCTCGCGCTGAGAGGGTCGGGGTGAGAGGGACTCTCCGCGAGCACGATGCCTGGAGAGTTCCCCTCACCCGCCGCGCTTTGCGCGTCAGCCTCTCCCCGCATGCGCGGAGAGGCGAAGGAAGCCGTCGTCGCGGGTTCATCTTCCGGCAACAGATCGCGCAGGCTCACCCCGAGCCGCGGCGTCGCGCGCATCAGCTTCTTGGTGTAGGGGTGCTGCGGGCTGGCGAAGATGTCTGCGGCCTTCGCGGTCTCGACCACCCGGCCCTTCTCCATCACGACGACGCGGTCGCAATAGGCGGCAGCCAGGCCCAGGTCGTGCGTGATCAGGATGGTCGACATCGCGCGGCGCCCGGTCAGCTCGACGATCAGATCCATCACCGCCTTCTGCGTGGTGACGTCGAGGCCGGTGGTCGGCTCGTCCGCTATCAGGAGCTGCGGATTGCAGGCGAGCGCGAGCGCGATGACGACGCGCTGGCACATGCCGCCCGAGAGCTCGAAGGGATAGGCGTGGTAGCGCTCGCGCGGGCGGGCGATCTTGACCTGCTCCAGCGCTTCGATCGCCTTCTCGCCGTGATCGGCCACCTGGGCCTGCTGCACATGGGTGCGCAGCACGTCTTCGATCTGGTCGCCGACTTTGCGGATCGGGTTCAGCGCCGCGCGCGGATTCTGGAAGATCATCGAGACTTCGCGGCCACGCAGGTCGCGCATCTGGTCTTCGGTCGCGGCCTTGACGTCGATGCCGGAGAACATCACCGAGCCCTCGGCAATCCGCCCGGCACGGTCGAGGATGCGCATCACGGCATAGGAGGTCACCGACTTGCCTGAGCCGGACTCGCCGACGATCGCGAGTGTCTCGCCCCTGGCGACGGAGATGTTGACGTGCTGCACCGCTTTCACGATGCCGCGACGGGTGGTGAACTCGACGGTGAGGTCCTGGACGTCGAGCAGGGGCTGCGCGGTCATGGGCGGCTCCCGTCAGTCAAAAGGTCGAAAACAACCCCATGCACAGTAGATATGAACTTGGAATCATTGAGGAATTTTGGCCAGAATTTTGCGTGTGAGACAGGCACTGCTCTCTCATTCCCTCCCCCCTTGTGGGGGAGGGTCAGGGAGGGGGGTGCCACACGGGGACCATCTCCGCATGCGAGCATCGCGACATCCGCCCCATGGATACTTTTTCCTGGGCTACCCCCCTCCCCACCCCTCCCCCACAAGGGGGGAGGGAGCGAGAGAGTTGCGCCCACCTGACATTCGAGGCGAGCGTTGCTCATCCCGCACTGGTCACCAATCATCACGTCCTCCGCTGGGGGTCGACGATGTCGCGCAGACCGTCGCCGAGGAGGTTGAAGCAGAACACGGCGATCATCAGGGCCAGGCCGGGGAATAGCGCGATCCACCATTCGCCTGAGACCATGAAGCCGGCGCCCTCCGCGACCATGATGCCCCATTCGGCGGTGGGCGGACGGACGCCGAGGCCGATGAAGGACAGGCCCGCGGCGTTGAGGATGGCGTAGCCCATGGTCAGCGACATCTGCACGATCATGATCGGCATGATGTTCGGGAGAATGTGCACCAGGAGGATGCGGAATTCGCCGTTGCCCGACAGCCGCGCGGCCTGCACGAAGCCGGCATTGCGGCGGACATTGGCTTCGGCGCGCGCGACACGGGCATAGAGCGGGAAATTCACGATCGCGGTGGCCAGGATGATGTTCTGCACGGTGTTGCCGAGCGCGGCGACGATGCCCATGGCGAGCACGAACAGCGGGAACGCCATGATGGTGTCGGCGATGCGGCCGACGATGCGGTCGGTCCAGCCGCCGAAGTAACCCGCCGCGATGCCGGCGAGCCCGCCCATCAGGAACACCAGCGCGACGGATGCGACCGCGATGAAGACGTCGAGCCGGGTTGCGACGATGACGCGGCTGAAGATGTCGCGCCCGAGCTGGTCGGTGCCGAACCAGTGCGCCGCCGACGGCGGCTTCAGGGCAGCGGCAGTGTCGGAGGCGAGCGGATCGTAGGGCACCACATAGGGCCCGAAGATCGCGGCGGCGAGGATCAGGATCAGCAGCGCGAAGGCAAAGCCCGTGACCTTGTTCTCGCCGAGCACGTAACGGGTCTGTTCGAGGATCGCGACCAGTCCGGACGTGCGCGCGGGACCGACAGGCTCGGCGGCAGGCGCAACGGAGCTCATGGCTTCACTCCTGGAGCGTTTGCGCGTTGGGATGAATTGACGCGCCGCGAACTCGGTTTACCTCTCCCGCTTGCGGGAGAGGTCGCGCCCAACGGGTCGCGCCGAAGGCGCGCCCGATGACAGGCTCCGACGCGGGTGAGGGCTTTCTCCTCTTGGGGGTTCTCGACCGCGGAGAAACCCTCTCCCCAACCCTCCCCCGCAAGCGGGGGAGGGAGCGCACCGTTCGCATGACTCGCATCCGACACGATCATATAGGCTATCCCTCCAGCCGCACGCGCGGATCGATCACGCCATAGAGAATGTCGATCACGAGGTTGAGCAGCACGTACATGACCGCCATGGTCAGCACGAAACCCTGCACCGGCGCAAAGTCCGACGAGATCAGCGCTTCCACCGCATAGGAGCCGATGCCGGGCCAGGCGAAGACTTTCTCGACCAGCACATTGGCGCCCAGCAGGAACGAGAACACCATGCTGAGCGTGGTGATGACCGGAAGCATCGCGTTGCGGAAGGCGTAGGTGACGATCACGGTTGCGGGCGACAGGCCGCTGGCGCGCGCAGTGCGGACGAACTCGCTGGCGAGCACCGCCAGCATCGAGGCGCGCGTCATGCGCGCGATCGGCGCCAGCGAGAAGATCGCGAGCGTCGTCGCCGGCAGGATCAGCTGGCTCAGCGCCGAGCGGAATGCCTCGACGTCGCGCGCGAGCAGGGTGTCGATGAGGTAAAAGCCGGTCACCGTCGGCGGCGCGCTGTAGAACACATCCAACCGGCCGAGCGGCGCAGGCGACCAGCCGAGGCGGAAGTAGAACACGTAGACCAGCACGAGGCCGGTGAAGAACACCGGCAGCGACACCCCCGCCGTCGTCGTGACCCGGCAGAGATGGTCGATCCAGGAGCCCGGCCGGGTTGCCGCCAGCACGCCGAGCGGAATCGCGATCGCGATCGAGACGAAGAGGCCGAGCAAGGTCAACTCGGCGGACGCCGGCAGGCGGTTGCGGATTTCGGCCGCGACAGACTGGCCGGTGGTGAGCGAGTTGCCGAAATCGCCATGGGCGAGGTCGTTGGCATAGCGGAAGAACTGCTCGACCAGCGGCTTGTCGAGGCCGAGCTTCTTGCGGATCTGCTCTACCGCTTCCTTCGTTGCGGCAGGGCCGGCGAAGTACGCCGCCGGGTCACCGGGCAGCGCGCGCGTCAGCAGGAAGGTGACGATGACGACGCCGATCAGCGAGGGAATCGCGAACATCAGGCGCTTGCCGATCATGGTCAGCATGGGGCGCTCCTGCGCGTGTTGCGCACGCTGCTCGCCACACACTCCGCCGCGTTCCCTCCCCCCTTGTGGGGGAGGGTTAGGGAGGGGGGTAGCTCCGCGATAGGTCGGAGTTCGTGGCTACCCCTCTCCCCAACCCTCCCCCACAAGGGGGGAGGGAGCCCGAAGAGCGTGCTCACCTCACCCATGACTCACCCCTTCGCCATCGCGCGATAATCGAGCCTGCGGTGGAACCAGTATTGGTAACCGCTGATGTTCTTCTGCATCGCGACGTTGACGAAGGGCTGGTACAGCGGGATGCGCGGGATGTCGGTGAAAGCGAGGTCGACGAAGCCCTTCACGTCCTTGTCGTAGGTCGCCGTGTCGCCGGTCGCAGCGGCCGTGCGCGCGCCATCGATCAGCTTGTCCATCTCCGCCGACTTGTAGCTCATGGTGTTGAAGACGGAATTGTTGCCGTGATAGCACCAGTAGAAGAAGTATTCGGGATAATCGAGCCAGCCCGAGAACACGTTGGTGAAGAGCGGCATCTCCTTCTTGTTCAACTCGGTGCGCCAGTTGGCGCCGGGCACCTTGTTGATGGTGGTCTTGATGCCGAGCTGGGCGAGTGATTCCTGCACCAGCACGCAGAGCGGTTCGTTGACGCCCGCGAAGTTGAGGTCGAACGAGATCGTGGTCTCGAAGCCGTTGGCGTAGCCGGCCTCGGCCAGCAGCGCCTTCGCCTTCTCCATGTCGGTGTTGAATTTGTGCGGCTGCGGCCAGGCGACTTCGGTCGGCTTGTCCTTGGGCGCACCGAACATGGGATTGCCGAGACCGAACAGCACGGCGTCCATGATCTTCTGATACGGCATCGCATAGGCGATCGCCTGCCGCACCTTCGGATTGTCGAAGGGCGGCTTGGTCACGTTCATGCCGATATACTGGATGCCGTTCGAGAACGGCAGCGACACCACGTTGAGCTTGCCGTTCGCCTTCATCTCCTGGAAATCCTTGAACGGCAGCTCATAGGAGATGTCGGCGTCGCCGCGCTCGAGCAGCGCACGGCGATTGCCGGCCTGCGGCACCATGCGCCAGATCACGCGCTTGATCTTCGGCAGGGGACCGCCGACCCAGTCGTCGTTGCGCTCCATCACCACTTCGGTGCCGGCGGTCCATTTCACCACCTTGTAGGCGCCGGAGCCCGCGGTCTGCTGCTTGGTGTATTCGAGACCCCAGGGATCCTTCTCGCTGGCGTTCTTCTTCACCAGCTCGGAATTGACGATGCAGGGCACGATGACGGCAAGATCGGGGATCGTGAGCCTGTCCTTCTTCAGGAAGTCGACTCGCACCGTGTGATCGTCGATCACGACGAACTGCTCGGGCTTGGTCAGCGAGCCCGCGCTCATCTGGAAGGTCGGGAAGCCGCCGACGCTGACGGCGCGGTCGAGCGACCATTTCACGTCCTTGGCGGTGACCGGCGCACCGTCGTGGAATTTGGCGTTCTTCTTCAGCTTGAAGGTGACCGACATTTCGTCGATCTTGAAGTCCTCGGCCAGCTCGCCCTTGAACTTGTCGCGATCGTAATAGGGCACGCCGCCGGGGCCGCTCTTCATCTCGTGGCTGATCAGGCGGTCGTAGCAATTCCAGGACACCTCATAGCCGGGCACGTTGGTGCCGATGCCGTGGATGTCGAGATTGTTGGGGCCGCCTTCGGAGACGATCAGCAGCGTCTCGGAGCGGGCATCGGCCCTGGCGGAGGAGACGACCGATGGCATGGCCGGAAGCGCCGCTCCCGCGGCCAACCCGGAAACGGATTTGAGGAAATCGCGGCGCTTCATGAAATTGCTCCAACACAACGTTTTGGTTGGAACCGCTTTCGCAAGGTTCGTGCCAGAGCTTAACGAGGCATTACCCGCGGATTAACATGCTGATTCTATTCATGTTATGCCATTCCTGGCGGAAGTTGAAGAGAGCGGCCACGCCTGGTATTGCATACAAAGAGAGATGATTGCCTAAAATATAGGCCAATAAATGGAGGAGCCCATTTGGAAGGCGAGGACAGAACCCTCCCTTCGGAGGACGCCGCATTGCAGCGGCACCCCGGCCGTCATCCCGAGGCGATGCGTAGCATCGAGCCCGGAAATCCATCGGGCGGCAGAACGCGCGGGACAACGGATTCCGGGCTCGCCGCTCCGCGGCGCCCCGGAATGACAGCGGGAGGCGCAGCGGGGAGCGCTCACCCTGGCCAGATCAACTCCTGAAGCTCGACCAGGTCCGCCGCCCTCTCCTGCCAGCGTTCGATGCAGATGTGGCTGTTGAGGTCGCTAGCGCGGTGCAGCAGCATCAGCGCCATCAGGCGGCGCTTGAGCGCGAAATCGAGCTTCGTATAGCCAAAGCCTTCGAGCAGGCCGCGCACCCTGCCCGGCCGGCCCGCTGCCATGAAGGCGCTAGGGCCGAGCAGGTCGTAGTCGCGCCATCCCGCGAGCACGTCGCCGAAGTCGAACAGGCCTTTGAGCGACCATTGGCCGTCATCGCAGGCGAGCAGAAAATTCTCGGGAATGTATTCGCCGATCAGGATCACCGGCGGCGCATCCATCGGAATCAGCTGAGCGGCATCGCGCAGGAGATCGTCGAGACCGGCGAGAAATTTCGGCGCAAGGCCGAGGCGGGTGTGCCGGGCCTTGCAGCCCTGCATCTGCCGACGCATGAAGTCGTCCCAGCGCGGCTCGATCTGCGCGAGCGCGCCGAGCGGGGCGCGCTGCACGGAAGCGATGGTCTCGCCGATCTGACGCAGCACGCGCTCCTTCTGGTCTTCCGGCAAATGCGGCCAGACCTCCGAGCCGAGCGTGCCGGCAAGGCGCGTGATGACGAGATAGGGCCAGCCGTCGCGCACGCCTTCCGCGACGATCTCGGGGATCGGCAGGTGAAGACGACCGGCAAGCTGCATCAACGAGGCGCGCTCGGAGACGAATTGAGCGCGGAGCAGCGGCGGGAAGATCTTGAGGATCAGCCTGTCGCCGAGCCCGATCACGAGATTGGTCCCGGTCGGAAACACATGCGGCGAGCCGACATCGAGACTATGTCCGCGCGCGATGTCGAGCGCGATCGGCAGCCATTGCGAGGACGCGGAGCGAAAGGCGCGAAAGCTTTCGGCGTCGGTGAGGTGAGGAAGTTGTTGCGACGGCATGATTGTCATTGGCGCTTGCGTATCGAAAGCAGGATTGGCTTTGGTTGGCTCGATGCCAGCCGAGGAGACGGTGCACCTCTCCCGCTTGCGGGAGAGGTCGGCACGTAGTGCCGGGTGAGGGTTTTCTCCTCTTGGGGATTGTCCATTGCGGAAGCACCCTCTCCCCAACCCTCCTCCGCAAGCGGGGGAGGGAGCGCACCTCGCTTGCGGCTACAGCGATATCCAATCGCGACACGCCGCTACCGTTCTGGACTTGCGCGCTCGAACTGGCGCAGCAGCTTGTTGCCGCGCTCGACGGCGGAATCCAGTGCGGCTTGCGCGCTCTTCTGGCCGGCAAAGGCCTGCTCCAGCTCGTCCTCGATGGCGCCGCGGATCAGAATGAAGGAGCCGAGCCGGATGCCCTTCGAGTTCTCCGTCGGCGGATGCAGCGTGATCTCCTCGAACGAGATCGCCGAGCCCGGATTGCGCTCGTAGAAACCCTGCGACCGCGTCAGCTCGAAAGCGGCGCGGGTCACAGGCAGGTAGCCGGTGTTCTGGTGCCAGGCGGCCTGCACGGCGGGTTGCGACAGATAGGCAAAGAACCGCGCCACACCCTTGTATTCCTGGCGGGGACGGTCGCGCAGCACCCAAAGCGTGGCGCCGCCGATGATCGAATTCTGCGGCGCGTCCTTTGCGTCGGGCCAGTACGGCATCATGCCGTAGCCGATCTCGAACTTCGAATTCGCCTTGATGTCGGCACGCGTCGCCGAGGAGCCGATGAAGATGCCGCATTCGCCCTTCTGGAAGCGCGGCTCGGCTGATTGCCCGCGGCCGCTGTAGTCGAACAGCCTGGTCTTCTGCCACTCCGCGAGTTGGGCGAGGTGCTTGACGAGAAGCGGATTGTTGATGGTCAATTCGGCATCGAGCCCGGCAAAGCCGTTCGCTCGCGTCGCCAGGGCCAAATTGTGGAAGGCGGAGAAATTCTCGACATGGATCCAGGACGGCCAGGACGTGGTGAAGCCGCAGGCCGCGCCATGGTCGCGCAGGCGCTTTGCGGCCGCCCCCAATTCCGGCCAGGTCTTCGGCGGCGCCTCCGGATCGAGGCCCGCCTCGCGGAACATGGTCTTGTTGTAGTAGAGGATCGGGGTCGAGGAATTGAACGGGAAGGACAGCAGATTGCCGGCCGCATCGGTGTAGTAGCCGGAGACCGCGGGCAGGTAATCGCCCAGCGAGAACGGCTCGCCCTGGTCCCGCATCAGGCTGAACACCGGATAGATCGCGCCCTTGGCCGCAGTCATGGTGGCGGTGGCGACCTCGTTGACCTGGACGATCGCCGGCTGGCTGCGCGAGCGGAAGGCGAAGATCGCGGCCGTCACCGTCTCGGTGTAATTGCCCTTGTAGGCAGGCACGATCCGGTAGTCGGACTGCGAGGCGTTGAAGTCGGAGGCGAGCTTGTCGAGCTGCCGGCCGAGCTCGCCGGACATGGCGTGCCACAGCGCGATGTCGGTGGCGGCACGCGCCCCGGAGGTCAATGTGAGGACCACGAAGACGGCGACGACCTGCAAGAGGCGCAATGCTGAAGTCACGATAGCTCTTCCCATGCCCCGCGGCGGACGGCGACCTTATCCTGCTTACGGCGCGGCATTTGCGGTTTCAACCGGGAATGAGCGCCGGCCGCGCCGCACAATCGGCCCGGCGGGATGGCCTTCCCTTTACCATCTGCTAGAGACCCGTTCCGATCGGAACGGGTCTCTAAATTCTTAATTTGACGCGTTTTCTTTACGCGAACCGGTATCCACTTCGCTTGAAAACGCTTTAGATTGCATTGAACCTTTTCCTTCCGCCATAGACTCCACCACTGAGGGGTTGAGTGTGCCAGTGCTGAACCGTGCCGAATCTTCGCGGACCGGGGTGATCTTCGTCGCGCTTCTGCTTGCCGTCTGGACGACGGGCGCCGTTGCGCGTGAGTTTCGCGCCGCCGACACTCAGGCCGAGAATTACCCGACCGTCCAGGCGCTGCGCTACATGGGCGCCCTGATCGCCGAGCGCAGCGGCGGCCGGCACGAGATCAAGGTGTTCCACTCCCGTCAGCTCGGCGAGGAAAAGGAGACCATCGAGCAAACCCGGGCCGGCGCGATCGACCTCAACCGGACCAACGTGGCGCTGATCGGCAATTTCGTCCCGGCGATGAACGTGCTCGCAATGCCGTTCCTGTTCCGGTCCATCGAGCACATGCAGAACGTGCTGGACGGGCCGATCGGCAGCGAGATCTTGAACAGTTTCGAGCCCTACGGCTTCGTTGGACTCTGCTTCTACGATTCGGGCGCGCGGTCGATCTACAATGGCATCCGCCCGGTCCGAAGCGTCGCAGATCTCCAGGGATTGCGGATCCGGGTGCAGCAGTCGGAGTTGATGAGCCAGATGATGCGCGCGCTCGGCGCCGAACCGGTCGAGCTGCCCTACGGGCAGGTGGTCACCGGGCTTGCCAACCACCTGATCGACGGCGCCGAGAACAACTGGCCATCTTTCGTGACGACGGACCATTACAAGCATGCCGGCCACTACACGCTCACCGAGCACACGATGAGCCCGGAGGTGCTGGTGATCTCGCTGAAGGCCTGGCAGAGCCTGTCGCCGGACGACCGGATCATCTTCAGGGAGGCCGCGCAGCGCTCCAGCCGCTTCATGCGCGAGAAGTGGCGCGACCTCGAGGAACAGTCGCAGCGCAAGGCGCAGGACGCGGGCGTGACCATCATCAGGGACATCGACCGCAAGCCGTTCGAGGAGGCAATGGCCGCAATCTACGCCAAGGCCGGACGCGATCCTGCGGCAGCCGCGCTGATCGAACGCATTCGCAAGGTGGAGTGAGGCCTGTTGGCTGCACTTGGACATAGCGAGCACGCGGACAGGCCGCCCGGCCCGATCGGGCAGCTGCGCGCGCGGCTCGTCGGCGTGCTGCGGGCGGTGCCGATCCGCTGGCGCATCCTGTCGATCGCCGCGCTGAACTCCGCCGTGGTCGTGGTGCTGGTGGCGATGATCTGGAACGGCGCGCAGGTGCTGGGCTCGGCCTGGCACGACGTGCGCCAGGTACGCGAGTCCGACCGGATCCTGGCGCTGCTCGAAAGCGAGACCGGACGCCTCCAGAACCTGATCCACCGCTATATCAACCAACCGAGCCCGGACCTGTTCGCCGAGATTCTCTTGCTGCGCGAGGCGGTGCTGGGCACGCTGACCAACCGCGCCGCCAAGGACCCGATGCTGTCGGGCTCGGTCGAGGAGCTGGAGCGCACCACCGATCGCTTCCTCAACGGTTTCGGCGAGCTGCGCAGCGTGCAGGCGACGATCGCCAAGACCTATGAGGAGCAGGTGCAGGGCCCGGCAAGGGACATGGCCGGCCTCTACTCGATCATCGAGGGCGCCACCGGCCATCGCGACGCGCTGATCTGGCCCTCGCTCGGCAAGTCCCGCGAGGCCTTCACCGCGATGCTGGTGGCGGCCAATTCCTACTACCTGTCGCAGTCATCGGGCGCCGCCGACGATGCGCGCCGCAACACCGAGACGATCGAGAAGACCATCCCGGTCATGATCGATCTCGCCGACAACGACCTCCAGAAGATGGCCCTGCGGCGGCTTGCGGCCCGCACCATGGCGCTGCGCGAGGGCTTCGCCAAGCTCTCCGAACAGCTCGCGAGCCGCACCGAGCTGCTCCGCAACACCATCGACGCCAGCCAGGCCGAGGCGATCGGCGCCATCGACGACCTCTCGACCAAGATGCGCCAGCGCGAGCAGAAGGCGCAGGAGACCTTCGACCGCACGCTGGCCGACATTTCCCGCCGGGTGCTGTCCATCGCGATCATCTTCCTCGGCATCATCCTCAGCGCCGGCGTGCTGATCGCGCTGTCGATCCGCCTGCCGCTGCAGCAGATCATGACGGCGATGCGCGCGATCACGCTCGGCGACCTCGATCGCGAGGTGCAGGGCACCAAGGCGCGCGACGAGGTCGGCGCCATGGCGCGCGCGGTGGAGGTGTTCCGCGAGAACGCGATCGCCAAGCGCGAGACCGAGGACGAGCTGCGCGCGTCCAAGGAGAAAGCCGAGAGCGCGCTGCTCGAGCTCAATGCCGCGCAGCAGAATTTGATCGATGCCGAACGGCTGGCAGCGCTCGGCGGCCTGGTTGCCGGCGTCGCGCACGAGGTCAACAACCCGATCGGCATCAGCCTCATGGTGGCCTCCAGCTTGGCCCGGCGCACCGAGATCTTCGAGGCCCAGCTCAAGGGCGACGGTGGCCTGCGCCGCTCGCAGCTGGAGGAATTCGTGCAGTCCTCACGCGACGCCTCGCAGCAGCTCGTCGCCAACCTCCAGCGCGCGGGCGAGCTGATCCAGTCGTTCAAGCAGGTTGCGGTCGACCGCTCGCATGCCGAGCGGCGGCAATTCTCGCTCAGCGAAGCCACCGACCAGATCATCGCCAGCCTGCGCCCGGTGCTGAAGCGCTCGCCGATCACGCTTCAGGTCGACGTGCCCGAGGGGCTGCTGCTCGACGGCTATCCCGGCTCCTACGGCCAGATCCTGACCAACCTGTTCCTCAACGCCGCCAACCACGCCTTCGCCGACGGGCGCGCCGGCACGATCGCGATCTCGGCGCGGCCGCGCGGGACCGACGACATCGAGATCAGCTTCGCCGATGACGGAGCCGGCATGACCCCCGACGTGCAGCGCCAGGCCTTTGACCCTTTCTTTACCACCCGGCGCAATGAAGGCGGCACGGGACTTGGCCTCCATATCGTCTATAACCTCGTCACCCAGCAGCTCGGCGGCCGCATGGTGCTGGAATCCAAGCTGGGACAAGGCACCACTTTTCGCATTATCATACCCCGGGTCGCCAAGGGCGGCGCGCGAAGCACAGAAATTGACGGATCTTCTCAATGGCCGAACAGGACGATGTCCTCCACCTGATCGACGATACCGGTACCACGTCGGAGGATAGTAACGCCCGGAAGTGGAAGATCGCCGTCATCGACGACGATCCGGCCGTGCATGACGGCACCCGTTTCGCGCTGTCCGACTACAGCCTCAACGGCCAGAGCCTGGAGATCCTCTCGGCCTATTCCGCAGCGGAAGGCCGCAAGCTGATGGCCGAGCACGGCGACATCGCGGCCGTGCTGCTCGACGTCATCATGGAGACCGACGTCGCCGGCCTCGAGCTGGTCGAGTTCATCCGCAACGAGATCAGGAACGAGACCGTGCGCATCATCCTGCGCACCGGCCAGCCCGGCCAGGCGCCGGAGCGGCGCGTGATCGTGCAGTACGACATCAACGACTACAAGGCCAAGACCGAGCTCACCGCCGACAAGCTGTTCACCTCCCTGACCGCGGCGCTGCGCTCCTATCAGCAGCTCGAGCGCATGGTGCAGACGCGGCGCGGGCTGGAGATCATCATCGACGCCGCCTCGACGCTGTACGACTTCAAGTCGATGCAGCGGCTGGCCGAGGGCGTGCTGACCCAGCTCGCCTCGCTGCTCAACGTCGATTGCGCCGGCATCCTGGTCCTGCGCGACAATGGCGGCGTCGATCCCGAGCTCTCGGTGCTCGCCGGCAGCGGCTGCTACAGCCGCTTCATCGGCACCACCACGTCGAAGGCGCTCGATCCTGATCTGCGCGAGATGGTCGAGGCGGCGTTCCAGCGCCGCAAGAACGAATTCGCCGACCACCGCAGCGTGATCTACTTGCGCACCGGAAGCGGCCGCGAGGTCGTGGTGCTGCTCCAGGCCGAGCGCGAGCTGTCGGAGACCGACCGCTCGCTGGTCGAGATATTCTCCAGCCGGCTCTCGATCGCCTTCGACAACGTGATCCTCTATCAGCAGCTCCAGGACGCCAACACCCAGCTCGAAGACCGCGTCGCCCAGCGCACCCGCGCGCTGATGCAGGCCAACCGCCGGCTCTCGGCGCAATGGCTGCGGCTGCAGCGCGCCAACGGCTTCAAGAACGAGATTCTGGGCACCGTCGCGCACGACCTGAAGAATCCGCTCGGAGTCATCCTCGGCCGCACCGAGATGCTGAAGGAGCTGATCTCGACCGGCGCCTCGGAAAGCGGCGTGGTCGCCCAGGTCGACCACATTCGCGACGCCACCAAGCGCCTGACCACCATGGTCGATCACCTGATCTCGGATGCGATGGCCGATGCCTTCGACATCACCATCCGCCGCGAGCCGGTCGACGTCGCGGCGCTGGTCAAGGAGGTTGCCGAAGCCAACCAGCCGCTCGCCGTCAACAAGCAGCAGACGATCAGCGTCGCCGCGCCGGCCAACATGGTCACCATGTGCGACACCGACCGCATCCGCGAGGCGATCGACAATCTCATCAGCAACGCCATCAAATACTCTCCGATCGGCGGCAAGATCGACGTGGCCGTCAGCCATGAGGGCCGCGACACCACCGTCCGCGTCAGCGACGAGGGCGCCGGCCTGTCGCCGGAGGATCTCGGCCGCCTGTTCGGCCGGTTCCAGCGGCTGTCGGCAAAACCGACCGCCGGCGAGAGCTCGACGGGGCTTGGGCTCTCCATCGTCAAGCGTATCATCGACATGCATGGCGGCGAGGTAACCGCCGACAGCGACGGCCCCGGCAAGGGATCGACCTTCACCATCACCCTCCCCGCGACTGAAACGCCGTGATGCAAAGCCCATGACCCAAAGCCAGCACATCATGATCGTCGACGACGAGGCCCCGGCCCGGGAGATGGTCGGCGATTACCTCAAGATGCACGGCTTCACCGTGACGCTGTGCGACGGCGGCAAGAGCTTGCGCGCCGCGATCCAGGGCAGCATGCCCGACCTCGTCGTGCTCGATCTCAACATGCCCGAGGAAGACGGGCTCTCGATCATTCGCGACCTCAAGAGCCGCATCAACGTTCCGGTGATCATGCTCACGGCGACCGCGAGTCCGATCGATCGCGTCGTCGGACTCGAGCTCGGCGCCGACGACTACGTGGCCAAGCCCTGCGAGCTGCGCGAGCTGATGGCGCGCATCCGCTCGGTGCTGCGGCGGAGCGTGCCGGCCAAGGCAGCAGCGCCCGATGCGTCGGCGGCGAAATCGGACAAGGAGCGGCTGGTGCGCTTCGGCACCAAATGGCTTGATCTCGAAGCGCAGGCGTTGCGCGACGACGAGGGCAACGAGCATCCGCTGACGGCCTCCGAGTTCGGGCTCCTGAAGGTGTTCGCGGCGAATCCGAAACGCGTGCTGTCGCGCGAGCGCCTGCTGGAATTGGCCAATGCGCGCGACGCCGAGGCCTTCGACCGCGCGGTCGATCTCCGCATCATGCGCATCCGCCGCAAGATCGAGCCCGATCCGGCCAAGCCCGCCGTGATCCGCACCATCCGCGGCGGCGGCTATCTGTTTTCTCCGGCGGGCGAGAAGGCGTAGGGACGTCATTCCGGGGCACCCGAAGGGCGAACCCGGAATCACGGCGAGGGCGGACGAACGCAACAGCCCGAAATACGTTCCCGGCGCCTCCGCTCAGCCCCAAATTCCCACCCCCGTATTTCCCGCACGTTGAAATTCCACGGCTTTTTGCCCCGAATGTTTCGTCGAGGCCGCCGCGACGAAACAATTTGGCGGCGCACGAAACCATTTTCTCCTTTTCGTGCAGACGTCCCGAAACGTTGGCTCATTAACACTTCGGCTCAAGGAAACGCCGCTCGGTTGCGGCGCTACGGGGAGCCAAGTCAATGCCGAACGTCATCGCCATCAACGCCCAAGCCAGCCAGAGCATCATTGCCGCTCAGGCGACCTCGGACGACATGCTCCTCGAGAGCATTGCCGACGGCAACCGGACGGCCATGCACATTCTCTATTGCCGACACAATGTGCGGGTGTACCGCTTCATCTTGCGCATCGTGCGCGACGCCACCACTGCGGAAGACCTGGTCAGTCAGGTGTTTCTGGATGTGTGGCGGACCGCCGGCCAATTCCAGGGCCGCTCGCAGGTCTCGACCTGGCTGCTCTCGATCGCCCGCTTCAAGGCGCTGACCGCGATGCGCCAGCGCCGCTTCGAGGACATCGACCAGGAAGACGTGCGCCAGATTGCCGATGGTGCCGACACGCCGGAGACCTCGCTCGACCGCAGCGACACCAGCGCCATCCTGCGCGCCTGCGTGCAGAAGCTGTCGCCGGCGCATCGGGAGATCATCAACCTCGTCTACTATCACGAGAAATCGGTGGAGGAGGTCGGGCAGATCATCGGCATCCCCCAGAGCACGGTGAAGACGCGGATGTTCTATGCCCGCAAGCAACTGGCCGATTTGCTTAAGGTTGCCGGCGTGGATCGTTTCGCCGCCTAAATCCAATCAATTCAATGGGATAGGACCGCAGCTCAGGCCCTGTCCCCCGGACACGGAAGTGTTACCTCCGACGAAACAATTGAAACAAAGCGCAACATCAGGCGGAAAAACTTCGTCCCTATAAGCTTCTCATACGGTTTCGTTAAACCTCCCAAGACCTCCAGCGACCCGGACGATGCCCCCGTCCGGGTCGTTTTGTATTTGGGGGGTGGGAGCGCACCGTCGCCGTGGCCGGGGCGCGTCCATCCTGCCGCTCGGCATCTGTCGCCCTTGTTGCTTGACTCCGCGGACCGGTCCGCGGAGTTTCGCGAGCGACGGAAACAACCGCCCGCGATGGACGACGCGACCACCAGCACCGATATCCGCCTTCGTGAAGGCGCCTCGATCGCGCAGCGGCTGGTGATGTCCGGCTTTGCGGCCGCCGTTGCGTTGTGCTTCACGCCGGGCCTGTTCACGCGCGACATCCTGGAAATCGTGATCTCCGTGGTCGCGCTGCTCGTGGGGGCGGGCTTCGTCGTCGGCATCATGATGGCGCCGGCCGTGGTGTGGATCATCACACCGAGCGAGATCCTGATCGGGCAGCAGCGTCCGTTCGGAAAGCTCCGCACGCGGGTCGTGCCCAAGGACGACATCAGGGAATTGCAGGTTCCCGGCAGCAAAAGGGTGAAAGCCCGTTTCCAGCTGGCCTTCACGCTGGCCTCGGGGGAACGCCTGACGTCCCCGCCGATCTCGGACGTCACGCATGTGCATGACACCGTGACCCGGATCGCCACGCAATTCGGCGTTCCCAATGTCCAGGCACCCCGCAATCCGCTCGATGCCAGCAATCCCGAGATGCATCTCGGCGAACCGATCGAGCCGTTTCCGGCGCGGGAAATCTACATCGTTGCACTGATCGCGGTCGCGGTGAGCGCCGTTCCCTATGCCTACAAGCTCTGGCGCGGCCTGCCGCCGGGCCCGATCGACATCGCGCTGTTGCCCGCCGGCGCGATCGCGGCGTTCGTCGTCTACAGATACGCCAACCTCGTCACCGGTGCCTTCTGGATCATCCGCCAGAGCGATATCCGCGTCGAGCGCCTGTGGGGCGACGGCAGCTTGCGCGCCGACCATATCGAGGGGCGCGACGTGAAGACGATCACCGTCGAGCGCCGCGGCCGCTCCGAGGACGAGCACTGCATCGTCGTGATCCGGCTGCACTCGAGGCGGCGATTTCGCAGCCCCCGTATCGGGTCGCGAGCCGAGGCGCGCGCCGTGGCCACGGAGATCGTCCGGCGGCTCGGGATTGCGGCGGAGAGCAATAAGTTCTGACTCGCTTCCATTGCCAATTGTCGAGGTTGATCTCACAGCGGGCTCGGTCTGAGCCTCTCCCGCTTGCGGGAGAGGTCGCGCCGAAGGCGCGGGTGAGGGTTCTATCCTCTGGGGGAGCGTCCCGTTGTTGAGAGACCCTCTCCCCGACCCTCCCCCGCAGGCGGGGGAGGGAGCGCACCACCGGTGCGGCAGCAATCTAGGCTTTTCGCGCCATCCCCTGTTCTTGGCATTGCTCCGGCCCCGTCAAAAAGCCAAAGTATTCTCGTGACATACCAGGGCGGCGCGCCATCAACTTGCCACGAACTTGCCCCTCAGGTTTGATGGTTCATGATTGATTTGCGCTGTGGCAGCGGGGAGAGCTTTACATGACGGATTTTCGTCGCCTGACCGGGATGTTTGTGGCTGCGATCGGCCTGATTCTGTCCGCGCCGCAGGCCTTCGCCCAGCAGCCGGACCGCGGGGACGAGCCGGGCCTGATCGCCGATGACGGCTACCAGCTCGATCCGGAATGGCAGAAGCAGGTGGTCTACTTCCGCACCACCGAGCCGCCGGGAACGATCATTGTCTCGACCGCAGAACGGCACCTCTATCTGGTGCAGCCCGGCGGGCGCGCGATCCGCTATGGCATCGGCGTCGGCCGCGACGGTTTCCAGTGGCAAGGACTGGTGACCATCACCAACAAGAAGGAATGGCCGGACTGGACGCCGCCGCCGGAGATGATCCAGCGCCAGCCCTATCTGCCGCGCTTCATGGCCGGCGGCCCCGGCAATCCGTTGGGGGCCCGCGCCATGTATCTCGGCACCACCGTCTACCGCATCCACGGCACCAACCGCCCCGACACGATCGGCACCAAGGTGTCTTCCGGCTGCTTCCGCCTCGTCAACAATGACGTTGCCGATCTCTATGATCGCGTTCCTGTTGGCACCAAGGTGGTCATCCGGCAGAAGCCCGAGCTTTAGAGTTTATGGTTCGAGCATGATCTTTTCGGACAGCCGCTTCGCGCTTCGCGCACACGCGGCCCTCCGGATCCGGATCATGCTCTCCGTCCTCGCCTGATTCCTTTTCCCGGTTTTTCGAGAGAGCAACATGATGCGCACTTTTCGTGGCGGCCTGCTGATCGGGCTCGCCATCGCCGTGCTGGTCGCCGTCCTGGCGATCATTTACGAATTCTACGACACCCGCACCTTGAAGCGCACGGTTCGCCGGGGCGAAGTGCTATGCGGCGTCAACAAGGGCCTGCCGGGCTTCTCGATCCCCGACGACAAGGGCAACTGGACCGGCTTCGACGTCGATTTCTGCCGCGCGGTCGCCGCCGCGATCTTCAACGACCCGGGCAAGGCGAAGTTCGTCCCGCTCGACGCCAACGAGCGCTTCAAGGAGCTGCAGAGCCGCAAGGTGGACATCCTCTCGCGCAACACGACCTGGAGCATGGCGCGCGAGCTCGACTACGACCTGTATTTTCCGGCCGTGGCCTATTACGACGGCGTCGGCTTCATGGTGCCGCGCGCGCGCAACAAGGAGACCTCGCTGGACCTGACAGACAGCAAGGTCTGCGTGCAGAGCGGAACCACGACGACACTCAACGTCGCCGATTACTTCCGCGTCAACAACATGAAGTATGAAGAGGTGAAGTTCGACAAGCTCGACGACGTCGTGAAGGCCTATGACACCGGCAAGTGCGACACGCTTTCGGCCGACGTCTCCCAGCTCTATGCGCTGCGGCTGAACCTCTCGAAACCCGGCGACCACATGATCCTGCCCGACATGATCTCCAAGGAGCCGCTCGCCCCCGTCGTGCGTCAGCGCGACGACGACTGGATGATGATCGTGAAGTGGACGCTGTATGCCATGATCAACGCCGAGGAGCTCGGCGTCACCTCGGAGAACATCGACGAAGCCTTGAAGTCGAAGAAGCCGGAAGTGATGCGCCTCGTCGGCACCGAAGGCCGTTACGGCGAGCAGCTCGGCCTCACCAAGGACTGGGCCGCCCGCATCATCCGCCACGTCGGCAATTACGGCGAGATGTACGACCGAAACATCGGCGAGAAGTCCAAGCTGAAGATCCCGCGCGGCATGAACCAGCTGTGGAATGCCGGAGGCGTGCAGTACGCACCACCGATGCGGTAGGCGGTTTAACCTCCGTCATTGCGAGCTTGAGCCAAGGCTCGCGCCACGCTCTCAATCGTCATGCCCGGGCTTGTCCCGGGCATCCACGGTTTTGAGGTAGGTCAAGAACGTGGATGGCCGGGACGAGCCCGGCCATGCCGGCTGATAGGTAACGTTTTCTCCCCTCATCCTGAGGAGCGCGCTCCTTCAGTCTGGGGCAAGCGGTTTCGACTCGCTCGATCCCGTAGCCCGCATGAGCGAAGCGATATGCGGGGTGGCGCCCGCGGCATTCCCGGATGTCGCTGCGCTCATCCGGGCTACGCGCCACGCTTTCTCTCCTCACCCTGAGGGGATTGACCTCAATACCCCCGCGCCCTCGCCAGCTGTTCGGTGTGATAGTTCGCATCGCCGAACAATTCCTCGCATACCCGCGCGCGCTTCATGAAGAAGCCGATGTCGAACTGGTCGGTCATGCCCATGCCGCCATGCATCTGTACGCCTTCCTGAACCGCGCGCGTGGCGGTGGTGCCGGCGCGGGCCTTTGCGACTGCGACGGCTGAGGCCGCCTTGGCGACGTCGCCATCCAGGACCTGCAGCGCCTTCATCACCGCGGCGCGGGTGATCTCGATGTCGACATAGAGCTCGGCGGCGCGGTGCTGGAGGGCCTGGAATTCGCCGATCAGCTTGCCGAACTGCTTGCGGCTCTTCAGGTACTCGACGGTGCGGCCAAACACCTCCTCGCTGAGACCGACCATTTCGGCGGCGACCGCGCCGCGGCCGATATCGAGCACACCGTCGAGCAGACTTGCGCCCTGATCGACCTCGCCGAGCACGCCGTCGGTATTGACCTCGACATTGGCGAATTCGATCCGCGCCGCATTGTGCGCGTCGACCATGATGGTGCGCTCGATCGCGATGCCCTTGGCCTTGGGATCGACCAGGAACGCCGTCAACCCCTCGCGCTCACCGGCGGCGCCCGCGGTGCGCGCGGCGACGATCAGGAGATCGGCGACGTGACCGTCGACCACGAGCGCCTTGGTACCGCTGAGCTTGAACCCGTTGCCGACGCGCACGGCCTGCAAGCCGGTGTGGAGCGGACGGTGCTTGGCGCCCTCGTCGATTGCGAGCGTTGCGAGCAGCGACCCGCTCGCGATCTTCGGCAGATATTCCGATCTCTGCGCGAAACTACCGCCGCGGTTCAGCGCCGAGGCCGCGACCACGCTGGTGGCAAGGAAGGGCGATGGCATCAGGGTGCGGCCGATCTCCTCCATGACGACGCCAGCCTCGACATGGCCGAGGCCACTGCCACCGAACTCTTCCGGCACGAGAAGACCGGCGAAACCCATCTCGGCAAAGGAATGCCAGAGCTCCTTGGAGAAGCCGGTGCGATCCTTGCTGTCGCGCAAGTGACGCAGGTGCGACACCGGCGCCTTGTCGCTGATCAGCCCGCGCGCGCTGTCGCGGAGCATCGATTGTTCTTCGGTGAGGACGAGGGCCATGTGTGTGTTTCCGATTCGAAAATCTATCTGTGTCGTCATTCCGGGATGGCCCGAAGGGCCAGGCCCGGAATCCATAACCACGATCGGGAGTATGGATTCCGGGCTCGCGCTACGCGCGCCCCGGAATGACGGGTGGTGAGAGCGTGTTCACGCCCCCGGCAGATCCAGGATGCGCTTGGCGACGATGCCGAGCATGACCTCGGACGTGCCGCCCTCGATCGAGTTGGCCTTGGTGCGCAGCCAGGCGCGCGGGCGCGCGCCCTGCTTGGAGCGCTCGCTCTCCCATTCCAGCGCATCAACGCCTCCGGCCGACATCAGGATCTCGTGGCGGCGCTTGTTGAGCTCGGTGCCGTAGTACTTCATCGCCGACGAGAACGCCGGATGCGCCTGCCCGGCCTTGGCGAGATCGACCGCACGCTCGGCGCAGGCCGCGAGCGCGGCTTCATCGACGTCGAAGCGCGCGATCTGGCCGCGCAGCATGGCATCGTCCAGCCTGCCTTGCCCATCGGTGCCGACGGAGTCCGCCGCGATCTGGCCGAGCGGCCGGCCGACGCCGCGCTCGCCCATCCCTGAGATCATCGCGCGCTCGTGCTGGAGCAGATATTTCGCGACGTCCCAGCCACGGTTAATGGTGCCGACCACGTGCGACTTCGGCACGCGGACATTGTCGAAGAAGGTCTCGCAGAACGGCGAATAACCGGAGATCAAGAGGATCGGCTTGGTCGAGACGCCCTTCGAGGTCATGTCGAACAGGATGAAGCTGATGCCGTCATGCTTCTTCGCAGTGGGATCGGTGCGTACCAGGCAGAAGATCCAGTCGGCGTAATTGGCATAGGACGTCCAGATCTTCTGGCCGTTGATGATGAAGTCGTCGCCGTCGCTCTCGGCGCGGGTCTGGAGCGAAGCGAGGTCGGAGCCGGCGTTCGGCTCGGAATAGCCCTGGCACCAGCGGATCTCGCCCGCCGCGATCTTCGGCAGATGCTCCTTCTTCTGGGCGTCGTTGCCGTATTTCAAGAGCGCCGGCCCGAGCATCCAGATGCCGAAACTCGACAGCGGCGGGCGCGCGCCGATCCTCGCCATCTCGGCGCGCAGCACCTTGTGCTCGGCCGCGCTCAAGCCTCCGCCGCCATACTCCTTCGGCCAGTCAGGGACGGTCCAGCCCTTGTCGCGCATGCGCTCGAACCAGATGCGCTGCGGCTCGGACGAGAATTTTGCGTTGCGCCCGCCCCAGAACACGTCGGCATCCGACGTCGCGGGCTTGCGCATTTCCGGCGGGCAATTGGCTTCGAGCCAGATGCGCGTCTCGTTGCGGAATGTCTCGAGATCGGCGGTCTCAGTGTCGCTCATGGTCGTTTCCATCACTCAAAAAGACTTTGTTGGGCACGACTCTGAGCCATCGCACCGTGGAATTCAACCACTTCCGTGGCGCTGCATTCGGCTATAGTCGTCGCTCTGGCCGCTTGAAAACAAAGAGGAAACGCGAATGCGCCTGACACTTCTTTCGCCTGGCGAAATGAACGAGAGCCAGCGGCAGACCTATGACGAATCGATTGCCGGCAAGCGCGGCAAGCCGCCGGCGCCGATGATGGCCTGGCTCAACAGTCCGGAGATGGCGCGTCACGCGACGCGGCTCGGCGAAGTCATGCGCTTCGACACGATATTCCCGGCAAAGCTCTCGGAGATCGCGATCCTGGTGACGGCGCGGCACCGGACCGCGCATTACGAATGGTACGCACATAAGCGACTGGCGCTTGCGGGCGGCATGAAGCCCGAGATCATCGACGCGATCCGCGACCGCCGCACGCCCGAGTTCGACGACCCCAAGGGGAAGATGATCTACGACGTCGCGAAGTCGCTGCACGAGGGACACGGCGTCGAGAAGGGTTTGTATGATGAGGCAGTGAAGGTGCTCAGCGAGCGCGGCGTCGTCGAGGTGATCGGGCTGTGCGGGTATTACACGCTTGTATCGATGACGCTGAACACGTTCGAGTTCGGCCTGCCGGAAGGCGAGGTGTCGGAGCTGGCTTAGCTTCTTATCTAGAAACGATGGGTTTCGAGATGAGCAATAGCGCTGTCCCGAGGCCCGCCCTATGTGGAGCTCAGCAACGGAGCATTCCCATGTCGCAAAGCCCCGCCGTCGCCGCCGGCACCAGGATCGGCCACGTCCACCTCAAGGTCGCCGATCTCGATCGCGCGCTCGGCTTCTATTGCGGCGTGCTCGGCTTCGAGCTGATGCAGCGGATGGGCTCGGGCGCGGCCTTCATCTCGGCCGGCGGCTACCACCACCACATCGGGCTCAACACCTGGGAAAGCAAGGGCGGCTCACCGCCGCCGCCTGATGCGACCGGGCTGTTTCACACGGCAATCCTCTATCCGACGCGGCCTGCGCTGGCCGATGCGCTGCATCGGGTGCTCACGGCCGGCATTGCGCTTGATGGCTCGAGCGATCACGGCGTCAGCGAGGCGCTGTATCTGCGTGACCCGGACCAGAACGGGGTCGAGCTGTATTGGGACAAGCCCAGGGAGCAATGGCCGTTCGGGCCGGACGGGAAGCTGGCGATGTTCACCAAGCGGCTGGATGTCGAGGGGTTGCTGAAGCAGCGCGAGGGGTGAGCCGCAGGGGCACGATCTCGTAGGGTGGGCCCACCAAATCTCGCGATGTAGAGACAGATCGTAGGCACGGCGCTTTGCGCCTTTGCCCACCCTACGAGAGCTTCGCTTTTGGCTTCCCCCGCACCATGATCAGCGCCGCGGCCATCACCTCCAGCGCGATGCAGAGATAGAACGGCAGCGCATAGCCGCCGGACCAATCGCGCAAGGCCCCGACGACGCCCGGGCCGAACGCGTAGGTCACCTGGTTGATCGCCGTGTTCAAGCTGATCAGCACGCCGAACGCGGCACTGTCGAATTCCTGCTGCACGATCAGCGACGGCAGCGTGATGAGGTTGCCGACCGAGAAGCCGAACACCGCGCAGGCCGCGATCAGCACATAGTCATCGTGCAGATTGATGACGACGAGAAGCGCCGCCGCCTGGCTGAGGAACGAGAGCGCGGAGGCCAGGCGCTGATCGAGGCGGTCGATCACCAACGAGAACAGCACCCGGCCGACGACGGCCATCGCCGTCAGCACCGCGACGGCGACGGCGGCGCGCTCGCGGCCGATTACGGGGTCAAGGAACGAGATCAGGTGCACGATGAAGCCGACCTGGGCGAACAGCACCAGGGCGAAGGCGATCGTCACCGTGAGGAAGCCGACGTCACGCAGCGCCCATGCGCGGATCTGCGTCGAGGATTGCGGTCTTGCCTTCGCCGTGGCGTGCCAGCCATGACGATCGGGCGGGCGGCCGACGAGAAGCAGGATGACCGGCAGCAGCAGCACCAGCATGGCGCCGGCAGCGGCATACATCGCGCTGGCGAAGCCGACATGGCCGATCAGCGTCACCAGCAGCGGCACGCCGACGATGCCGCCGAAGCTGGCGCCGTTCAGCGCCAGGCTGATCGCCATGCCGCGCTTGCGGTCGAACCACAGGCTGATCGTGTTGGTGATCATGGCGAGACTGGTGCCGGCCCAGCCGAAGGCGAGCACGGCATTCGCGAGATAAAGCTGCCAGGGCTCGCGCACCGCGCCGATCGCGACCGCGGCCGCCGCCATCGCCAGCGTGCCGGCAATCAGGCAGAGGCGCGGGCCGTGTTTCCGCACGGCTTCGCCGACGAAGACGACGAGCAGCGCGCCGAACAGATAGAAGAACGTCGTCCCAGCGGAGATCAGCGTTGTCGGCCAGCCCCGCGCGCGCTGGAGCTCGGCGACATAGACGCTCTGGCCGTAGAAGCCGAGACCCCAGCCGAAGGTGGCGAGCAGGAAGCAGACCGCGACGATGCGCCAGCCTTCGTAACGGAGGGAGGATTCGTCGATCGTGGGCTGTTGAGGATTATCAAGCATTGCCGCTTACTCCGTCATGCCCGGGCATAGCCGTCTGAAGGACGGCGTCGCTTCCGCTCGCCTATGCCCAGGCATCCACTCTCTTCCTTCGACGTCGCAAAGACGTGGATGGCCGGGACAAGCCCGGCCATGACGACATCTAACTAACCCTCACCAGAAAATCACTTCGACCCGGATCGAAGTATCAACGCTGCTGACAGCCTCCCGCCACCTAGACCGCGTCAGGAAACTCGCCCATCGCCGCATCCAGCCGCGCCTTGCGGCGGCGAGCCCAGGAGACCAGCGAGAGCACGACAAGGCCCAGCACCACCGGCGGGAACACCACCAGGTTCACCGCGGACCAGCCGTAATTGGCAAGCAACTGGCCGGAGGAGAACGAGCCGATCGCCATCATGCCGAACACCAGGAAATCGTTGAAGGCCTGCACCTTGTTGCGCTCCTGCGGACGGTGCGTCTCCAGCACCAGCGCGGAGGCGCCGATGAAGGAGAAATTCCAGCCGACGCCGAGCACGACCAGCGTGGCCCAGAAATGCATCGCGGTGAGGCCGGAGAGGCCGATGCCGGCGGCGCCGGCTTCCAGCAGCAGGCCGGCGGCCACGATTCTGGGCGCACCGAAGCGGGCGATCAGCGTGCCCGTGAAGAAGCTCGGTCCGTACATCGCGACGATGTGCCATTGCAGGCCGAAATTGGAATCGGACACGCTGAGGCCGCACATCTGCATGGCGAGCGGCGCCGAGGTCATCACCAGATTCATCATAGGATAGGAGATCACGCCGCACAGCGCCGCCGCGATGAAGCGCGGTTGGGTCACGATGGTGAGCAGCGGCCGGCCGCCGTGCAGATCGGCCGGCGCGGGCTTGGGCATGTCGACGCCCGCGACGATGCCCATGGCGACCAGCGCGACGGCGGCCTGCACCAGGAAGCTGAAGGCGAACAGATAGGGCTGCCAGACGTCCATGGTCCATTGCACGAGCTGCGGACCGAGCACGCCGGCGAAGACGCCGCCCGCCATTACCCAGGACACGGCCTTCGGACGGTAGGCCGCGCTGGCGCCGTCGGCGGCGGCAAAGCGATAGGACTGCGCCACGGCGCCGTAGAGGCCGCCGAGGAAGGTCGCGACGCAGAACAGTGCGAACGAGCCGTGCAGGATCGCGAACGAGCCAAGCAGGCCGGTGAGCGTGCCGAGGCCCGTGCCGATGACGAAAGCCGCGCGGCGACCGAAGCGGCGCGAGATCGCGCCGGTCGGCAGCGTGCCCGCGGCGAGTCCCACCACATACATCGAGATCGGCACAGTCGCGAACGACATGTCGGGCGCGAGCGTGGCGCCGACGATCGCGCCGGTGGCGAAGATCACCGCGGAGTTGGCGCCGGTCAGCGCCTGCGCCGCGGCAAGGCGCACCACATTGGCACGCACGCGGGCATCGTCGGCGATCTCATTGACTGCAGTCACGTCCAGCATCGAAATTTTTCCGCCCCAGGGACTTTCAAGGGCTCACGAGGGCTGTTGATTCCCGGCACTATGGAGGGGCGTGGGAAGGCGGGCAACCGGCGCAAACGGGCGCAGGCCATGTCTCTGACGCAATCGAGTAGATGATAGCCGGCCGCCGCGCTTGACGGCTTGCGCTCGATCAAATCCTATCCGCCGCGAGTTTTTGGAGTTTCGCTCATGTCCGTCGACGACAGGCCCACGCTCAGCGCTCCCGACGACGATCCCTGGCTATGGCTGGAGGAGATCGAGGGCACGCAGGCGCTCGATTTCGTGGAGCGGCAGAACAGCCTGACGCTCGCCGCGTTCGGCGGGGCGGCTTTCGCGCGCGACCGCGATATCCTCGCGGCGATCTACGACCGGCCGGACAACATTCCCTATGTCAGCCGGCGCGGCAACGACCTCCACAACCTCTGGAAGGACGCCAGCAACCCGCGCGGCCTGTGGCGGCGCACGACGCTGGCGGAATTTCGCAAGACCGATCCGGCATGGGAGACCATGCTGGATGTCGACCGGCTCGCGGCGAGCGAAGGCGAGGACTGGCTGCTCGGCGGGATCGCCACGATGCCGGGAAGCTCGCGGGCGATCCTGAGCCTGTCGCGCGGCGGCAGCGACGCCGTCACTCTTCGCGAGTTCGACCTCGCCACGAAGAGCTTCGTTGTGGACGGCTTTACGCTGCCGGAAGCAAAAGGCGGCGTCGACTGGCTCAATGCCGACACGCTGCTGCTGTCGAGCGCGCATGGCGAGGACATGGCGACGAGCTCGGGATATGCGCGGACGGTTCGCCTGTGGCGGCGAGGCCAGCCTGTCGATCAGGCGCAGGTGATCATCGAGACCGCGGCCGATCACATGACGATCTATGGCAGCGCCGACGACACCGGAGCGGCGCCCCGGGTCTGGATCGTCGACCAGATCGACTTCTTTAATCATGCAATCTGGCTGCGCGATGCGGCCGGCACGACGACGAAGCTCGATCTGCCGACCGGGATCTGGATGCAGGCGCATGGCGACTGGTTCGCGACGAAGCTGCGCAAGGACTGGACGGTCGCAGGTCAGACCCATGTCACCGATACCGTGCTCGGCATCTCGCTTTCGGCGTTCCTGGCCGGCAGCCACGATTTTGTCGTGCTGTTCGAGCCGGCGCCGCGGCGCGCGCTGCAGGGTTTGTTCTGGGCCGCCGGAAAGCTGGTGCTCTCGATCCTCGACGAGCTCAAGCCTCGCTTCGAGATCTGCACGCCATCCGCCACTAGCTGGAGCCGTGAGACACTTGGCGGCCTGCCGCAGATCGGCGTCGTCGACGTCTGGCCGCTCGATCGCCATCCCTCCGAAAGCAATGGCGATCTGCTCGCCAATGTGCAGGATCCGCTGACGCCGCCCTCGCTGCTGCTGATCGAGCGCGGTATCGCAAGCCCGACCGTGCTGAAGCAGGCGCCGAAGACATTTGTCGCCGACGGTCTCGTGGTGACCCAGCACGAGGCGATCTCTGTTGACGGCGAGCGTATTCCCTATGTGCAGACCGGTCCCGCCCGGGAGACCGGCGATGCGCCGGTCTATATGAGCGCCTATGGCGGCTTCGGACATTCGGTGAAGCCGTACTACAATGCCTCGCTCGGCAAGCTGTGGCTGGAGCGCGGCGGCACGACGGTGCAGGCGAACCTGCGCGGCGGCGGCGAGTTCGGCACGCGCTGGCACGATGCCGGACGGCTGGCCGGCAAGAAGCTGTCGCACGACGATTTCGCGGCGGTCGCGGCCGATCTGGTCCGCCGCGGCGTGACGCAGCCGAAGCGCATCGCGGCGCAGGGCGGATCGAACGGCGGCATCCTCATCACCAACATGCTGGTGCGCTATCCCGAGCGGTTCGGCGCGCTGTTCTGCACCATCCCGCTGATCGACATGCGCCGCTACACGAAACTGCTCGCAGGCGCGAGCTGGATCGCGGAATATGGCGACCCCGACAAGCCCGACGAGTGGGAGTGGCTGAAGACCTACTCGGCCTATCACAACGTGAAGGCCGGCCAGGCCTATCCGCCGATCCTGATCGCGACCACGCGGCGCGACGACCGCGTCCATCCGGGCCACGCGCGCAAGATGGCCGCCAAGCTCCAGGCGATGGGCTTTGAAGCCTGGTTTTACGAGCCTGCCGCCGGCGGCCACGGCTATGGCAAGGACAACAAGGAGCGCGCCGGCTTCGAAGTGCTCGGCTTCCGGTTTTTGAAGGAGAGGATCGGGTGGAAGGACGGCGAGGGCTGACGCGTCTTGACTAAGGTGCCGGCCACGGGCGGCTCTTACCTCTCCCGCTTGCGGGAGAGGTCGACGTGCCCCGGGCGATGCGAAGCATCGTCCCGTGCACGGCGGGTGAGGGCTTTCTCCTCTTGGAGATTGTCCCGCTGCGGAGACACCCTCTCCCCAACCCTCCCCCGCAGGCGGGGGAGGGAGCGCACCGCCGTCGCGCTTTAGCGCGCAAACACCAGCGTGAGATTGTTCGCGGGCATCTCGGTGGTATCGACAAGGCGAAGGCCGGCGCCTTTTGCCAGTGTCTCGACATCGCTGATATCGCGCACGCCCCATTCGGGATTGCCCTCGCGCAACGAGGTGTCGAACACCGCATTGCTGAGCGCAGTGTGCTTGCCGTCGCGCTTGAAGGGGCCGTAGAGGAACAGCTTGCCGTCGGGACGCAAATAGCGGCCGGCGCCGGCGAACAGACCCTCGGCCACGGCCCAAGGCGCGATGTGAATGACATTGGCGCAGAACACGACCGCAAGGCTCGTCGGCCCCTGCCCGCTCTTCATCTCCGGACACCAGTCGGGATCGGTGAGATCGATCCGCAGGGGCGAGCGGATGTTCGGCAGGCCCGCATGCACGCGCCAGGCTTCGATGCTCTTGAGATGGCGCTGGTTGAGGTCGCTCGGCCACCAGATCAGGTCGGGCGTGTGGCGGGCGAAATGAACCACGTGCTGGCCGGTTCCACTGCCGAGTTCCACCGCGTTGCCGGTGCAGCCCGCGAGATCCTTTTCCAGCGCTGCCCAGATCGGTTCGTGATTGCGATGAAAGGCCGGCGCATCGAGGCGGCCATCCGGCTCGACCCGTCCGCCATCCCTGCCGAATTCGACGACATATTCAGCCAAGTGACGTCCCCAATAATGTGAAAAAGAAAGCACGGGCTTCAGGGCAAAAACGCCCACGAGAATAATTTGCTAATCGCAGTCGATCCGATGAACGAACTATCTTATCAGCTGGAATGCGCAGGATATTAACTCCATTTTGCCGCGTGCATAGTCTTGATTGTCAGGCGGTGCCCTTTGTGCTTTTGAACATTCCGCAAACGAGATCATCGACATACCGCTCCGGACGATGCCTTGACCGTCTTTCCCTGCAAGCCCGCCCTGCTGGTTGCGCTGGCCCTTGTCGCCGGCGCGGCTGCGGCCCCGGCGCGGGCGCAGTCCACCGTGACCGAGGGCCAGAAGCTCGCCTTCGACCGCGGCAAGGGCAATTGCCTGACCTGCCACGTCATCAAAGGCGGTGATCTGCCGGGAACGATCGGGCCGGAGCTGAAGGACATCACGGCAAAATACCCCGATCGCAACGAGCTGTTCGCCATCATCTTCGACGAGACCAAGCGCAATCCGCAGACCATGATGCCGCCGTTCGGCCGGAACCGGATTTTGACCGAACAGGAGATCAACGCGATCGTTGATTTCCTGCAGACCCTGTAACGGCCGGCTGCCCAGGAGACTTGAGATGACCACGACCACCAAGCCTCATCCGACGCGGCGCCTGATCCTTCAGGGCGCAGCCTCCGTCGCGCTGCTCGGCCTCGGCAATCTGCCGTTCGGCGCCGCTCCCGCGCGCGCCGCGGCCAACGACAAATATCCGGAAGAGGCGTTCAAGCAGAAGAACGAGGCCGACGCGATCAAGGCACTCTATGGCAAGACCGCGGAGCCGTCCGACAAGGTCAAGCTCGACGCGCCGGAGATCGCCGAGAACGGCGGCGTGGTGCCGATCTCGGTGACGACGTCACTCGACAAGGTCACCTCGATCTCGTTCTTCGTGGCCGAGAACCCGAACGCGCTCGCGGCAAGCTACAAGATTCCCGACGGCACGATTCCTGCCGTCGCCAACCGACTGAAGATGGCCAAGACCACCAAATTGACCGCGATCGTGGAAGCCGACGGCAAGCTCTACAGCGCGACCAAAGAGGTCAAGGTCACCGTCGGCGGTTGCGGCGGTTAAGCGAGGCAGTTCGACATGGCATCCAGCATTCGCGTACGCGCCACCGCCAACGGCGACATCACCGAGGTGCAGACGCTGATCCAGCACCCCATGGACACCGGCCTGGTCAAGGACTCAAAGGGCGAGCTGATCCCGGCGCACTTCATCCAGGAGCTGAAGTTCGAATATAACGGCAAGGACGTCTTCGTCGCCAATTGGGGCACCGCGGTCTCCAAGGACCCCTACGTGAAGTTCAGCTTCAAGGGCGCCAGGAAGGGCGACGAGCTCAAGATCTCCTGGACCGACAACAAGGGTGCGTCGGACACGACCACCGCGAAGATCGCGTGATGAAACAGCGCGCCACGATTCTGCTCGGCTCAGCGTTCGTCGCACTCGCGGCGCTTGCTTTCGCCGCAACGCGTGTCGTCGCCGCCGACAAGGTCGATCCCGTCGCCGATGCCAAGGCGTTCCAGAACTTCTTCTTCCAGAAGTTTCCGAACGTGAAGCACGAGGATTTCGTCAACGGTCCTTATTCCATGAACGAGGACATGAAGCGGCAGTGGCGGGAGAAGGAGGAATTCCCGCCTTACGAGTTCGCGCTCGATGCCGGCAAGGAGATGTTCTCGACCCCGTTCAAGAACGGCAAGACCTACGCCGACTGCTTCCCGAACGGCGGCATCGGCATCCGCCAGAACTATCCCTATTTCGATGAGAAGGAAGGCAAGGTCGTCACGCTGGAGCTTGCACTCAACCGCTGCCGCGAGGCCAACGGCGAAGCGCCCTATTCCTACGTCAAGGACGAGATGGCTTCGCTCACGGCCTACATGGCCTACACCTCGCGCGGCAAGCCGATGGACATCAAGATTCCCGACGATCCCCGTGCGCTGGCGGCGTACGAGAACGGCAAGCGCTATTTCTACACGCGGCGCGGCCAGATGAATTTCTCCTGCGCGAGCTGCCATGTGCAGAGCCCGGGTGAGCGCATCCGCGCCGAGACCCTGGCCCCGGCGCTCGGCATCCTCAACGCGATGCCGATCTACCGCTCCGAATGGAGCGGCATGGGCACCACCAGCCGCCGCTTCGTCACCTGCAACAGCCAGACCCGCGCGGTTCCGCTGGAGCCGCAATCGGACGAATATCGCGACGTCGAATATTTCCTGTCCTACGTCGCCAACGGCCTGCCGATCTCGGGCCCGGGAGCACGGCCATGAAGCGGTCACTTGCTCTCGCCATGCTGCTCGTCTTGAGCCTTGCGCCATCCGCGCGCGCGGCGAACGAGGCGGACTACAAGGCGGCCTATGCCGCCGCCGAAGCCGCCTCCAAGGAGGCGGCCGGCATGCGCAATCAATGGACCGTGACCGTATCTGCGCTGGCGGCAGCGAAGAAGGCGGCCGACGGCGGCGATTTCGACCGTGCGGTTGCCGCGGCCAGGGAGGCCGAGGCCCTGGCGAAGGCGTCGATCTTCCAGGCCACGTCCGAAAAAGAAGCCTGGAAGGCGATGGAAATCCGCTAGACTGCGCCTGAGTGGAATAGTCCGACGATCACGAGAGGCGCGGAGAATTTTTGGATGGCGATCCGCCGCCGCGATTTCCTGAAAAGTGCAGGCCTTGCCGCCGCAACGCTCGGCCTGCCGCGGCTGGCCCGCGGCACCGAGACCGCCAGCATCTACGACCTCGAGCGGTTCGGCAACGCGCGGATCCTGCACATCACCGACACGCATGCGCAGCTCAATCCGGTCTATTTCCGCGAGCCCAGCGTCAATATCGGCATCGGTGAGATGGCGGGACGGCCGCCGCATCTGGTCGGCCGCGCCTTCCTGGAACGGTTCGGCATCCGGCCCGACAGCGCGGATGCCTATGCCTTCACCTGCTTCGAGTTCGAAAAGTCCGCAGGCCGCTTCGGCAAGCTCGGCGGCTTCGCCCATCTGAAGACGCTGGTCGACCGCTTGCGCGCCGATGTCGGCGAGAAGCGTTCGCTGCTCGTTGACGGTGGCGATCTCTGGCAGGGCACCGGGCTTGCCAACGTCATGCAGGGCCGCGACATGGTCGAGGTCGCCAATCTGCTCGGCATCGAGGCGATGACCGGGCATTGGGAATTCACCTATGGCGAGCAGGCGCTGCGCGACAATCTCGAGCGCTTCAAGGGCGAGTTCCTGGCGCAGAACGTGTTCCTGACCGAGGAAGCCGCGTTCAACGACGCCCCCGCCTTCGACAAGGCCACCGGCCGCGTGTTCAAGCCTTCGATGATCAAGGAGATCGGCGGGCATCGCGTCGCGATCGTCGGCCAGGCCTTCCCTTACGTTCCGATCGCGCATCCGAAACGATTCACACCGGACTGGAGCTTCGGCATCCGCGAGGAGGAGTTGCAGAAGCATGTCGATGCCTTGCGGGGCACCGACAAGGTCGATGCCGTCGTCCTGCTGTCGCACAACGGCATGGATGTCGACCTCAAGCTCGCAAGCCGGGTCACCGGCATCGACGTCATCCTCGGCGGCCACACCCATGATGCTGTGCCGCAGCCGATTGCCGTGAAGAATGCAGGCGGCACGACGCTCGTCACCAATGCCGGCTCCAACGGGAAATTCCTGGCCGTGCTCGATCTTGCACTCGACAAGGGCAAGGTCAGCGACGTCCACTATCATCTGCTGCCGGTTTATTCCGAGCTGCTAAAGCCCGACCCTGCCATGGCCGAGCTGATCGGCCGGCTGCGCGCGCAGCATGTGAGCGACTGGTCGGAGAAGATCGCAACGCCGGATCGCCTGCTCTACCGCCGCGACAATTTCTCCGGGCCTGTCGACGAATTGATCTGCACCGCGCTGCGTGCCGAGCTCGACGCCGAGATCGCGCTGTCGCCGGGCTTCCGCTGGGGCGTCACCGCACTGTCCGGCCAGGCGCTGACCATGGAGGATCTGCTGGCGGAGACCGCGATCACCTATCCCGAGACCTATGTGCAGGAAATGACGGGAGCCCAGATCAAGGACGTGCTGGAAGACGTCTGCGACAATCTCTTCAACGCCGATCCCTATTACCAGCAGGGCGGCGACATGGTGCGCGTCGGCGGGCTCAGCTACACCTGCACGCCGACAGCCGCGATCGGCAGCCGCATCTCGGAGCTGAGGCTTGGCAGCGGCAAGGCGCTCAGCGCCAGACACCGCTACAAGGTTGCGGGCTGGGCTTCTGTCAACGGCCAGCAAGGCGCGCCGGTGTGGGACGTCGTCGGCAAATATCTGCGCTCGGGCCGGATGTTGCCGGAGCGACTCGGCTCCGGCGTCACGCTGAAGGGGGTCGAGGGCAATCCAGGCATTGCAGGACAGGGATGAAGAGGTCGCAGCTCTTGGCCGCGATGATGCTGGCACTGCTCGTCTGGGCGGCGGCCCCGCCCGCTCTGGCACAACAGGTGCCGCTCCAGGACAAGCCGTTCGCCGAGCACAGGATCGTGCTGCAGCTCTCCGATGGCGATGCGAGGAAGCAGGCGCTGGTGCTGAGCGTCGCCAATAACCTGCTGAAGGCCTACGATCCCGACAAGATCGCGATCGAAGTGGTGGTGTTCGGTCCCGGCATCGACCTGCTTCTTGCCGGCAGCGAGCGCCGCAAGCAGGTCGAGAGCCTGATCGCACAGGGCGTTCGCTTCGACATCTGCCTCAACACCGTCGATACGATCGAGCGGGAGACAGGCAAGCGGCCGGAGTTCATCCCCGCTGCGACGCCGGTGCAGGTGGGGGTTGGGCAGATCCTGTTCCTGGCCGAGAACGGGTACACATTGGTGAGGCCGTAGGCGCCCGGTGCATCACACTCTCCTGTCGTCCCTGCGAACGCAGGGACCCATACCGCGTGATCTATCCTTCGCGGCGGTTGCAGTACCGAACGGCTGGTCTTCGCCAAAATCCTCCTTGGGGTTGTGGGTCCCTGCGTTCGCAGGGACGACAGGGGAATTTGAGGCCGTCGTCCCACCCAAGACGTGGAATAAAATCTTCCAAATTTTGCTACCTATCCAGTGAATTACTTCTCCTTTCGACCCCCGGCGTAGTAGAATCCTCGAAATTAGTTCCACGCCGGGTCCAAGCCATGATCTTCCGCCAGCTCTTCGACAGCGTCTCGGGCACCTACAGCTATCTCTTGGCCAGCCGCGCCGGCGGCGAGGCGCTCATCCTGGATCCCGTGCTGGAAAAGGTCGACCGCTACTGCCAATTGCTGCGCGAGCTCGACCTCAAGCTGGTGAAGGCAGTGGATACCCATCTGCATGCCGACCACGTCACCGGCCTCGGCGAGCTGCGCGACCGCACCCATTGCATGACCGTGATGGGCGACCAGACCAAGGCCGACGTGGTGGCGATGCGGGTGGCCGACGGCGACAAGGTGACGATCGAGGGCCTGTCGCTCGACGTGATGTACACGCCGGGTCACACCGACGATTCCTATTCCTATCTGATGGGCGACCGCGTCTTCACCGGCGACACGCTTCTGATCCGCGGTACCGGCCGCACCGATTTCCAGAACGGCTCATCGCGCGCGCAATACGATTCGATCTTCAACCGCCTCTTGAAGCTGCCGGACGAAACGATGGTGTTCCCGGCGCATGACTACAAGGGCGACACCGTCTCCACCATCGGCGAGGAGAAGCGCTACAATCCGCGGCTCCAGGTGCGCTCGGTGGACGAATATATCGAGTTGATGGCGAACCTGAAGCTGCCCAATCCGAAGATGATGGACGTGGCGGTGCCCGCCAACATGCATGTCGGCCTGCATCAGGAGGAGCTGGAAAAGGAAGGCCGCGCGCTCAGCGCCGTCGAGGCGATCCGCGCGCTCGGCCGGCCCGACATCCTGCTGGTCGACCTGCGCGAGACCAACGAGCGGCTGAAGCACGGCACGCTCGAAGGCGCGCTGCACACGCCCTATCCCTCCGTCGAGGAGAGCCTCAAGCCCGGCGGCATGCTGCGCGAGGTCGCGGCCGCCACCGGCCGCCGTGTGGTGTTCTTCTGCGCCTTCGGCGAACGCTCGGCGATGGCCGTGGCGGCTGCGAAGGAAGCGGGACTTCTCAACACCGCCCATATCGCCGGCGGCATCGATGCCTGGAAGAAGGCTGGCGGACCGGTGCTGCACTGAACGGCCATCGGCTTGCGATAGGTCAGGCGCGGCAGGCATTTTCCGGATAGGATCGGATCCAGCATCACCATCCGGGACCAATCATGGCCAAGACTGGCAAGCCGAGCGAGCCGCCCAAGACCGCCGAGAACAGGCCGGCGGACGACAAGGCGAAGAAGCCCCTGCCGCCGCGCGAGATCGATGACGACGATTACGAAGACGGCGATATCGCAACACCGAAGCGCGACCGCTACGGGCCGGATGACGACCCGTTGTGAGGGCATGAAGCTGCCTCGCGAACTGTGCGTTCCCTCCCCCCTTGCGGGGGAGGAAGCGCAGTGTGCGACACTGCACCGCCGAGCAATCATCGAGATTGCAGCGTCCTCGCTAGCTGCCATGCGCCTGCGTTCATGGACAAATAACCGCTCTCCCCGATAGTTTGCGCCTCCATCGGGAGTGAAACGGAACTGCAATGGTCGACGTTCTCGCCGCACCGCAGCAAGGCAAGGCGGACAGTGCGCTGCGCACGCTGACCGGAATCTCGATCGCGCATTGGGTCAGCCATTTCCATCTGCTGGTGCTGCCGATGCTGTTCCCGTTTCTCAAAAGCCAGCTCGGCGTGGGCTATATCGAGCTCGGCTTCGCGCTCACCGTGTTTGCGGTGGTGTCCGGCTTGACGCAGGCGCCGACGGGCTATCTGGTCGACCATTTCGGCGCGCGCAGGATTTTGCTGGCCGGGCTGACGCTGGGCGGTGTCGCGCTGATCCTGCTCGGGCTGCACCTCAGCTACGCCTCGCTGATCGCCTGCGCCGTGCTGCTCGGCCTCGCCAACAGCGTCTACCATCCCGCCGATTACGCGATTCTGGCGGAACACATGGACGAGGCACGAATGGGCCGCGCCTTCTCGATCCACACCTTTGCCGGTTTTCTCGGCGGTGCGGTGGCGCCGGCCATCGTCGCAGCGCTCGTCACATTGTCCGGTGGCGCCGGGGCGCTGATCGCGTCCGGCGCGATTGGTGTCGCAGTGGCGCTGCTGCTGATCGTCATGAACATTCCGGACGCGGGCGCGCACAAGAAGAAGCCGGGCGGCGAGAGCGCGCCGAAGCAGGCGGTGATCACGCCGGCGCTGATCACCCTGACCGCGCTGTTCATGCTGCTCAGCCTGTCGGTCGCCGGCATCAACAATTTCGGCGTGGTGGCGCTGATGAGCGGCTACGGCGCCTCTTACTCCGCCGCCAACATCGCGCTGACCGCGTTCTTGGGCGCCAGCGCCATCGGCGTGCTCGCGGGCGGCTTCCTCGCCGACCACACCGAGCGTCACGGCTATGTCGCGGCTGCCTGCTTTGCGGCGAACGCGGCAATCGTGCTGCTGATCGCGCTGGTGACGCTGCCGGGCTGGGCGCTGACCGCCACGATGGCGACCGCGGGCTTCCTCTCCGGCGTGATCGCGCCCTCGCGCGACATGCTGGTGCGCAATGCGGCGCCGGCCGGCGCTGCGGGGCGCGCCTTCGGCATCGTCTCCACCGGTTTCAATCTCGGCGGCATCGTCAGCCCGCTGCTGTTCGGCTGGATCATGGACCAGAACGCACCGCACTGGGTGTTCGGCGCGTCCGTGATCTTCATGGTGGCGACGGTGGTGCTGTCGCCGTTCACGGAGCGGAAGCCGGCCAAGGCTTGAGCTACAAATTCAACCGTCGTCCCTGCCGAGTGCGCGATTGCGCACGGGGCGCAGGGACCCATAACCACAGGGAGGAATCGCAACGCAAGACCGGTCACTACGAGTCTTCGCGAAACGTCTAGGTCCCGGATCTGCGCTTCGCTTGTCCGGGACGACGGATAGAGAAAAGCAAAACAACAAAACGGGAAGAAACACCATGAGTACCCCTGATCTCGTGATCCGCGGCGGCACTGTCGCGGATGGAAGCGGCGGCGAACTGTTCGAGGCCGACGTCGCCATCAGCGGCGGGAAGATCAGCGAGGTCGGGAAGGTCGCAGGCACAGGCCGCGAAGAGATCGACGCGCGCGGCAAGCTGGTGACACCTGGCTTCGTCGACGTGCATACCCATTACGACGGACAGGTCACCTGGAGCCAGGACATCACGCCGTCCTCACAGAACGGCGTCACCACGGCGATCATGGGCAATTGCGGCGTCGGCTTTGCGCCGTGCAAGCCTGATGACCACACCCGCCTGATCCAGCTCATGGAAGGCGTCGAGGACATTCCGGAGCCGGTGCTGAGCGCCGGCATTCCCTGGGCCTGGGAGAGCTTTCCAGACTACATGGACTGGCTCTCCAGGCGCGATTTCGACATCGATGTCGGCGCGCAACTGCCGCATGCGGCGCTGCGCGTCTACGTCATGGGCGAGCGCGGCGCGCGCCGCGACCCCTCGACCGCGGAGGACAACGCGGCGATGGCAAAGCTCGCGGGCGAGGCGGTACGCTCGGGCGCGCTCGGCTTCTCGACCTCGCGCACGCTCAATCATCGCACCTCGACCGGCGATTTCACACCGACGCTGAAAGCAGGCGAGGACGAGCTCACCGCGATTGCCGGCGCGATGCACCGGCAGGGCCGCAGCGTGCTGCAATTCGTGCTCGACCTCTCCACCATCCACGAAGACCTGCCGATGATGCTGCGGGTCGCAGACTCGACGAAATGCCCGATCTCGTTCTCGATCACGCAGAACGACAAGGCACCGCAGCGCTGGCGCCAGACGCTGGACGAGATCAATGCGGCAGCGCGGCGCGGCCTCTCCATCACCGCGCAGATCGCGGCGCGCCCCGTTGGTCTCTTGCTCGGGCTCGAGCTGTCGCGCAACCCTTTCCAGACCCATCCGAGCTACAGGGCGATCGCCCATCTGCCGCTGCAGGAGCGGCTGGCGCGGTTGCGCCAGCCTGATGTGCGCAAGGCGATCCTGAGCGAGACGGCGACCGCGACCGACGATCCGCTGTTCTTCCGTCCCAACTACGACAAGATGTTCCTGCTCGGCGATCCCCCCGATTACGAGCAGCCGCCGGAGAACGCGCTGGGACCGCAGGCGCGCAAGCTGGGCCGTCAGCCGGAAGAGCTCGCCTATGACGCCATGCTGTCGGACGAAGGCCGCGGCATGCTCTACGTGCCCTTCCTGAACTATTCCGACGGCAATCTCGATGCGACGCGCGAGATGCTGCTCGATCCGCAATCGGTGCCGGGCCTGTCCGACGGCGGCGCGCATTGCGGCATCATCTGCGATGCGAGCTTCCCGACCTATCTGCTGACGCACTGGACGCGTGACCGCAAGCGCGGCGAGAAGCTCACGATCCCGTTCGTGGTCGCGGCGCAGTCGCGCAAGACCGCGCTCTCGGTCGGTCTCACCGACCGCGGGCTTATTGCTCGGGGCTATAAAGCCGACGTCAACGTGATCGATTACGACCGGCTGCATCTGCATCCGCCGAAGGTGCATTACGATCTGCCGGTCGGCGGGCGGAGGTTGCTGCAGGGTGTCGACGGCTACGAGGCGACCATCGTGTCGGGCGTGGTGACGCGGCGACATGGCGAGGCGACGGGACGCCGGCCGGGCAAGCTGATTCGCGGTGCGCAGGGGATGAATTAGCGAGACGGGCGCCTAGCTACCCTCCCCTGGAGGGTGAGGGTAGCTACGCATGCAGCGAAGCGAAATGCGTAGCGGGGTGGGGTGACGGTCTTTCCCCATCCAACAGTGCCCGAGCGGAGAGATCACCCCACCCCGCTCGCGCTGCGCGCGATCGACCCTCCCCCTCCAGGGGAGGGTAAGAGAGCCTCGCCCTACGTCGGCGACACCGCGCCCTTCAGTGCCGCCGCCTGCGGAGCGGCACCGCGCGTCAGCCGCGCGCGCTCGGTGTTCGGCCAGAGCAGGAGCAGGCCGAGCAGGCCGGAGCCGACCATGATCACGGCATTAATGGTGAAGCCGGTCATGTAGCCGTCGATCGTGCTGCCGGCACGCTGGATCGTGGCCCCCATCACGGCCGGCGCGATGATGCCGGCGAGCGTGTAGAGCGCACCGTAGATCGCGAGGATCGCGCCGCGCTGCGACGTCGGAGTGAATTCGCCGAGCATGGGCGGGCAGACGACATAGATCGCCCCGCACAGGCCCGAGCCGATCACAAGCAACGCGATCTGGAGGCCCGCGCCCTGGACATGCGGCATCATCGCCAGGATCAGCCCGCCGATCACCAGCGGCACCGAGCCGAGAACGCCGCGCGCCGCACGGGTGTTGTAGCCGCGCGCCATCATCACCTGCGAGATCCAGCCGGCGAGCATGACGATGGTCGCGCCGAACACCCAGGGCAGGATCGAGATGAAGCCGGCCTGGCTCTGTGAGAAGCCGAGCCCCCTGACGATGAACGGCGTGAACCATGTCAGGCCGAGCGACAGCGCCCAATAGGCGCCGAAGGTTGCGGCGACGCAGCCGATGAAGGTGCGCGAGGTGAGAAGCTGCAAGTATGGGATCTTCGGCTCGGCCGCGGCCGAGACCTGCGTGTCCTCCAGCGGCCCTTCCTTGCCGAGCGTGAGCCAGGCCGCAACCCAGATCAGGCCGACGACGCCGAGCGCGCCGAAGGCATAATGCCAGGAATGGTTGACGATGATCCAGTTCAGCGCCGGCACCGCGAGGATGACGCCGAAGGCCGAGCCTTGCGACAGGATCGCGGTCGGCAGCGTGCGCTTCTCGTCGGGGAACCATTTGTAGATGGCGTGCGCGGCGACCGAGAAGGCCGGGCCTTCGCCGGCGCCCAGCACGATGCGGCAGATCAGGAGCGTGGTGAAGGAAACGGTGCCGACCATCGGAAATTGCGCCAGCGCCCAGATGACAGCCAGAGCAAGCAGCACCCAGCGCGTCGGCACCTTGTTGACGATGAAGCCGACCACGATGGCGGAGATCGAGAACAGGAAGAAGAAAGATGATCCGAGCAGGCCGAACTGCTCGGCGCTGAGCTTCATGTCGGTCATGATCGGCACGCCGGCGAGACCGACGACGATCTTGTCCGCGAAGTTCACCACCATGAAGAGAAAGAGGAGAAATGTAACGGTCCAGGCGCCCTTTGGCGTTGCCTTGGATTGCCCTGCCGTCCTGCCCGCCACCGCTGGCGTTCCCTGAGCGCTCATGAATCTCCCCGTATGTCTTTTTGGCACTTTTTTGATTTGGCCGTCTTGGAAGCTAACAACGGCTTCACAACCAACGCAACCCGGCATTTCCGCAGCAAGTGTGCTACGCAGCAATTCCGTTAATTCCGTCCGGCGCCATTCATCGTGCTGAGCATCCGAAATCTTTCCAAGACGTTCTCCTCGGCCGGCGAGCCGGTCCATGTGCTGCGCGGCGTCGATCTCGACCTCAGGCACGGCGAACGCGTCGCACTGACCGGCGAGTCCGGCAGCGGCAAGAGCACATTGCTGCATCTGATCGCGGGGCTCGATGCCGCCGACGGCGGCACGATCCAGCTGGAGGAGATCGAGGTCACCAAGCTGTCGGATGCGGGACGCGCCAGCTTGCGGCGCGATCGCATCGGGCTGGTCTTCCAGCAATACAACCTGATCCCGAGCCTCTCGGTCGCGGACAATCTCGCCTTCCAGGCGCGGATCGCCGGCCGACATGACGGGGCCTGGATCAAGGAGCTTGTCGAGCGGCTCGGACTCGGCGGCCTGCTCAAGCGTTATCCAGAGCAAATATCAGGCGGCCAGCAACAACGGGTCGCGATCGGCCGGGCACTCGCGACAAAGCCCGCGCTGCTGCTCGCGGACGAGCCGACCGGCAATCTGGACGAAGCCACCGCCGAAGACGTGCTGGCGCTGACGCGCGACCTCGTCGCGCGCACCGGCTGCGGCTTCCTGATGGTGACGCACAGCCTGCATCTGGCTGCGACCCTCGACCGCCACCTCACCCTGCATGCGGGGCGCATCGCATGAGGCGCGCGCTGTGGATCCTCGCCGTGCTGCTCAGCCATTGGCGGCGACACAAGATGCAGTTCGCCACGCTGCTGATCGGGCTGATCGCGGCGACCGCGCTATGGAGCGGCGTGCAGGCGATCAACCAGCAGGCCCGCAATGCCTATGACCGTGCCGCGGCGACGTTCGGCGGCGTGCGCACGGCGATGCTGGTGGCGCCAAATGCGGCAACCTTTTCCCAGGAACTGTTCGTCAAGCTCCGGCGCGCGGGCTGGCCGGTCTCGCCGGTGCTGGAGGGACGGGTCCAGATCAACGGGCGCTCGGTGCGGCTGCTCGGCATCGAGCCGGTGACGCTGCCGGCCGATGTCGGCAACGCGCCGCGGCTTGGCGCCTCGGATCTGAGCAGCTTCGTTGCGCCGCCGGGCCAGACGCTGGCGGCGCGGGAGACGCTGGCCGACTTGCAGGAGGCGGAAGGCGCGGCGCCGGCGATCAGCAATGGCGCAAAGCTGCCGCCGCTGCGCGTGCTGCCGCAGCTCGTGCCAGACGTGCTCGTGGTCGATATCGGCGTGGCACAGCGCCTCCTCAACAAGCCGGATCAGGTGTCCCGGCTCCTGATCGGCAAGCCGAAGGGCAAGCCGGCGCCGCTGGCCAGCGTCGTTGGCGAGCAGTTGCAGCGGGTCGAGCCGGATGCCGAGACGGAGCTTGAGCACCTCACCGACAGTTTCCATCTCAACCTCACCGCGTTCGGCCTGTTGTCGTTCTTCGTCGGCCTGTTCATCGTCAACTCGGCCGTCGGCCTCGCCTTCGAACAGCGGCTGCCGATGCTGCGGACCTTGCGCGCCTGCGGCGCCTCGGCGCGACTGGTCAACACGGTGCTGGTGGTCGAGCTGGTGGCACTGGCGCTGATCGCCGGGCTGATCGGGCTCGCTTGCGGCTATTTCATCGCGGCTGCCCTGCTGCCCGACGTCGCCGCTTCGCTGCGCGGGCTCTATGGCGCGCAGATTCCGGGGCAGCTCAGCCTGCGAGGCGAGTGGTGGCTCGCCGGCATCGGCATCAGCGTTGCCGGCGCGCTGGTGGCGGCAGCAACGAGCCTGATCAAGGCGATCAGGATGCCGGTGCTGGCAACCGCCCAGCCGCGCGCCTGGCAGCAACGGCAACGCCGCTGGCTGGTCCTGCAGAGCTGTGCGGCCTGCGCCGTGTTCGCGGTCGCCCTGTTGCTGCTCCACTACGGGCAATCGCTGATCGCGGGCTTTGGCGTGCTCGCCGCCCTGATGTTAGGTGCGGCGCTGATCCTGCCGGCCTTCCTCGACATCATCCTGCTCGCCGGCCAGCGCGTCGCGCGTGGCCCGCTTGCGCTGTGGTTCTGGGCGGACAGCCGACAACAGCTTTCCGGATTGTCGCTCGCCCTGATGGCGCTGCTGCTCGCGCTCGCCGTCAATGTCGGGGTGTCCACCATGGTGGAGACCTTCAGCCGCACCTTCATCGGCTGGCTCGACGGGCGGCTCGCCGCCGACGTCTACATCAGCGCGTCCGACAATGCGCAGGGCGTTGCGATCCGCAACTGGCTGAAGCAGCGCAGCGACGTCCAGGCGATCCTCTCGGGCGGACGTGCGGAAGCGCAGATTCGAGACCAGCCGGTGGAGCTGCTGGGCCTGCCCGATCACGCGCTGTATCGCGAGCGCTGGCCGCTGCTGCAAGCCGCGCCGCGCGCCTGGACCCGGCTGGTGCCGGGCAACGCCGCCTTCATCAGCGAGCAGTTGAGCCGCCGGCTGAATGTGCGCCTCGGTGATGTGATCGAAGTGCCGGCGCCGGGCGGCACCTGGGAGCTCGACATCGTCGGCATCTATGCCGATTACGGCAATCCCAGGGGGCAGCTTGCCGTGAATGTCGCGGCGCTGGTCCGGCAGTTTCCGCAGACGCCGCAGACGCGGATGGGCCTGATCGTCGCCAAGGAAAATATCCCCGGCCTGATCGCGGCTTTGCAGAAGCAGTTTGCGCTCGACGACCGAAGCGTCGCCGACCAGGCGACGGTGAAGGCGGAATCGATCCGCATCTTCAATCGCACCTTCGCCGTGACCTCCGCGCTGAACGCCTTCACGCTCGGCGTCGCCGGCATCGCGCTGCTGACCAGCCTGCTGACGCTGGCGAACTCCCGCCTGCCGCAGCTCGCCCCGCTGTGGGCGATCGGCGTCACGCGGCCGCGCCTTGCCGCGATCGAGCTGACCAAGACGCTTTCGGTCGCACTGTTCACGTCGCTGCTGGCGGTACCGCTCGGCCTCCTGGTGGCGTGGTGCCTGATTGCGATCGTCAATGTGAAGGCATTCGGCTGGCGGCTGCCGTTCCACGTGTTTCCGCTGCAATTGGTCGAACTGGTCGTGGTCGCACTGCTTGCTTCGCTGGTGGCCGCCTTGCTGCCGATGCTGCGGCTGGCACGGATGCAGCCGGCGACCCTCGTCAAGGTGTTTGCCAATGAACGCTGACCGGATCTCGCGGCGCGCCATCGCCGCCGGCATCGCCGCCCTCGCTCTCGCGCGGCGCGCCGGCGCGCAGGGCTATGCCGGGCTCGGCGAGGCCGCCGACGGCTTTGCCAAGGTCACGCCGGGAAAGACATTCACCTTTCCCGCCGATCACGGGCCGCATCCGGACTTTCGCATCGAGTGGTGGTATCTCACGGCAAACCTCGTCGATGGCAGCGGCGCGGCTTGCGGCCTGCAATGGACGCTGTTCCGCCAGGCCGCGCAGCCGGGTCCACAAGGCGAAAGCTGGGCCAATCAGCAGGTGTGGATGGCGCATGCAGCGGTGACACGGGCCGACACCCACCGCTTCAACGAAACGTTTTCGCGCGGCGGCGTCGGGCAGGCCGGCGTGACGGCCAAGCCGTTCGATGCCTGGATCGACGACTGGGAGATGAAGGGCCTTGAGCGCACCGACGATCGCACACTGGCGCCGCTGACGCTGAAGGTGTCCGGCACCGATTTCAGCTACGCATTGACGCTGGAGGCCGATCGTCCGGTGGTCCTGCAGGGCGACGGCGGCTACAGCCGCAAGTCCGAACGCGGGCAGGCATCCTACTATTACAGCCAGCCGTTCTACCGCGCGCGGGGCACGCTCACCATCGACGACAGGCTGATCGACGTCTCGGGCCAGGCCTGGATGGACAGGGAATGGAGCAGCCAGCCGCTCGATGCCGACCAGACCGGCTGGGACTGGCTCTCACTGCATCTCGCATCCGGCGACAAGCTGATGCTGTACCGGCTGCGGCAGAAGGACGGCAAGGATTATCCGTTCGGCAACTGGATCAGCGCCACGGGCGACACGCAGATGATCGCGGGCAGCGATATCCAGATGAGGCCGAAGGCAACCGCGGATGTCGCGGGACGAAAGCTGCCGGTGGAGTGGCAGATCGCAATCCGATCGCGATCGTTCTCGATTCTGTGCAAGCCGCTCAATCCCAGGGCCTGGATGGCGACCGGCTTCTCCTATTGGGAAGGACCGATCAGCTTTGCCGGGACGCATGACGGCGTTGGCTATCTCGAGCTGACGGGCTATTGAACGCGATCTCTTCGAGGAACTAACCATGTATCATCTCACCGCCCTCGTCACGCTGCTGGCGATCGCCTTTTATTTCTTCACCGCCATCAACGTGTCGCGCTCGCGCACCAAGACCGGCGTCAAGGTGCCTGCGATGTCGGGCCATCCGGATTTCGAACGCGCCTTCCGCATCCAGATGAACACGCTGGAATGGATGCCGATCTTCCTGCCAGCGCTCTGGCTGTTCGCGATCTACATCAGCGACGCCATCGCGGCGGGTATTGGCGTGGTCTGGATCATCGGCCGTATCGTCTATTTCGTCGGCTATTCGAAGGCTGCGGCCAAGCGCGGTATGGGTTTCGCGATCCAGAGCATCGCCGCCATGGCGTTGTGGGCAGGAGCGCTGGGAGCTGTGGTGTTGCGGATGGTGTGAGGCAATCCGCCGCCAAACATTCCGCTGTCGTCCCGGACGAGCGCAGCGAAGATCCGGGATCCAGACCCACAGTAACTCGTTTTGCGAAGACTCGGAGTAGGCATCTCGCGCCACACGTCTCCCTGGGGTTATGGATCCCCACTCCCGTGCGCAATTGCGCACTAGGCGGGGATGACCGAGTGTGTGGCGCTCGCTGTGCCACTTCCCTACTTCGTCAGCGGGCAGCCGCTTTCCTTGGCGGTGAAGAAGGCCTTGTCGCCGGGGACGGTGGCAAGCAGCTTGTAGTAGTCCCACGGCTTCTTCGATTCCGAGGGCTTCTTGACCTCGAACAGATACATGTCGTGGACCATGCGGCCGTTCTCGAGCACCTTGCCGCCTTGCGCGAAATCGTCGTTGACCGGCAGCTCCTTCAGCTTCTTGGCGACGGCATCCGGGTCCTTGGTGCCGGCGGCCTTGACGGCCTTCAGGTAGCTCAGCGTCGCCGAGTAGGTGCCGGCATGGATCATGCTGGGCATCCGGCCGGTGCGCTTGAGGAAGCGTTCGCCGAGATTGCGCGTCTTGTCGTTGAGATCCCAGTAATAGCCTTCGGTCAGCACCAGACCTTGCGCGGCCTGAAGGCCGAGGCCGTTGACTTCGGCGAGCGTCATCAAGAGGCCCGCGAGCTTCTGGCCGCCTGAGACGATGCCGAACTCGGACGCCTGCTTGATTGAGTTGGTGGTGTCGAGGCCGGCATTGGCGAGGCCCACGATCTTCGCCTTCGAGCTCTGCGCCTGGAGCAGGAAGGAGGAGAAGTCCGAGGAGTTGAGCGGCACGCGAACCGAGCCGACCACCTTGCCGCCATTGGCGGTGACGATCTCGCTGGTGTCCTTCTCCAGCGCATAGCCGAAGGCGTAATCCGCGGTGAGGAAGAACCAGGTGTCGCCGCCGGCCTTGGTCAGTGCGCCGCCGGTGCCGACGCCGAGCGCGTGGGTGTCGTAGGCCCAGTGGAAACCATAGGGCTGGCAGGCATCGCCGGTGAGGCGCGAGGTCGCGGCGCCGACGACGATGTCGATCTTCTTCTTTTCCTTGGAAAGCTCGTGGATCGCGAGCGCAACCGAGGAGGTCGTCAGCTCCGTGATCATGTCGACGTTCTCGACGTCGTACCAGCGGCGCGCGATCGAGCTGGCGAGGTCCGGCTTGTTCTGATGGTCGGCGGTGATGAGCTCGATCTTCTGGCCGAGCACCTCGCCGCCGAAATCCTCGATCGCCATCCTGGCCGCTTCGACCGACCATTTGCCGCCGTAGTCCGCATAGACGCCGGACTGATCGTTGAGGATGCCGATCTTGACGCCTTGCGCGAAGGCCGGCGCGGCAAGCAATACGGCCGACGCTGCGGCGACCAAAAATGCTGATTTCATTCGTTAAGCTCCCAGTAGTTTTCTGTTTTGAAATCGCGCGGATACTAGTGAAGAACCCCGCGCGTGCCCATCCATTTCACGTTGGTCGTTAGTATGGGTGGGGGTGCGCCGCATTCTCCGCCGTCGTCCCGGACAAGCGCGCCTTAAGCGCGCGCAGATCCGGGACCCAGCCACAGGGAGATGTTTGGCGAAGAGTCGGAGTTGCCGCTGTCGCGCCAAACCACTCCCTGTGGTTATGGATCCCCGCGTTCGCGGGGATGACAGCGGTGGGTGTGGAGACGTCTACGGCCACAGAGAGGCAGCATCAAGCCGCCATCTCCGGCTTCTTGTCCCGCCGCCCCTCTGCGAGGTTCCGCACCACCACGTAGAAGATCGGCGTGAACAGAAGCCCGAACAGGGTGACGCCGATCATGCCGAAGAACACGGCAACGCCCACGGCCTGCCGCATCTCCGAGCCGGAGCCGCTGGAGATCACCAGCGGCAGCACGCCGAGGATGAAGGCGAACGACGTCATCAGGATCGGCCGCAGACGCAGGCGGCAGGCCTCGATCACGGCCTCCAGCCGCGGCTTGCCCTCGTTCTCGATGTCGCGCGCGAACTCGACGATCAGGATCGCGTTCTTCGCTGCAAGCCCCACCAGAACGACGAATCCGATCTGCGTGAGGATGTTGACGTCCTGGCCCATGATGCGCACGCCGATGGTGGCAGCCAACAGGCACATCGGCACGATCAGGATCACCGCGAACGGAAGCGTCCAGCTGCCATATTGCGCGGCGAGCACGAGATAGACGAACAGCACGCAGATCGGGAACACGTAGAGACCGGCATTACCGCCAGTGATCTGCTGGTAGGACAGGTCCGTCCACTCGAAGGTGAAGCCGCTCGGCAGCGTGTCGTCCGCGAGCTGCTTGATGGTGTTGAGCGCGGTGGTCGAGCTGGTGCCCGGCGCCGGTTCGCCCTGAAGTTCGGACGCCGCATAGAGATTGTAGCGCGCCACGCGGTCGGGGCCGGACACGTCCTTGAACTCGACCACACTGCCGAGCATCACCATGTCGCCATTGGCGTTGCGCGTCCGCAATCGCGCGAGATCGCTGGGCTCTTTCCGGAACGGGAAATCGGCCTGCGCTGTGACGTGATAGGTGCGCCCGAACAGATTGAAGTCGTTGACATAGGTCGATCCGAAATAGGTCTGGATCGTGTCGTTGATATTAGCGATGGGCACGCCCAGCTTCTGCGCCTTGGTGCGGTCGATATCGACGAAGAGCTGCGGCGTGTTGGCTGAGAACGGCGAGAACACCGTCGGAGCGAGCAGCAAGGGCGATTTGCGCGCCGCGGCGACGAGCTCGTCGGTGGCCGCGGCGAGCAGCTCAGGCCCGCGACCCTGGCGGTCCTGGATGCGGATGGTGAAGCCGCCGCCGGTGCCGATGCCGGGCACGGCCGGCGGCGGAATCACGATGATGAACGCACCCTGGATCGCGGCCAGGCGTTTGCGCAGCTCGGCCGTGATGGCGTTCGCAGACAATCCCTTCTTCAGCCGCGCCTCGGGCTCGTCGAACACCGGGAACAGCGCGGCCGCATTGCCGGCCTGGGTGCGCGTGGCGCCGGAGAAGCCGGCGAAAGCGGCAACGCGGACGATGCCCGGCGTATCCAGCGAGATGCGCTCGATCTCGCGGACCACCTCGGTGGTGCGCGCCAGCGAAGCGGCGCCCGGCAATTGCACCGATATGATGACATAGCCGCGATCCTGCGCGGGGATGAAGCCCTGCGGGGTGGTCACGATCAGCCAGCCGGCGCTGCCGATCAGCACGACATAGATCAGAAGCATCACGACGGAATGCCGGATCACGAAATCGGCGACGCTGGCATAGCCGTGCGCGAGCCGGTCGAACACGCGGTTGAAGACGCCGGTGAAGGCGTTCCAGCCGCGCGCGATCACGTTCCAAGCGGCCGGAGGCTTCTTCTCCTCGTGCGGCGTCAGGATCAGCGAGGCCAGCGCCGGCGACAGCGTCAGCGAGCAGAAGCAGGAGATCGCCGTCGCAACCGCAATGGTGACGGCGAATTGCTGGAAGAACTGCCCGGATATGCCTCCTAAGAACGCGGTCGGCACGAACACGGCGGTGAGCACCAGGGCGATCGAGACCAGCGCGCCGCCGACCTCCTCCATGGTCTTGAGCGCGGCATCACGCCTGCTCATGCCATGCTCGAGATGTCGCTCGACATTCTCCACCACGACGATGGCGTCGTCGACGACGATGCCGACGGCGAGCACGAGGCCGAACAAGGTGAGATTGTTGATGGAGAATCCAAGCGCCGCCATCACCGCGAAGGTGCCGACCAGCGAGACCGGGATCGCGATGATCGGGATGATCGCGGGACGCCATCCCTGCAGGAATACCAGCACCACGACGACCACCAGCAGCATGGCTTCGTAGATTGTCTTGATCAGCTCGTGGACGGACTGGGCGATGAACTCGGTCGGATTATAGCCGATGTTGTAGTCGAGACCTTTCGGAAAGCTCTCCTTGAGCTTCGTCATGGTGTCGGAGATGCTCTTGGCCGTCGCCAGCGCGTTCGATCCGGGCCGCTGGGTCACCAGCATGGCGACGGCCGATTTGCGCAGCAGGAAGCTGTTGGTGGAATACGCCAGTGCGCCGAGCTCGATCCGGGCGACGTCGCGCAGCCGCACCGTGCGGCCGTCGGAACCGGCCTTGATCAGGATGTCCTCGAACTGCTTCTGGTCCTTCAAACGTCCGGTAAAGGTGAGATTCGGCTGGAAGGCTCGGTCCGCGATCGGCGGCTCGGCGATCTGGCCGCCGGCGATCTGGACGTTCTGCGCGCGGATCGCGGCCAGCACCTCGGTCGAAGTCAGGCCGAGATTGGCGATGCGGTCAGGGTCGAGCCACAGCCGCATCGAATAATCGCGCGCGCCAAAAATCTGGATGTCGCCGACGCCGTCGATGCGCAGCAGCTGGTCGCGGACCTGAAGCAGCGCGTAGTTGGATATGTAGAGCTGGTCGAAGGTGTCGTCCGGCGACAGCATGAACACGACCATCAGGATGTCGGGCGAGTTCTTGCGGGTGACGACGCCGTTGCGCTGCACCTCGTCCGGCAATTGCGGCTGTGCAATCGCGACGCGGTTCTGCACCAGCACCTGGGCCTTGTCGAGATCGGTGCCGAGCTTGAAGGTGACGGTGATTGTCAACTGTCCGTTCGAGGTCGCCTGGCTGTAGAGATACAGCATGTCCTCGACGCCGTTGATCTGCTGCTCGATGGGAGCCGCGACCGTGTCGGACACGGTCTGCGCCGAGGCGCCGGGATATTGCGTGGTGACGACCACGGTGGGCGGCACCACTTGCGGATATTCGGACACCGGCAGCGTGGTGTAGGCGAGCGCGCCGACGATCAGCAGCACGATCGACAGCACCATCGCCAGGATGGGCTGGTTGATGGAGAGGCGGCCGAGGTTCATGACTTGCCACCGGCCGGGGTTTGCGCGGTCTGCGGGGCGACCTTGGCACCGACGCGGGCGCGCTGGATGCCGCTGACGATAACGCGATCGTCCGGCTTCAGCCCTTCACGGATCACGCGCAGGCCCTCGTCGAGCGGCCCGAGAGCGACAGGGCGCGCCTCGACCGTATCATCAGGTTTCACTACGAAAACGATCTTGCGGGACTGGTCGGTCGCAACAGCGGCGTCCGGAATCAGCAGCGCCTCATAGGGCGCGCTGGCGATCAGGCGGACGCGGCCGAACTGGCCGGGCAGGATCGACAAATCGGTGTTCTTGACCACCGCGCGGCTGCGCAGCGTTCCCGTGGAGACGTCGAGGCGATTGTCGAGGAAGTTGATGGCGCCTTCGTGAGACGGCTTGGTCTCGCCGGCGAGAGACACTTGCACCGGGTTTGCCGTGTCGCGCGAGCTCGGGCGACGACCTTCGAACCACAGCTTGCTGTATTTGATGAATGTCGCCTCATCCATGTCGAAATAGATGTAGATCGGATCGAGTGTCACGATGGAGGTCAGCAATGTCGACGTTGCGTTGTCGCTGCCCTGCACGAGATTGCCGGGGCTGACGAGGTGGCGGCTGACGCGGCCGGTCAGCGGCGCCGTGACATGCGTGAACTCGATGTTGAGCTTGGCGGCTTTGAGCGCGCCTTCGGCCTGCATCTCGGCCGCGTGCGCGGCCTGCAAGGCCTGGCGGCGCTGATCGACGACCTGCTCGGAGACGGCGCTGGTCTGCACGAGGCTAAGGCCGCGATCGAGCTCGCGCTTGGCGAGTTCCACCTTGGCCCGTGCATCCGACAGCTGCCCCTCCGCCTGGGTGGCCACCGCCTCGAACGGGCGCGGGTCGATCACGTAGAGCAGATCGCCCTGACGCACGATAGCGCCGTCCGTGAACTCGACCGAGTTGACGAAGCCGCCGACGCGCGGCCGCACCTGCACCTCCTCCACCGCCTCGAAGCGGCCGGTGAACTCGTCCCAATCGGTGACCGTGCGCTTGACCGGCTGGGCGACTGTCACCTGCGCCGGCGGTGGGGCAGCGGCCTGTGATACCGGTTTGTCGCAGCCGGTCAGCGCGAATGCCACGGCGAGAAGGCCTGTAATCGCGTAGGGCCGAGGCTGAACGAAATCGTGCTTTTTGACAAACTGCTCGCTTCCGTCAGGTCCGCTCATCCCAGGTCCTCGCATCAAAGCCGCAGAAAAGGCAGGGTACTCGCCTACCCGCGGGCGACACAAGATGTGTTGCGATGATGAACTCTTCAAGACCGCACTGCTCGCGAGGCTTGGAAGAGCGCCTTGGCCGGATGGCGTGTTGACAGGGCTCTCTTCCCGCCAATCTCCCGGTAAGAACCGTGCAAGGGAGCAGAGAGGCCACCCCAGCGCCTTCGCGCATGACGGACGGCCGCCACTCGGCTAGGCTGCCGGCACAAGAACAAGACGAATTGTCCGGGGAGGACGGCGTGCACCAGGGACGTGTCGTTTTCGGCGCGATCGAGGAGGTCGTGTTCGGCCATCCCGCTGCCGGCGCCATCGTCGCGCAGATGGACCGGCTGGGAACGCGCCGCGCGTTCCTGATGGTTTCTGGCACGCTGAACCGGCAGACCGACGAAATTGCGAAGATCACGCAGGCGCTTGGCCCGCGCTGCGCCGGACTATTCGATGCCATGCCGGCACATACGCCGCGTGAGGCGGTGATCGCCGCGACCCAAAGCGCGCGCGAGGCGCAAGCCGACCTCATCGTCACCGTGGGCGGCGGCTCGATCACCGACGGGGCCAAAGCGGTGCAGCTCTGCCTTGCCAACGGTATCGACGACATCGAGGGCATCGAGCGCATCCGCGTCCATAAGGGCACCGCGCCCGAGATGACTGCGCCAGGCGTGCGACAGATCAGCGTGCCGACCACGATCGCCGGCGGCGAGTTCAGCGCGATCGCAGGCGTCACCGACCGCAGCACGCATGTGAAGCAGATGCTGCGGCATCCGCTCATTGTGCCGCGCGCGACCATCCTCGATCCCGCCATCACCGTGCACACGCCGGAATGGCTGTTCCTGTCCACGGGCATCCGCGCCGTCGATCATTGCGTCGAAGCGATCTGCTCGCGCGAGACCCACCCTTATGCGGATGCGCAATCGGTGAAGGGACTCGCCATGCTCGCCGATGCGTTGCCGCGGGTGAAGGCCGATCCTGCCGATCTCGACGCGCGGATGGACGCGCAGATCGGCACCTGGCTGTCGATGGGCGCACTTTCAGCCGGCGTGCCCATGGGCGCGAGCCACGGCATCGGCTACGTGTTGGGCGCGGCCTTCGACGTGCCGCACGGCTACACCTCCTGCATCATGCTGCCGGCGGTGATGCGCTGGAATGCGCGCGACAACGCCGAGCGGCAAATGATCGTTTCCGCCGCCATGGGCTATCCCGGCCACAACGCCGCCGATGTGCTCGATGCCTTCATCCGTTCGCTCGGCATGCCGCGCAGCCTCGCTGACGTGCGTGTGTCGCCGCAGCATTTCGACGCCATCGCCGAACAGGCGATGCGTACGAACTGGATTCCGCGCAACCCACGCAAGATCGATGGCCCCGCCGACGTGCGCGAAATCCTGCTTCTTGCCGCCTGATCGAAAGCCGGAGGATCGATGTATACTGGTACGCATGCCCGCCTGCGCCCGCTGCAGCCCGCCTTCATCATGGCGGCGACGGGCGAGACCGTCACCTATCGCGAGCTCGAGGCACGCAGCAATCGGCTGGCGCATCTGTTCCGCAAGCACGGCTTGAAACGGCTCGATCACTACTCGATCTTCATGGAGAACAATTCGCGTTATCTGGAAGCCTGCGGCGCGGGTGAACGCGCCGGGCTCTACTACACCTGCATCAACTCCTTCCTGACGCCGGGCGAGCTCGCCTATCTCCTCGTCAACAGCCAGTCGAAGATCCTGATCACGTCCATGGCCAAGCTCGACATCGCGCGCGAGGCTATCAAGGCCTGCCCCGACGTCAGGCTCTGCATCGTCGCCGACGGCCCCGGTGAGAGCGAACGTATCGTCGGGCTCGCGGAGGTGACTGCCGAGCTACCCAAAACGCCGATCGCCGACGAGTGGCTCGGTACCGCCATGCTCTATTCGTCCGGCACGACGGGACGACCGAAGGGCATTTTGCGGCCCCTGCCGGAAGAGCCGCCGAAGCACAATCTGCCGCTGTTCGATTTTCTGACGAAGCTTTGGCACTACCGGGAAGGCATGGTCTATTTGTCGCCCGCACCGCTCTATCACTCCGCCCCGCAGGCTGCCGTGAACCTCACGATCCGCATGGGCGGCACCGTGATCATCATGGAGAGTTTCGATCCCGAGCGTTACCTCCAGCTCGTCGAGCAATGGGGCATCACCCACACGCAGCTGGTGCCGACGATGTTCTCGCGCATGCTGAAGCTGCCGGAGGAGATACGGAAGCGCTACGACCTGTCCTCGCTGGAGATCGCGATCCACGCCGCCGCGCCCTGCCCGGCCTTGGTCAAGGACGACATGATCAAATGGTGGGGACCGATCATCCACGAATATTACGGCGCGACCGAGGGCCTCGGCTTCACCGCCTGCAACAGCGAGGAATGGCTCGCCCATCGCGGCACGGTCGGCAAGGTGCTGCTCGGCGATCTCCACATTCTCGACGAGAATATGCGGGAATGCCCGACCGGCACACCGGGCCAGGTCTGGTTCAAGACGGCAACGCCGTTCGAATATTTTAGCGATCCCGAGAAGACCAGGGAGGCGCGCTCGCCCGACGGCAGCATGAGCACGGTCGGCGACGTCGGCTATGTCGACGCCGACCGCTTCCTGTACCTGACCGACCGCGCGACCTTCATGATCATCTCCGGCGGGATGAACATATATCCGCAGGAATGCGAGAACCTCTTGATCACCCACCCGAAGGTGGCGGATGCCGCCGTTTTCGGCGTGCCCAATGTCGATCTCGGCGAAGAGGTCAAGGCCGTGGTGCAACCGATGCCGGGCGTGGTGCCGGGGCCGGCTCTCGCCGAAGAGCTGATCGCGTTCTGCGCAAAATCGCTGTCGCGGCAGAAGGTGCCGCGCTCGGTCGATTTCGAGAAGGAGTTGCCGCGGCTGCCGACAGGGAAGTTGTACAAGCGGCTGCTGCGGGATCGGTATTGGGGGAACAAGGCATCAAGGATCGTGTGAGGGGCGTGCTGGATAGCGCGCACAGGCAAGCGCCACAAACTCTGCTGTCGTCCCGGGCAAGCGTAAGCGCAGACCCGGGACCCATACTCCCAGGGAGAAGTTGCGGCGCGAACTGGCAACTCCGAAGTGTTCGTCAAACCACGTCCTGTGGCTATGGATCCCGGATCTGCGCGCGCTTAAGGCGCGCTTGTCCGGGGAGACGGTGGAGTTTGTTGCGGCAGTCGAGACCAACACCCGCGCAGGAACCGTTCGCACCTGCACTCTCGCATTGTGAAAGTGTAAGCCCCGCAGCCTGCCGTCATCCGAATTGTCGAGAGGCTGGGTGGCCTTGCGGGTTGCCTCGCTGCACGCGCCTCGCTATCGTCTGACAAACAGGCCGCAAAAGGCCGTTGTCCAGGGAGGATGAGCATGCGGAGCGTGTGGGCGCTCGCCGCAATGGCGGCGCTATCTGTGCTGACGGCCTCAACCGCCACGCTCGCCGGCGAGCCCAAGCAGGGCGGCATTTTGCGGATGTATCACCGCGACAGCCCCGGCAATGCCTCGATCCATGAAGGCGCGACCTACTCGCTCAACGTTCCTTTCATGCCCGTGTTCAACAATCTCGCCATCTACAAGCAGGACGTGGCGCAGAACAGCATGGACAGCATCGTCCCCGAGCTTGCGGAGAGCTGGGCCTGGGTGAACGACAACAAGACGCTGACCTTCAAGCTGCGCCAGGGCGTGAAATGGCACGACGGCAAGCCGTTCACCTCGGCCGACGTCAAATGCACTTTCGACATGCTGATGGGCAAGGCGCAGCAGAAGTTCCGGCAGAACCCGCGCAAATCCTGGTACGACCAGGTGAACGACATCTCGACCAATGGCGACTTCGAGGTTTCCTTCAACCTGAAACGGCCGCAGCCCTCCCTGCTGGCGCTGCTCGCCTCGGGCTACACCCCGGTCTATCCCTGCCATGTCTCGCCGGCAGAGATGCGCACGCATCCGATCGGAACCGGCCCCTTCAAGTTCGTCGAGTTCAAGGCCAATGAATCCATCAAGCTGACCCGCAATCCCGACTATTGGCGCAAGGGCCGGCCTTACCTCGACGGCATCGAGCTCACCATCATCCCGAACCGCTCGACTGCGATCCTCGCCTTCGTCGCCGGCAAGTTCGACATGACGTTTCCGACGGAGGTGACGATTCCGCTGGTGAAGGACGTCAAATCGCAGGCGCCGAACGTGATCTGCGAGATCGCGCCGACGAACGTGTCGACCAACATCATCGTCAACTCTTCCTCGCCGCCGTTCGACAATGTTGACATCCGCCGCGCCATGGCGATGGCGCTGGACCGCAAGGCTTTCATCTCGATCATGTTCGAGGGCCAGGGCGACATCGGCGGCACCATGCTGCCACCGCCGAACGGCCTGTGGGGTATGCCCAAGGAGATGCTGGAGACCATTCCCGGCTATGGCCCCGACGTGAAGGCCAACCGCGAGGAGGCGAAGAAGCTGATGCAGAAGGCCGGCTACGGGCCGGACAAGCATCTCGCCGTCAAGGTCTCCACCCGCAACATCCCGATCTATCGCGATCCCGCGGTGATCCTGATCGACCAGCTCAAGACGATCTACATCGACGGCGAGGTCGACGTGGTCGAGACCGCAAACTGGTTCCCGAAGGTCGCGCGCAAGGACTACATGATCGGGCTCAATCTCACCGGCAACGCCGTGGACGATCCCGACCAGTCCTTCTACGAGAACTATTCCTGCGGCTCTGAGCGCAACTACACCAATTACTGCAACAAGGAGATCGAGAAGCTGTTCGACGTGCAGTCGCAGGAGACCAATGTCGACAAGCGCAAGAAGCTGGTCTGGGACATCGACAAGAAATTGCAGGAGGACGTCGCACGGCCCATCATCTTCCACAGCCGCATGGGCAGCTGCTGGCAGCCCTACGTCAAGGGCCTCACCGTCATGACCAACAGCTCCTATAACGGCTATCGCTACGAGGATGTGTGGCTGGACAAGTAGCGCACGCCGCGGGCGGCTGACGGGTTCGACGGGAGGCGGTGCATGTTTGCCTATCTGGTGCGGCGCCTGTTGCTGATGCTCGTGACCCTGTTCGGGATCTCGATCGTCATCTTCTTCCTGCTGCGGATCGTTCCCGGCAACATCGTCGACATCCTGTTCGCGGCCGCCGGCTACGTCGACCCGGCCGATAAGGCCAATCTGGAGAAGGAGCTCGGCATCGACCGGCCGCTGATCGTGCAATATTGGCACTGGATCAGCGGATTCCTGCGCGGCGATCTCGGCTACTCCTATGTCTCGGAAAAGCCGGCGCTGCAGGAGATCCTGCCGCGGATCCCGATCACGGCGCGGCTCGCCGGCCTCGCGCTGTTGTTCTCGGCATCGATCGGCATTCCGCTCGGCGTCATCAGCGCGGTGAAGCAGGGGACAAAGCTCGACTACGCGCTCCGCATCGTCAGCCTCAGCGGATTGTCGCTGCCCTCGTTCTGGCTCGGACTTTTGATCCTCACCGCATCGGTGGCGATGTTCGGCCAGATGCCGATCTTCAATCCGAATCCGCAGACCTGGCTCGAAGCGTTCGCGACCTATGCCGTGCCGGCGGCCGCCGTCGGCTTCCGCAGCGCAGCGCTGACCATGCGCATCACCCGCTCCTCGATGCTGGAGGTGCTGCGGCAGGACTATATCCGCACCGCCCGCGCCAAGGGCGCCTCCGAAGCGGCGGTGAACTATCACCACGCGCTGAAGAACGCGATCTTGCCCGTCATCACCGTGATCGGCATCGAGGCGGCGTTCCTGATCGGCGGCCTGATCGTCACCGAGACGGTGTTCAACATTCCCGGCGTCGCGCGCTTCCTGGTCGAGGCGATCCGCTGGCGCGACTATCCGATCGTGCAGAATCTCGTGATGTTCATCGCGGTCGTGGTGGTGTTCGCGAATTTCACCGTCGACATGCTCTACGCGGTATTCGACCCGCGCATCAGATACACGGACTAGGAGACCAGCTTGGCTGCGATCGACTTCGACGTTGAACTGAGGCGGGCCGGCGCATATGCGACCGGCGGCTGGCGGCGCGTGCTGTTCATGGCGCAGCGGCATGTGCTGGGCGCGGCTGGCCTCGTCATCCTGACGGTGTTCGTGCTGACCGCGATCTTTGCCGACTTCATCGCGCGCTATGATCCGCTGACGGTCGATTCCGCCCGCGCGCTGGCCCGACCGAGCCTCGCGCACTGGATGGGCACCGATTCCTTCGGTCGCGACGTGTTCAGCCGCATCATCCACGGCGCGCGGATCTCGCTCGCGGTCGGGCTCGGTTCGACCGCGCTCGGCGGCACCATCGGCGTGATTGTCGGCCTCACTTCGGGCTATCTCTCCGGCTGGGTCGATCTCGTCTTCCAGCGCGTCTCCGACGTTCTCCAGGCGCTGCCGCTCCTGGTGCTGGCCCTGGTGATGACGGCGGCGCTCGGCCCTTCGCTGCCCAATGTGATCATCGCCATCGCCATTCCGCTGATCCCGACGGTCGCGCGCGTCATCCGCGCCAATACGCTGGCGCTGCGCGAGCAGCCGTTCGTGGAAGCCGCCAAGTCGATCGGCATGAGCGAGATGCGGATCGCGCTGCGCCACGTGCTGCCGAACACGCTGGCGCCGCTGATCGTGTTGGCGACCGCGCAGCTCGGCTCGACCATCCTCACCGAAGCCTCGTTGTCCTTCCTCGGCCTCGGCATTCCCGAGCCTTATCCGTCCTGGGGGCGCATGCTGTCGGAATCCGCCGCCGAATATGTCCGCACCGCGCCGTGGCTCGTGATCTTCCCGGGCATCGCGATCAGCCTCGCCGTGTTCGGCGCCAACCTGTTCGGCGACGCCCTGCGCGACATCCTGGATCCGAGGCAGCGCGGCTGATGGCGGACAAATCCGATCTCGTGCTCGACGTGAAGAATCTGAAGACGGTGTTCTTCACTAATTCCGGCCTGTTCAAGGCCGTCGACGATCTCTCGTTCAATGTCGGACGCGGCGAGACGCTGGCGATCGTCGGCGAATCCGGCTGCGGCAAGAGCGTCACCGCGCTGTCCTTGATGCGGCTCGTGCCCGATCCGCCCGGTCGCATCGTCGGCGGCTCCGTCACGCTCGAAGGCACCGAGCTGCTGTCGCTGGATGAAGCGCAGATGCGCGCGGTCAGGGGCAACCGCATCTCCATGATCTTCCAGGAGCCGATGACTTCGCTCAATCCGGTGATGCGAATCGGCGACCAGATCGCCGAGGCGGTGCGGCTGCATCGGAATATCACGTCGAAGGAAGCGCAGAATATCGCGGTCGAGATGCTGCGCCTGGTGCGCATTCCCGAGCCGGCACGACGTGCGCGGGAATATCCGCATCAGCTGTCCGGCGGCATGCGCCAGCGCGCGATGATCGCGATGGCGCTGGCCTGCCGGCCGGCGTTGCTGATCGCGGACGAGCCGACCACCGCGCTCGACGTCACCATCCAGGCGCAGATCCTGGCGCTGATCCTCGACCTTCAGAAGGAGCTCGGCACCGGCCTCGTGCTGATCACGCACGATCTCGGCGTCGTCGCGCAGACGGCGCAGCGCGTGATCGTGATGTATGCGGGGCGAAAGGTCGAGGAGGCCAGCGTCGAGGCGCTGTTCGCCTCGCCAATGCATCCCTATACGCGCGGGTTGATGGCCTCGATCCCGGCCGTCCCGGCATCCGGTGTCCCGGCGCAGGCGCGGCTGAACGAGATCCCCGGCACGGTGCCCTCGCTGGTGGGGCTGCCGAAGGGTTGCGCCTTCGCGCCACGCTGCAAGCTCGCCATCAAGCGCTGCGAGGCCGAGTATCCGCCGCTGGCCGACTGGGGCGGCGGCCATCTCGCTGCCTGCTGGCGCGCGGAAGAAGTCGCGGAGGTGGCATGACCGAAGCGCTGCTCGAAGTCACCGACCTCAAGAAGCACTACCCGGTGCGCGCCGGCGTGTTGCGCCGGCAAGTCGGCACCGTGCATGCGGTCGACGGCGTCTCATTCGCGCTCGGAACCGGCGAGACGCTCGGCCTCGTCGGCGAATCCGGCTGCGGCAAGTCCACGGTGGCGCGGAGCGTGCTGCGGCTGGTCGAGCCGACCTCGGGCCAGATCCGCCTCGACGGCGAGGACATCACCCATCTGTCGAAGACGGCGCTGCGCCCGCACCGGCGTTCGATGCAGATCGTGTTCCAGGACCCGTTTGCCTCACTCAATCCGCGCATGACTGCGGGCGACATCGTCGGCGAACCAATCGCCGTGCATGGCCTTGCAAGCGGCAAGGCGCTGGAGGCGCGCGTCGCACAGCTGTTCGAGCAGGTGGGCCTGCGGCCCGACCAGATGCGCAACTTCCCGCATCAGTTCTCCGGCGGCCAGCGCCAGCGCATCTGCATTGCACGGGCCCTGGCGCTGGGGCCGCGCCTGATCGTCTGCGACGAGCCGGTGTCCGCGCTCGACGTCTCGATCCAGGCGCAGGTGATCAACCTCCTGATCGACCTGCAGCGCCAGCACGGTTTCTCCTACCTCTTCATCGCCCACGACCTCGCCGTGGTCGCCCATATCAGCCACCGCGTCGCGGTGATGTATCTCGGCCGCATCGTCGAGATCGCCGAGAAGGACGAACTGTTCCGCAACCCCCGTCATCCCTACACGCAGGCCCTGCTCGCGTCGGTGCCCGTCGCCAACCCGCTCGCGAAGAAGCTCGCTCCGCTCGTCGACGGCGACGTGCCGAGCCCGGTCAACCCGCCTTCGGGCTGTGCGTTTCACACGCGCTGCCGATTTGCGATGGAACGCTGCAAGACGGAGCGGCCGGCGCTGGCGGACGCCGGCGACGGGCACCAGGTGGCGTGCTTGCTCAATGAGGGGACGGGGCGCGGCCAGTAGGCCGCAACGCCCGGATCACGGGCCAGGCCGCCAACGCCGCGGCCAGATGCTTGAGCGTGTGGCCCGAGACGATGTGCCCCGTCGCTTCGAACACTGTCGCGTCACCGAGTTCGAAGAGTTTCGCCAGCACATAGAAGAAGATCACGCCGCCGAGCGGCACGCCAAGCGCACCCGGCAGGGGTCGTGTGAACGCCAGTCCCACGGCGAGAGCCATGCCGCCGAATTGCACGACCGCCCATGGAGTGAGATTCTCGTGTGCCACCCAGGCCGCGAGCAGTCCCGCAACCATCATCAGCACCAGCACCGCTTCGCCTGCGCGCACGCTGATGCGCTCGCTGGCCGCGATGCCAAGAAAGCCCGCGAACGCCACCGCCATGCCGACGCGATCGGCCACGAGCCGCTGCGGCATATCGGGGTCCAGATGATAGAAGCCTGAGCCCAAGCAGGTGAGGATCAGTCCGACGAAGAACCAGCCTGCACCCGCGAGCGCATCATTGCGGGCGCGCAGCCGCTCCGTGCCCCAGACACCCATCGCGAGGAAGGCGAGATTGCTCAGCACGTCGCCGGCATTGGGCACACCCAGCCAGGGGCGGGTGTCAACGAAATGCGGGATGTGCCAGGCGGCGGCAGGCAGCGCAGGTGCTAGCAGCACCACCACCGCAAGGACGAACAGCGCGCCGACCAGGCATTTTTCGCGGACCGTTGGTACGGCGAACGGCAGCCGGCTGGACACTGAGGGGAGCGTTGCGCGCGGCATGCGAGCCTCCACACGAATTGAACAATGTTCATGTTTGTAGCGCGAAAATGAACGTCGTTCAATACGAATTGCGCAAAGGTATGATTCGCAAACCTATCGTATTGAAATTCTTCGTATTTCGTTGATCAACAGGCGTAGGTACGACGCTGGGGCGCCGTTGCCCACCCGATACCGGCATTCGCGGCGCTACCCCGCCCCGATCTCCGCCACGATCCTGCCTGTCGTCACCTGCTCGCCTTCGGCAACGTCGATCGCCGCGACGACGCCGTCGAGGCCGGCCTTGTGGACGTGTTCCATCTTCATCGCTTCCAGCGTCAGCACCGGCTGGCCCGCGGTGACGCGGTCGCCCGGCTTGACCAGGACGGCGACGACGCGGCCATTCATGGCGGCGCGGACCTTGCCGTCACCGCCGTTGCTTGCTGCAGCCTTCGGCGCCGCCAGCGTGAGATCAATCACCGCAAGCGGGATGCCGCGATGCTGGAGGTAGAGCCGGTCGGCATCGCGCAGGAATTTGGCGCTGTCCATCACACCATCATGGCGAAAACGGATCGCATCGGCATCGAGCTGCTCGATCTCGAACCTGTCCTGACGGCCGTCGGTGGCGACGGTGTAGCTGCCATCGCGCTCGCGCGTGACTTCGAGCTCGTGGACGTGGCCGGCGATCTCGAGTTTCGCTGGAAGCGGGAACGTTGCGGACAGACTCCGACCACGTTGCCAGGCAGGCGCGCGCGGATTTGTGACGTAGAGCAGCAAGCCCGCCAACACCGTATCGAACGCAGCGCCCCTGCGCGGCGCCAGCAGCTCGTCGCGATGCGCACCGATGAAGGCTGTCGTCGCCTCGCCCTTGGCAAAGCCGGAGTGACGCAGGCAGGACATCAGGAACGCCTGGTTCGTGGTCACGCCAAACGCCGTGAGCTGCTCCAGGCCGACGATCAGCCGTCCTCTCGCCTCCTCGCGACTCGCACCATGGCTGATGATCTTGGCGATCATGGAATCGTAGAACGGCGGGATTTCTGAGCCCGACTGCAGCGCGTGCTCGACGCGGATGCCGTCGGGCACCTGCCAGCGTGCCATGCGGCCGGACTGCGGCATGAAATCCTGCGCGGCATCCTCCGAGCACAGCCGCACCTCGATGGCATGGCCCTCGAAGCGAATGTCCTGCTGCTTCACCGGCAAAGGCTCGCCACGCGCGACGCGCAGCTGCAACTCGACGAGATCGAGCCCGGTGACCGCCTCGGTCACGGGATGCTCCACCTGGAGACGCGTGTTCATCTCCATGAAGTAGAACTCGCCACGTTCGTCGAGCAGGAACTCCAACGTCCCCGCGCCCTCGTAGCGCAGCGCCTTTACCGCGGCGACCGCGACCTCCCCCATCCTCGCCCGCAACTCGGGCGTGACCGCGGGTGACGGCGCCTCCTCGATCAGCTTCTGGTGCCGCCGCTGCACCGAGCAATCGCGCTCGCCGAGATGGATGGCGTTACCGTGGCTGTCGCCGAACACCTGGATCTCGATATGACGCGGGTTCTGAATCGCACGTTCCAGGATGACGGTGGGGTCACCGAACGCGGCCTTCGCCTCGGAACGCGCACTGCGCAGCGCATCGGGAAACGAGGCCGCATCGGCCACGAGCCGCATGCCGCGCCCGCCGCCTCCGGCGACCGCCTTGATCATCACGGGAAAGCCGATCTTTCTGGCTTCCGCGAGCATCACCTCGTCGCCCTGGTCTGCGCCCTGATAGCCGGGCACGATGGGGACGCCGGCCTTCTTCATGATCTCTTTGGCGCCGGCCTTGTTGCCCATCGCCTCGATCGCCTGCGGCGACGGGCCGATGAAGACGAGACCGGCTTCCTTGCAGGCGCGTGCGAACTCCTCGTTCTCGGCGAGAAAGCCGTAGCCGGGATGGACGGCATCAGCACCGCTCGCCTTCGCGGCTCCGATGATCGCGAGAATGCTGAGATAGGATTGCGCCGGAAGCGCTTCGCCGATGCGCACGGCCTGATCGGCCTGCCGCACGTGGAGCGCATCGCGGTCGGCATCCGAATAGACCGCGACGACGCTCAAGCCCAAGCGCCGCGCGCTACGCATCACGCGCAATGCGATCTCGCCGCGATTGGCGATCAGGACCTTGAAGAACGGCCGATGCTGCACTGATCCGTTCCTCATGGGCGGGCCACCGAAAACTGCATGCGCTGGGGATTGCGTGCGTCACCCTCGCGGCAGATCGCGAGCACTTCGGAGAGAACCGCGCGGGTGTCGCGTGGATCGATCACGCCGTCGTCGAGCACGCGTGCGCTGGTGGAGAACACATCCATCTGGCCGTCGAACACACCGACGATCTGCGCCTTCATGGCATCCAGCTTGTCCTTCTCGATCGGCTTGCCGCGGCGCGCCGCGGCGGCTTCGGTCACGATCGCCATGGTTTCGGCCGCCTGCTCGCCGCCCATCACGGCGGTCTTGGCATTCGGCCAGGAGAAGCAGAAGCGCGGATGGAAGCCGCGCCCGCACATGCCGTAATTGCCGGCCCCGAACGAGGCGCCGCAATAGATGGTGATCTGCGGCACCGTCGCCGAGGTGACCGCCTGGATCATCTTGGAGCCGTGCTTGATCATGCCGGCTTCTTCGTAGGCCTTGCCGACCATATAGCCGGTGGTGTTGTTCAGATAGAGCAGCGGTGTACGGGTCTGGCAGCAGGCCTGGATGAAATGCGTCGCCTTGTTGGCGCCGGCGGGATCGAGCGGGCCATTGTTGGTGATGATGCCGATGGCCTGCCCTTCGATGCGGGCATGACCGCACACCGTGGCGGGCCCGTAATTCGGCGCCATCTCGGTGAAATCGGAATCGTCGATGATGCGCGCGATCACCTGCTTCATGTCGACCGGACGCTTGTGGTCCATCGGCATGATGCCGAGCAGTTCGTCCTGGGCGTAGCGCGGCGGCTTGAATTCTGGCGTCGCCCTGCCCGGCCGCTCCCATTCCAGCGCCGCCATGATCTCGCGCGCGATGCGCAGGGCGTCGCGATCGTCCTCGGCCAGGTAATCGCCGAGGCCGGAGACCTGCGTATGCATCTCGGCGCCGCCGAGCTCTTCCTCGGTCGCGATCTCGCCGGTCGCGGCCTTCAGCAGCGGCGGTCCGGCGAGGAACGCACGGGTGCGGCCGCGCACCATGACGATGTAATCGGAGAGGCCGGTCTGATAGGCGCCGCCCGCGGTGGACGAGCCGTGCGTCACGGTGACGACCGGCAGGCCGGCCGCGGAAAGACGCGCCAGATTGCGAAAGATGTTGCCGCCGCGGACAAAATCCTCGACGCGGTAGCGCAGCAGGTTTGCGCCGGCGCTTTCGACGAGCTGCACGTAAGGCAGCTTGTTCTCCAGCGCGAGCTCCTGCACCCGCAGCGTCTTGTCGAGACCGTAAGGCTGCAGCGCGCCGGCATCGATACCGGAATCACTGGCGCTGACCATGCAGCGAATGCCCGAGACGAAGCCGATGCCGGCGATGACGCCGCCGCCGGGCACGCTCTTGTTCGCATCCGGCACGTCGAACATGTAGCCCGCGAGGGTGGACAGCTCGATGAAGGGCGCGCCGGGATCGAGCACCAGGGCGACGCGTTCGCGCGGCAGCAATTGTCCGCGCTTGTGGAAGCGATCCTTGGCCGCGGCCGACGCCGCCCGTGTGCGCTCTTCCAGCGCGCGCATGCGGTCGATCAGCGCGAGCATGCCGTCACGGCTGGCCTGGTACGCGGCGCTGCCGGGGGAGATGGTGTTTTCGAGAATGGACATGACTCTATCCCAGTCGTCATTCCGGGGCGCGACGAAGTCGCGAGCCCGGAATCCATAACCACGATCGGGAGTATGGATTCCGGGCCTGGCCCTTCGGGCCATCCCGGAATGACGGAGTGTATGACTACCTGTTCGTCCCAAAGATCTTCCGCGCCTCGGCCGGGCTCGCGATCTCGCGGCCGGCACGCCGCGCGCAGGCGGCGACGGCTTCGATGAGCTGGCCGTTCGAGGTCACCTTCTTGCCGTCGGCGAGATAGAAGGTGTCCTCGAGGCCGGTGCGCAAGTGGCCGCCGAGCTCGGCGCAGCGTTGGTGCAGCGGCCAGATCTCCTCGCGGCCGATCGCGGTGACCTGCCAGTTCGCCTCGGGGCGCTTCAGCTTGATCAGGATCGGCAGCAGCTCGGGATCAGCAGGCATGCCGGAGGCGACACCCATCACGAAATTGTACTCGAGCGGGCCGTTGTACATGCCGACCTGGCGATACATGCCGACGCAGCGGACGATGCCGACATCGAAGCACTCGAACTCGGGGATGGTGCCGACTGCGTTCATGACGTCGAGATAGTCCTTCACCTTCTCGACGGCATTGTCGAACATCATCGGCGGCCAGGCCCAGGTGTTGTCGGCCTTCACTTTCAGGTAATTCAGCGAACCGGCATTGCAGGCGGCGATCTCCGGCCTGGTCTCGCGGATGCAATCGAGCGCGCCGCTGTAGTTCGGGCCGGAGACCCCCGAAGTGTGGTTGATGATCACGCCAGGGCACGCCTCGCGGATCGCCTGCTGGATCTCCTTGCTGACGGCGACCTCCCAGGACGGCAGATGCCCCTTGTTCGGCGCCTGCTGGCGCAGATGGATGTGCATGATGGACGCGCCGGCATCGAACGCAGCCTTGGCCTCGCGCGCCATCTGCTCGGGCGTCACAGGCACGTTGTGCTGCTTCGGGTCGGTGAGCACGCCGTTCAGCGCGCAGGTGATGACGGCCTTGTCGCTCATGCCACTAATGTCTCGCACGTTGAGAATTCAACGCTTGCGATCATGTGACGCGCGACATGCGGCTTCTTGCGCGGAGAAGCTGGAAAGCAACGGCAAATCGTAGGGTAGGCAAAGGCGCGCTTGCGCCGTGCCCACCACGTTTCAAGGTTCGGTGACGACGGTGGGCACGCTACGCTTTGCCCACCCTGCGAGACCGAAGTCAGCTCGCTTCGGCAAGCCGCACCGTCTCGGTGCTGCGGTAGATCGCAAGGTCGCGCGAGCCGACGAAGATCGCACGCGGTTTCAATCCGTAGAAGCGGCGGATCGAGTGACTGAAATGCGTCGAGTCGGGATAGCCGATGTCCTGCGCGAGATGAGCGAGGTTCAGGTCCTGGTTGGCGAAGTGCAGAAGATGCCGCGCGCGCTTCCAGGCACGGAAGGAGCGGAAGGAGATGCCGGTCTCCTCCTTGAACAGATGCAGGAAGCGCGATGCCGAGAGGCCCGCTTCTGCCGCACACGTATCCGCCGTTACCGGCTCGCCGGAGAAACGCCCGATGCGGGCGACCGCGCGCATCACGCGCGGGTCGAGCACGCGACGTGGCAGCGCCTCGCCAAAGCACATCTCGTCGAACTCGGCGGTGGTGATGTCGCCGTAGCGGCGCTGGCGCAGCAGCGTGTAGGCGGCCAGGATCTTGCGCGCATAGGCGGCCTTGTCCGGACCGCGCAGCCGCTCGGCCAAAGCCTCGATCACGCCATCCGGCATGCTCTCCGGCTCAAGCGTCACGCTGATGACGGTGCGATAGTCGCTGGCGATGGTGTGCCGCTGGTTCGGCAGGGTCACGACCAACTCGTCCGAGGTCTGGACGTCGTCGGTCGTCAGATGCAGGCTGCCCTTCACCGCGACATAGACATGGCAGCTACCGGGGGTGCGCTTGCGGGGCCGGCCGAGCAGGCCGGCATAGAATACCCGCTCGGGCGTGATCAGCATCAGATGGTCGGATTCGCGACCTTTATCTTCCATTGGGGTCCTCCTCGCGCGGCTCTCTGGCCGCTGCGGACGGAGGTCACCTTAGCGGAAATTTGGGCGCTGTCACGATAGGATAGCGCTGTCATTGAAACATGCGCCGTCGTTCCGGGGCGGTCGCAGACCGAACCCGGAACCTCGAGATTCCGGGCTCGATGCTGCGCATCGCCCCGGAATGACGGAAACTTACGCCCTCACCCTCGCTGCAACATTCTGCTCGGCGCCAGCCTTCTGTTCCGCAGCAACTGCGCGCTTGAAACCGTCGCGCTGCTGCAGGCGAGCCCAATAGGCTGCGACATTTGGCCCAAAATCCTTGGCGAGCCCGATGTTGCTCGCCAGGCGAAGCGCGTATCCGACGACAATGTCAGCGGCGGTGAAGCGGCCCGCGCACAATGTTTCGGCATTCGCCGTGGCTGCCTCGACGGCGCGCAGTCTGCCCAAGAACCACTTTGCGTAGTCGGTGGCGACTTGCGGGTTGCGGCGTTCCTCCGGCTCGAGCTGGGTGTATCGGAGCACCAGCGTCTGCGGGAAGGTTAACGTGGCGTCGCTGAAATACATCCAGTTCAGGAAGGCGCCATAGGCGGGATCCTCCGGTCCGACCATCAACGGCGTCGGTCCGTACTTGACGCCGAGATAGTGGCAGATGCCGGAGGATTCGGTCATCTTGGTTTCGCCGTCGACCATGAAGGGAATCGTGCCCAGCGGATTGAGCGCAAGATATTCCTTGGCGAAGACGCGCGGCGGGAACGGCAGCATCTTCAGCTCATAGGGCAGCCCCATCTCCTCCAGCATCCAGAGCGGGCGAAACGAGCGCGCGGCGTCGCAGTGATAGAGCGTGATCATCAAGCACTCCCTTTGCTGCCGGGCAGCGTACCCATCATCTTGCACAGGACCATCAGCATGACCTCGTCGGCGCCGCCGCCGATCGAGGTCAGGCGGCTGTCGCGATAGGCGCGGCTGACCGGCGTCTCGTTGGTAAAGCCCATTCCGCCCCAGTATTGCAAGCAGGCGTCGGTGAGCTCGCGGCCGAGGCGGCCGGCCTTCAGCTTGGCCATGGTCGCAAGCCTCGTCACGTCTTCGCCCGCCACCAGCTGCTCGGCGGCACGATAGATCAGCGCGCGCAGCAGTTCGACCTCGGTCTGCATCTCCGCGAGCTTGAAGTGCACGACCTGGTTGTCGAGGATGCTCTGGCCAAAGGCTTTGCGATTGCGCGTGTACTGGATGGTCTCGTTGATGATGTATTCGTGCGACTTGAGGCAGGCGGCCGCGCCCCACAGCCGCTCCTCCTGGAACTGGATCATCTGATAGGTAAAACCCTTGCCCTCCTCGCCGATGCGGTTGCGCTTGGGCACGCGGACATTGTCGAAGAATATCTGCGCTGTGTCGGAGGAACGCATGCCCATCTTGTCGAGCTTTCGCGCGACCGTGACGCCATTGCTCTTCATGGGCACGCAGATCAGTGACTTGTTGCGATGAACGGGGCCATCGCCGGTGTTGGCGAGCAGGCAGATCCAGTCGGCCTGCGTGCCGTTGGTGATCCACATCTTGCCGCCGTTGATGACGTAGTCGTCGCCGTCGGAGCGCGCCTGGGTCTTGATCGAGGCGACATCGGAGCCCGCGCCGGGCTCGGAGACGCCGATGCAGGCGACGAAATCGCCCGAGATCGAGGGCGCCAGGAATTCGCGACGAACCTCGTCGGAGCCGAACCGCGCCAGCGCGGGCGTCGCCATGTCGGTCTGCACCCCGATCGCCATCGGCACACCACCGCAGGTGATGGCCCCTAACTCCTCCGCCATCATCAGCGCATAGGAGTAGTCGAGGCCGGAACCGCCGAACTCGACCGGCTTGTTCAGACCGAGGAAGCCGAGATTGCCCATCTTCTTGAACAGCTCATGCGCCGGGAAAATGTCGGCCTTTTCCCATTCATCGACGTGAGGATTGATCTCGTTCGCGATGAACTTCTGCAGGCTGCGGCGGATGTCGTCGTGGTCAGCGGTGAATAGCATTTTGTCAGCTCAGCTCTCGGTATCTCTGATGCGCTCGTCATGGCCGGGCTTGTCCCGGCCATCCACGCCTTTTTGTCCGGCAGCAAGAACGTGGATGCCCGGGACGAGCCCGGGCATGACGGAGGAGACATTCACAACCCCATCTGCCTTGAGGCCAGATCCTTCATGATCTCCTCGGTGCCGCCGCCGATGGCATTGACCTTGACCTCGCGGTAGATGCGCTCGGCCTTGATGCCGCGCATGAAGCCGGCGCCACCGAAGATCTGCACGGCTTCCGAGGCGCAGAAGGCCATGGTCTGCGTCGCCTGGTTCTTCATCATGCAGATTTCCGCGACCGGGCTTTCGCCCTGCTCGAGCCGCCAGGCCAGCATCTCCAGCATCGCCTGGGACGCCGCGACCTTCTGCGCCATGTCGACGATCTTGTGGCGGATGACCTGGTGCTGGGCGAGCGGCTTGCCGAAGGTCTTGCGCTCCTTCGCGTAAGAAATCGCCTCGTCGAGGCAGACCCGCGCGAAGGCGGTGCAGCTTGCCGCCATGCCCATGCGCTCGCTGTTGAAGTTCTGCATGATGATCTTGAACCCCTGGCCCTCCTCGCCGATCAGGTTTTCCGCCGGGACGCGGCATTGGTCGAAATGCAGCGTCGCGGTGTCGGAGGCCCACCAGCCCATCTTCTTCAGCTTCGTCCGCGACAGGCCAGGCGTATCGCCTTCGATCAGGAGCAGGCTGACCCCGCCGGCACCCTCGCCACCGGTGCGCACCGCAACAGTCAGATAGTCCGCGCGGATGCCCGAGGTGATGAAGGTTTTCTCACCGCTCACGACGTAGTGATCGCCGTCGCGCCGGGCCCGGGTGCTCAGGTTCGCGACATCGGAGCCGCCGCCAGGCTCCGTGATCGCGAGCGCAGAGATCTTCTCGCCCGAGAGCACTTGCGGCAGCACGCGCGCCTTCACCTCCGGCCGAGCGGCGCGCGCGATCGGCGGCGAACCGATGGTGTGGCTCATCAGGCTGGCACTGACACCGCCGGCGCCGGCGCGCGCCAGCTCCTGGCTGGCGACGATCTTCATGAACTGGTCGGCGGTGATCCCGCCATATTCCTCGGGAAAACCGAGCCCCAGGAGGCCGATCTCGGCCGCCTTGCGATAGAGCACGCGCGGGAATTCACCGGCCTCGTCCCACTCATGGGCGAACGGGGTGATCTCCTTCTCGACGAAACGGCGCATGACGTCGCGAAAGGCGTCGTGCTCGGCGGTATAGAACGGGCTCTTCATTACAGTCTCGCCCTATTGGCGGATTCGCTCGTCCACCATGGCTGGAACATTAGCGATTCACTTGCGCAGAGTGGCTGACCATAGGAGCCGCTCCACCGCAGCCTGTGGCCTAGCAACTCCACGCAAGACGATTTTCGTCCCGCACAGGCTAACTCTGGCTCAAAAAAACGTTGCTGCACAGACTCCGGCTGGCGCCAGCGCCACGCCGGGCATCGCGCACGGGCAGCAAGGAGGAGGCCGGCACAGACCGCCGAGGGAGGAATATTTGGCCGTTCGTTACTACGATTGGATCGCCCATCATGGCCGCCGCACGCCGAACAAGGTTGCGGTGATCGACCTCGCGAGCGAGCGCCGCTTCAGCTACTCGCAGCTCGACGCCCGTGTCTCGCGCCTCGCCTCGCTCTTGCGTCACGCGCTGAAAGTCTCGCGCGGCGACCGCGTCGCCGTGCTTGCGCTGAACACGACCGATACGCTGGAGGTGCAGTTCGCCTGCGGCCGGTTAGGTGCCATCTTCGTGCCGCTGAACACCCGCCTCACCGTTCCCGAGCTCCAGTTCATCACTGCCGATTGTGCGCCGAAGGTGATGATCCACGACACCGATCTGGCCGAGACGGCGCTCGCCGTCGCAAAGCTCTGCAACGTCTCGACCAGCCTGCTGCTCGGCCCCGGCGGCACCTATGAAGCCGGTATCGCCGCCGCGAAGCCGCTCGACCGCGCCGAAGAAGTCACGCTCGATGACGTCTCCACCGTCATGTACACCTCGGGCACGACGGGCCATCCGAAGGGCGCGACCATCACGCATGGCATGACCTTCTGGAACTGCGTCAATCTCGGCGGCCCCGCCTGCATCGGGCCGGCCTCGGTGCTGCTCACGGTGCTGCCGCTGTTCCACACCGGCGGTCTCAATTGCTACACCAATCCGGTGCTGCACGCCGGCGGCACCGTGATGATCATGCGCGCCTTCGATCCCGGCACGGCGCTCGGCCTGATCAACGATCCCGCGCAGGGCATCAACGTGTTCTTTGGCGTGCCCGCGATCTACCAGTTCATGGCGCAGCACCCGGCCTTCGCGACCACCGACCTCAGCCGGCTGATCGTCGGCGGTGTCGGCGGCGCTCCGATGCCGGTGCCGCTGCTCAAGGTCTGGGAGGCGCGCGGCGTCGCGCTTCAGCAGGGCTACGGCATGACCGAGACCTCGCCGGCCGTGCTGGTGCTCGACCGCGAGGACGCCGCGCGCAAGGCCGGCTCCGCCGGCAAGCCGGTGCTGCATACGGAAGTGCGCATCGTGCGTCCCGACGGCAGCGATGCCGATGTCGGCGAGCTCGGCGAGCTCTGGGTCAAGGGACCCAACATCACGCCGGGCTACTGGAACAGGCCGGAAGCGAACAAGACATCCTTCACCGACGGCTGGCTGCACACCGGCGATGCGACCCGCGTCGACGAGGAAGGCTTCTACTACATCGTCGACCGCTGGAAGGACATGTACATTTCCGGCGGCGAGAACGTCTATCCGGCCGAGGTCGAGAACGTCCTGCATCAGCTCAATGCCATCGCCGAAGCTGCCGTGATCGGCATTCCCGATCCGCAATGGGGCGAAGTGGGCCTCGCCATCGTCGCGGTCAAGCCGGGACAAAAGCTGACGGAGACAGAGGTTTTCGCTCATTGCGCGGCCAATCTGGCGCGTTTCAAATGCCCGCGCCAGATCCGCTTCGTCGATGCACTGCCGCGCAACGCCACCGGCAAGATCCACAAACCGACCTTGCGCAAGGAATTCTCGGTGGCTTCCGAAATCGACAAGAAGGTCGCCAATGCCTGATCGAAGCGCCCCTCGCGGGCGCTTTTCTTTTTGAAGTGCCTGCCCTACCAACAAGAAACTCCAAGGAATTTCCATGAAGAACAAGAAAATCGTCCTGCTCGCCGCGGCAACAGCCCTGACCTTGCTCTCGGCTCAAAGCGCTTTCGCACAAAAGAAATACGACACCGGCGCCAGCGACACCGAGATCAAGATCGGCAATGTCGAGGCCTATTCGGGTCCCGCTTCCGCCTACGGCATTATCGGCAAGACCGAGGAAGCCTATTTCAAGATGATCAACGACCAGGGCGGCATCAACGGCCGCAAGATCAACTGGATCTCCTATGACGACGGCTATTCGCCGCCCAAGACCGTGGAGCAGGTCCGCAAGCTGATCGAAAGCGACGAGGTGTTCCTCGTCTTCAACGCGCTGGGCACGCCGACCCAGACCGCCGTGCAGAAGTACCACAACGCCAAGAAGGTCCCGCAGCTCTTCCTCGCAACCGGCGCCAGCAAGTGGAATGACCCCAAGGGTTTTCCCTGGACCATGGGCTTCCAGCCGAGCTATCGGGTCGAGGCGCGGATCTTCGCGAAATATATCCTGCAGGCGAAGCCCGACGCGAAGGTCGCGATCTTCTATGCCAATGACGATTTCGGCAAGGACTACGTCGCCGGCCTCAAGGAGATCTTCGGCGACAAGGCCACCTCGCTGATCGTCGCGGAAGAGAGCTACGAGACCACCGAGCCTTCGATCGATTCCCACATCGTCAAGCTGAAGGGCACCGGCGCCAACGTCTTCGTCAACATCTCGACGCCGAAATTCGCGGCACAGGCGATCAAGAAGATCGCCGAGCTCGAATGGAGGCCGATGCATGTGATGACCGACGTGTCGATCTCGATCGGCGCGGTGATGAAGCCCGCCGGGCTCGATGCGTCGGAAGGCGTGCTGTCCGCGAGCTATCTGAAGGACGCATCGGACCCGCAATGGAAGGACGACGAAGGCATGAAGAAGTTTCTTGCCTTCATCGACAAATACATGCCGGGCGCCAACGTCTCCGACACCAACATCGTCTACGGCTATGCCGCCGCGCAGACCCTGGTTCAGACCTTGAAGCAGTGTGGCGACAACCTGACGCGCGAGAACGTGATGAAGCAGGCCGCGAGCCTGAAGGATTTTGCTCCCGATACGTTGATCCCCGGCATCAAGATCAACACCAGCGCCAACGACTTCGCGCCGATCGAGCAGCTCAAGATGATCCGCTTCAAGGCTGGCCAGTGGGAGCTGTTCGGTGACATCATCAGCGCGGAAACCGGCGGCTAGCTCGCATCAGCCGAACATGCCCAAGCCAGATAGCGGCCGAAAGGCCGCTATCTTTTTGTGTGAGCGAGGTCGAAGCGAGGCTATGCCGGCAGGAAGAGCGCAAAGGACTCTTCCACCGTGCGGCGCAGATGCTTTCGATACAAGACGTAGCTGTCGTCGTCGGGCGCAACCCGCCCCAAGGACGGCTTTGGAATATTCCTGAGCGGCACATAGGCGATGGGCGCAGCGATCGGCGTGAGCTGCGAGCCGGGGCCGGCGCGAAGCGTCGAGATGATGCCGTACATCTCGCCGGCAACCGTCGGCCGCGACACCGTGATCACGCGATGCTGACCGTGCTTGATGATGACGAGGTAGATGAAGCCGGACTGATGGGGAACGGCGACCTCGCCGGTGTGCTCATAGGCTGCGTCGGTCCGCTCGCCCTCGCGGAAGACCAGCGCTGAGACCTTCGGCTCCCAGACGATCTCGGTGCGATAGGCAAAGATCGCGTCCTTGTCGCCAAAGGACGGGCGCAGGGTGATGTAGACGTCCTCGAGCCAGGTCACGGCGCGATGAGCATAGGAGCCGAGGCTGTCGGGCGCGACGTCGTTTGCGGCCGGAGGCGTCACCACGATGGCACTTTTGCGCAAGGAGACGCCTAGCGCCTGCTCGAGCCGGACCGTCGTCGCCAGCGTGAATGGCCGGCGGCCGCCGAGCACCTTCTCCAGCGTCGACAGGCTCAGCTTGGCCTGCTCGGCCAGGGCTTGCCGGGAGATCCGGCGTCTGGCCAGCTCTTCGCGAATGGTCTCCGCGATCTCGCGGCTCTGCTCGTCCGAAAGCTGCTTGTCGGCCTGCATTTGCATCATCAACCCTGCCCTGAGAGTGCCATTCTAGCAGGGCGGACAAACCAGCACAAAACCGCACATGGCCGCCCGACGGCGGCCTGCTCGCGCCGGCCACGGCGGAACATTGCCGATCATTCTGCTCGCGACATCAGCCTCTCCAGGCCGATCCTGCGGGCCAGCAAACAACCATCGGGAGCAGGCCAAATGGATATCTACGACACTGCCGACAGCGACGAACACCCGTTGCTGGGCCGGCTGATCAAACTCGGACTATTCCTTCTCGCGCAGGGCGTCGCGGTGATGCTGGTGGCCTTCGTGGCCCTGCTGGTGAGCTTCGGGACCGGCTGGTCGGCAACGGCCGAGCAGACCAGCCTCCTCCAACCTGGCGAGGCACGGTCAGGCAGCCTGCTCCTGAAGGAAGACGGCGCCTACACCGAGGCGATCCGTCTCGGCACCGACATCGACATCACCGTATCGGGCCCGACGCTGCGCGTCCGCGTCACGCAACTGTTCCGCAATCCGACCAGGGACTGGGTCGCGGCCACCTATGTCTATCCGCTCGCAGCCAATGGTGCCGTCGACACGCTGAAGATGGTGGTCGGCGACCACGTCATCGTCGGCGACATCAAGGAGCGGCAACAAGCCCGCGTGATCTACGAGCAGGCGCGAAGCGCCGGCCAGAAGGCCGCGCTCACCGAGCAGGAGCGGCCCAACGTCTTTACCAATTCGGTCGCCAATATCGGTCCTGGCGAGACCGTGCTGGTGCAGATCGAATATCAGGAGCCGGTGCATCAATCCGGCGACGAATATTCGCTCCGCGTGCCGCTGGTGGTCGCCCCGCGCTACAATCCGGCGCCGATCGTGCAGAGCGTCGACTTCCGCAAAGACGGCTCCGGCTGGGGCGCAGCGACGTCAGATCCGGTTCCGGATCGTGACCGCATCTCGCCGCCTGTGCTGGACCCCGCCAGACATGCGCCGGTCAACCCGACCAGCATCACCGTGCGCCTGAAGGCCGGCTTTGTGCCCGGCGAGGTCAGGAGTCACCACCATAACGTCAAGATCGAGAGTCCGGACGACACGACGCGTATCGTCACGCTCGCTGATGGCGCTGTCCCCGCCGATCGTGATTTCGAGCTGACCTGGAAGCCGGCCGCCGGGCTGGCGCCGTCGGTTGGCCTGTTCCGCGAGCATGTTGGCGATGCCGATTACCTGCTCGCCTTCGTCACTCCGCCCAGCGTCGAGCAGGCGACGCAGAAGCCGCTGCCCCGCGAGGTCGTGTTCGTGATCGACAATTCCGGCTCGATGGGCGGCACCTCCATCGTTCAGGCCAAGGCGAGCCTGCTCTATGCCCTCGGCCGGCTCCAGCCCAATGACCGCTTCAACGTGGTGCGTTTCGATGACACCATGGACGTGCTGTTTCCAGCCTCGGTACCGGCGGATGCCGCGCATGTCGGCGAGGCGACCTCGTTCGTCAGCGCCTTGCAGGCGCGGGGCGGCACCGAGATGGTACCGGCGATGCGCGCTGCGCTCTCCGACAAGATCAGTGACAGCAGCATGGTCCGCCAGGTCGTGTTCCTGACCGACGGCGCGATCGGCAACGAGCAGCAATTGTTCGAGACGATCACGGCAATGCGTGGCCGTTCGCGCGTGTTCATGGTCGGCATCGGCTCGGCGCCCAACACCCATCTGATGACGCGCGCCGCCGAGCTCGGCCGCGGCGCCTTCACCCATATCGGTTCGGTTGAGCAGGTCGAGGAGCGCATGCGCGGCCTGTTCGCCAAGCTGGAGAATCCGGCGGTGACGGGCCTCACCGCAAGATTTTCCGACGCCAAGGCCGACATCACCCCGGCGATCATTCCGGACGTCTATCGCGACGAGCCGCTGGTGCTGGCGGCCAGGCTCGACAAGCTCGCGGGCTCCCTCGAAATCAAGGGACGCGTCGGCGATCGCCCGTGGTCGGTGACGCTGCCGCTGCAAAGCGCCGCTGAAGGCAAGGGCCCGTCGAAGCTCTGGGCCAGGCGCAAGATCGGCGACGCCGAAGTGGCGCGCTCCATGCGCGAGATGACGCCCGAAGAATCCGACAAGGCGATCCTGGCGCTGGCGCTCGATCATCAGATCGTCACGCGACTGACCAGCCTCGTTGCGGTCGACAGGACGCCGAGCCGGCCCGAAGGCGAGCCGCTCAAGCTCAGCGACCTGCCGATCAATCTGCCGGCCGGCTGGGATTTCGAGAAGGTGTTCGGCGAGCGGCCGCAGGTGCCGACGCAGTTGCGTGAACGCCATGCCGATGCGCGCAACCAGCCGGAACTGAGGCGGCCGATGCCTGCCGCGCCCGATGCGATCCGCCTGCCCAAGACTGCAACCTCGGCCGAGCTGAAGATGATCGCAGGCCTGGCCCTGATCGTGCTCGCCCTGATCCTGTTCGTGTTCAACCGGCGTCGGCCCTTGCTCACCGACGCCGCTTGAGAGAGGAGCCCCCCAACTCCTCCGTCAGCGCGCGCGGCTGCCCGTCCCCTACAAACGGCCGCGCGCGCCTTTTTAGGAAATGTCATTCCGGGGCGATGCAAAGCATCGAACCCGGAATGACCACCAAAGAGAAGCAGATGTCCCGCTTCATCCCTCCCCTCGTTCTGGCGCTGATCGGCCTCTTCTTGTTCGGCGACGGCGCCTACATCCACGCCAAGGCATGGCTCGCGCAGGTGCTGCTGGAGCGGGCGTTCGACCGGAGCGTTGCGACGGGACAGGCGGTGAAGCCGTGGTCGTGGGCCGACACCTGGCCGGTCGCGCGGATCGAGGTCAAGCGGATCGGTGCCAGCGCCATCGTGCTGGAAGGCGCGAGCGGACAGGCGCTCGCTTTTGGCCCCGGCCATATCCACCAAACGGCTGATGCGGGTGAACGCGGGGTTGCGGTCTATGCCGCCCATCGCGACACTCATTTCCGCTTCCTGCGGAATGTCGTCATTGGTGACATCGTCGATGTCACACGTCGCGACGGTCGACATTTCAGCTATCGCGCGGATTCCTCGGCCGTGGTCCGTTTCGATGCATCGGGCATCGACGCCACGACACAGGGCTTCGAGCTTGTTCTCGCGACCTGCTGGCCATTCGACGCCGTCACCTCCGGCCCCGAGCGCTATATCCTGCATGCAACATTGGTTGGAGCCGACAGGTAGATCGCCCACCGAGCCGACGATACGCGCCAGCGTCGCTCATTCCACCATACGGCATACCACCCCCAAGGTTGCCACTCCGAAGGACTCGCCATAGAACGGGGCGGCACTCGACCAAGAAGAACAACAGGAGAGGTCACGGCATGGAAGCCAAGGTGTCTGCTGCGTCCGCGTTCCATCCATGGTCTCCACCGTCCGATGCCAGCGACATCGTCAAGGGTATCCACGCCATGCTGCACCCGCGCAACATCGTGCTGGTGGGTGCGACCGACAAGCCGGGCAATTATGCCGAGCGCATCTGGAACAATCTGGTCAAATACGGCTTCGAGGGCGGCCTCTATCCGGTCAACGCCAAGCGCGACGCCATCTGGGGCGTCCCCTGCTACAAGGATTTTGCGAGCCTTCCCGAAAAGCCCGATCACGTCCTGGTGCTTGTGCCCGCGCGCTTCGCCGTGCAGGTGATCCGCGACGCCGCCGCGGCCGGTGCGCGATCGGCGACCATCGTCACCTCGGGCTTCAGCGAGTTGCAGGATGAGGAAAGCCAGAAGCTTGCCGCCGAATTGCAGGCGGCCGTGCGCGAGACGGGCCTTGCCGTCGCCGGCCCGAACTGCCTCGGCAATTTGAGCGCCGGCGAAAAGCTGTTCACCAACATCGACGATCGAATCGTCACCATGGAACAGGGCGCGGTGGCGATCGCCGGGCAATCGGGCGCGATCGTCATGGCGATCCGCCAGGCGCTGGAGGATCGGGGTGTCGGTGTCGGCTACATGGTGACCACCGGCAACGAGGCCGGCCTCGAGACGCCGGACCTGATGCGCTATTTCGCAGAGGATCCGAGCATCAAGGTGATCGTCGTCTACCTCGAAGGCGTGCGCAATACCAAGGCCTTCCGCGACGCCTGCAAGGCGGCGCGCGCCGCGAGCAAGCCCGTGATCGCGCTCAAGCTCGGTGCATCCGAGGGCGGCCGCGCCGCGGCGATGGCGCATACCGGCGCGCTCGCGGGCTCGATCGAGACGTTCGATGCCATCGCAACGCGAGAAGGCGTCATCCGGGTCGGCGGGCTCGACGAGCTGATCGAGACCACCGAATGCTTCGTGCACGCTGCCGTGCCCAAAGGCGACCGGCTTGCCGCCGTCACGCTCTCCGGCGGCAAGCGCGGCATGCTGATCGATGCCTTCTACGCCGCGGGCCTGAATTTCGCGCCGCTGAGCCCGCATGTCAGCTCGGAGCTGGCGAAGATGCTCGGCCCCGGCTCGATCGTCGGCAATCCGCTCGACGCCGGCTTTGCCGCAGTCGTCGATCCCTCCGTCTATATGAAGTCGATCAAGCTGATGATCGACGACCCCGATATCGACGTCGTCATCGTCGACGCCGAACTGCCGAAAGCGCCGCACGAGCTGCGCGAGCGCAATCTGCGCATCGTCAACGAGATGGCGGGCCAAGCCGGCAAGCCGGTGATCTATATCAGCGCGATGTCGATCGGCTTCACCGAATTCACCAAGGGCTTGCGCAAGTCGCTGCCGCATCTTGCGGTCATGCAGGGCATGGACCGTGCGGTGACCGCGATCAGGTCGCTGCTCGACTACGCGAAATTGCGCAAGGAGGTGCCCGACATCGTCTCGAGCTCGAAGCCCGCCGCTCGCGCCGTGCTGGAGAAGACGTTGAAATCGACGACCAGCGCCGCGCTCGACGAAGTCGCCTCGAAGAAGCTGCTCAAGGCTTACGGCATCCCGATCTCGAAGGAGGCGATCGCACAGACGGCAGCCGAAGCGGTGAAAATTGCGAAGCAGATCGGATTCCCGGTCGTGGCAAAGGTCGTCAGCGCAGAGATCCTGCACAAGTCCGACATCGGCGGCGTGGTGCTGAATCTCAACAGCGCGGCCGAGGTGAAGAAGGCCTTCGCCGACATCACGGCGCGGGTCAGGAAGCTGAAGGGCAAGCCGAAGCTCGATGGCATCCTGATCGCACAGCAGGTCAAGGCCGAGCTCGAACTCGTGGTGGGCGCCTCGCTCGATGCCGAGATGGGGCCTGTCGTGCTGTTCGGCACCGGCGGCATCGACATCGAGCTGATGAAGGACGTCGCCCTCGCCGGCGCGCCGCTGGACGAGGCCGAGGCGCGGCTCCTGATCGGCCGCACCAAGGCCGGCATCAAGATGCGAGGCTATCGCGGCAGGCCGGCCTTGCACGAGGCCTCGGCGGTGAAGGCGCTGGTCGGCCTCTCCAACCTGATCGCGGATGCCGGTGACCGGATCGCCTCGATCGACATCAACCCGTTCCTGATCAACACCCGGACGGGCGTGGCCGTCGATGCCCTGATCGTGCTGAACAATGCCGCGGCAAGACGCGCGGCTGGACATTGAGGATGTCGTAGGGCGGATTGGCGGCAGTGCAATCTGCCAATTCGGTCCATCCAAGCGCAACGCATTGGCGGGTTACGCTTCGCTAACCCGCCCTACCTAGAATCGCGGCCATTCGAACACCTTCCAACCATCCCGCTTTGGCCGTAGACTCGACCTCATGGCGCGCGCGAGCAATCTTGTGATCGGAACGGCAACGCTGGCGGCGATCGCCGTGGCGTTCGGCGGCCTGCTCGGCGTGCAGAAATGGCGCACCATCCAGAGCCGCAGCCAGTTGCGCGTGGTATTCGAGGGTGGTTCCGCCAGCGGCCTGCGCCGCGGTGGGCCGGTCAATTTCGACGGCGTGCCCGCCGGCCAGATCCTGTCGATCAAGCTCGACAACCCCCGCAGGATCGTGGCGCTGGTGATGCTCGACAACACCGCACCGATCCGCAATGACACCGTGGCAGGCATCGAGTTCCAGGGCCTCACCGGCGTTGCCGCGATCTCGCTGATCGGCGGCGCGCCCTCTGCGCCGCCGGTGCCGCTGGACACGGACGGCATTCCCGTGCTGACGGCCGACCTCAGCGACGCCGAATCCATCGTCGAAACACTGCACAGCGTCGACCGCACGATCGTGAACAACGCGCCGGCGATCAAGGATGGCCTGCGCACGTTCGAGGGCCACACTGCCGACCTCAGAGCCAAGGGCGCGGAAATCGATTCGGTCATGGCCAAGGTCGACAGCGCCTTTGCCGGATTCGACAAGGCGGTCGCAAAGATCGAGGGCGTGGTGCCGGGCTTCGTCGACGGCAAGGCCGACGAGCTCCTGGAGAAGATCAAGGGACTGCACGAGCTTGCCGACACCATGAAGAAGAAGTCGGCGACCTACCTCGAAGACATCCGCCGCTCGCTGCTCGACGTCAGCGAGACCGCCAACAAGATGAGCGGGACACCCATGCCCCCGCGTCCACCGCGCAGGCCCACGGAGCAGCAGAAGCGGTAATGCTTACCCTCCCCTGGAGGGGGAGGGTCGGCTCGCAGCGCGATAGCGATGCGAGACGGGGTGGGGTGACGGTCTCTCCACCTCGCACACTGCCTGTGTTGAGAGATCACCCCACCCCGCTCGCGCTGCGCGCGATCGACCCTCCCCCTCCAGGGGAGGGTAACGCGGAATCCGCCAACAGCTCAGTAGTTGCTCGCCGCCGCCCCGTTCGGAATGCCCTCGATCGGACATTCCTCGGTGCCCGGAGTCGCGCGGGTCATCGCTTCCACCATGTCGCGCGTGCCTTCGGGGTCCTTGATCCAGTTCTTGTAGAAATCATACGGGCACGCCGCGACGCCGCGCGGGCTGTCGCCGGAATTGATCATGCCGGTGTAGCCGCGGTGGACCAGCTTGTAGAGATGGTTCTGCGACTGGCCGTTGCGGCGAGCGTCGCGGATCAGATGTTTCGAGAGCTGGGCGTACTGGATGCCGTAATCCTCCTCGCCGCACTCGCCGAGGGTGCGGCCGTCGAAGCCGATGATCGCGGAATGGCCGAAATAGGAATAGACGCCGTCGAAGCCGGCGGCATTGGCGACGGCGACATAGACGTTGTTGGCCCACGCCATGGCCTTGGAGATCATGACCTGCTGCTCCTTGGCCGGATACATGTAGCCCTGGCAACGCACGATCAGCTCAGCGCCCTTCATGGCGCAGTCGCGCCAGATCTCCGGATAATTGCCGTCGTCGCAGATGATCAGGCTGACCTTGAGCCCTTTCGGCCCCTCGGACACATAGGTGCAATTGCCGGGATACCAGCCCTCGATCGGCACCCATGGCATGATCTTGCGGTACTTCTGCACGATCTCGCCCTTGTCGTTCATCAGGATCAAGGTGTTGTAGGGCGCCTTATGCGGATGCTCCTCGTGACGCTCGCCGGTCAGCGAGAACACGCCCCACACCTTGGCTTTGCGGCAGGCCTCGGCGAAAATCGCGGTTTCCTCGCCCGGCACCATGGATGCCGTTTCGTACATCTCCTTGGAGTCGTACATGATGCCTTGCGTGGAATATTCCGGGAAGATCACGAGATCCATGCCGGGCAGGCCGAGCTTCATGCCAACGATCATGTCGGCGATCTTGCGGGCATTATCGAGCACCTCGGCCTTGGTATGCAGCCGGGGCATCTTGTAATTGACCACTGCAACGCCGACCGTGTCGTTACTGCTTGAGATATCGCCGTGAAGCATGTTGACCGCTCCTGTACTTGACTCGTTGTTCTGGGTCGCCGCCGATCAGGCGGTCGCGTAGGTTAGTGGCTGATCATCCAGGGCCGCGCCGTCGGAAACCCCTTGGCGCCGCTGCTGGTCTTGGTCATCAGACGCGCCGGCTTCTCCCTGTCCGTCGCGCCCTTGTCCTTCACAGTCTTGCCCGAGGAGCAGCAGCCGCAGCCGGGGCCGTGCGAGGCCTTGTATTGTGCGAGCGTCTGCGGCGCATGCGTGCTGCGCTCATTGACCGCGTGCGCCTTGCGCTTGTCGGACGGCATGCAGAAGAAGTTCGGCGCGGTCAGGATGACGCGGGGCGCCAGGGTCTCGCAGTGCGGACAGCTTTGCGGATCGTCGCACTCCGCCATCGGGCGAAGGTCCTTGAATGGACCGCAGTCGTCACAGAGATATTCGTAGACCGGCATCGCATCATCCCCACGCTGTAGCTTGTTCAACACACCTGGCGGCGGACGCGGGGCGGCAAGCAACCGCCGTCCCGCATTCCGTCGCGCAGGGACTACTTGTCCGGCGAGATCGGCATCTGGATATCGCCCGTGATGTGCTTGATCGGGCCCGCCGAAGACGGCATCACGTCGAAGTCGAAGATTTCCGTCGGCAGCCACAGCGTGGCGCAGGCGTTGGGCACGTCGACCACGCCGGAGATGTGGCCCTGGCACGGCGCAGTACCGAGGATCGAATAGGCCTGGGCGCCGGAATAGCCGAACTTCTTCAGATACTCGATGGCGTTGAGGCAGGCCTGGCGATAGGCGATGTGGACGTCGAGATAGTGCTGCTTGCCGGCTTCATCCACCGAGATGCCTTCGAAGATCAAATAGTCCTTGTAGTTCGGCGTGATCGGCGACGGCTTGAAGATCGGGTTCTTGATGCCGTATTTCGACATGCCGTCCTTGATCACCTCGACCTTCAGGTGCAGCCAGCCGGCCATCTCGATCGCGCCGCAGAAGGTGATCTCGCCGTCGCCCTGGCTGAAGTGAAGGTCGCCCATCGAGAGACCGGCGCCGGGAACATAGACCGGGAAGTAGATCTTCGAGCCACGCGAGAGATCCTTGATGTCGCAATTGCCGCCATGCTCGCGCGGCGGCACGGTGCGCGCGCCCTCCGCGCCGATCTTGGCTTTCACATCGCCCTTGGCGCGGCCGCCATGGGCGGTCGGCGCGAAAGGCGGATTGGCAAGGCCGGGCACGCGGGTCGGATTGGTCGAGATCAGCTCGGCCTCGCGCTTGTTCCACATGTCCAGCATCTTCGGATCGGGCAGGCAGCCGATCAGGCCGGGATGGATCAGGCCGGCGAAGTTGACGCCGGGCACGTGGCGGGACGAGGTGTAGAGGCCCTTGATGTCCCAGATCGACTTCTGCGCCAGCGGGAAGTGATCGGTGAGGAAGCCGCCGCCATTCTGCTTGGAAAAGAAGCCGTTGAAGCCCCACAGGCTCTCTTTGAGCGGCCCCACGTCGAGCAGATCGACGACGAGGAGGTCGCCGGGCTCGGCGCCCTTGACGCCGATCGGACCGGACAGGAAGTGCACGATCGACAGATCGATGTCGCGCACGTCGTCGGCGGAATCGTTGTTCTTGATGAAGCCGCCGGTCCAGTCGTAGGTCTCGATGATGAAGTCGTCGCCAGGGTTGACCCAGGCCACGATCGGGATGTCGGGGTGCCAGCGGTTATGCACCATGTCATTTTCATAGGCCGATTTGGTGAGATCGACCTTGATCAGTGTCTCTGGCATCGAGAGGCTCCCCTTTACTACGGTTGGTTAGACGGACAGATATTTCGAGACCTGCGCGGCATCGACGGCATCGCGCCGATCGTCACGGACGATCTCGCCGTTCTCGATCACCAGCACGCGGTCGGCGATATCGAGCGCAAAGCTCAGGACCTGCTCGGACACGACGATCGAGAGGCCCTTCTCGTCGCGAATTCGCTTCAGGGTGCGCGCCATCTCCTTGATGATCGACGGCTGGATGCCTTCGGTCGGCTCGTCCAGCAGCAGAACTTTCGGCTTGGTCGCGAGCGCACGCGCGATCGCGAGCTGCTGCTGCTGGCCACCGGAGAGATTGCCGCCGCGGCGGCCCTTCATCTCGAGCAGGACCGGGAACAATTCGTAGATGTCGCCGGGCACCTCGGAGCCACCGGAGACGACGAGCCCGGTCTCGATGTTCTCCTTCACCGTCATGGTGGAGAAGATCATGCGGCCCTGCGGCACATAGGCGAGGCCCTTGGCGACGCGCTCGTAGCTCTTGAGGCTGCCGAGCTCGGTGCCGTCCATGGTCACCGAGCCGCTTTTGGCCGGCAGGATCCCCATCAGCGACTTCATCAGCGTGGTCTTGCCCATGCCGTTGCGACCCATGATCGCGACGATCTCGTTGGGCGCGACCTTGACGTTGAGGCCGTGCAGCACCTCGCTCTGTCCATAGGCGACGTGGAGATCGGAAATTGCCAGCATCGATTGCTCCTAAGCTCGGCATGCCTTCCTTCTCCCCTTGTGGGAGAAGGTGGCGCGGACGACGTCCGCGACGGATGAGGGGTATGCATCGGCGGACGCGAGAGGCAGTTGGACGCGCGGAAAGATACCCCTCAACCGGATCGCATCTGACGATGCGATCCGACCTCTCCCACAAGGGGAGAGGTGCACGGTCCGAGCTGCAGCTAGCTCACTCGATTTCGCCATGTCTCAGTGGCCCAGATAGACTTCGATGACCTTGGGGTCGTTCTTCACCTTCTCCATGGTGCCCTCCGAGAGGATCTGGCCCTGGTGCAGCACGGTGACCTTGTGCGCGATGTCCTCGACGAACTTCATGTCGTGCTCGATCACCAGCACCGAGCGGTTCTTGATGATGCGGTTGAGCAGCTCGGCGGTCTTGGCACGCTCGGAGACGCTCATGCCGGCGACGGGCTCGTCCAGCATCAGCAGGTCGGGGTCCTGGATCAGCAGCATGCCGATCTCGAGCCACTGCTTCTGGCCGTGGCTGAGCTCGTCGGCATAGGTATTGAGCTTGTCCTTGAGGAAGATCATCTCCGCGACCTCCTCCACCCGGTCCTTCACCGGCTGGTCGCGCTGAAAGGTCAGCGAGCCGAACACGGTGCGACCGCGCGGAAACGAGATCTCGAGGTTCTCGAAGACCGTGAGATCCTCGAACACCGACGGCGTCTGGAATTTGCGTCCGACGCCGGTCTGCACGATCTCGTTCTCCTTCATCTTCGTGAGCTCCTTGCCACGAAACTGAATCGAGCCCGAGGTTGCCTTGGTCTTGCCGCAGATCAGGTCAAGCACCGTGGTCTTGCCCGCGCCGTTGGGACCGATGATGACGCGGATCTCGTTCTCCTCGACATAGAAGGAGAGGTCGTTGACTGCCTTGAACCCGTCGAACGAGACGGTCAGTCCGGAGACCGCGAGCAGGAATTCCTTCGGCTGATGACCGACGAGCATGATCTACCTCCTCACTACCAGCGTGGCATCGGCATCGTGATGACCGACGAGCATGATGGTCTCCTCACTCTGCCGGTGCGCCGTCGGCGACCGAATTGTCGTTCCAGCCCGCCTTCGTCTTGCGCGAGGCGAAGAGCCGGTCGATGCGGGGCTGCACGTAATCGGCCCAGAGCCCGGACAGGCCGTTCGGGAAGGCAAGCACGACTGCGATGAACAGCGCGCCGAGGCCGAACAGCCAGAGCTGCGGGAAGGATTCCGACAGGCTGGTCTTGGCGAAGTTCACCAGGATGGCTCCCCAAACCGCGCCGAAGATCGACGTCCGCCCGCCGACGGCGGTGTAGATCACCATCTCGATCGACGGCACGATGCCGACGAAGGACGGCGACATGAAACCGACATTGAGCGCGAACATGGCGCCGCCGATCGCGGCGAAGATCGCGGCCATGCAGAAGGCAAAGATCTTGAAGTTGGCGACGCTGTAGCCGGAGAAGCGAACGCGGTCCTCCTGCTCGCGCATCGCGACCAGGATGCGGCCGAGCTTGGTCAGGCGGATGAACTGCGCGATGCCGATGCAGGCGAACAGCAGCACCACCTCGACGAAGTACAGGATGACCTTGGCGTGGTCAGGCCTAATGTCCCACCCCTTGAGCGTGCGCAGATCGGTCATGCCGTTGATGCCGCCGGTGTAGCCCTGCTGCCCGACGATCAGGATGGTCAGGATGGCGGCGACCGCCTGGGTGATGATCGCGAAGTAGGTGCCGCCGACGCGGCGCTTGAACATCGCCGTGCCGATGATCAGGGCGAAGAGACCGGGGACCAGGATGATGGCGAGAATGGTGAAGGTGAGGCTGTGAAACGGCTGCCAGAACAACGGCAGTGACGTGATCTGATTCCAGTCCATGAAGTCGGGAATGCCGGGCGTCGACTGGATCTTGGTGTTCTCGACGCTCGAGGCCTCGAGCTTGAGGAACATCGCCATGCAGTAGCCGCCGAGACCGAAGAACACGCCCTGCCCCAGGCTCAGAATGCCGCCATAGCCCCAGCACAGCACGAGGCCGAGCGCAACGAAGGCGTAGGTCAGGTATTTCGCGACGAGATTGAGGCGGAACACATCCAGCGACAGCGGCAGGATCACGAACAACACGGCGGCCAGGACGATGAAGCCCGTGAGTTCGGAGCGATTGAAGAAGCGTGAGTTGAGGATCATGACTTGCCTGCTTCTCGTTATTTGCGGACTTTGAGGGCGAACAGACCCTGCGGCCGCAGCATCAGGATGCCGACGACAGCGAGCAGCGTGAGCACCTTGGCCATCGAACCCGACATGAAGAACTCGAGGGTCGATTGCGTCTGCGAGATCGAGAAGGCCGAGGCGATGGTGCCGAGCAGGCTGGCGGCGCCGCCGAACACGACGACCAGGAAGGTATCGACGATGTAGAGCTGACCGGAGGTCGGCCCAGTCGACCCGATCATGGTGAACGCGCTACCGGCGACGCCCGCAATGCCGCAGCCGAGGCCGAAGGTGTAGCGATCGACTTTTTCGGTGTTGATGCCGACCGCGCCGGCCATGATGCGGTTCTGCACGACCGCACGCACCTGGCGACCCCAGCGCGACAGGTAGAGAACATAGGCAACGGAAACGGTGATCAGCACGGTGAGACCCATCACGAAGACGCCGTTGATCGGCACTTCGATGCTGTCGGTCACGTGCAGCGAGCCCAGCATCCACTGCGGCAACTCGACGCCGACCTCACGCGCGCCGAACACGGAGCGATAGGCCTGCTGAAGCATCAGGCTGAGGCCCCAGGTGGCAAGCAGCGTGTCGAGCGGGCGCTTGTAGAGGTGCCGTATCAGCACCCACTCCACCAGCATGCCCAGCGCGCCGGATGCGATGAAGGCCAGGATCATCGCGAGGAAGAAGTAGCCGCCGAACAGGCTCGGCATGTAGGCCTGGAAGACGTTCGAGGTCATCCAGGTGACGTAGGCCCCGAGGATCATGAACTCGCCATGGGCCATGTTGATGACGCCCATCTGGCCAAAGATGATGGCAAGCCCGAGAGCCATGAGGACATAGACGGAGAACAGGATCAGTCCGGCAAAACCCTGCATAACGAAGATCGAGCCAAGGTCGCCAATCGAGTAGTCGCCGAACATCTATGTCCTCCGTCGAGATGGGGTCCCGCGTCGCGAGCAGGTTCGCGACGCGGGGGCTTGAGGCATGGACTTGCGATCCACGCCAGGGAGCGGCTTGGTGTCGGGGAGAATGCGCGACGGATGCCGCTTACTGGTAACCCTTCGGGAACGGGTCCGGCTCGACGAGATCGGCGGTCTCGTAGATCAGCTCGAACTGGCCATCCAGCTTGGCGCGACCCACCCGTGTCTTCGACCAGAGATGATGGTTCTCGTGGATGCGGACGTAACCTTCCGGAGCCCCCTTGAACTCGACACCGGGCGAGGCCGCCGCGATCTTGTCGACGTCGAAGGAGCCGGCCTTCTCGACCGTCAATTTCCACAGCCACGGTCCGAGATAGGCAGCCTGGGTGACGTCTCCGATCACGGTCTTCTCGCCCCACATCTTCTTGAAGGCGGGCACGAAGGCCTTGTTGTTGGGATTGTCGAGCGACTGGAAGTACTTCATGCAGGCGTACGCACCCGCAATGTTCTCGCCACCGATGCCGTCGATTTCGTCCTCGGTGACCGAGATCGTCAGCAGCGGCTGCTTGGCGAGGTCGATGCCGGCGGCCTTGAGCTGCTTGTAGAAGGCGACGTTGGAGCCACCGACGACGTCGGTGAAGATCACGTCGGGCTTGGTCAGCTTGATCTTGTTGATGACCGAGTTGAACTGAGTGCTGCCGAGCGCATAGTACTCCTCGCCGACGACCTTGCCCTTCAGGACGTTCTCGACGTGCTTGCGCGCGATCTTGTTCGAGGTGCGCGGCCAGATGTAGTCGGAGCCGATGAAGAAGAAGGTCTTCGCGCCCTTCTCCTTGGCGATCCAGTTCAGGCCGGCGAGAATCTGCTGGGTCGCCTCCTGGCCGGTGTAGATCACGTTCTTGGACTGCTCGAGGCCTTCGTAGAAGGTCGGGTAATAGAGCATGCCGTTATACTGCTCGACGACCGGCAGCACCGCCTTGCGCGAGGCCGAGGTCCAGCAGCCCATGATGGCCGCGACCTTGTCGTTGACCAGCAGCTTCTTGGCCTTTTCCGCGAAGGTCGGCCAATCGGAGGCGCCATCCTCCTGGATGAACTTGATCTTGCGACCGAGGACGCCGCCGGCCGCGTTGATCTGCTCGATCGCGAGCTTTTCGGCCTCGATCGAGCCGGTCTCGGAGATCGCCATGGTGCCGGTCGCCGAGTGCAGGATGCCGACCGTGACCTCGGTGTCGGTGACCGCAAGACCCGTGGTGTTGACCGCCGAGGTCGCCGGGGCCTGCGCAAAGGACGCCCGCGGCAGCATCGTGATGGCCGGCACGGCCGCCATCCCCATCAACAATTTGCGCCGAAGCGGCGACAACAGGCCCTTGTTTGCTTCGTCTGACATGAGCACCCCACTTTTGTTCGAGAACGCGCCATTGGTGGCCGTGAGGATGGCTCGAATTTATGCAGCGCAAGCATACGCAAGATCGCGTATACTGCACCGCAAAATGCCGACGTAGGCTTCTGGTACGGAATTTGCGAGGGGTCCGGGTCCGTATCGGGAGTGGGGGTTCAGTGGCAGGGCGGCAGCGAATAGACCGCGTCAGGCGCCAGTACAACCAATGGGTCGCCAACCAGACTCTGGAAGACTACGCCCTGCGCTTCACCGCCAAGAGCGCACGCCGCTGGTCCGCCGCCCGCGTCGCCAACACTGCCCTGGGCGCGATCTCGTTCCTGGCAATGGAGGCGATCGGCGGCACCATCACGCTGAACTATGGCGTCACCAACGCGACTGCCGCCATCCTCGTGGTCTCGATCATCATCTTCTGCTGCGGCGTGCCCATCGCGTATTATGCGGCCAAGTGCGGCATCGACATCGACCTGCTGACGCGGGGAGCCGGCTTCGGTTACATCGGCTCGACCGTCACGTCGCTGATCTACGCGTCCTTCACCTTCATCTTCTTTGCGATCGAAGCCGTGATCCTCGCGTCCGCGCTTGAGATGTGCTTCGGGATTCCACGACCGATCGGCTATCTCATCAGCGCCGTCGTCATCATCCCGCTGGTGGCCTACGGCATCACGCTGATCAGCCGCTTCCAATTGTGGACGCAGCCCTTATGGGTGATCCTTCATATCATTCCGTTCGCGGCGATCGCCTGGCACAACCCGCACTCCTTCACGGAGTGGCGCAAGTTCTCGGGCGAGCACGGCGATCTCAACGGGCATTTCGATCTGTTGCTGTTCGGCGTTGCGGCCTCGGTCGTGTTTTCGCTGGTGGCGCAGATCGGCGAGCAGGTCGACTTCCTGCGATTTCTGCCGCGCGACCGCCGCGCCTCCAGGACCTCCTGGTGGATGGCGCTGATGAGCGCAGGACCGGGCTGGATTGTGCTCGGCGCGCTGAAGCTCCTGGCCGGCTCGTTTCTCGCCTTCTTCGCGCTCAGCCACGGGGTGCCGCCCGAGGAGGCCGCCGAGCCGGCGCATATGTATCTCGAAGCGTTCCGCTATGTGCTCTCGCAGCCCGAGCTCGCACTGGCGTTGACCGGCACCTTCGTGATCCTGTCGCAAGTCAAGATCAACGTCACCAACGCCTATGCCGGCTCGATCGCCTGGTCGAACTTCTTCTCGCGTTTGACCCACAGCCATCCCGGGCGCGTGGTCTGGCTGGTCTTCAACGTCATCGTGGCACTGCTGTTGATGGAGATCGGCGTCTACAAGGCCCTGGAGCAGACGCTGGCGCTCTATTCGAACGTCGCGATCGCATGGGTCGGCGCGCTGGTCGCCGATCTCGTCGTCAACAAGCCGCTTGGATTGCGGCCGCAGCAGATCGAATTCAAGCGCGCGCATCTCTACGACGTCAATCCGGTCGGCGTGGGCGCGATGACGATCGCAACCGTCGTCTCCATCAGCGCCTTTTACGGCCTGTTCGGACCTACCGCGAAGGCGCTGTCAGCCTTCATCGCGCTCGCGGTGGCCTTCCTCGCCGCGCCGTTGATTGCCTGGGCCACAGACGGCAAGTATTACATCGCACGCAAGCCGAAGCGGAGCTGGCAGAACCTCGAGGCGATCCAGTGCTGTATCTGCGAGCACGCGTTCGAGCCGGAGGACATGGCCTCCTGCCCCGCTTACGCCGGGCCGATCTGCTCGCTGTGCTGTTCGCTGGACGCGCGCTGCCACGATCTCTGCAAGCCGCACGCTCGAATTCAGGCGCAGGTCTCGGAGACGCTGGGCAAGCTGATGCCGCAACCGATCTACGCCCGGATCAACTCGCAGCTCGGACACTATATCGGCGTGTTCGTTGTCTCCGCCGGCTTGGTCGCCCTCGTGCTGGGACTGATCTATCTGCAGACGTCGGCGAGCGTCCATGGCGAGAACGAGCTCGTCTCCGACGTGCTCTGGAAGGTGTTCTTCTCGCTCAGCATCATCATCGGCGTGGTCGCGTGGCTGTTCGTGCTGGCGCAGCAAAGCCGCCGCGCCGCCGAGGCCGAGACGCGGCGGCAGACCACGCTGCTGATCCAGGAGATCGACGCGCACAAGCGCACCGATGCCGAGCTCCAACGTGCCAAGGAGGTCGCCGAATCCGCCAACCTGGCCAAGAGCCGTTACGTGGTGGGACTGAGCCATGAGCTGCGTTCGCCGCTGAACGCGATCAGCGGCTATGCCCAGCTGCTCGAGCAGGATACGACACTGGGCCCGAAGCCGCGCGATCAGGTCCGCGTCGTCCGCCGCAGCGCCGACCACCTGTCCGGCCTGATCGACGGCATCCTGGACATCTCCAAGATCGAGGCCGGGCGGCTGTATCTGTCGCGCGACGAGGTGCGCCTCGGCGAATTCCTCGATCAGCTCGTCGGCATGTTCCGCCTTCAGGCCGCGGCCAAGGGCATCGACTTCGTGTTCAGGCGACCGGCGTCGCTGCCGCTCGTAGTCTATGCGGACGAGAAGCGGCTGCGTCAGGTGCTGATCAATTTGCTCTCGAACGCCATCAAATTCACCCAGTCCGGCAGCGTGCAGTTCGTCGTGCACTATCGCAGTCCCGTTGCCGAGTTCGAGGTGATCGACACCGGCCCGGGCATCCGGGGCGACGATCTCGAACGCATCTTCGCGCCTTTCGAGCGCGGTGCGCTCGGCGTCTCGCAGCCGCAGACCGGGACCGGCCTCGGCCTCACCATCAGCCGCCTGCTCGCCGGCGTGATGGGCGGCGATATCAAGGTCGTGAGCACAGTCGGCACCGGCTCAACGTTCAAGGTCAAGCTCCTGCTCTCGGAGGTAACCAATCCCCAGCGCATCGCACCGGTCGAGGCCCCGGTCTCCGGCTATCACGGCGCCCGCAAGACGATCCTCGTCACCGACGATGACCCCGTGCATCGCGATCTCCTGCGCGAGGTGCTGACGCCGCTCGGTTTCATCCTGCTCAGCGCGCCGGACGGCGCCGGCTGCCTCGCGCTGGCACAGCATTGCCGGCCCGATCTGTTCCTGCTCGATATCTCGATGCCTGCCATGGACGGCTGGACCGTGGCCGAGGCCTTGCGCACGAGCGGCCATCACCAGGCGCGCATCCTCATGGTGTCGGCAAGCGCGTTGGAGGCCCACGGCGCTCCGCTGGCGCAACCCTTCCACGACGGCTATCTGATGAAGCCGATCGACATCCCGCGGCTCCTGGAGACGATCCGCCAGCTGCTCAAGATCGAATGGCAATACGGTTCGGACGAGATCGCGGTGCCGTTCTGGCGTCCCGAGACCGGATCAAAGCCGCCGGTGCGGCACATCGAGGCGCTGATCGGGCTCGGCCAGATCGGCTACGTCAAGGGTATCCAGTTGAAGCTGGACGAGATCGGCAGCGAACATCCCGAGCATGCCGACTTCGTCGCGCAGATGCGGTCGCTGGTCGATCGCTTCGATTTCGACCAGTACATGGCCACATTGAAGACGTTGCACGCGTATGAACATTGAGTCGAAGAAGCGCGACGTCGCGCTCGTTGTCGATGACTCTCCGGAGACGCTGCGGCTGCTCACCGACGCGCTCGACGGCGCCGGCATGACGGTCATGGTGGCGCTCGACGGCGCCGCGGCGATGCGCATCATCGACCAGATCACGCCCGACATCATTCTGCTCGATGCCGTGATGCCCGGCATCGACGGCTTCGAGACCTGCCGCCGGCTCAAGCGCGATGCCGGTCTCGCCAACGTCCCCGTGATCTTCATGACGGGCCTTGCCGAGACCGAGCACATCGTGCGCGGGCTGGAGGCCGGCGGCGTCGACTACGTGACCAAACCGATCGTGATCGAGGAAATGCTGGCGCGCATCCGCGTCCATCTCGGAAATGCCCGGCTGACCCAAAGCGCGCGCACCGCGCTCGACGTCTCCGGCCGATTCCTGTTCGCGGTCAACCGCCAGGGCAATGTGCTATGGGCGACGCCGCAGGCGCAGAAACTGCTGTCCGACCATCACGGCGCGCAGGCCGACGATTTCGTCCTGCCGCCAGCGCTGCTGCAGTGGCTGGAACAGGCCAAGGCCAAGGGCAGCTCGAAGTCTCAAGGAGCTTCCTTGCCCGACAATCCTCAACTTCGGCTCTTCTACATGGGCGAAACCGCGCCGAACGAGTTCCTGCTTCGGCTCTCCAGGGAGTCCGGCACCGCTCTGCCACCCGAATTCACCAGCGAGCTCGGCCTCACCACCCGCGAGGGAGAGGTTCTGGCCTGGCTCAGTAAGGGCAAGACCAACCGCGACATCGCGCAGATTTTGGGTCTCAGCCCGCGCACGGTCGACAAGCATCTCGAGCAGATCTACGCCAAGCTCGGCGTGGAGAACCGGACGGCGGCCGCGGCCATTGCGGCGAATGCGACTAGGCGGAATTCGTAGCCTAAGATGAGAGTGAGTTGGAACGCCGCTGACCCAACAAACAGTGTCGTCCCGGACAAGCGAGGCGCAGATCCGGGACCCACAGGGACAAGTTTGGCGAAGATTCGTGGTTGCCGACTCGCCCTATAACCACGCCTTGGGAGTATGGGGTCCCGGGTTCGCTTCGCGGCCCGGGACGACAGCGGAGCGTGTGGCGATCGCCACCGCCCCTTACACGAACAGCTTTCCTCACTCGTAAACGAACGCCTTGTCGTCCAGGTCCGTCTTCGGGATCTCGTCCTTCTCGGTCCAGTAATCCTGGCTGTGTTGCCACTCCGGCTTGTCGCCACGCTTGGGCAAGAGGTCCATGTTGCGCATCATGTAGCCGGGGTTGAAGTTTTCCGGATCGATCCAGGGGAGGATCGGCATGTTGTGGTCTTCGGGACGCAGCTTGACCTCGACCTTCTTTGCACCTTTCGCCTTCATGTGTCTGAGCAGACTGCAGACGAAATCGGCGACGAGGTCGACACGTAACGTCCAGCTGGCGCGGAAGTAGCCGAACACCCAGACCATGTTGGGCACCCCCGTGAACATCATGCCGCGATAGGTGACGGTGTCACCAAAAGCGAGCGGCCTGCCGTCGATCTCGAAGGCGATGTCGCCGAGCGCTGCGAGATTGAACCCGGTCGCGGTGACGATGACATCGGCCTCCAGCAGCTTGCCGGATTTGAGCTGAATACCATTCTCGACGAAACATTCGATCTCGTCGGTCACGACGGAGGCCTTGCCGCTGGCGATGCCCTTGAACAGATCGGCATCCGGCACGAAGGCGATGCGCTGCCGCCACGGCCGGTATTTTGGCGTGAAGTGCGTCTCGACGTCGTAGTCGGGTCCCAGGACTGCGCTGATCTGGCCGATCAGCTCCTTCTTGACCTGCTCGGGCTTGGACACGCAGAGTTTCGTGAAGGCATCCTGTTCGAACAGGATCTTCCGCCGCACGATCTCGTGGATCCAGGTCTCGTCGACCTGAAGCCGGCGCAATTCTTCCGCGATCTCGATGGCGTTGCGGCCCAGGCGGAAGTAAGTCGGCGAGCGCTGCAGCATGGTGACATGCGCGCATTGGTCCGCGATGTTCGGCACCAGCGTTGCCGCGGTCGCGCCCGAGCCGATCACGACGACCTTCTTGTTGGTGAGGTCGATATCATCGGGCCAGGTCTGGGGATGGACGATGCGGCCCTTGAAGCGGTCCATGCCCTTCCATTGCGGCGTGTAGCCTTCCGAATGGCGATAATAGCCCTGGCACATCCAGAGGAAGTTGGCGGTGAAGATCTTCGGCTCGCCGGTGTCGGTCGTCACCGCCTCGATGGTCCAGAGATTCTGCTCGCTCGACCAGCTCGCCGAATTGATCTTGTGCTTGTAGCGGATGTGCCGCGCGATATCGTTGTCGTCGATCACCTCTTTCATATAGGAGAGGATTTCCTCGGCGGTCGCGATCGGCGGGCCGACCCACGGCTTGAAGCTGTAGCCAAAGGTATGGAGATCGCTGTCGGAGCGAATGCCGGGATAGCGATGCGTGATCCAGGTGCCGCCGAATGTTTCCTGCGTCTCCAGGATGACGTAGCTCGTGCCCGGAAGCTGCTTCTGGATGTGATAGGCGCTGCCGATGCCGGAGATGCCGGCACCGACGATCAGCACGTCGAAATGTTCAGAAGCCTGTTTGGCCGTGGCGTGACTGCGAACCGCGACATTCATTGTTGTTTCTATGCCTTGCTTGCTTTTGTGGCCGCCCTTGACCGGACGGCGCGTTTCCTCCGCGCCGGGCAGTTTCGCCCACCGCGCTTCCGCTCCAAAATGACATAGATCAAGTCGCGGTCAAATCACAGCGCCGCACCCCAGCTCCGCGCGGTCTGCAAAATCCAGTCCCGATAGAGCGTGAGCGGCGTCACGCCGGTCAATCCACCGCAACCGGCGGCGCCGTTCGGCCCTGTCGACCAGCTGATGAGCCCGACGAGCACGGGACCATTCGGCCTGTCCTCGAACACGGGGCCGCCGGAATCGCCGGTGCAGGCGCCAATTCCGTCGCGAACACCGTTGGTTACGGGATCAACCAGGCGAATCTGGAGCGTGCCGGGCTGCCCGGTCACAACGAGGCCGGCAACGCGCGTCGTGCCGCCGCTCTTGCCGTCACCGCGAACGGTGACGCCGATGCCGGCGATGACGAAGCGGCTGCCGACCTGAATTGGGATCGTCGGCATGCCGACCGCCATCATGGATTTTCCCTTGAGTGGAATTTCCAGCTGCAGCAGCGCCACGTCGGCGGTGGCGCGATGCGCCTGCATCGCCTGCATGTTGAAATTCGGATGGATCGCCACGGTGCGGACGTTCAGCAATTGCGGCTGGCCGTCGGCGCCGCGATCGACGATCTTGTAGTCGGCGCCGGGCTGCACGCAATGGGCGACCGTCAACACCAGCCTCGGGGTAATCAGGCTCCCGGTGCAGAAATTGCCGCGCGAACCGACGATGGTGACGACAGCGCGCGCGACACCATCGGCCTGCGGCGTGCCGCCGCCGACGATGGCGTGGGCAGGCGTGGCGAGCAGCAGCGCTGCTGCGATGAACATGGCGAGCTTCTTCATGGGAACACGCTTTGGCGTCAGCATCGGTGAAGGAGGGAGGCTTCGGACTGGCTCTTGCCGATACCGCATGCTAGCCCTCTTGGAAAGGAATTGACGAGGGCAGGACATTGACGATCGAGGCTGTGATCTTTGATTTTGGCGGCGTGCTGACGAGCTCACCATTCGAGGCGTTCACGCGGTTCGAGACCGAGCGCGGCCTGCCCATCGATATCATCCGGCGCACCAACGCCGCCAACCACCTGGAGAACGCCTGGGCCAAGTTCGAGCGGGCCGAGGTGGACATCGACACCTTCGACGAGTTGTTCGCCGCGGAATCGCTCGCGCTTGGCGCGGAAGTGCGCGGCCGTGACGTGCTGCCGCTGCTGCAGGGCGATCTGCGCCCGGAAATGGTCGAGGCTCTGAAGCGTATCAAGGCGCAGTTCAAGACCGGCTGCATCACCAACAATTTGCCGGCGAACGCCATCGGCAGCCTGACGGGACGATCCCTCTACATCGCCGAAGTGATGGTGTTGTTCGATCACGTCATCGAATCCGCCAAGATCGGACTGCGCAAGCCCGACCCGCGCATCTACCGGATGATGGTCGAGACGCTGAAGGTCGATCCGAACAATTGCGTCTATCTCGACGATCTCGGCGTCAACCTGAAGCCCGCGCGTCAGATGGGCATGACGACGATCAAGGTCACAGGCGGTGCCCAGGCGATTGCGGAACTCGAGGCGGCGACGGGATTGAAGCTGAGCTAGCTGGCGCGTCACTGTGAGACATCTCGCCTGGCAAACTGCCTACTCCGCCGCAGCAACAACCCGCTCCGGGAACGCAGCCGCGAGCGACTCACGATCCGGCTTCAGCACACCGCGTTCGGTAATGAGACCCGTGACGAGCCGCGCCGGCGTCACGTCGAATGCGTAGTTCGCGACCGGCGAGTTCTCCGGCACGATGCGCACCGTCTCCAGCCTTCCGTCCGCGGTGCGGCCGGTCATGTCGGTGACTTCCGTGCCGCTGCGCTGCTCGATCGGGATGTCGCGGATGCCATCATGGACGGCGAAGTCGATCGTCGGCGACGGCAGCGCGACGTAGAACGGCACGCCATTGTCATGCGCGGCAAGCGCCTTCAGATAGGTGCCGATCTTGTTGCAGACGTCGCCATTGGCGGCGACGCGGTCGGTGCCGACGATGGCGAGATCGACCATGCCGTGCTGCATCAGGTGTCCGCCGGTATTGTCCGGGATCACGGTGTGCGGCACGCCGTGATGGCCGAGCTCCCAGGCCGTCAGCGAGGCGCCCTGGTTGCGCGGCCGGGTCTCGTCGACCCAGACATGGATCTTGAGGCCGCGCTCATGCGCGAGATAGATCGGCGCCGTCGCCGTGCCCCAATCGACGGTGGCGAGCCAGCCGGCGTTGCAATGGGTCAGCACGTTGACCGCCTGCCCCGGCTTCTTGGCCGCGATCGCCTCGATCAGCTTCAGACCGTTGCCGGCGATGCCGCGGTTGATCTCGACGTCCTGCTCGACGATCTCGTCGGCGCGCGCATAGGCCGATTCGGCTCTTTCAAGGGGGTCGATCGGCGCGAGCGTCGCGCGCATCTCGTCCAGGGCCCATTTCAGATTGATCGCGGTCGGCCGCGCCACGATGAGCGTGTCATAGGCGCGCTTCAGGCCTGCATCCGAGGCATCCTCGCGCATCGCGAGAGCCATTCCATAGGCCGCGGTGGCACCGATCAGCGGCGCGCCGCGCACCAGCATGTCGCGAATCGCGACGGCCGCGTCCTCGCAAGAGGTGAGGCGCGCGATGATGAACTCGTGCGGCAATCGGCGCTGGTCGATCGCACCGACCGACCAGCCGTCACGCTCGCGCCAGATGCTGCGGAAATGCTTGCCGTCGACCTTCATGGCATTCTGCCTTTCACATCACGCCCGCAGGATGCGGCCTGCCACAGCGTCGAGCTTCTTCAGAAGCTCCGGGTCGCGCGCCTCCGGCGCCGTGATCAGCGCGGTGTCGAGCGCACGGTCCGAACCAATCGGGCACGGCTCGTGCTCGCGCGGGAAATCCTTCGCCAGCCGCGCCACCAGCGCCTTCGCCTTGTCGGCGTTCGAGGTCAGCACGCGGATGATGTCCTGAACGGTGACGGCATCGTGATCGGGATGCCAGCAGTCGAAATCAGTCACCATCGCGACTGTGGCGTAGCAGATCTCCGCCTCGCGCGCGAGCTTCGCCTCGGGCATGTTGGTCATGCCGATCACGGAATAGCCAAGGGTCTTGTAGGTCATGCTTTCCGCATAGGTGGAGAATTGCGGCCCCTCCATGCAGACATAAGTGCCGCCGCGCGCGATCGCGATGCCCTCGGCCTCGGCCGCCGCCGCGAGGTGGATGCGCAGCCGTGGCGACACCGGATGCGCCATCGACACATGCGCGACGCAGCCGCGGCCGAAGAACGAGCTCTCTCGCTTGTAGGTGCGGTCGACGAACTGGTCGACGAGAACGAAAGTGCCGGGCGGCAGTTCCTCCCTGAAGGAGCCGCAGGCCGAGAGCGAGATCAGGTCGGTGACGCCGGCCCGCTTCAGCACGTCGATATTGGCGCGATAGTTGATGTCGGAGGGGGACAGCCGGTGGCCCTTGTCATGCCGCGGCAGGAACACGATCGGCAGGCCGGCGATGGAGCCACGCCGCAAGGGCGCAGACGGCTCGCCCCAGGGGCTCTTGATCACCTCCTCGCGCGCACCCTCGAGGCCCGGGAGGTCATAGATGCCCGAGCCGCCGATGATACCCAATACCGCCTGCGTCATGCCTGCTCCAACCTGTCCGCCATGTGTGACATGGTTGAGCTATGCCAGCTTTGCGGCGGATTTGGAACGGGGCTGGAGGGGCGATGGCGGTGGTGTCGGAGGCGCGAGACTGCGCCTCATACCTGGTGTCGTCCCCGCGAACGCGGGGACCCATACCGCGGGATCTATCGAGGTGGCTGGTCGCAATCCCGAACGACTAATCTTCGCCAAACTCCTCGCTGGGGTTATGGGTCCCTGCGTTCGCAGGGACGACACCGGAGAGGGAGTAGCGCCCTTAATTAAGCCGCGGTCGCCGGCCGCAGGTGGTTCGCGAGCATCCGCTCCAGCGTCTCGACGGACTGGAAATTCTCCGGCGTGATCTCGGATTGCGGGATGGTGAAATCGAACTCGGCTTCGACGCCGAGCATCAGATTGACCATGTCCATCGAAGTCAGGCCGACATCAACGAGCCTCGCGGAAGACGTGACGTCTGCGGTGAGTGAATTCTGTTCGAGGATGCCCTTCACCAGCTTGATGATGCGATTGCGCACGTCGGTATTGAAGGCCTGCATCGGCAAATTCCCATCTGTCTATCGAGGTCGGACCGAACTGCCCGCTACGATGGGCACGGCTTGCCGGTCCTGCAATGGGCGTCACCAATACTTCGCGTTTCTTAGTAAACGATGACTCAGATTGTCCGGAATTCAGGCTTCTTCCCGAAGTCCTAACGCGACGCCGGAAAATCCGGTGATGCAAACAACCGGCCCTTAACTGTTCGTCCGGAATTGGGCTTTGTTTACCCTCTATTTCATCGACGAATTTGAATTAAATCCGTAACCTCGTCTCACAAGCAAAGATGGCCGGAGGATCACCGGCGGCATCGCGAATGATGCCGGCGATCTCGAACGGCAACCCGGAGGCGGATGAGCATGAACGTGCGTGAAGCGGTCCTTACTGTCGACGAAACGCAGACGAGCTTCCTCGAGCAGGGTCCCTCCCTGATCGAGCGTGCCGCCCGGACCGCCGCCGCTGCGGCGGCCGACGCAGACACAGTCGATCGCGACGCCCGTTTCCCGCATAAGGCCTTCGACGTCGCGCGTGAGCAGAAGCTGCTCGGCGTGATGGTTCCGGTCGAGTTCGGCGGCTTTGGCGCTTCGATCCATGACGTCACCGACATCTGCTACACGCTCGGACGCGCCTGCGCGTCCACCGCGATGATCTACGCGATGCACCAGACCAAGGTCGCCTGCATCATCAGGCACGGCCATGGCATTCCCTGGATGGAGACCATGATGCGCCGGGTCGCCCGCGACCAGTGGCTGCTCGCCTCCTCCACCACCGAGGGCCAGAATGGCGGCAACATCCGCGCCAGCGCCGCCGCGGTCGACCACGCCGGCGACACAGTTTCGCTGGTGCGAGACGCCACCGTGATCTCCTACGGCGCCGAGGCCGACGGTCTCGTCACCATCGCCCGCCGCGCCACCGAGGCCGCTGCCTCCGACCAGGTGCTGCTGGCGCTCGCCAAGGACGATTATTCGCTGAAGCGGACGCTTGGCTGGGAAACGCTCGGCATGCGCGGCACCTGCTCGACCGGGTTCGAGCTGAAGGTCGACTGCCCTGCCGACCGCGTCTTCCCTGAAGCCTATGACAAGATCCACGCCCAGACCATGACACCATTCGCGCATCTATGCTGGTCGTCGGCCTGGGCCGGCATTGCCGCCGCCGCGGTGACCCGTGCGCAGGCCTTCATCCGCAAGGCGGCGCGCTCCTCCGGCGGACAAATGCCGCCGGCCGCGGCGCATTTCACCGCCGCCAAGATGTCGCTGGCCAAGCTGCGCGCCCTGATCGCCGCCAACATCGACGCTTTCGCCCGCGCGGAGCATGACGAGCGTGCGCTGAGCTCGCTCGACTTCCAGTCCTCGATCACCCTGCTGAAGGTGCAGGCCTCCGAGCTCGCGGTCGAGACCGTGATGCATGCGATGCGCACCGCGGGTCTTTCCGGCTACCGCAACGACGGCGAGTTCACCATGGGCCGCCATCTGCGCGACGTGCTGTCGTCGCCGATCATGATCAACAACGACCGCATCCTGGCCAACGCCGCGACGTCGACGCTGATGAGCGGAGTGCCGACGAGCCTTCGCGACTGAAATGCCTCGGCGACTGAATCAAAAAGAACAATTTTGAGATAGCAGGACATCGAACCATGAATATTGCCGTCCTCCCCGACTCGCCCGCCACCGCCCCGCAGATGATCGATCCGCTCGATCATCTCGCCGACAAGCTGTTCCACCGCATGGGGGCCGACGGCGTCTACGCCCGCACCGCACTCTATGAGGGCGTCGTCGAGAAGCTCGCCGCGCTGATCACCAGCCATCGCGAGACCGGCACCGAGGTGATGCGCTTCCCGCCGGTCATGAGCCGCGCCCAGCTGGAGAAATCCGGCTATCTCAAGAGCTTTCCGAACCTGCTCGGCTGCGTCTGCGGCCTGCACGGCACCGAGCGCGAGATCAATGCCGCGGTGAGCCGCTTCGACGCCGGCGGCGACTGGACGACCTCGTTGTCTCCCGCCGATCTCGTGCTGTCACCCGCCGCCTGCTATCCGGTCTACCCGATTGCGGCGAGCCGTGGCCAATTGCCGAAGGGCGGCCTGCGCTTCGACGTCGCGGCGGATTGCTTCCGCCGCGAGCCGTCGAAGCATCTCGACCGGCTGCAATCGTTCCGGATGCGCGAGTATGTCTGCGTCGGCAGCCCCGAGGACGTCGCCGACTTCCGCGAGCGCTGGATGGTGCGCGCGCAGGCGATCGCCCGCGATCTCGGCCTCACCTTCCGCGTCGATTACGCCAGCGATCCTTTCTTCGGCCGGGTCGGCCAGATGAAGGCGGTGAGCCAGAAGCAGCAGCAGCTCAAGTTCGAGCTCCTTATCCCGCTGCGCTCGGAAGAGCAGCCGACCGCCTGCATGAGCTTCAATTATCATCGCGAGCATTTCGGCACGACCTGGGGAATCCAGGACGCCAATGGCGAGCCGGCCCATACCGGCTGCGTTGCCTTCGGCATGGACCGCCTGGCCGTCGCCATGTTCCACACCCACGGCACCGATCTTTCCGCCTGGCCTGCCAAGGTGCGGGACGTCCTGGGCCTGCAGCCGCATGTCGCGGCCGAGGCTCATGGCGAAGGCTGGCGCTAAGGCAAGAGGTCGACCATTTCCACGGGCAAGACGAGCGTGATCCACACCAAGATCCGATGCCGCGAGATCACCGAGTCCGACGTCGACAAGATCGCGGACTTGCTGACGCGCGGCTTCGTCGGACGTTCGCGCGAATACTGGATGCAGGGCCTTCGCCGGCAGGCCTTCCGGCCGGTACCGGAGGGCTATCCGCGCTTCGGCTACATGCTCGACGATGGCGGCATGCCGGTCGGCGTGCTGCTCTTGATCTACACGGCGCGCAAGGATGGCGAAGAGACCCCCATCCGGTGCAATCTGTCGAGCTGGTATGTCGACCCGGCCTACCGCAACTACGCCCCGCTGCTGACCAAGATCGCCCAGCGGCACAAGGACGTCACTTATTTCAACATCAGCCCGGCGCCGTGGACCTGGCCGATCATCGAGACGCAGGGCTTTCGCGCCTATTGCCGTGGCATATTCTTCTCGGTCCCTGCGCTGGCGCGCGCTCCGCGCTGGAGCGAGATCGAGGTCATCCCGCCACACGCCAAGGAGATCAAGGGGCTTTCCGAAACCGAGACCGAGCTTTTGACGCGGCATGCGCGCTACAATTGCCTCAGCCTCGTCTGCCGCACGCCGAAGGGAACGTTCCCCTTCATCCTGCAACCGGTTCGCATCCGCCGCGGTTTTATCGCACCGCCCGCGATGAAGCTGATCTATTGCCGTAGCGCCGCGGAATATGCCGAATGCGCCGGCCGCATCGGCCGGTTGCTGCTGCGGCTCGGCAAGGTCTCGGTGGCCGTCGACGCCAACGGTCCGGTTGCCGGCCTCGTCGGCATCTACACCGAGCGGCGCGGCCGCAAATACTTCAAGGGCCCGCACCGGCCGCAGCTTGGCGACCTCACGGACACGGAGCTCGTGCTGTACGGGCCGTAAAGAAGCCCGGTCCCGAGGCTATCCTCCCTGCGGATGCACTGCGTGCATGCACCAGTGCGCTCGCAGAGACGACACCGCGATACGTGTCGACACCTCGGCCGACTTTTGCAGGCGCCCTCCTATTTCGTCGCATCTCTGCATCGCCGGTCACCCTCCATAAACTACTGCGCTTAAGGGAATTTTCCAGCCTCTTCGCTACCGTCGGCGGCTGAATTAGGTTGCGTTGAACCTATTGCCTGCCGAGGTCCCGCCGACCCCATGACGTCGAGCCGCGACGAAGAGCTTGCTGCACACAGTGAGCAGGGCCCGGACGCCCTGGTCGCGCTGAGCCAACTCGCGCTCGACCATATGGAGCAGGGAGTCTGCGTCTACGACGCCGACAATCGCATCTTGCTGGTCAATCAACGTTACCTCTCCTTCTTCGACATGTCTGCCGACATCGTGCGCGTCGGCACGAGCTACCGTGAGGTGCTCGCGCATAGCGCGCGGCGTGGCAACTTTCCGGAAAGCGAGCTCGACGCGTTGTATTCGGCGCGGATCGCGCAGATCGCCGCCGGCAAGCCGTTCCAGACCGAGCAGCGGCTTGCGAGCGGCCTCGTCATGTCGCTCGATCTGAAGCCACTCCCCGGCGGCGGCTGGATGACGATCTGCGACGATGTCAGCCGCCTCGCCCGGCTCGAAGCGGAATTGCGCGTGCAGACCGAGCGGAGCCAGCACGCCCTCGCCAACATGTCGCATGGCCTCATCATGTACGACGTCGACAGCCGCGTCGTCCTCTGCAACGAACGGTTCCTGAAGCTCTACGATCTCGATCCTGAGATCGTGAAGCCGGGCGTCCCGCATTGTGCGGTGATTGAGCACTGGATGTCGCGCGGCAACCTGCCGGGCATGTCGAACGACGAATTTTACGAAAGCCGGCTGGAAGACGTGCGCCGCAGGAAGGCGAAAACCCTGCTGGTGATGCGTTACGACGGACGGATGGTCCAGGCGGTCTCCCGCTTCCTGCCCGACGGCGGCTGGGTGACGGTGCACGAGGACGTCACGGAGCGGCTGCAATACGAGGAAACGCTGAGGCAGCAGAACTTCATCCTCGATGCGGCGCTGGAGAACATGGCGCACGGGCTCGCCTTCTACGACAGCGACATGCGCCTTCGCGTCTGCAACGCCACCTACCGCAAGATCTACCGGCTGTCGCCGGAGGAGACCAGGCCCGGCGCGCATCTCGCCGAGCTGATCGAGCGTTCGATGGCGAAGGGCGCATTCTCCTCCGAATACAGTCCGCAACAGCTCCTCGAAGCCGCCTGCACGAGCATTGCGAACCGCGATTCCTCGCCAATGCGCCGACGCATGGCGAACGACACCGTGGTGTCGGTGCGCTACTGCGCACTCGCAGAGGGCGGCTTCGTCGCCACCTATGAGGACATCACCGAGCGCGAGCACGCGGTCGAGGAGCTGAGCGAGCAATATCGGCGATTCGACGCTGCACTGAACAACATGAGCCAGGGCCTGTGCATGCTCGATTCGAGCCTGCGCGTGATCGTCTGCAACCGCCGTTTTCTCGAGATGTACGGGCTGTCGCCGGAGATCGTGAAGCCCGGCGTCTCGATGCGAGAGATCATGGAGTACGGCTGCGAGCTCGGCATCCATCCGAACATGACCGGCGCCAAACTCTATGCCGAATATGTCGAGAGGTTGCGCGAGGGCGAGCACACGTTGCACCGGCACTTGAGCGACGGCCGCATCATCAAGCTCAATCACAAGCGGATGGATCACGGCGGCTGGGTCGTCACCTACGAGGACGTCACCGAGCGTCACAAGGCCCAGGCCCGGGTGGCGCATATGGCGCAGCACGATTCGCTCACCGACCTGCCCAACCGCACGCTGTTCCGCGAGAAGATGGGCGAAGGACTGAACCAGGTCGCGATCGCCGGCGGCGCCATGGCCGTGCTGTGCTTCGACCTCGACAACTTCAAGACCGTCAACGATCGCCTCGGCCACGCCGCAGGCGACCGCCTGCTGCGCTGGGTCGCAGCGCGTCTGAAGGAGAATGTCGGCGAGCACGATACCGTCGCCCGCCTCGGCGGCGACGAGTTCGCCATCCTCCAGCGCGGACCGCAGCCGCAATCGGCCGAGGAACTCGCCCGCCGCCTCGTCGACATCATCGGTCATCCGCCGCCGCTGGAGAGTCAGTCGATCCATGTCGGCGTCTCCGTCGGCATCGCGATCGCACCCGACCATGGGCTCGATGCCGACGAGCTGATGAAATGCGCCGACCTCGCGCTGTACCAGGCCAAGGCCAAGGGGCGCGGAGCCTATCAGCTGTTCGAGCCTGAGATGGAGGAAGAGGCGCGCAGCCGGCACGCGCTGGAGCAGGATCTGGTTGGCGCGCTGGAAGGACGTGAATTCCACCTGGTGTTCCAGCCACAGATGCGGCTCGATTCCTGCGAGCTCACCGGCTTCGAGGCGCTGCTGCGCTGGAAACATCCCTCGCGCGGCTTCGTCTCTCCGGCCGAGTTCATTCCGATTGCGGAGGAGAACGGGCTGATCGTACCGATCGGCGAATGGGTGCTGCGCACGGCCTGCGCGGCCGCCGCGTCCTGGCCCGATGTCACCGTCGCGGTGAACCTGTCCCCGGTGCAGTTCCGCTCGCGCGGGCTGGTGGCGATGGTCACGAGCGCACTTGCGGAAGCCGGCCTGCCGCCGCAGCGGCTGGAGCTCGAGGTCACGGAGACGGCGCTGCTCGATGACAGCGAGGCGACGATCGAGATCCTGCACCAGCTCCGCACGTTGGGAGTGCGCGTCAGCCTCGACGATTTCGGCGTCGGCTATTCCTCGCTGAGCTATTTGCGCAAGTTCCCCTTCGACCGCATCAAGATCGACCGCTCCTTTGTCGGCACGCTCGGCGAAAGCCCGGAGAGCGTTGCCATCGTCCGAACGATCGCAAGCCTCGGCTCCGTGCTCGGCGTCGAGACCACGGCGGAGGGGGTGGAGACCGAGGAGCAGCTCGATTTCGTTCGCGAATGCGGCTGCACTGCCGTGCAAGGCTATTATTTCGGCAAGCCGTGTCTCGCATCGGAGGTCAGCCGCACCATCGAGACGCTGAACATGGTCCGGCGCGTGGCCTAACGGCCTCTCCCCTCAAATTCCGCCTCTCGGCACGCGGCCGAACGACGAATTGTCGCATGTGCCGGCTCTGCCGGCATGGCCCCACCGATCGCCGCGCGCGGTCCGCGCAATGCGCTTTTCTTCTCCCTCGATTTCAGGAACAATCGTCTCACAAGAACAAGAGGCGGTGGCCCAAAGGGGCCGCTGCAAGGGAGGCGTTTCGATGTCGGGATACGGGCTGAAGACGATCGCATTTGCCGCGGCGTACGCTGTCATGGGCGCATTGTTCCCCACTGCCGCCGGTGCGCAGGACTATCCCAGCAAGCCGATCACGTTGATCGTGCCGTGGCCGGCCGGCGGATCGACCGATATCTCGATGCGCGCGATCGCCGACAGCGCCTCGAAGATCCTGGGTCAGCCGATCGTGATCGACAACAAGGCCGGCGGCGGCGGCACGGTGGGACCGGCGACCATGGCGGCGGCCGCGAAGCCTGACGGCTACACCATCTCGCAGATCCCCATCACGGTGTTCCGTCTGCCGCTGATGCAGGAGGTGTCGTGGGATCCGGCGAAGGATTTCAGCTACATCGTCCATCTCACCGGCTACACTTTCGGCGTCACGACCAGTGCGGAGTCTCAGTTCAAGAGCTGGAAGGACGTGGTGGAGTTCGCCAAGGCGAACCCGGGCAAGGTGACCTACGCCACGCCGGGTGCCGGCACCTCGCTGCATATCGGCATGGAGCAGATCGCCTCGATGTCCGGCATCAAGCTGACGCAGGTCCCTTTCAAGGGCGGCGCAGAGACCAACGCAGCCGTGCTGGGACAGCACACCATGCTCCAGGCTGATTCCACGGGATGGCGACCGCTGGTCGACGCCGGAAAGCTGCGGCTGCTGATGGTCTGGACCGGCGCGCGCTCGCCGAACTACCCGGATGTGCCGACGCTGAAGGAGCTCGGCTATCCCATGGTCTATGATTCCCCGTTCGGCATCGCCGGCCCGAAGGGCATGGATCCCAAGATCGTCGCCAAGCTGCACGATGCCTTCAAGAAGGCGATCGAAGACCCGGCAGTCGTGGCGACGCTCGCCAAATACGACATGGTTCCGAACTACAAGAACACCGAGGACTACAAGAAGTTCGTCGTCGAGGTCACGGCCTCCGAGCGCAAGGTGATCGAGACGCTCGGGCTTGCGAAGAAGTAGAGCTGAGCTACTTACGCGTCCCGGACGCGGTGCAGCGCTTCTTCAACGCTGCACCGCAGAGCCGGGACCCCACCTTTTGCCCAACTTCATGGGCCCCGGCTCGGCGGCGCATCACCATAGCGCGTTGAAGACGCGAGTGAACGCACTTACGGTGCTGCGCCGCGTCCGGGGCACGAGAGGGAATCGATGAGCAACCAAACCAACGTCAAGCTCCGCCTCAGCAATTCCGAGCTCTGGGGCGGGGTGATCGGGCTCGCGCTTGGCGGCTTCGTGATCTGGTCGAGCTTGAAGCTCAGGCTCGGCACCATCAACGATCCCGGCTCGGGCTACGTGCTGTTCTATACGGGCATCATGATGTGCGTGTTCGCAGGCGCCATCATCGTCTCGGCCGTCACCGAGGGCGGTCCGACACTGGCCTCGCGCTGGGAGAATGTGCGCTGGAGCAAGCCGCTTCTCGTCATCGCCTGCCTCACCGCATTCTCGTTCGCGCTGGAGCCGCTGGGATTCCTGTTGTCGTCGATCCCGCTGATGCTGCTGCTGTTGCGGCTGATCGATCCGGTGCGCTGGACGTTGGCAGTCCCGATCGCCGTGCTGGTGCCATCAGGCATGTGGTGGGTGCTCAAGCGGCTGCTGTTGATCCAGTTGCCCTCAGGCCTGTTCGGGATCGGTTGATCGCATGGATACGCTTGTCAATGTGGCCCATGGATTCGGCGTCGCGCTGCTGCCGATCAACCTGCTCTACTGCTTCATCGGCGTCTTCATCGGCACGCTGGTCGGCGTGCTGCCGGGCATCGGGCCGATCTCGGCAATGTCGCTGCTGCTGCCCGTGACGTTGTCGGGGACACCGGAATCCGGCATCATCATGATGGCCGGCATCTATTACGGCTCGATGTATGGCGGCTCGACCACCTCGATCCTGGTCAACATCCCCGGCGAGGCCGCCTCCGTCGTCACCTGCATCGACGGCCACCAGATGGCGAAGCAGGGCCGTGCGGGCCCCGCCCTCGGCATCTCCGCTTTCGGCTCCTTCGCCGCGGGCACGTTTGCGCTGATCGCCCTGATGCTGGTGGCGCCGAAGCTTGCCAGCATTGCCATCGCCTTCGGCCCGGCCGAGTATTTCAGCCTGATGGTGCTCGGCCTCGTCGTGCTCACCTTCCTCACCCAGGGATCGATGCCGAAGGCACTGCTGATGGCGTGCATCGGTGTCGTGCTCGGGCTGGTCGGGCTCGACAGCATCACCGCGCAGCCGCGGCTGACCTTCGGCCGCATGGAATTGATCGACGGCATCGGCCTCGTGCCCGTCGTGATGGGCCTGTTCGGCGTCGCCGAAGTGCTGCTCAACACCGAGCAGGCCATCAAGCGCGACATCATCAACGCCAAGATCACCCATCTCCTGCCCAGCAAAGAGGACTGGAAGGCGAGCGCAGGTCCGGTCGGCCGCGGCACGATCCTCGGCTTCTTCCTCGGCATCCTGCCGGGCGGCGGCGCGGTGGTGGCGTCCTTCGCCTCCTATGCGCTGGAGAAGCGGCTGTCGAAGACGCCCGAGCGTTTCGGGCATGGCGCGATCGAAGGCGTCGCGGGACCGGAATCGGCGAACAATGCCGCGGCGGGCGGGGCCTTCATTCCACTGATGACGCTCGGCATCCCGCCGAATGTGGTGATGGCGCTGCTGCTCGGAGCCTTCGTCATTCACGGCCTGCAGCCGGGACCGCTGCTGATCACGCAGAATCCAGGCCTGTTCTGGGGCATCGTCGCCAGCATGTATATCGGCAACGTCATGCTGCTGATCCTGAACCTGCCGATGATCGGCATGTGGGTGCAGCTGCTCAAGCTGCCCTACAACATCCTGTTCCCCCTGATCATCCTGTTCACGATCATCGGCGTCTATTGCTCGAGCAACAACGTGTTCGACGTCCATGTGATGATCGCGTTCGGGATCATCGGCTATTTCATGCGCAAGCTCGGCTATGAGCCGGCGCCACTCGTGCTCGCCTTCGTGCTGGGGCCGATGATGGAGAACAATCTGCGCAAGTCGCTGATCCTGTCGCAGGGCGATCTTTGGACCTTCGTGCAGCGGCCGATCTCGGGGCTGTGCCTGACGCTGGCGCTCGTGCTGCTGATCGCGCCGCTGCTGCCATCGCTGCGCAAGAAGCGCGAGCTTGTGGCGCTGGACGAGGGGGCGTGAAGGTCTGTAGGGTGGGTAGGCTGCAGATGCGCGAAGCGCGTTCGCTCGGCGCAACCCACCTCCTCTCGCCACCGTTGTTCCTCATCAGGCTATGTTGGCCATTTGTCGCAGGTTTGCTCGCCGTGGTCATTCGCTGCTATGCGTTGCAACGGGACTTGGAGGAACCCATCCGATCAGAAGCAAAGAGTATTAATTATTCTGCTTGCATTTAGGCTCCTTGCCCGCTGTCGAACAATCTGGAGCTGCTCGGGGCTGGCCTGCGAATCCAGGAGAGATTGAGCTTCTTTCCAGACAGTGGCAAATTCTTCAGTCAAGAACGCTCTCAGTTGATCGAGTTCGGTGGGCAGCGATCGATTCAACAGGTCCGTCAATGCGCTCAGCGCTTGAGGTTCCAGGGATCGCTCCGCCTCGATGGAGATCAACTGATCTACAAGTGCTTGCGCAGCCTTGATGATCGATGCTCGCGTCGAAGGAGAGAGACGGTCATCGTCCCGCTCCAGCAGGCGATTGGCCAAGAAAACGACGGCCCTGCTCAACGCCTTCTCATCAGAGCCTCCCGAAAGCCGCAGTTGCAAGTTCTTGCCTTCCTGTGGTCCGAAGAAGAAGTAGTTGTATCCGCTCTTTGGGGGATAGAGCGAGATGCAGGGCACGCCGCAGCGCGCCGCGATATGCTGGCTGGAAGAATCCGGCCCGACGACAAGTGCGGCGCCGCGTATCAAGTCAATGTAGCTCGACAGAGACAGCGAATCGGCAAACTCTATATCGGCTGCGACATCATCATCCGTGATCGCCCGCCTAAGTGCCTGCGAAAATCGGATGAGCTCTTCCGACGAATGTCTCGGCGGAAGCGGCAGGACAAGCTTGGCGCAACCGCGGAGCGCTCGCGACAGGTCCCGCACCAATGTCAACGCAGCCTCTGACGGCAGCGATTTCCACCTGATGCTCGCGAAGGGCTGAAATACTAGCTTGTTGCCAGAGCGCACCGACAAGTTGGAAGATGACACCGGCCGCTTTACCTCGAGTGCCCGATACAAATCGCCAACGCGGCTTGGCTGATTTGTCCCTGCCGGCAATTCAAACCGTTCGAATTGTCCAACCTCGGTTAGGACCAGCGGGTTGGCGCCCCAGGAGGGCCACACGATCGAGAACACCATCTGGTCGCGCAAGTGCGCCAGCAGATCCTCCCCGGCGCTGACCCAGTCAAAGATACAGAGATCAAAATCTCGACTGGTAATCGAAGAAACTATCGGCGAGCATTGGACCCTGTCGTCCCCCAGCTGTTTCCACACACTGGCGTTGGCAGTCCAAACGGTGATCTCGACGTTGGAATTGGCTGATCGAAGATAGGCAACGTGCTGCGTTGCCATAGTCGTGTCACCGATGGCATTGCCCAAGGGATTGCCAAAGCAGAGGAGTACCCGGAAACGCTCACGTCTGGCCAACAGCCAAAATCGGGCGACAATTGCTTGCGCCCGCTTTTGACCAGCGAAAACATCAGGTTCGACGCTCATCGCAAGCTGTAGCTTCCAGCTTTCGGCACAGCCTTGGAGCCGGATTATCGACGAACCAAGCGCTAGTTGGTGCAGGTGCAGCAAGTGTCCGGCGACTGCTGGCTGGCCGTATGAAGATTCGAGCTGACGGCGGTGAACACGACGCCCGAGCCTTCCTCCTGCAAGGGGCGCGCCTCGAACGAGACCACGATTTCGTTCTCGTTCGACGAACTGCCATGAACAACGATCTCATCCAATCCCTGACGCGTAGTCATTCCACTCTCCTCTATGTTGTGCGCCTCAGGCGCTAGTGAGCCACGAAACTGTCGAAGTTCGCCATCAAGGATCTTGCACGAGCCGCCTTGAATTTGCTCGTGCAGGTCGATCGGGCCATCGAACCCGTACTATGCAGGTTCGCTACCCGGCACTTCCCTTGACAGAAATAGCGCAACGAACAAGTCGAGCAGCCGCTTACACGGTCGACGTTGAATTCCTCTGTGTACTGTCCAACTCTCTCCATCGCGGCCTTGGCGTCCGCGTCTCCCACGGCTCCGATCGCCGGCTGTTCCGTCACGGAGCATGGATAAATTCGTCCATCCGCCGCCACCGCGATCGACATCCCGATGCCGCAGGACTTCGAATACCGATTGACGGTGAACGATGGCCATTTCACCCGCCCCTGGTTGATCAGGGACTTCATAATTCGCGCCTGAATCAACGGCAGGTCATCGACGTCCGCGCTGATCTCCGGACGCTCGCCGGCACGGCCTATCCCGCTAACGACCGCTATGGAGATCCTATGCGGCGATTGAAGTTCGAGTGCTCCGAGAAAACCGACCAGGTTGGTCTCGATATTCTCGTAGTTGGATCGCGTCAGGGTCATGCCGATGCGATAGAAGAAGTTCGGATTGGCTGATCGATCGGCGCGATCGACAAGCTTGATCGCTGCCACAATCCGATCGAACGAGCCTTTCCCCCTGATAGGATCGTTCGAAGTCGAATCGGTTCCATCGATCGATATCTGGAGCTGATCGACGGAGTTGACGATTCGCTGGACGTTTTGCTTGCGGATAAGGAGACCATTCGAAAACAGCTCAACCCGATGGCCGCGATTCTTGGCGTGATCAATCAGCACGAAGATATCGGGATCTGTGAGCGCCTCTCCCCCGGACAGAGTTACCTTACTGTTCGGGGATACTTCCGAGAACAGATCAATCGCTCTGAGGCGCTGCTCTGTGTCGATTTCGCCTTGTGGCAAAGGCTGCCCGGAGGACATGTAGCAGTGACTGCATCTCAGGTTGCAGCGATTGGTGACATAGAGATGGAGATTGCGAGCATCTGGAAGGTCTTCTTTGGTCGTCGCAGAGTTCAGCATATTGCGCAGAACGATGGTTTCAAAAAACGACTTGAGATGCGCGCTCGTCGAGTCCGTTCCGTAGAGCTCCTTGTGAAATTCAATTACTGTTCGCGGCGAGTGGCCGTCGCGCAGCAACAAGAACGAAGGCAGGAATGACATGTCGAAGGCGGCGTAGGTGGCAGCCTTCGGGGAAACGGCAAGAAAGCGCTGTCGATCCGATGCTTTTGCTGCCGCAATGGGCGGCAACTCGACGGAAGGGGCTCGTTCAAGGCAGTCGCAATTGGCGCAGGAAGCGCCATCGCAAAGACCGGCGATATGGACGTAGTCAGGCTTGCGAGAGGTCTCGGGATGGACGCATTGGTCTAGTGACGCCGAGCCTTCCGGAATCCAGATATGAACATCGTCCGGCAGCGGAACCGGATCGTCCAGTCGAAAAGTGACTTGGCCACCCATTGGCGAACCATCTATAGATATCAAGCAATGGTAGAAACCATATCATAAATGGTCGTCGATGCAATATTGTATCTTGGGGTTGTAGGCTCTCCTACCCCGCCGCAGGCAGCGCGCTGTCCGGCGGCGCGCCCCACGGCCGCTCGGCCGAGGCAAGGCCGATCAGGCGGCCCTGGATATAGTCACAGCCCCACTCGCGCAGCATGCCTGCGGCTTCCTCGTCCTGCACCCATTCGGCGACCGTCTTGATGTCGAGGCGGCGGGCGAGGTCGATCAGGGTCTGCACGAAGGCGCGGTCGTCGGCCGAGCGGGTGACGTTCTGCACGAAGGCGCCGTCGATCTTGACGATGTCGACGCCGAGCTTGCGCAGGTTTCGGAACGAGGTGTAGCCGGCGCCGAAATCGTCGATGGCAATGCGGCTGCCGAAATTCTTCAGCCGCGTGACGAAACCGCGGACGTCGTCGATGTCCTGGATCGCGACCGTCTCCGTGATCTCGACGATCAGCCGCTCGGCAACACCGGGATGCGCCAGCATCAGCGACTCGATCCCGGCCCACCAGTCCGGATCCATCGTCGTATCAGGTGAGATGTTGAGGCTGAGGCAGATGTTGGGCGCAGCGGCGAGCTCGGCGACCACGAGCTCGAGCACGCGGTGGTCGACCAGGCGGATCAGGCCGAGCCGTTCGGCGACCGGCACGATGTCGGGCGCGAGCAGCACCTGGCCGTCGCCCTGGTCCATCCGCACCAGGCATTCGTGGAAGGCGCGTTCGCGCGAGCTGGCCGAGACCACCGGCTCATAGGCGAGCTTGATGCGGCGCTCGTTCAGCGCAGTGACGATCTCGTCGGTAACGCGGATGTTGACCCGGCGCTGCGCGTCGCGCGCGGCATCCGGGCGCCACGCAGCGAACGAGCCGGCGCGGCGGCGCTTGGCGGCATCCAGCGTTTCATGGGCGCGGTTGACCGCTTCATCGGTGTTGCGGGCATAGCGCGGCAGGCTGACCGCGCCGATCGAGGCGGTGACCGAGACCGGGCCGGATTTCGTCGGCACCACCTCGTCGCGGATGCCGGTGAGGAAACGTTCGGCGGCGACGTTCATGTCGTCGACGGTACAGTTCTTCAGGATCAGGCCGAACTTGTTGCCGGAGAAGCGCCCGAGCACGTCGCCGCCGCGCAGGCGCGAACGAATGCGCTTGGCGACATCCAGGATCACGGCGTCGGCGACATCGAAGCCGAAGGCGTCGTTGACGCGGGCGAGATGATCGATGCCGACCAGCATGAAGGCCGCGGTCGAGCGGAAGCGGGTCGTCTCCTCGATCGCCTCGGCCAATGCCGCCAGCAGGTGGGAGCGGTTGAGCTCGCCGGTCAGGGGATCGAGCCGGGCCAGCTTGGCCAGTTCCTCGTCGCGGGCGTGGCGCTCATTATTGATACGGACGGAGCCGATCGCACGTGTGGGGCGACCATCGGGGCCCGCGAACCAGCGGCCGGTCTCCTCGACCCAGATCACGGGATCGGAGGCGCTCATGCGCACGCCGTACTCGACGCGGTAAGGCGTACCGCCGACGCCGTGCACGGCGGAGGTCTGCGCCAGGGCTGCGGTCCGCAGCGTTTGCGCGGGCTCGATCAGCTTGGCGAATTCGGCGCCGGTCGCGAGCCGCTCGGCCGGGATGCCGGGAAAGATGCTGGCGACCTGCTCACCCCAGACGATGGCATCGCTGGCGATGTCCCAGGCGAACACGGCCTGGCCGAGCGCGGCCAGGATGTCGGAGGCTTGCGGCAATGCGGGGGTCAAAATCGCCTCGTTCTGGGACAGTGGATAAGTCCTGGGCCGGCACAGGATAGAGCCAGATTCGCCCCCGACCCTAGGCAAAGTTGATAAACAATTTGGAAACCACGTTTCCCAGACGTGGGGAACCAAACCGGCCCGCGCGGCATAGGCCTTGCGAGTACAGGACTCGCACCGGCGCCTGCGTCCCGAAACGCGACAATCTCGCCGGATCAACGGTGATTGCGATGTTGAGTACCGATCGATCGGACGCGGCTGAGAACGGCGCAGGCACAGCCCTGGTGCCGCTGATGCCGACGTTGCAGTGGGTTCACAAGGCGCCGCTGCCCCGCCCCGATCCGAGCTTCGTCACCCAGCTCATCGCCAACGCCGAACATCTGTCCCAGACCAGCCGACTCCGCCGGGCCTCTTCCGAAGACGCGAGGACGGCCTATGGCAGCAAGCGGCCATTGGGAAGCGTCAGCGCGCGGACGCGGCAGGTGGCGTAAGCCGGCTTAAGGGGTAATTTTCGCCTCACGTTTGCCGCGCCTCTCCCCGCTTGTGGAAGAGGTCGACGCGCTCGGTCAGCGTGGCGGCGCGTCAGGGGACGACGGCGAGCCGTTGCCCGGCTGAAGATGGGGCGAGGAAATTTCCGGCGAGGGTGAGCCCTGCACCGGCTTTGGCGCAGGATGATCCATCAGCACGGATTCGGCGACGGATTGCGCCGAGGGTGCGGGCGGCGCCGCCGGCGCCGGCTGCGGCGCAATCACCGGCTCGAACCTGGAGGCGGCCTCCGCATCTTCCGCCGGCGCTTCACCCCTGCGCTTGGCCTTGCGTGGCGCCGGCACCGTCGTCTCGGCGACATAGGTGACGCGGCGACGCGTGCGCTGGGCAATGCCGGCGAGGAAGTCGGCCATCGCCAGCAGCACCAGCAGGAAATAGGTGGAGTTGCCGAATTTGGGCCACATCACGAATTCGGCTGCGGCCGCCCCGAAGACGATCAGCGACAGCAAATGATCCATCAGGAATTTCGAGCCTGGCCGCGCGCCCTTGACCACCTCGAGCAGCAGCAGCACCACGCCGAGTGCGAGCAGGAGATCAGCGAGCGTGACCGGCCAGCTCTCGCCCGTGATCATCGGCACATTGAACAGCACGTCCGAGAAGGACACGCTGGGCATCAGGAAGGCGATGATGTTGTAGACCGCGAGCGGAATCAGAAGCAGCGGGAAACCGACCATCGGCGAGATGCCTTCTCGATCAAGATATCCGGACAGAGCAATGCAGCGGCGAAGCATTTGCCCCGCCGCCGTCACCGTCTAGCTCATGGGTTGGCCGAAATCACGCGGGTTCAATCATCCCGCCTGAGGAAAGGTCCTGCCTTCAGGACTCTTTCTTCTTCAGGACCTGACGGCCCTTGTACATGCCGGTCTTGAGGTCGAGATGGTGCGGACGACGGAGCTCGCCGGAGTCCTTGTCCTCTACATAGGTCGGCTTCTTGATGGCGTCAGCCGAGCGGCGCATGCCGCGGCGCGACGGCGAGGTTTTTCTTCTCGGAACGGCCATTTCAATATCCTCTAGGGATTGGTGTCATCAGGGCATCGTCCGCGAAGGGACGGCTCAGCACCCGCAATACGAGGCGAGCTGAATGCCGATCAAGGCCGCGCTTATAGAGGAAGGCTGGCCGTAAAGCTAGGCTCTTGGGCCGGAAAATGCGCCCGGAATGGGCCAAAATCAGCGATTTTCGCGCCAGCAGGTCGCAAGCGAGCTCGCCTGCCCCCGCGCCATATAGGTTGCCGCCAGCCGCCGGACGCCCGGCCCGGGGGTCCTGGCGCTGCGTTTGACCGGATTCGGCAGGATCGAGGCCAGAAGGGCTGCCTCCCGCGGGGAGAGGCTGGCGGCCGATTTGCCAAAGGCATAGGCGCTGCCCGCCTCGACGCCAAACTGGCCCTGCGGACCGAACTCGGCGATGTTGAGGTAAATCTCCAGGATCCGCGGCTTGGGCAGGACGAGATCGATCCAGAGCGCCAGCGGGAATTCCAGCGCCTTGCGAACGAAATCCCGCCCCTGCCAGAGGAACAGGTTTTTCGCCACCTGCTGGGTGATCGTGGAGGCACCCCGGAACGGCGTGCCATCCTCCTGAGCATCGTCGATCGCCTCGCGCAACGCGCCCCAATCGATGCCGTGGTGCTTGCAGAAATGGGCATCCTCGGCCGCCACCACGGCGCGCGGCAGATAGGGCGACATGTCAGCAAGATCGATCCACGTCCGCTGCATCGGCGCGCCCCGGAGCGAACGCCAGGCCATCAGCGTCGAAACCGGATGGCCGGTGCGGTAGAACGGCGCGATCACATAGGGCGCGAGAGCTGCGACCACGAGCACCAGGAGAAGGATTTTGACGATGCGCAAGTCGACCTTTCCGGCGCAAAATGAAACGAGGCCCACGGCTGAGCCATTAAGTCTGTGATAATTCGGGCCTTTTCCAGCACTTTTTAGCCCTTCCAAACGATTGACTGGCGCGGGCGCATAAAGGATTGTCCGGCCGAATTTTAGTTCTGGAGCCCTTCTTGATGACCGGCACGTCCCCGTCCGATTTCGCCAAACGTCTGGACAAGACCGCTGATGACACCGAGGCCCTGCTCAGGCGGCTATTGTCGGACGACATCCTGCACGACGAGATCGCCCGGCCCAAGCGACTGATGGACGCAATGCGCTATTCAAGCCTGAATGGCGGCAAGCGTCTGCGGCCGTTCCTGGTGGTCGAAAGCGCCGCCGTGTTCGGCGTGTCGCGCGAGGCGGCCCTGCTCGCCGGCGCGGCGCTCGAATGCATCCACTGCTATTCGCTCATCCATGACGACCTGCCGGCGATGGACAATTCGGACCTGCGCCGCGGCCGCCCCACCCTGCACAAGAAGACCGACGACGCGACCGCGATCCTCGCCGGCGACGGCCTGCTGACGCTCGCCTTCGACATCATCACCCGCGACGAGATCCATCGCGACGCCAATGTGCGGCTGCTGCTGACGCGGGCGCTGGCGCGCTGCGCCGGCATCGGCGGCATGGTCGGCGGCCAGATCCTCGACCTCGCCGGAGAAGGCCGCTTCGGCGGCAACGAGCCTATCGATGTCGCCCGCATTCAGCAGATGAAGACCGGCGCGCTGCTGCGTTACGGCTGCATCGCCGGCGCGATTCTCGGCCAGGCCTCGCAAAAGGAATATCAGGCGCTCGACGATTACGGACGCGCGCTCGGCGAAGCCTTCCAGATCGCCGACGATCTGCTCGACGTCGAGGGCGATGCGGCCGCGCTGGGCAAACCGTCGGGCCAGGATGCCGCGCTCGGCAAGACCACCTTCGTCACCCAGCTCGGCATCGAAGGCGCCAAGCAGCGCGTGCGCGATCTGCTCGCGCGCGCGGACAACGCAGTGTCGATCTTCGGCGACCGCGCCGCCGTGCTGCAGGCCGCCGCGCGATTCGTCGCCGAGCGGAAGAACTGACGCGCGCCGATGGCGGCCCGCGGCAAAGAGGATCCCGCTCTTGTCCGCTTCCGCCAGATGTCGCGGCCGATGCGGCTGCTCTATGCACGGCCGCGGACGTTCATTGCGCTCGCTGTCGGCATCCTCGTCGGCCTGCTTGTGCCGGGCACGCACCGGCTGGTGACGCGGCTCCTGTTCGGATGGGACGCGCTGATCGCGGTCTATCTCGGGCTGGTCTATGCGATGATGCTCTGCAACGACCACCGGCACATCCGTCGCGCCGCTGCGATGCAGGACGACGGCCGATTCGTGATCCTGCTCGTCACGGCGACCGGTGCCTTCGCCAGCATCGCGGCAATCGTCTCCGAGCTGGGCACGCCGCAGCGCGGCGGCCTGGAGCTGACGATCGCGATCATCACCATCGTGCTGTCATGGGCTGCGGTGCACACGACCTTCGCGCTGCACTACGCGCATGATTATTATCGCGACGGTACGGCAGGTGGCCTTCAGTTTCCGAGCGGCGACAAGGAAGACCATGCCGATTATTGGGATTTCGTCTATTTCTCCTTCGTGATCGGCATGACCGCGCAGGTCTCCGACGTCGGCATCACCGACAAGACCATTCGCCGCACCGCGACGGCGCACGGCATCGTGTCCTTTATCTACAACACGGCGTTGCTGGCGCTGACGGTGAACATCGCGGCGAGCGCAATCTCGAAATAATCCGTCGTCCCGGCCTTCGCTGGGACGACCCAGAAAGTAGCGGTCAGTAACACACCTCGGCATTGGCGTCGTAGCCGGGGCCGCCGCCGCCGCGATATTCGAGACGGCAACCGCGATGGACCGGACGGCAACCGGTGTTGTTGCAGTAGACCTGCCCGCCTCTCGTCGCGCGGCCGGCGCCAGCAGCAGCAATGCCGGCAGCGGCACCATAGCCACCCGCCGCCCCGCCAGACTGACGACGCTGCCGTGCGGGACGCTCGTCGCCGTCGTCGCGCTTCGCGGTCGCAGGCTTGGCCGCACGCTGCTTCTCGCATTCATTGTCATCGTTGACCGCGTAACCCTCGCGGCAGACGATCCTGGCGCATTTGTCGCCATCAGCCTTGAAGCCGTGCTCGCACACCAGCGGACAAACGCGAGACTGCTTGGCCTTGACCGTATCGAGCGCGTCGGTGCTTGCCACCGTCACGTCGAGCCTGGTGCCGGCATAGCGGTTGAACTGCGACAGCGATCGCTGCGAGGACGTATTCCAGTTGCCGTCGACCTGCCCGGAGAAACACCCGACGCGGCCGAGCTCGGTCTGCACCGAACGGTTGAGATCGACCGGCGCGGTCGCCGGGGTCAGCGAGGCGACGTTGGTGCCGGCGGGGCTTGCGGTGCTGACCGGCGCAGCGCTCGGGACCGCAGCGGCGAGATTGACGCGCTGCTGCTCGGCGGCGGCGGCCTGCTGCTGCGCCTGCTCCTTGGCTTTCTGGGCGGCAAGCTGGGCCTGCTCGGCGGCCTTCGCATCGGCCGCAGCCTTGGCCTGCGCATCCTTCTGCGCGCCGAGCGCAGCGAGACGATCGCGCTCGGCCTCGGCCTGCTTCGCCTTCTCGATGGCAGCCGCATGAGCCTGCTCGGCGCCAATCTTCTCGAGCTGGAGCTTGGCGAGGCTCGCATAGAATCCCTCGGGATGCTGGGCGAGGAACGCTTCCCACGCCGGCCTGTTGCCGACCTGGAGCGCGAGCTCGTAGTCCCGGCGGATATCGGCCTGGGGATTCGCCGCCGGCGCTACGACCGCCACCTTGACCGGCACCAGCGGGACGTCCTCGCCACCGAGCGAACCGTAGACGAACGGCTCCTGCTTGTTGCCCGTCGATTTGAGCACCTCGTCACGCACGAAGCCGAAGGCGCGGCGGACGTCGAGGCCCGGCGTCGTCAGATGCTTCGACAGCGCGACCGTGAACGGGCTGTTGGCACCGTCGCCGTCCTGCGCCGTGAACCCGGCCTTGGCCGAATAGGCAATCAACGTGTTGGGGCTGCTCGGCTCGACCTGGGCGAGACCACGACCAATGGCGCGCGCGGCAATCGTACGCTTCATCCTCTTGCCGAACGGATTGTCGCGGCAGGCATCGAGGATCACCAGGCGAAGCCGCTTTGCAGGCTCGACCGCGACCAGGACGCGGTCGAGCGTGAGCGCCTCGTCGTAGACATCGGTGTCGCGCTCGAGCCTGGCGTCGACGGGAATCAGATAGTTCGAACCCTCGACCTCGATGCCGTGGCCGGCATAGTAGACCACGGCGATATCGGCATCCCGGGTCGCGTCGGCGAAGTCGCGCAAGACGCGACGCGTATCCAGCGCCGACAGATCGTGCCGGGACTCGACGAGATCGAAGCCGGCCTCCTTCAGCATCTTCGCCATCACCACCCCGTCATTGACGGGATTGGCGAGCGAGGGAGCGTGCTGATAGGCCGAATTGGCGAGCACCAGCGCGACGCGCTTTCCGGCCAAGGCGGGCCCGGCGCCGAACAGCAGGCCGAGGACGACCAAAAGCGGACAAAGTCTGAGCAAACTGGGCATGACACGACTTCCGATGGTTCCGGGCCGCTCGGGCCCTTTGGGACCAATTTAGCAACATCCACCCGGCGCTTGTAATTGAGGTCACGAATGGGACGCCGACGACAGGCCGAAAAACCCCTGTGTTTGTCGCGCCAGCGCGGTCGCGGTTCGCCGACGAATGGCCGCGTGCTCCCGGCTTCCCTCAGACAACCCCGATGTGCCCTCGATATTGCGGCAGATTGTCCGTAATCTCGTGCCAGGGCGCTTTCGAGCCGACGAAAATATGGGCGCTCGGCCGGATCGAGGGGGCGTCGACCAGGGTTCCCATGGCGACATGGACCCATTGTCCTTCACGCACCCGGGAATAGAGCAGTGAGCCGCAGCGGGCACAATGCGCATCATGGGTGGTATCGTCGCCGAAAATCATCCGCTGGTCCTCTCCCTGGACGATGCGGAGCTTGTCTTGCGCGATGCCGGCGAACGGCTTGAAGGCGGCTCCGGTGGTGCGACGGCAGTTCGAGCAGTGGCAGTTCATCGCGTAGGAGAACGCATCCGCCACTTCAAAGCGCACAGCGCGGCAATAGCATTCGCCGGCGAGGATACGAGCGTTCGAATTGTATGATCCGGTCATGACGATTGCCTTCGCGCAAAACGGCCCACAGACCCATAGCGCATTTTGACATGTACGACTAAGTTCGCCCCGCATCATCATGCAAAGGAATGACTCATGAACCAGGACCGGTCGAGCGTCGAAGCCGTCGTGCAATCCTATTTTGACGGGCTCTATGAGGGCGACGCCGAAAAGCTCGGCGCCATCTTCCATCCCTCCGCCGATCTGCGCTGGGTCGAGAAGGGCGAGCTCCAGGTTCTGACCGTACCCGACTGGCTCGATCGCGTTCGCAAGCGAGCCTCGGCCAAGGCCGAGGGCAAGCCGCGCGAGGACTTCATCGTCACCATCGACCGGTCCGACGACAAGACCGCCTTCATCAAGGTGCGCTGCCAGCTGCCGCCGCGCTATTTCACCGACTATCTGGTGGCGATGAAGCTCGCCGACGGCTGGCAGATCGTGTCGAAATCGTACAGGTACGACCTGCGGGAGTGAGTCCTCCCGATCTTCCGCTGCCCGAAATCTGTCGCACTCGTTCTCCATTCGTCATTGCGAGCGAAGCGAAGCAATCCAGAATCTCGCCGCGGAGGTCGACTGGATTGCTTCGCTCCGCTCGCAATGACGGTGCGGAGAAAGCGCCCGCTACATCCCTACACCGTCTGACCCACGCCAAAGGTCTCCCATGCTTGTCGATCGCCGCTCCCTGCTCGCCTCCCTGTGCTGGATCGCCGCTTCTCCCGCGCTTGCCGCGGAGGCGCCGGCCGAACTCGAAGCCTATGAGCGCGACAGCGGCGGGCGCATCGGGCTCTATGCGGAGAATCTCGCGACTGGCAGGAAACTCACCTGGCGTGCCGACGAGCGGTTCGTCATGTGCTCGACATTCAAGGCTTCGCTTGCCGCCTGCGTGCTGGCGCGGGTCGATCGCGGTGAGGAGCAACTCGAGGCCGTGATCCCCTACGGTCAGGCCGACCTCCTGGAATACGCGCCGGTCGCCAGGCAAAATCTCGCGGCCGGCAGGGTGTCGGTCGGCGAGATGTGCAAGGCGATCGTCGAGCTCAGCGACAATACCTGCGCCAATCTGCTGCTGGCGCGGATCGGCGGGCCCGCCGCGCTGACTGCATTCTGGCGATCGCTCGGAGATACCACCTCGCGGCTCGACCACAACGAGCCAGAGCTCAACCGCTCACGACCCGGCGATCCCCGGGACACCACGACACCCGCGGCGATGGCGGGTAATCTGCGGCGGCTGGTGCTGGGCGAAGCCTTGTCGGCGCAATCGCGCCTCCAACTGACCGACTGGATGGTGAATTGCAAGACCGGTGCGAACCGGCTGCGTGGTGGCCTGCCGGCAAGCTGGAAGATCGGCGACAAGACAGGCAATAACGGCAAGGATGCGTCGGGCGATATCGCTGTCGTCTGGCCGAAGCCGGATGTACCGATCCTGATCGCGGCCTATACCCAGGGCGGCACGCCGAATGCGGCGCAGATCGCGACTTTGTTCGCGCAGATTGGACGGATGGTCGCCGGCCAGCTGGCGTGAGCAGCGCCGCATTGACCTTGCGCGCGCTTCCGGGTCAAGACAGGCCATCATGGAAGCGAAATTTCAGACCTTTCTCATCCTGCTTGCCGTGCTGGCGGGCGTGGCGCTGGCCGCGCGCCGCTTCAACGTCGCCCCGGCCATTCTGTTGATGCTGGCCGGTGTCGGCCTGGCCTTCGTGCCGGGCATGCCGCCGGTCGAGCTGCCGCCGGAACTGGTTCTCTTGATGGTCCTGCCGCCGCTGATCTACTCGGCGAGCGTCGCCATGAGCTGGCGCGAGTTCAGGAACAATTTACGCCCGATCGTGCTGCTCGCGGTCGGCGCGGTGATCTTCACCGCGGCGATGGTGGCGGCCGCCACGCACTACATGATCGGCCTGCCCTGGACCGTCGCCTTCCTGCTGGGGGCCATCGTTGCGCCGCCCGACGTGGTGGCTCCGCTCGCGATCGCGCGCCGGCTCAACATGCCGCGCCGACTCCTGGTCATCCTCGAGGGTGAAGGGCTCGCCAACGACGCCACTGCGCTGATCCTCTACCGCTTTGCGCTCGCCGCGATCATGGTCGGACATTTCTCGCTGCCGCTCGCGGCCGGCGAGTTCCTCCTGATCGTCGCCAGCGAGATCGCCTTCGGCATCGGCGTCGGCTGGCTCTCCCTGCGCTTCCGCAAATGGTCGGGGGATCCGCAGGTCGAGCTGACGTTGTCGCTGATCACACCCTACGTCTCCTACTGGCTGCCCGAACATGTCGGCGGCTCCGGCGTGATCGCGACCGTCGCCTGCGGCCTCTATGTGAGCTGGAACGGGCCGCTGCTGATCTCGTCGGCAACACGCCTGCAAGGCATCTTCTTCTGGGATCTCGTGATCTACCTGATCGAGGGCATGCTGTTCCTGCTCACCGGCTTCCAGATGCGCGCGCTCTACGAGAAGTCGAAGTCTTTCCCGCTCGACGACATTCTCATCGCGACAGCCGTCGTCCTGGTCATCGTCGTGATCGCGCGCTTCGCCTGGCTCTATCCAGCGACCTACCTGCCGCGGATGCTCAGCAAGTCGCTGCGCGAGCGCGACCCGTCGCCGCCATGGCAATGGCCGTTCGTGCTCGCCTTCACCGGCGTGCGTGGCGCCGTGTCGCTGGCGGCCGCGCTGGCGCTGCCATTCGCGCTGCCTGATGGCGAGGCCTTTCCGTATCGCGACCTGATCCTGTTCGTCGCCTTCGGCGTCATCTTCGTGACGCTGATCGGCGTCGGCCTGACGCTGCCGCCGGTCGTGCGCTGGCTCGGCGTCGCCGAGGCCGGCCGCCACGAGCATGCCGCCGAGCACGAGGCCGAGATCGCCGCCCGCCGCCAGGCGCTCGACGCCGCGCTGAAATCGCTGGACGTACTGACCGCGCAGAAGGACGTATCCGAAGAAGTGATGCGGCTGATGCGCGCACGGCACGATATCCGCGTCAACCAGCTCCCGGACTCGCTCGATCCCAACCACCACGACGTCTCCGCCGCCGGTACCGCGCTGACCCGCGAGTTGATCGCCGCCGAAAGAAAATTCATCCACAACCTCCTGCGCGAGGGCCAGATCACCGACGAAACGCGGCGGCGAATCGAACGTGATTTGGATCTGGAGGAGGCAAGTCTGGCAAACCGGGAGTATCGGAGAATGCCGCTGTAGCTTCTCGTCATTGCTGTCGATGTTCAATAATTCGCTGATTGGATCGCGGTGGTCTTGGAAGCGGCGAAGGCCTTGG